>NZ_JARWKR010000002.1:0-553075 GCF_029846335.1 Cobetia sp. 3AK | reverse complement strand
GGCGATGAACTGCAGCACGCCGTGCGCGACGGCCTCGCGGGCGTCGGTGGTGAAGTTGAGACGCCCTGCCTCCACGTTGCGCATCACCATGCTCTCGAGCCCCGGCTCGAAGATGGGGATCTCACCCTGCTTGAGGCGCTCGATCTTGGCAGCATCCACGTCCATGCAGATCACGTCATGGCCAACATCCGCCAGACAGGTGCCGGTGACCAGACCTACGTAACCTGTTCCGAAGACAGTGATTTTCATGTCAGTCCTTGGGTGTCTCTGAGGGTAGTGAAGGGGGTGACAGGGTGATCGGCGCGGAGGTTTCCCTCGCCGTCACGCCAGAAGATTGTGCACGAGCGGATGACGCGCCATCCGAAGCGCTGTCGAGCAAGCCATCCGGACTTTCCAGCAGACGCGTCGTGGCCTCCACGGCCTCTTCCAGTTCTTCGGCACCGGGGGCCAGCGGCCGGGCAAGAAAGTCCGACGGCAGATCCTCGAAGAAGTTCAGACGCCCCAGTTGATCCAGCACTGGATGGCGCTCGCGCGGCTGATAGCAGGCCGACCAGGGTGACAGACATGGCTTGTCCCCCGAGAAGTGGATTCCCATCCAGTCACTGGCCAGATAGGGAAGATCAAAACTGGCGAACGGCTGACGGGCATGCTCGCGCAGATGCACCATCTCACGCTCGGGATTGGGACCACGCCCCGCCTGCCACAGCCACAGGGGAATGCGATAAGGCGCCTGGCTGGGGCGATCACCGCCATGCACGTAAGCATCGCTGAGCGGATCATGCTCAAGACCATGATCGGAAAGGTAGAGCACGCCGGCATGGCGACCCTCGAGACGTTGGAAGACGCCCTCCAGCACCTGGTCCGTGAAGCGGATACTGTCGTCATAGGCATCGGTCAGCGGCGAGGTACTGTCCGGTGTCAGGAAGTAACGCAGCGAGTCGGGGTACTGCAGGCTGGCCGGCGGATGGCTGCCGTACAGATGCAGCACGATCAGTCGCGGCCCTTTGACCTTGCGCGCCAGTGCCTCATCGAGTGCATCCAGCAGTCCGTCGTCGTACTCCGTCATGATGGTTCTGGCGACGTCGGCACGCTGGGCGATGGCGGTGATCCAGGTGCGCTCGGAGGTGATATCGAGCCCCTGACGTGACAGCCACTCCGTATGCATGCCGGCCTGATTGGCCAATGAAATCAGGTTGGCATCCAGATAGCGCGGCGAGAAGGTGCGCGGGTCCATCAGACTGGAAAGCATCGGCACCGCCAGCACCGTCTGCGGCGCCGGCGCGATAGCTTGATCAAAGACCACCAGCTGATCACGACGGGCGTCGAGATTGGGCGTGGTCGGACGCGAATACCCGTAGAGCGACAGCTGATCACGCCGCTGGGACTCACCGATCACCAGCACGAAGACCGCATCATCCGGCACGTCAGGGCTGAGCGTGACCTTGCCGAAATCGTAGTCATCCGCCATCAATGCCTTGAAACGCTCCTTTTCCCACCAGGCATGTGAGGTGGTGGCCAGGTTCCAGCCCGGCGATACCGACAGCGTGGTGATGGCCAGCGGCACGCTGGCACGCCCCCACTGCCAGCTACCTGCCAGCAGCATCAGCATCCAGAGCACGAAGGCGATTCCGCTGCGCCCCCCCAGCCGGGCGCGAGCCAACCCCGCCCCATGGCGATTGGCCAATGACAGGGCCAGCAGGAAGAACCCCAGCGGCACGATGAGTGCCAGCGGGAACTTGAACAGCATCGCCATCGACTCGCTGCGACTGGTATCCAGCGAACTCAGCGCGAAGGCCAGGCCATAGCGCGAATCGTAATAGACGGCGCTGACCACACTGGCCGAGAGATTGACGCCCAGTGCGGCCATCAAGCCAAGTGCCGGCCAGCGCCAGCGTGGGCGATGGGCTGCCGCCAGCAGACACGGCCACAGCAGCAGGTTGCCGATAAGGATCAGACCACCCTCGAGCAGCCCGTGGTAGATCAATGGCACCAGACTGGCCAGCGATGACAGCAGCACGGCGCTGATCAGCCCACCGGCGACACCGCCATCGGCGCGTCTGGCAAAGAGAGCACGCCCCGCGCGGCGCAGCATGCCTTTGCCACCACCGGCCCCGGGCCGCTCATTGTCATGAGTTTCACGCATCATGAGTCATCTCGCTCAGGCGCAAGCGTCAGCACTCCAGCACCTGGCGCCAGCGGCCGTCAGACTGGCCACAGGCAATGAAGAAAGGATTTCTGAGGGTGTCACGCGCGTTGTAACGCAGGACATCCGGCTGACCATCGGTCAGGCTCTGCGCATCGAAGACACACCCGCCCGCCGCTTCCAGCACGGCCTGCGCCGCGGCGGTGTCCCACTCGCAGGTCGGGGCATAGCGCGGGTAGAGATCCGCGTCGCCTTCCGCGATACGACAGAATTTCAGCGAACTGCCGCAGCTGACGGTCTCGACCGGCGTCAGACGCTCGATCAGCGCCGCCGTCTGCGCATCGAGATGCGACTTGCTGGCCACGACTCTCAACACCTCGGGCTCCGGGCTGACGCGAATGGCCGTTCGTCCATTGGCGTCCTCGCGAAACGCGCCCACGCCATCAAGCCCGCTCCAGGTCGCCCTGAGCACCGGCGCATCCACCACGCCCAGCACGCTGCGCGTCCCCTGGATCAAGGCGACATTGACGGTGTATTCGCCACTGCCGTTGACGAACTCGCGGGTGCCATCCAGCGGGTCCACCAGCCAGAAGGTCTGCCAGTCACGGCGCGCCACGATATCCGCCTTGTCGCTTTCCTCGGAGAGCACCGGAATCTGCGGCGTCAGGCGGGCCAGCCCCTCCACCAGCACACGGTGTGCCGCAAGATCCGCGGCCGTCACCGGACTGTCATCGGCCTTGGCGCGTGTCTCGAGATCGCCGCCCTGCGCAACGGCGAGTATCGCCTGCCCCGCTTCACGGCAGAGCGTCTCGATGGCCGTCAGAAGTTCAAGATCAGGGGTGACATCAGACTGATTCATGGAAGTCTCGCAGATAATTCAAGGGAGTCAGCACGCGGCTTTCAGCTCGGGGCCATCATACGCAAAAGCGGCCGCGGATTCTGCCCACGGCCGCTTCCAGGAAGCCATTGATGACGGGGTGCGAGCTCACTCGCACGCCCATCTCAATCGGTGCTGCTATGCCTGCTTCAGTTGCTGCGATAGCCATTGGGGTTGCGTGACTGCCAACGCCAGCTGTCAGCCATCATGCGATCCAGCCCCAGCTCCGCCTTCCACTTCAATTCCTTGAAGGCCTTGTCCGGCTCCGCCCAGCATTCGGCGATATCACCGGAACGCCGCGGCGCGATGCGATAAGGCACCGGGCGACCGCTGGCCTTCTCGAAGGCCTTGACCATGTCCAGCACGCTATAGCCAGTGCCGGTGCCCAGGTTGTAGGTGTGGACGCCATCACGCGCATCACCGGCCAGATAGTCCAGCGCCTTGAGGTGGCCATCGGCCAGGTCGACGACGTGGATGTAGTCACGCACCCCGGTGCCATCCGGCGTCGGATAGTCATCACCGAACACGGCCAGCTCTTCAAGGCGACCCACCGCCACCTGGCTGATATAGGGCACCAGGTTGTTGGGGATGCCGTTGGGGTCCTCACCGATGGTACCGGACTCGTGGGCACCCACCGGATTGAAATAGCGCAGCAGCGCGATGCGCCAGCTGTCATCCGCCACGGACAGGTCACGCAGCACTTCCTCGACCATCAGCTTGGAGCGGCCGTAGGGGTTGGTCGCGGACGTCGGGAAGTCTTCACGGATCGGCGTGGACGCCGGATCGCCATACACGGTGGCGGAGGAAGAGAACACGATACGCTTGACGCCGGCCCGCGCCATGGCATCACACAGCACCAGGGTGCCATTGACGTTGTTGTCGTAGTAGGCCAGCGGCTTGGCGACGCTCTCGCCCACCGCCTTGAGCCCGGCGAAGTGGACCACAGCCTCGATATCATGACGCTCGAACAGGCTGTCGAGCAGCGCGCCGTTGCGGATATCCCCTTCGACGAACGGCACTTCGCGTCCGGCAAGCGTCGCCACACGCGCGAGGGAGGCTTCGCTGGCATTGGACAGGTTGTCCAGCACCAGCACCTGATGGCCGGCCTCCATGAGCGCCAATACCGTATGAGACCCGATGTAGCCTGCACCACCCGTGACCAGAATCATCCATCATCTTCCTTGTGAAAGTAACGCGACAGTGGGCCGCGCAGTTGACCTGCGCTGGCCCCGTTCATGGCTGCTAACCCTACCTTCCAGCCCTTGCGCTCACAAGTCCACAGCCAACGACAGCGTCTGTCGCCAGACAGCAACCTGACCCGTGCAGGATGGCGTCACGCAAGGCCTCGCACGCGACCTGAGCGCCTCGGATCGAGCGTCGCGCTTGCGCGGCGTCAAGGTTTCACCCACGGGAGTTTCGAAACAGGCAATGAAGGCTATTGAGCCGTGGCGCAATGCTGAGACAATGGCGCCGCCTGCCGGCCCGAAAGCCCCACCTGACCGACTCTCGGCGGCGATCGACCGACGCAGACAGCATGACACGACGTGCATGACCTCCCGTTCAGGAACGAATGCATGCCGTGCAGTGAACAACGCCAACACGACAACGTGCCATCACCTACCATGACCCATACCAACAACACGATGACCAACATGATGAGGAAGCCTGTCGCCAGCGGGCTTCTCTGGAGTCGACATGCCTGAGCAACCTACCGATCACGTCGTTGATCAATCCTCCACGCCGCCACAAGCGCCACTTGCGGCGCGTATCGGTCTGATACTCGGTCCGCTCCTGCTGCTGCTGACCTGGCTGACCCCTGCCCCGGGCGACATGCCGGACACCGCCTGGCTTTGCGTGGGCCTGGCGCTGTTGATGGCGACCTGGTGGGCCACCGAAGCATTGCCGATACCGGTGACGTCGCTGTTGCCCATCGTGCTGGTGCCCGCACTTGGCATCGACGACATCAAGAGCACCACGGCAGCCTATGCCAATCCGACCATCTACCTGTTCCTCGGTGGCTTCCTGCTCGGGATCGCCATGCAGCGCTGGGACCTGCATCGCCGCGTGGCCCTGCATACGCTGAAGCTTGCCGGCCATTCACCCCGCCGTCAGATCGCCGGTTTCATGATCGCCACCGGCTTCATCAGCATGTGGGTATCCAATACCGCGACCAGCATCATGATGCTGCCCATCGGCATGTCAGTGGTCAGCCTGATGTCCAGTGGCCGGGATGAGCGCGACAGCGACGACCCGGAGCTGAAGCGCTACGCCGCCGCCCTGCTGCTGGCCATCGCCTACTCCGCCAGCCTTGGCGGTATCGCGACACTGATCGGTACTCCGCCGAATGCCCTGCTGGCGGGTTACCTGTCCAGTGACCAGGGCATCGAGATCGGCTTCGCCCAGTGGATGGTCGTCGGCCTGCCGGTGGCCATCGCGATGTGCACCATCACCTGGTGGTGGTTGACGCGCACGCCCTTCTCCTTCGCATCCGAGACTTCGGACAGTGGCGAGATGATAAAGCGTGAGCTCAAGGCACTGGGTGTCATGAGCAGCGCCGAGAAGCGTGTCGGCATCGCCTTCCTGGTAGCCGCCCTGCTGTGGATGTTCCGCCCGCTGATCAATCAGAGCGGCCTTGAGTGGCTGTCGGATACCGGCATCGCCATGGCCATCGGCGTCGGACTGTTCGCGATTCCCTCCGGCACCTCACGCGGTCGTCGCCTGCTGGTGTGGGAAGACGCGCGTGACCTGCCCTGGGGCGTATTGCTGCTGTTCGGGGGGGGACTGGCACTGGCGGGCGTCATCAAGAGCTCGGGTCTGGCGGAGTGGATCGCCGGACAGCTGTCGATGTTCAGCGTGCTGCCGCTCATCGGGCTCGTGGGCATCGTGGTACTGGTGATCATCTTCCTGACTGAGGTCACATCCAATACCGCGACGGCCGCCGCCTTCCTGCCCCTGCTGGGCGCGCTTGCGCTGTCGCTGGACATCGACCCGCTGCTGATCACCGTGCCGGCGGCCATCGCGGCCAGCTGCGCCTTCATGATGCCGGTGGCCACGCCACCCAATGCCATCGTGTTCGCCACCGGGCACCTCAAGATCCAGACCATGATGCGCGCCGGCTTCTTCCTGAACCTGGCAGGCACCGTGGTGGTCACGCTGCTGGCCTATGGCCTGATCGTGACACTGTGGAGCTGATTCCCTGACAGCGTGACGTGACCCATCACTCGCGCCGCAAGGGGGATTCCCCGAAACGACAACGCCGGACTCCCATGGAGTCCGGCGTTGTCGTTCATGCCAGGCAGATTCTGCGACATCTCATCATGACACCTGCTGTCATGTTCAGAAGAAGCCGAGGAAGCCCTTGATGATCAGCGAGTTGGCGATATCGATCAGGAAGCCACCCACCACCGGCACGATGATGAAGGCCAGACGCGACGGCCCGTGGTGCTGCGTGACCGCCTGCATGTTGGCGATCGCCGTCGGCGTGGCGCCCATGCCGAAACCACAGTTACCCGCGACCAGCACCGCAGCGTCGTAGTTCTTGCCCATCAGGCGGAAGGTGACCTGGGTGGTGTAGAGGAACACCAGCGCGACCTGTGCCAGCAGAATGGCCAGAATCGGCAGTGCCAGATTGGCCAGATCCCAGAGCTTGAGCGTCATCAGTGCCAGTGCCAGGAAGATGGACAGACTGATGTTGCCCAGCACATCCACGGCATGGGTATTGAGGTGCTTGTCGCCGAAGGCGCGCACCACGTTGCCGATGACGATACAGCTGAACAGCACCCACACGAAGGTCGGCAGCGAGAAGGCCGTATCCGCCGTGAGTGCCTGCAGCTGCTGACCGCTGACGACCCCGAGCAGCAACATGAAGAGCGTTTTCAGAGCATTGGCGGTATTCAGCGGGTGCTGGACTTCCGTCTCGTCATACTCGGAATCGCTGACCTGGGCATTGATGTCCTGCCCTTCACGCTTCATGCGATTGATCAGGAAACGTGCCGTCGGCCCACCGATCAGCGACCCGAACACCAGCCCGAAGGTGGCACAGGCCATCGCGACTTCCATCGCGCCATTGATGCCATATTCATCGGCGAAGACGTTGGCCCAGGCAGCCCCTGTACCGTGACCACCGGACATGGTGATGGAACCGCCGAGCAGCCCCAGTACCGGGTCGAGGCCAAACAGGCTGGCAACACCGACACCCAGCAGGTTCTGCAGGATGAGCAGGCCGATGACCAGCACGAGGAACAGGATCAGCTTGCTGCCGCCGGCACGAATCATGCGGACGTCCGCCGACAGGCCGACCGAGCCGAAGAACAGCAACATGAAGGGGGTCTGGAGACCGGCGAAGAACTGGAACTCGTAGCCCAGGCCACGCAGGCCGGTGACGATGAGGGTGGCGATGAGACCGCCGACCACAGGTTCGGGGATGTTGAACTCGCGCAGCACGCGTACGCGCTCGACAATCAGATGACCGACGACGAGGACAAGCGCCGCCAGCAGCAGGGTAGTGATAGCATCAAGTTGAATCATGCGATACCGATGAGTAGTTGTGGGTTGTTCTAGCGGACCTCCTGAACGAGAGGTGCACCGGCGAATCCCGACCGACGAGGGGATGGGGACACATCCATTGTCTCGTCACTCAGGGGGGTTGCCCTTGCACCGCTTGGAATTGTTGTGCTCTCGAATCCGTTGTACCACCAGATCGTTATCATTTACGCGGATGCAGCGATGATACGCAGGGATGGCACCGGTGCAAGTCCGGATATTGACTCGTCAGACAACTTCCGACAAAAGTCTATATCCGCTCGCCATGCCAAGGCCGGGGTTATCAGCTACTGACATTGCGCTCATCCCTTGCCATGACTGGGCTGGGGAGTGATCGGCCTTGAGAAACGACGAAGCCCTCGCCGCAAGGGGCGAGGGCTTCGTGGACCGTCACTGCAAGCAGGATTTCCGCCTTTCGTGGACGCTCGTGTCGCTCATTGCCGTCAGACGGCGACGGGACCCGCCTCTTCGGCACGTTCCGCTTCACTGCGTGCACTGCTTTCCAGGCCGCGATTGACCGCCGACAGCACCGCCTTGAGTGACGCGCTCACGGTGTCACCATCCTCGGCCATGCCGCAGACGCGCTTCCCATCGAGATTGAGCATCACGAAGGCCACCGCCACGGCGTCACTGCCTTCCCCGAGCGCATGCTCGCCGTAGTCCACCACGCTGACGGTGGCACCGGTGTGGCGCTGCCAGGCATCCATGAAGGCGGAGATGGCACCGTTGCCTTCACCGGCCAGCGCGATCTGCTCACCCTTCTCGTCAATCAGTGTCGCGGTGAGCTGCTCGGCCCCCTCACGATCCAGTCGATAGCCCTTGAGACTCAGCGGTGCCTCGCGCTTGAAGCTGGCATCGAGAATCGCGCGGATCTGGTTGCTGGACAGCTCACCACTGACCTGCTCGCTGGCCTTCTGCACGTGCGGGGCGAGCTCGAGGCTCATCCAGCGCGGCAGGCTGATGCCGTGATCGCGTTCGAGCAGGAAGGCCATGCCGCCCTTGCCGGACTGGCTGTTGACGCGAATCACCGCCTGGAAGTCGCGACCCAGATCCTGCGGGTCGATGGGCAGATAGGCGACCTGCCACGGCTCGTCCGCCTGCTGCTTCTTGAGACACTTGCGAATCGCGTCCTGGTGACTGCCGGAGAAGGCGGTGTAGACCAGCTCACCGACCCACGGGTGACGCGGGTGAACCGGCAGGTTGGTGCACTCGGTGTAGACCTGGATGATCTCGTCCGGATTGGAGAGGTCCAGCTCCGGGTCAATGCCCTGGCTGTAGAGGTTCATCGCCAGGGTGATCAGGTCCATGTTGCCGGTGCGCTCACCATTGCCCAGCAAGGTCCCTTCGATGCGGTCCGCCCCGGCCAGCAGGCCGAGCTCGGCAGCGGCAGCGGCACCGCCCCGGTCGTTGTGGGTATGCAGCGAGATGATCGCGCAGTCACGACGGCTCAAGTGCTTGATGAAGTACTCGACCTGATCCGCGAAGTGATTGGCCGGGCCCACTTCCACCGTGGCCGGCAGGTTGAGGATGCAGCGATTTTCCGGCGTCGGCTGCCAGACATCCATCACCGCCTCACAGACCTCGACGGCGTAATCCATCTCGGTGGAGGTGAAGCTCTCCGGCGAGTACTGGAACACCCAATTGGTATCCGGGTAACGCGCAGCGTAGTCCTTGACCAGCTGCGCACCTTCGACGGCGATGGCCTTGATGCCCTCACGATCCATCTCGAACACCCGCTCGCGCTGAACGGTGGAGGTGGAGTTGTAGACGTGCACCACGGCATCGCGCGCCCCGACCAGTGACTCGAAGGTACGGGCGATCAAGTGCTCACGCGCCTGCACCAGCACCTGGATGCTGACACCTTCCGGCACCTGGTCTTCCTCGATCAACCAGCGCACGAAGTCGAAATCGAGCTGACTGGCGGACGGGAAACCGACTTCGATCTCCTTGAGGCCGATCTTGACCAGCAGCTTCCACATCAGCTTCTTCTGCTCGACCGTCATCGGCTCAAGCAGCGCCTGGTTGCCATCGCGCAGGTCGACACTGGCCCATAGCGGCGCCTGGGTCACGGTACGCGACGGCCATTGGCGGTCGGTCAGCGCGACAGGCGTGACGGGGCGATATTTGGTGTGGTCGAAGGCAGCACTTGGCGTGGATGCAGCAGTCATGGTCGTGTCCTTGGCGTGGTGGGCGTGGAAAGCAACGTTCGACATCCGGATGCGGATTCGATGGCACCTTTCCCGCTCAACAGTGTCCCAATCGGGGCGCCTGAGTAAATGTGAGATGACGAGGGCATCAAGGCCCTCGCATCCGAAAGCTTGCCGCCAGCGCGACAGGCAAGCAAGTCGGAGGTAGAGAACATGGCCGCTACCTGCGACAGGACGTGGCTCCGGATCACGGTTGCCAGCGCGGAAGGAGAGATCGCGGGATCACCGTCGAAGGCCTCTCAGCGGCCTCGCATCGATCAGAAGCGAGCCGGGTTCCGCAGGAAGCGGGCTGGACAGGGTGGCCAGTCCACCTGCTCGCACGACCCTGATGGTCGAACATCTGGATCGCTGAACAGTGATTACAGTATATGCTTCATATCGGGGTGCATGATTGCGAAAAACCCACTAAACCGCCATCTTGAAAGCATTTTATTTCATAATTCACACCTTCACCGCCAATGGATTGCGAAAAATGAGCCAGAACATTTCTCTCCCGACACTGGACCGCTTCGATCGACGGATTCTTGACGAACTCCAGCAGTCGGGACGCATCAGCAATCAGGAGCTCGCCGAGCGCATTGGCCTGTCACCGTCACCTTGCCTGCGCCGGGTACGTGCCCTGGAAGAAAGCGGCATGATCACGGGGTATCGGGCACAGGTCGATGCCCGCAAGCTGGGCCTGAGCCTGATGGCGCTGCTGCATATCTCGATGGACCGCCATACCCCGGAGCGCTTCGCCAACTTCGAGGAAACCATCGCGGCGCTGCCCCAGGTGATGGAGTGCCTGCTGATCACCGGTCAGGAAGCCGACTACCAGCTCAAGGTGGTCGTCAATGACATGGATGACTATCACGACCTGCTGCTCAAGCAGATCACCCGTATCGAGGGCGTCACCGGCGTGCATTCAAGCTTCGTGCTGCGTCAGGTGATCGACCATCAGCGCGTGCCGACGATGTGATGACGCCATGAGGGCCAGTTGACCAAACGACGACGCCCCGCCGAATCTCGGCGGGGCGTCGTCGTTTCAAGGCGGAAGGTTCAGACTGACGGCCACGCTAGCTGGTCACTCCGGCGGGCCAGCTCTGGTGAGCGCCCGCTGCTCGCGATGAAGCTCACCGCTCGCCCTCCAGCACCCCGCGACGGATCTGGTCTTCCTCGATGGATTCGAACAGCGCCTTGAAATTGCCTTCACCGAAACCGTCATTGCCCTTGCGCTGGATGATCTCGAAGAAGATCGGCCCGATCACCGTCTCGGTGAAGATCTGCAACAGGATTCCTTCACCCGGTGCGCCATCCACCAGCAGGCTCAAGGCCTTGAGATCCTCGACGTTCTCTTCATGGTTGGGCACCCGTGCATCGACCTTTTCATAATAGGGTTCGGGTGTGGTCAGGAACTTGACGCCATTGGCCTTGAGCGCCTTGACGGTGGCATAGATGTCATCCGTCGCCATCGCCAGATGCTGGATGCCTTCCCCGTTGTAATCCCGGATGAATTCCGCGATCTGGGAGTTGTCGTCGGCGGACTCGTTGATGGGGATGTGCATCTTGCCGCAGGGCGCTGTCATGGCCCGCGAGAAGAGCCCGGTCATCTTGCCCTCGATATCGAAATAACGGATCTCGCGGAAGTTGGCGATACGGGCATAGAAGTCCGCCCACACATCCATCTGGCCGCGTCCGACGTTGTGCGTCAGATGATCCAGCGTATGCAGGCCGACGCTGTTGGCATTCTCGATTGCGCCATCTAAGGCGACGAAGTCGGTGTCGTAGATCGAGCGTTCCCGGTGATGGTCCACGAAGTACAGCACCGAGCCGCCAATCCCTTCCACCGCCGGGATACCGACCTCACCCGGGCCGACAGGGTGCTGGACACTGCGTGCGCCGTGCGCCAGCGCGTAGCGATGCGCCTGCTCGGCATCTGCCACGCGCCAGGCCATCGCACAGGCACTCGGGCCATGAATCGCCGCGAAGCGTGCCGCGGGGCTGTTCGGCTCAGCGTTGAGCACCACATTGATGCCATGCTGCTGGAACAGGAACACCTGCTTGGAGCGATGGCGACGGGTCTCGGTAAATCCGAGCTGATTGAACAACTTGCGCAGGGCATCGATCCCGGCGGCATCCGGTGCCGTGAACTCGACGAACTCGAAGCCGTCCGTGCCGATGGGATTGTGCTGTTCGATACGCGCCGGTGCGTTCATGAGGTACTCCTGAGTCAGGCTGCCGACAAGGCAGGCAAGGTAGAGAAAGGCGGGCGACATCATTCATGACAGGCGAACGCGCCGCACATCACCTGTGATGTCCCGATTCCGTTATCGGGAATCTATGCCTTGCCTGCCGCCCTGCCCATGCACCTTGCGCCCTCATTGGTGCCGTATCCTGCCTCCCCCCACGCCAGACATGTAACGAAACTCTGCCATAGCGCTGACGGCCATCTCGACACTGCTCACCCGGGGCGCTCTCACTGCCGCGAGCGCCTGACACTGCGTCATGCTTTCTTTACACCTATCGGCGCGTCGCGCCTGCGACTGCCACATGCCCGTCTTGCGTTGGCCGCTAGAGCCAGGCGCCACTGCCCAGCTGCCAGGCGACGGCCAGCAGAATGGCCGCGATGAAGGCTTCGATGACCTGCCAGGCACGCGGACTGGTCAGGCGGGGTGCCAGCCAGCCAGCACAGGCCACCAGCCCGAAGAACCAGACCATCGAGGCCAGGCTGGCTCCGGCGATGAAGCCCGCCGGCGAGCTCTGTTGTGCCCCGATGGCACCCAGCATCACCAGGGTATCCAGATAGACCTGCGGATTGAGCAAGGTCACCGCCAGCGTCGCCATCAGCACCTTGCCAAGGCTCGCCTTGAGCGCCGTACTCGCCGTGAGCTGCCCACCACTGCGCATGCGCCCCAGCGCCTTGACGGCTTGCCAGAGCAGGAAGGCGACACCTCCCCAACGCGCGATGCTCATCAACATGGGGGATTGCTGCATCAAGGCCCCCAGCCCCAAGACCCCCGCCACGATCAGCAGCCAATCACACAGCGCACAGAGCCCCGCGACCCACCATTGATGTTCGCGCTTGAGCCCCTGACCCAGCACGAAGGCATTCTGGGCACCGATGGCGATGATCAGCCCGGCCCCGACACCTGCTCCATTGAACACTGACCACCACATGACACTGCCCTTCCCTTGCATGATTCTCGGATTCAGCGCATTGCGCCCCTGTCTGTCTTCGGCGCGCTTCCGGACTTCCCGGCGCTGCAGCCGCAGGCAGAGTACGCTAGGATGAATACATCATGGAAATTGATTCAGGGAATGACTCATAAGGATTTCTGATGCTGGACTACAAACTGCTGGAGGCGCTGGCCGCCGTCATCGACCAGGCAGGTTTCGAGCGCGGGGCACGCGCGCTGGGCCTGACACAATCAGCGGTCTCGCAGCGCATCAAGCTGCTGGAGGCCCGTCTGGGTCAGCCGGTACTGGTGCGCACGCCACGCCTGGGGCCGACTCCGCTGGGGCGGCGTCTGCTCAATCATGTGCAGCAGGTGCGCCTGCTGGAGCATGACCTGCTGGATCAGATTCCCGCTCTCGGTGACAGCGAGCAGCGCCTGCGCATCGCCATCAATGCCGACTCGCTGGCCACCTGGTGGCCACAGGTCACCGGTGCCTTCTGTCAGACGCACGAGCTGCTGCTGGACATGCTGGTGGAAGATCAGGAGGTCGCCCTCAAGCGCATGCGCGATGGCGAGGTGGCGGGCTGCATCTGCTCGACCCCACGCCCGGTCCAGGGGGCACGCTCACATCCGCTGGGCAGCATGCGGTATCGCGCATTGGCCAGCCCGGATTTCGTGCGCCGCCACATCGCCGGAGAGGATGGCGTCATCCCGTCACGTCTGCCTGCCGAGAAACTGCGCAGCATGCCCGCCATCGTCTATGGCCGGGATGACCGTCTGCAGCATCGGCTGCTGGCCGAGATGGGCTTCGACGAGCCTTTCCCGCATCACCTCTGTCCCTCCTCAGAAGGCTTCGTTCACCTGGCCTTGAGTGGCATGGGCTATGGGATGATTCCCGAGCAGCAGGCGCGCCACCTGCTGGACAGCGGTGAACTGGTCGATATCGCGCCGGACCACGCGCTGGACATCCCGCTCTACTGGCATCACTGGCGCCATGGCGGCAGCACCCTCGAACAGCTCACTGATCACCTGCTGCGTCACTGCAGCGCCATGCTGCTGCCCATACCGGAGCAGCAACCGCCACGCCCGGGGACCCTGTGATCCTGTGAGCTTATGACTCTGTCCGCATCACGCCAGCCCCTCGCACTCAGCTCGTCTGCTGCTCACGCACCAGCTGAGCGAGAAAGCGATCACAGGCCGCCAGCTGGCGGATGTCGATGTACTCGTTGGCCTGATGGGCCACGCTGATGGAGCCGGGCCCGCAGACCACCGTCGGCCAGCCTTCGCGCTGGAACTGGCCCGCTTCGGTGGCATAGGTCACCGCCTGACTGGCACGCGCCTCCCCCAGCAGACGCTGACAGAGATGGATCGCCGGATCACGTTCGCCCTGCCCCAGCGCCGGCACCGTCTCCACCGTGCGCTCACTGTGGATCGCCACCTCGGGCGCCCGCTCGCGATAGGGCACGAGCAGACGCTCCGCGTAGGCATCGATCTCCGCCAGCATCGCCTCGACATCCTCGCCCGGCAGATGGCGCAACTCCCAATCGAAGATGCACTGCCCTGCGGTGATGTTGACGGCCGTGCCGCCTTCGATGCGCCCGACATGCAGGCTGGCATGCGGCACCTCGAAACGCTCGTCGAGATGCCCACAATCGATGCGCGCCTGCATGCGGTCCTCGATGAAGGTGACCATGCGTGCCGCCAGATGAATCGCGCTGACCCCCAGATTGACCTGACTGGAATGCGACGGCTTGCCGGTCACCGTGGTGCGGATGACCGTGATGCCCTTGTGGGCATCGACGACGCTCATCAAGGTCGGCTCCCCCACCAGCACCGCCGCCGGGCGCGGCAGGCGATCACGCAGACGCGCGATCATGCGCGGCGCGCCGAGACAGCCGATTTCTTCATCATACGAGAAGGCGAAAATCACAGGCCTTTCAAGCTTGCCATCACGCGCTGCACTCACCAGCGCCGGCACCGCCGCCATGCAGCAGGCGATGAAGCCCTTCATGTCGGATGAGCCCCGCCCATACAGGCGGCCATCGGCCTCGCGCAGCGTGAAGGGATCACTGTCCCAGGCCTGCCCCTCCACCGGCACCACATCGGTATGCCCGGACAGCACCACACCGCCCTCCACGTCAGGGCCGATCACCGCGAGCAGATTGGCCTTGTCACCGCCATCATCATGAATGATCTCGGCGCTGACACCGGCCACTTCCAGAGCATCACGCAGGCAATGGATCAACGCCAGATTCGAGTCACGTGACACGGTCGCGAAATGGATCAGATGCGCCAGCCATTCACGGCTGTTCGGCCAATCGGAGAAGTCGGCGTGCTGAGGCATCAGGCTGGCGGTATCGACGGCGCTGGTGGCGGAAGCGTGCATGGGGGCATTCCTGTTCGGGGACATCTGAGCGGAGAGCACCATGCGCAACGCGCTGGCCTCATGTGCTCACCGGTATAGCGCAGCGCACCTTTGACAACAAGCGCCAGGCCACGCCAGGCACCGGGCCAGGAGTGCCGCGATCAGCCACAGGCCGCAAGCGCCTTGCGACGCGGGGGATAGAGCACCAGCGCGATCCCGAACAGGAAGATGCTGCACGAGAGCCACTGTGCCAGCGACAACTGCTCATCAAAGATGGCGTAACCACTGAGCAACGCGAACACCGAGACCAGCAAGGTCATGGGGGCCAGTTGACTCATCGGATACTTGAGCAGCATCCGGTTCCAGACCCAGTAACCAAAGAGGGTCGTCGGATAGGCCTGGAACAGCACCGAGACCCAGGCATCCATCCCCCACTGTTGATAGGTGGCACTCAGCCCCCCCCAGCCATTCATCGCGACGCTCAACGCCATCAGCGGTAGCGGCGCAAACAGCATGCCCCAGAGGTTGAAGGCGAAAGGTGTGCGCGTGCCGGAGCTGCGCAGAATCACGCCAGCCAGGGGCCAGCAGATCGCCGCCAGCAGGATGAAGGCAAGTCCCGCCAGGGTCACGTTGCCGTTGGTGGTGAAGACGGAGACCACCAGCCCCACCAGCGAGACCAGAATGCCTGCCGCCATGCGCGGCGAGATGATCTCCCGGTAGAGCAGCACGCCGACCAGCACCGTGGTCAGCACATCGGTCTGCAACAGGACCGCCGCCATGCCAGAGGACAGTCCGAAGGTGATCGAGCATGAGGCCATGCCCCAGATACCGGTACCGAACACCAGCCCGTAGGCCATCAGGTAGCGCCACGGCACCTGCGGCTTGCGGATGAAGAAGATGAGCGGAAAGGTGGCACACGCGAAGCGCGCCGCGGCGATCAGCAAGGGATCCATGTCACTGACCCCCAGCTTGATCATCGAGAAGTTGAAGCCCCAGATTGCCATCACGCTGGTGATGAGCAATAGATCGCGTCCCTGCATGGCGTGTCTCCTGATCGAGGTTCCCTTGACGACGGGCAATGACCGCCGCTGTCCGCGACCGTGGAACATCACGGTGATGACGTGCGGCATACGAGGGCCAGTCTCGCTTGCCGCACCATAGCCGTACAGATACAGTTTCTGGACATTCCACCAGTACAGTTCGCTCATGGCACGCTATCGACAGCTGGCAGAGAAGTGCATTCAGGATATTCAGGCCGGCAGACTCAGCACCGGGGATCGCATGCTGTCGCTGCGCCAGTTTGCCCGCCAGCACGGCATCAGCGTGTCGACGGCGGTCAGCTGTTATGCGGAGCTGGAATCGCAGGGCTGGCTGATGGCTCGCCCACAATCGGGGTTCTTCATCGCCGAGCCTTCACGTGTCATGCCCGCGCCCACCTGGCAGTCCTTCGAAAGCCGAGTCATCACGCCCGCCACGCATCGCCATCGCACGCAGAGGCGGTGCGGGCCGCTGGGCACTGCGCATCTGGCGCTGGACAGGGCGACCCGGCAGGCACTGGATCGCAGCCTGCGCCGCGCCATGAAGCGGGCCGTGCATACCCTCACCCAGTATCCCGCCGCGCAAGGCGAACCCGCACTGTTGAGCGCCCTGGCGAGCCATTTCACCCAGGCCGGCTTTGTGCTGGGCAGTGAGGAGCTGGTCATCACTCACGGCTGCATGGATGCGGTCAGGACGGCGCTTGAGGTCTGCACGCAACCCGGCGACACGGTGGCAGTCAGCTCACCGTGCTACAACGGCCTGCTGGATCTGCTCTCGCAGCTGTCCCTCGACGTCATCGAGATTCCCTCGAGTGCACAAGGCATCGATCTCGATCAGTTCGAACAGCATCTCGCCAACGGTCAGCTGCAGGCCGGGCTGTTCTGCACCACTCACATGAATCCCCAGGGCATCACCCTCACTCCCGCGCAGAAACAGCGCCTGGCCAGGCTTGCCAATCACTACCGCGTGCCGGTGATCGAGGATGATGTCTATCTCGAGCTCACCCATCGCGAAGCGCCGCCACTGCCAACGGCCTGCCACGACGAAGGCGGCTTCGTCATCTGGTGTGGTTCGGTCTCCAAGACCCTGTCACCGAGCTACCGACTGGGCTGGTGTCGGCCCGGCCGATTCCTTCCGCCATATCTCAAGCGCGCGCTGGGTGTGCCGACGCTGGTACAGTGCGCCGTCGCGGACTTCATCGATTCCGGCGCCTATGCCAGTCACCTCAAACGTGTCCGTCACCAGCTCAGCCAGCACAAGGCCCACTACCTCAACTATCTGAGTCAGCATCTGCCCGAGGGCAGTCGCGTGACGCAACCACAAGGTGGCCTGGTGCTGTGGATCGAGGTGCCCGGCCTCGATGCCAGGGCCCTCGGCAAGGCCGCCGAGCAGGCACAGCTAGATATCCGGATCGGCCCCTGGTTTACCGAATCTGCGCGCTATCGCAATTGTCTGCGTCTCAATATCGGCCTTGCACCGGATGAGCGGATCGAGCAGGAACTCGCCCGCCTGATGACGTTGATCGCGAATCACTGCAAACGCTGAAGGTTGTCGTGCTCACATGCGCCTGTCAGACAATGCAGACGACGCTGCCACGCCCCGGTCAACAGGTCGTGGCAGCGTCGTCTGTAGCGAAAGCCTCCTGTCACGAAGGGTCTCTCATGCCCGATATCAGGCAGCGCGCCCGTTGCGCACCATGGCATGGGGGTCGATGACGAATTTCTTGGCAGCCCCACCGTCGAAGTCCGCGTAGCCCTGCGGCGCTTCTTCCAGACTGATGACCTGCACGTTGACCGCATCCGCGATATTGACGCGCCCGAACAGGATCGCCTGCATCAGCGGGCGGTGATACTTCATCACCGGGCACTGCCCCGTGTGCAACGAGTGAGACTTGGCCCAGCCCAGTCCGAAGCGCATGGAGAGCGCACCGACCTTGGCGGCCTCATCCTCGGCGCCCGGGTCTTCGGTGACATAGAGGCCGGGAATGCCGATCTGGCCGCCGGCACGCGTCAACGCCATTGCCGAGTTGAGCACCGTCGCCGGCTGCTCACGTCCATGATCACACCCACAGCCATGCGCCTCGAAGCCGACGCAATCGACGAAGCAATCCACTTCGCGCTCGCCGAGAATCGCCTCGACCTTGTCCTCCATCGAGCCTTCCTGACGCAGGTCGATGGTCTCGCAGCCGAAGCTCTCGGCCTGCTGCAAACGCTCGGGAATCATGTCGCCGACGATGACGCAGGCCGCCCCAAGCAGCTGGGCTGACACCGCCGCCGCCAGCCCGACCGGCCCGGCACCCGCGATGTAGACCGTGGCGCCCGGCCCGACCCCTGCAGTCACGCAGCCATGGAAGCCTGTCGGGAAGATGTCGGAGAGCAGCGTCAGATCACGGATCTTCTCCATCGCCTGATCGGCATCCGGGAACTTGAGCAGGTTGAAGTCGGCGTAGGGCACCATGACGTAATCCGTCTGCCCGCCAGTCCAGCCGCCCATGTCGACATAGCCGTAGGCCGCGCCGGGACGCGCCGGATTGACGTTCAGACAGATCCCCGTCTTGCCTTCCTTGCAGTTGCGGCAGCGCCCGCAGGCGATGTTGAACGGGACCGAGACGATGTCGCCGACCTTGATGAATTCCACGTCGCGACCAGCCTCGACGACCAGTCCGGTGATCTCGTGGCCCAGCACCAGGCCCTGGGGCGCCGTGGTCCGGCCACGCACCATGTGCTGATCGCTACCACAGATATTGGTCGAGACGACCTTGAGAATGACGCCGTGTTCACACTTGCGATTTCCCAGCGCCAGGGTCGGATAGTCCAGTGATTCGACACTCACCTTCCCCGCTCCCTGGTAGACGACTCCGCGATTGGCATTGGCTGACATGACGTGCTCCTGCTGGCATGGGATTTGGTGCATGGACGGCGTCAGACAGGCACGCTGACGACATCTTCCGTCACTTGCCGATACGCCGACCACCCGCCCCCTGTCGGTGGCGTCCGACCTGAAGGGCCCCTGCAGACTAGGCCACTTGCCACGGGTGAGCTGTCCAGATGAGGCATCGACATGCCCATGCGAGACATGCCACGACCAAAGTGGCAGTGCGCATGACCGAGGTCGTCGCGCCTGGCCGACAGGATGCGTCGATGCATCGCCACACTTGAAGCCAGTGACACTGCCCCCACGTCAATCAGCAGAGCACGATGGGTAACCCATTTCGCCATGGCAATCGCTCGCGCCAGCCCTCGCTCCGTGAGCGGCGTCTCGCTGCGAGCCATTGGCCTGATTCATTCCAAGGAGAGACCATGACCATGACATCCAACGCCCTGCGCACCGCCTGCATGACCGTCGCCATCGCCGGAACCGCCTTCATTGCGGGCTGTGGCAACACCAGCGTGATCGAGAAGCAGGACACGCGTTACGAGGTCAGCGCCGTCGATGAGGACCGTGACGATGCCATCGCTCAGGTCAAGGAACGCGCTCTGGAAGTCTGCGAGGAGCAGGATCGCGACAAGTACGACGTGCTTGATTCCCGTGTCTTCGGACCGCAGGACAGCATGTCCAAGGCAGCCGAAGGCAACGACCAGCTGGAAGGCGGCACCATCAATGAGGATACCGAGATGGCCGCCGCCACCCACGAAGGTGAAGGCTACAAGGTCGCCTGGACCATCCGCTGCCGCTGAGGCGCCTTCCCGTCAGCCAGCCCGAGCTGACAGCAAGGCCATGTGCATGAATGCAAGAGCGCATGAGCACAAGAGCGCATGAACGCAAGAAAGCCGCCCTCAGGGGCGGCTTTCTTGCGTTCATGCATCACGAACCCCCGGAGACGGACGGCCGTTCGGAACGCGCAACCTCGGGTTGCCGCCCACGACGGGATATTGCAGCGCCGCATTAGACGACTCTTGACTATGCTGAGACGAAAGCGCTCGCCAGTTCGGCGCCTGCCATCCCCCCAGGACAGCGCAGCACGCGGGAGCGGAGGCGAAGCTTTTGCGTACCAGACAGCCGTGACACCCGAGCATTGCCATGCGAGACGCTCGACTGCCCCAACGCCCGGGGCGGTCGATCACTGCCATTTGCCATGACGAATCCATCAGGACTCTACGCGCCCAGCGCCGTCAAGGAGGCTTTTCCATGAGTATCGAACAACGCCTGGCCCCCGTTGCACTACCCGAAAACCGTCAACGACAGATCGTCGAGCGCCTGCTCTCTGGCTCCGGGGTCAGTCTGAATGGCCCTGACCCCTGGGATATCTGCGTCCGCCATCCGGATCTGTTCCGGCGGGTGCTGAATCAGGGCAGTCTGGGGCTGGGTGAGGCTTACATGGAAGGCTGGTGGGATTGCGAACGGATCGACGAGATGATCCATCGCCTGCTCAAGCATGGGCTGGGGGAGCGAGCCCACACCTTTGGTGAGCGCATCGCCTACCGCCTCCAGGCGGGAGTCATCAATCTGCAGAGCCGTCGTCGTGCCGAGGTGGTGGGCAAGGTGCATTACGACTTCGGCAATGACCTCTTCACCCGCATGCTGGACCCGACCCTGTGCTACAGCTGCGGATACTGGAAAGGATTGCCGATCGCGCCGGAGAACCTGGAGCAGGCCCAGCAGGCCAAGCTGGATCTCGCCTGTCGCAAGCTCGGGCTGACACCCGGCATGCGCGTGCTGGACATCGGCTGTGGCTGGGGAAGCTTCGCCGCCTACGCCGCGCGCCACTATGGCGTGGAAGTCGTCGGCATCACCATTTCCGCCGAGCAGGCGGCGCTGGCGCGGGAACATTGCCATGGCCTGCCAGTGGAGATCCTGCTCAAGGATTACCGTGACGAGCAATTCCGTCACGAGGTCGGCACCTTCGATGCCATCGTGTCCATCGGCATGTTCGAGCACGTCGGCCACAAGAACTACGCGACCTACTTCACCCGTGTCGCGCAGCTGCTGCGCCCCGGCGGACGCTTCGTGCTGCACACCATCGGCTCCAACCTGAGCGACATCTCCGCGGACCCCTGGGTCAATCGCTACATCTTCCCCAACGGCGTGCTGCCCAGTGCCAGTCAACTGATCCAGGCCAGCGAGCATCACCTGATCATGGAGGACTGGCAGAATTTCGGTGCCGACTACGACCCGACGCTGATGGCATGGCGTGCCAACCTCGATGCCAGATGGCATGAACTGGCCGACACCTACACGACGCGGGACAAGCGCATGTTCGAGTATTATCTGGGTGCCTGTGCCGGGGCCTTCCGCGCCCGCCAGCTTCAGCTCTGGCAGGTGGTCTTCACCCACGGCAATCCGGGGCGTTACGACGCACCACGCTGATCCGCTTGCGCCCTCCCTGCGCCTGGCACTCTCCAGCCGTGCCAGGCGTCCGGCAAGGCGACTCACCAGGGGACGACTTGCCCCTTGGTGCCCCATGACTCATGACTCACGATGCGTCGCCGGTGACCGGGAGCGCGTCCCTCTGGCACCTGTCCGTGATGCCGGGGCATTGCCTGCCGACTCGGCCTGCGAGCGGGAGATGCTGTGCCTGGCATTGCGCTCCAGCGCCTGAAGCATGCCGGCCAGCTGATCCAGCGATTCATCCTCGAAGCCGACATATAGCTCCTCGCGAACTCGCGCGATGCGCTCACCCAATTGCACAAGGCATTCATGCCCCGCCTCGGTGAACCACAGGCAGCGGGCACGGCGATCCGTGGCGTGGGGTTCGCGACGAATCAGCTGCTGACACTCGAGCTGATTGAGCGTGCGCGTCAACGACGGCATCTCGATTCCCAGCTCGCTGGCCAACATCTGCTGGGTACAGCCCTCGCCAAGCTTCTCCAGATGCACCATCACCGTCCAGCGGGCTTCCGTCATCCCCAATGGCTCGACCGCGGTCGTGATCGAGGTACGCCACAGGCGGTGGACACGCCCGAGCAGGCCTCCCAGGGAGGGCTTGATGGTCTCGTGAAGGGGTTGAGCATCATCACAGGCTTTCATCGCCTGCAGCGCCACTTCGTCGTCAGTGCCTTGTTGCATGATGATTCTCCGTCTCCACGCCACGGGGCTCACCCCCTGGATGAGCCCCGCGATGCCAACGTCAATTTAGCTTGCTAATGAATGGCGGAATCATACGCTTTATTAGCGGGCAAATCAAAACACGCGTGACGGGACGCGCTCGGCAGCATCCTGCCACTCCCCTTTCCGATGGCGCGCTGGCCTGTTTGCGTGCCTGAGCGCCCGCGTGAGCGTTCGCGTGATCCTCGCGCGGCTAGTCCGCCTCCGAGCCGATCCCGTGGCGCTTGAGCTTGTTGGCAATGGTGGTGTGCGAGACACCAAGACGCTTGGCCAGCAGTCGGCTGGAGGGGAATTCCGGATAAAGACGCGCCAGCACGCGCCGCTCCACCTCGTCGTGGATATCGCCGAGGCTGCCTGCCAGATCGATGCTGTCCAGACCTTCATCGCGCACCTCGCCAATCAGGCGAAGATGCTGCGCCTCGATCACCTCGCCCTCGCACAGCGAGACCGCCTGGAACAGCACGTTTTCCAGCTGGCGCACGTTGCCGGGCCAGTGATAGCCGCGCAGGCGTGCCATCGCCTCCGGTGAGAGAGTGCGAACACGCGCTCCGATCTGGCGCACGGCACGTTCGAGAAAGTGATGTGCCAGCTCCTCCAGTCCATCCAGGCATTCCCTGAGTGGCGGAATCTGCACGCACAGCACATTGAGACGATGGAAGAGGTCGTGGCGGAAGCGCCCTTCGCTGCTCAGCGCCGGCAGGTCCTGCTGGGTCGCGCAGATGACGCGCACATCCAGAAAGGTCTCTTCATCGCTGCCGACACGTCTGAAGCCACCATCCTGCAGAAAGCGCAGCAGCTTGACCTGCATGCGCGGGCTCATCTCGCCGACCTCATCGAGGAAGATGGTGCCACCACTGGTCAGCTCCAGCAGACCCAGCTTGCCTTCCGGCCGTGCCCCCTCGAAGGCGCCCGGGGCGTAACCGAACAGCTCCGTCTCGGCCATTGACTCCGGCAGGCCCGCACAGTTGAGCGCCATGAACGGTGCCTGCCCGCGTGGACTGGCCAGATGGCAGGCGCGCGCCAGCAATTCCTTGCCGGTGCCGGTCTCGCCCTCGATCAACAGCGGGGCATCCAGCGGCGCCATGCGCCTGGCCTCCTTGACCACGGCGGACAGCTGACGGCTTGCCTGGAAGATGGCCTCGAACCCCCGCACCTCGGTACGCTGGATCTGATAGATACGCGAGCCCAGACGGTCCGCACGATGCAGGGTGACTACGGCCCCCGCCAGCGAGGCCACGTCCTCGTTCTCGGTATGCAGCGGCGCGATGTCGGCCAGGAAGGTTTCCTCTCCGACACGCAGGCGCAGGCCGTTGACGCGGGCATTGTTGCGCCGGATCAGCTCCGGCAGGTCGACATCCTGGATGTGACGCGTCAGTGCCAGCCCCGGCACCTCATCGATGCGGACGCCCAAGAGCTTGCCGGCCGCACGATTGGCCGCCACCACGCGTCCCTCCATGTCGATGGACATCACCGGATCAGACAGCGATGACAGCAGTGCATTGAGCTCCAGATGACGCCGTTCGGTGGGCATCAGGCTGACCCGGGTGACCTTGAAGACCCCGGGAATTTCCTCCAGTGCTGGCTTCAGGGTGGAGAGCTGCATGCGCAGCATGTTGGGAACATGCAGATAGATGGAGTTGTTGGCCTCCCCACCGACCTCACCACGCAACACGTTGAGGCCGTAATCGGCAAAGGGGGCCAGGATGTCGCGCAGAATCCCGATCCGGTTCTGACAGGTCAGTTTGAGGCGCATGGCGTTCTCGGCATTGTCGTTGGCATATCGTCGCTGTCAGGGTGGCTCTGACGGCACGGCTCTGAGGGTCAGGCGCTTGAGGATCACAAGCGCGGAGGGGAAACGCTGATGACCCGAGGACATCATTCGGGCTACCGCAGGGCAATGCGGCACATCGATGACGTTAACGTAAGCGTTATCAAAAACCTCGTAAAGCATTCCTTACAATAGACGGTATTGCCGGCACGAAAAAACTGCCCGAATGGCACTGATCGAGGCCATCAGCCGCACAGGTGTCAGGATTATGTGACAAGAGACGGGGCATCGCACCGCTATCTGCCGCGCAAAAGCAGGCCGTGGCACTGGTCAAGGCTGTCCGACAAGGCCTAGCGTAGTCATCGACATGCAGGGACTGACATGTCCGCCATGATGACAACACGGCAGCCTGCCCACGCAGCGCCGCCATACCGTTCGGGAGGTTGCATGAACGCACCGCAGGGTCGTGACTGGCCACAGGCATCCCAGGTATCTGCGCCCGGCTCGCAGGCTCAGGCCAAGGGCACCCGCTACGTGGCGCATGAACCGGATAGCCAGGGTAGGATCCATTACAGCGATCAGGAGCACGCCACCTGGCAGACGCTGATGACGCGCCAGCTGGCGCTGGTCGAGGGACGCGTCTGCCGCGAGTACCTGCAAGGGCTTGAACATCTTGACCTGCCCCGGGATCGCATCCCCCAGCTGGACGAGATCGACCGGGTGCTCGAGGCGGCCACCGGCTGGCGAACCGCACGAGTACCAGCCTTGATCCCCTTCACCCGCTTCTTCGAACTGCTCGCCGAGCGGCGCTTCCCGGTTGCCACCTTCATTCGCCGTCCCGAAGAACTCGATTACCTGCAGGAACCGGACATCTTCCACGAGATCTTCGGTCACTGCCCGATGCTTACCCACCCCGCCTTCGCGGAATTCACCGCCACCTACGGTCGACTCGGTCTCGCTGCCAGCAAGGAAGAGCGCGTCTACCTGGCCCGCCTCTACTGGATGACGGTGGAATTCGGCATGCTGCGCGAGGTTCAACCCGATGGCAGTCGTGCGCTGCGCCTCTACGGCGGCGGCATCATTTCCTCGCCACGCGAGACCTGCTATGCACTGGGCGAGCTCGAAGACAGTCTCGAGCGCCCCGAGCACCTGCCCTTCGATGCCATCGAGGCACTGCGCACCCCGTATCGCATCGACATCCTGCAGCCGCTCTACTATGTCCTGGAGTCACTGGACGATCTGCATGAACTCGCCAGTCGCGACATCATGGCGCTGGTGCACGAGGCCATGGCGCTCGGTCTCAAGACGCCGCGCTTCGCACCACGCTGATCGCATCGGCGCCTTGTGCTCCTTTTCACCCGCCCCACCCTCTTTCCCCAAGCCGGAGATAGTGACATGACCGAACTCGCCAGACAGTCCTGTGAAGCCTGCAGTTTCGATGCCCCCAAGGTCAGCGACAGCGACATCGAGACGCTCAAGACCGCCATTCCCGAGTGGCAGTTGCTCAATCGCGATGGCATCATGCAATTGGAGCGATGCTTTAAGTTCCGCAACTTCAAGCAGGCACTGGCATTCACCAATCGCGTAGGCGAGATTGCCGAGGACGTCGGGCATCACCCGGCACTTCTCACCGAGTGGGGCAAGGTCACCGTGACCTGGTGGTCCCACGAGATGAAGGGTCTGCACAAGAACGATTTCATCATGGCCGCCAGAACCGACGAGGTAGCGAAATAAGATGTTCGAGCAGATTGCGCGTGTACCCGGGGATGCCATCCTCGGCCTGATCGAAGCCTTCAACAAGGACACCAACCCGCAGAAGGTCGACCTCGGCGTGGGCGTCTATCGCGATGCCAACGGCAATACGCCGGTCATGCGTGCGGTCAAGCAGGCCGAGGACCGCCTGGTCGAGAGCGAAGTCACCAAGACCTACATCGGCTCCCACGGTGACCCGCGCTTCGGCAAGGTCGTGCTGCCGATGGTGCTGGGCGCCGAGTCGCCGGTGCTGGCTGCCAACCGTGCCAGCGCCACCCAGGCGCCCGGCGGTACCGGTGCCCTGCGTCTGGCGGCGGACTTCATCGCCAGCAACCTCAAGGGCCGTGATATCTGGCTGTCCACCCCGACCTGGCCGAATCAC
Organism: Cobetia sp. 3AK; assembly: GCF_029846335.1. NCBI lineage: Bacteria > Pseudomonadati > Pseudomonadota > Gammaproteobacteria > Oceanospirillales > Halomonadaceae > Cobetia > Cobetia sp. 3AK. Next base: position 526,801 of record NZ_JARWKR010000002.1, on the reverse strand, counting down.
CTGGGCATCTTCGATGCCGCAGGCGTGACGCGTCACAGCTACCCGTATGTCGACGAGAACAATCGCCTCGACTTCGACGGCATGCTGGCGACCCTCAAGACGATTCCGGAAGGCGATGTGGTGCTGCTGCACGCCTGCTGCCACAACCCGACCGGGTTCGACCTGAGCCGCGAGCAGTGGGACCAGGTGCTGGAAGTCGTCCAGTCACGCAAGCTGCTGCCGCTGATCGACTTCGCCTATCAGGGCTTCGGTGATGGTCTGGAAGAAGATGCCTACGGCGTGCGCCTGCTGGCCGAGAATGTCGATGAAGCCATCATCACCAGCTCCTGCTCCAAGAACTTCGGCATCTACTGCGAGCGTACCGGCTGCCTGATCCTGATCGCCAAGGACGAGGACAGCATGCTGGACGTGCGCTCCCAGGCCGCGATCACCGCGCGTGAGAACTACTCCAATCCGCCGGCACATGGCGGTGCGGTAGTCATCGACATTCTCGAGGACGAGACGCTGCGCGCGGAGTGGAAGAGCGAGCTGACCGAGATGCGCGAGCGCATCAATGGCCTGCGTCGTGAGTTCGTCGAGGCGCTCAAGCCGTATGGCCTGGATGAGCAGTTCGCCTTCATCGCCGAGCAGCGCGGCATGTTCTCCTACACCGGCCTGACACCGGAGCAGGTCGATCGCCTGCGTGACGAGTTCGGCATCTACATGGTGCGCTCCGGACGCGCCAACGTGGCCGGCTTCTCCAGCGAGAATCTGCCCTACGTCGCCAAGGCCATCGCGACCGTCGTCAAGGGCTGAGCCTGACCGAACGCTTCGTGAAAGATGAAAAACCCGCCGATTGGCGGGTTTTTCATTGCTGGGGCGAGACATTGTCAGGCGCCCTCAGTCGGTAGCCTTCGCTGTCACCGCGACCGTCATTCCTCGCGCTCGACAGGCAGCGTCGCAAGACTCGCTGCCACCGCCTCTTCCAGCAGGCTGACCAGCAAGGCCTGCACCTCATGCAGCGATTCATCGTCCTGCGTTGCCTGCCACTGCCACTTGAGCGCCAGATAGCGCTCGCTGCGCATCGAGAGCGGCATGCCGATCAGGTCGCCTCCGGCGTCCTCGAGTACCTGATGCGCCGACAGGGCATCGATGATGGTGGCAGCACTGCCTGAGCGCGCCAGACGCCCGGCGCTGGCAGGCGTGGCCACCTCCACCAGACTCGCCGGCGTCACGCGCTCTCGCTTGAGAAGTCCACGGACCAGCCGCCCCTGACTGCTGGTTTCCGGCAGCTCCACGAACGGCCGCTCATTGAGGCGTTCCACCGTCAGCGGCTTGTCGAGCAGTGGCCAGCGCGAAGGCCACAGCAATATCAGTGGCAGCTTGAGCGCAGTAGTCTGGCCTGCAGCGTCGCGCTGCTCGTCGGCAGCCTCGACGGGAGGCTGTGCCGCCGTTGTCGTGTCGTCCAGAGAGGACAGCAGATCATCCTGGCGAGTGATACCGACCTCCGACAATGCGGCATCGTCTCCCAGCTCCGGCATGCCTGAGGAGACACCCTGCGCCGCAGGGATGCCGGCGCCCTCCTCGGTGCCCTCCACCAGCACGGTCTCCTCACGGGCCCGGGCGCGCAGACTCTGCTTGAGTTCGCGTGCGCGTGCGGCCGCTGTCCTGGCACGCTTGCCGCCCTGAGGCTCCTCCGGCGCTTCCAGCGTGACGGCCATGTGTATCCGCCCCTCGGCCAGCGCCGCGGCATGTGTCGAGGCTTCCATCACCTCAAGGCTCGGCAGCCAATCACTCAACGACTCGCTGGCCGCGATGCGCTCAAGCCATCCGGTGCTGAAGGCTTCCAGAGACGGCGTCACTGCCAGTACCAGGCGCGGGCGCTTGCCACTGCCCGGCCCGAAGGCCAGTCGCCTGAGTTCGGACTGCGCGGTGAACATCCGGGCCAGTGACGGGGTCAGGCGTTCGGCTTCCGGCGTGGGCACCAGGCGGCCACCTTCACGCAGGAACAACGAATAGCCCAGCGTCTGCTCAAGCTGCGCCAAGCCCCGCGAGACCACCGGCACGCTGATGCCAAGCTGCGCCGCGCCACCCTTCATCGATCCGCACTCGATCACCGCCCACAGCATTTCCAGCTGACGCAGCCGTATGCCGGGTTCACGTGTGCCTGTGTCTGACTGCGCCATGATGTTGCTCCTTGAAGGGGTTCGTCCGCGATGCTCCGAGAGTCAGCAGTGGGCGCCGGCTCATTTAGCCTTACGCTAATCATGCTGACGCCAAATGTCACGCTTCACCTGCCTTCAAGACGTCATGCCCCTGAAACGACACTCCCCCCGCTGATGAATCAGCGAGGGGAGTGAGGGACAAGGCATCGATGCGCCAGTCATTCGTTCAGACCGGCCACTCGTTCAGGCCGGTCATTCCTTCAGACCGGCAATGGGCGAGCCATCACGAGAGTTCCAGTACGCCTTCTGCTTCAAACAGCACGCCCTTGGGCAGCTCCTTGACGCCGACGGCAGCACGCGCCGGATACGGCTGGCTGAAGTACTGCTCCATCAAGGTGTTGACCACGCCGAAATTGCTGAGATCGGTCAGGAACAGGTTGACCTTGACCAACTGATCCAGACTACCGCCAGCCGCTTCACACACCGCCTTGAGATTGCGGAACACCTGATCGGCCTGAGCCTCGAATCCGCCCTCCACCACGTCCATGGTGGCCGGGTCCAGCGGGATCTGGCCGGACAGGAACACCAGGTTGCCGGTACGCACCGCCTGGGAATAGGGACCGATGGCGGCAGGTGCGGCGTCAGTGGAGATGATCTGCTTGGTCATGCGGGCTTCCTTGTATCGAGTGGTGAAAGAGAGGTCTTGAAGCGTATGGGAGACGCGTCACCTGACAGCGTGCTCAGCGACTCCCTGATGACACGAGACGAGAAACGGGAGCGATCAGGGCCCGCCGACACCGGCAGGCCCTGACGACGGCACATGACATTCAGGCAGCGTAACGACCGAGGTTCAGCCCGTTCGGGTCGATGCCGGGCGTACGCCCGCCGACCAGGTCTGCCAGCAGGCTGGCGCTGCCACAGCTCATGGTCCAGCCGAGCGTGCCGTGTCCGGTGTTCAGCCACAGGTTGTCATACTTGGTGCCACCGATGATCGGCGTGGAATCCGGGGTCATCGGACGCAGGCCGGCCCAGAATTCCGCCTTGGCATAGTCGCCCGCTTCCGGGAAGACATCACGCACCACCATGTTGATGGTCGCACGGCGCTTCTCGAGCAGGGACAGGTCGAAGGACGCAAGCTCCGCCGTACCGCCCACGCGGATGCGATCATCGAAGCGCGTCAGCGCGACCTTGAAGGTCTCGTCCATCACCGTGGACTGCGGCGCGGCATCGGCATTGATGATCGGCACGGTCAGGCTGTAGCCCTTGACCGGGTAGATCGGCAGATCCAGATCCAGATCACGTGCCAGGAAGGGCGAGTAGCTGCCCAGGCACATCACATAGCTGTCGGCGCTCATCTCGCCGCGGTCGGTGATCACCTTCTCGATCCGGCTACCAGTACGCTGGATGCGCTGGATCGTGGTATTGAAGACGAACGTGACGCCCAGGGTGTCACGGCAGTAATCCGCCAGCCGGTTGGTGAACAGATGGCAATCACCGGTCTGATCGTCCGGCAGGTGAAGCCCGGCGATGAACTTGCCCGGCACGCGCGCCAGGGCCGGCTCGACGGCGGCGCAGGCCTCGGCATCCAGCAGCTGGTGACGCACGCCGCATCCGGCCAGTACCTTCATGTCCTTCTGCACGGCCTCGACCTGGGCCTCGTTGCGGAACAGCTGCAGCAGGCCCTTCTGACGGTCCTCGTAGCGCAGCCCTGTCTCTTCACGCAGCGAATTGATGCACAGACGACTGTATTCCGCGACGCGAACCATGCGCTCCTTGTTCACGGCATAACGGTCCGCATTGCAGTTGGCGAACATCTTGACCATGAACTTGGCCATCTGGGGGTCCATGCGCGGCTGGATCTTGAGAGGCGCGTGCTCCTGGAACATCCACTTGACGGCTTTCTGCGGAATGCCCGGAGCCGCCCAGGGAGAGGAAAAACCGAAGGACACCTGGCCGGCATTGCCGTAGCTGGTTTCCATCGCCGGACTGGCCTGACGATCCACGACCGTGACCTCATGGCCCTGACGCGCCAGATAGTAGGCACTGGTCACGCCGACGACACCGCTTCCGAGCACAAGAATCTTCATGTTGTTCTACTCCGTGACTGCAACCGCGCTCGGCGGTGGAAGAAAGGGGGTTCCGTGCGCCGCGCACGAAACGTATCGCTTGATCCAGCCCCGAGCAGCAGCGCTGCCTTCAGTGGCTTGACCTCAATTACCCCAGTATAAGAGTGAAATCCGTCACGAATATTCTGTTATTGGCCTCCAATACAGATGATTGATAGCTAATTTTGCCAACCTGCCAGCAATTACGCACAAAAAAGCGGCCATTTTTAGAATGGCCGCTTTTGCACTACGTCAAGGACTCGTCCTGGCAGTCTCACCCTCTCGAACACCCCCTCATCGGCATCACGCGGTGGCGCTCTCGACAGGCCCTCGGGAGGGCTTGCCCAGCCCACCGATCGCCTGACGATAGAGACGCCAGGCCACGATACCGGCCAGCAGATTGCCGATGGCCGCCCCGATCGCGACGCCGCGCAGACCATCGAGCTCAGCGCCCAGCCAGACGGCTGGCAGGAAGCACACGAAGAGACGCAGGAAGGACAGAAGCGTGGCCCGTAGCGGCCAACCCAGCGCATTGGCGGCCGAGACCACCAGCATGCAGATTCCCAGGAAGGCATAGCTTGGCAGCATCCAGGGGATCAGCAGGACCAGCGCCGCGCCGACCTCCTCATTGCCGACCAGCAACCGGGACAAGGGGACGGCGAGGAGCGCTACCACCACGCCCAGCACCAGCTGCCAGATGATCACGATCCTGGCGACCAGATTCATCAGTCGGCGCACTTCCTGCCAGCGACCTGCGCCGTAGCACCGTCCCAACCAGGGGGGCAATGACATGGTGAGTGCCAGCACCACGATCAAGGAAAAGGTCTCGAGCCGGCAGGCGATCCCCCAAGCGGCCACCTGGGTCTGACCCAGCGTCGCCACGATGGCCGTGACCAGCATGGCGGACACGGCCGGCATCATCTGCGAAAGGATGGCCGGTGCCGCGATCCCCGTCAGCTGACGCCAGGAGTCCCGCCATTCCTGAACCAACCCCTGCACCGCGATCCACTCTTCCTGCAACAGCTTGAAAGTCGTCACCATCAGGCCGATCACGAAGGCGATCAGCGTCGCCCAGGCAGCCCCCGCCAATCCGAACCCCGGCACGGGGCCGAGACCGAAGATCAGCAGAGGGTCCAGCGCCAGATTGAGCAGACTGGTCACCAGCATCATCACGCCGGGCAGCCGCGTGTTGCCGTGGGCACGAAACAGGCTGTAGAGCACATAGGCCATGGCGCCCACCCAGCTGGCCACCAGCCAGGGGCCCCAGTACTGCTCGATCAGCGAGAGCTCCTGATCATTGGCGCCCAGCAGATGGAAGGCCGGCGCACGTATCAGCCATAGTCCTACCATCAACAGTGCCAGCAATCCGCCGGAGACCAGCACCACCACACTGCCGAGCCGCCGGGCACGAGCGTCCTCCCCTGCCCCCAGCGTGCGTGACACGATGGCGGCAATGGCGATGCCCATGCCGACCTGGACCCCGATGATCAGGAAGGTCAGCGGGAAGGTGAAGGACTGAGCCGCCAGTGGCGCCGTTCCCAGGCGCGACACGAAGGCGGCATCCACCAGATTGAAGCCCAGCAATCCCATGATGCCGATGGTCATCGGCAGTGTGGAACGCCAGAGACGGGACATCAGCTCGCCGGTACTCGGACAGGATGAAGGCGAGGATGTCGAAGAAGTACGAGTTGAAGACATGCAATCACTCCCAGGATGCCAGGCATCGCTGGTCTGAAGAAGAGAACGAGGGCGCTTGAGCTACGCGACGACAGCGCTTGAACGTTGATTCTAGGGATTCCTCCGTCAGGCAGATACCGCCAGCCAGACATGTCTTTGATGCAGTAACGGCAACACGAAGGCGAGAAAATCCGTTGATGCGTAGTATTAGCGGAAACATTGGGCGTGCTAAGCTTCGCCTGTTGACGATGCTGACCCGCTGGGCGACCGGTCTGTCCCTACCGATTGTCCTGCCATCTGCGGGCGGCGTCCCTGTCTGCTGAAGCGCGCCGCAACCCTGAAGAGCAGGACGGCTGCGTGAGCCTTTTCCTGTTGCATCACGAGAGGTCATACCGTGGATAAAGCATCCCGCTTGTTGCTGTTTCTGGATGTCGTGGAAGCACAGAGCTTCTCCAAGGCAGCCGATCATCGTCAGGTCAACCGCTCGGTGGTTTCCAAGCAGATCAGTCGTCTGGAAGAAGAGTTGCAGATTCGTCTCTTCAACCGCTCGACCCGCTCGCTGGCCCTGACCGATGCCGGCCGCGAGATCCATCAGCATGCCTTGCGGCTGCGCGAAGTGCTGGAAGACACCGATGATGTCGCGGGCGCCTACCAGGACGGGCCACGAGGGGTGCTCAAGATCACCAGCCCCAGCCACTTCGGTCGCACCTACGTGGCTCAGGCGGTGCGCCTCTACATGGAGCGCTATCCGGACACCCAGGTGGAAGTCCGTCTGGAAGACCACCTGACCGACCTGATCGGTGGCGGCTATGATCTCGCCATCCGCATGTCGGAACTGGAAGACTCCAACCTGATCGCGCGTCCCCTGGCCGCGCATCGCCATCTGATCTGCGCATCGCCTGCCTTCATCGAACGCCACGGCATGCCGAAGACCCCCGCGGACCTCTCGGGGCTGCCGGCGGCCGTCTATTCACGCGATGGCTTCATTCTCGACCGCCTGCGGGTGTGCAGTGAAAGTGGCGTCGAGGAAAAGGTGGCGCTGGATTCTCGCCTCAAGGTCAATGATGCCGACGTGCTGATCGGAGCCATCAAGTCCGGTGCCTGCTATGGCATGATCTCCGCCATCAACATCAAGGATGAGGTACTGAATGGCGAGCTGGTCCCGCTGCTTACCGACGTGCCGATGAAGCCGCTGCCATCCATCCATCTGGTCTACCCGCATCGCCAGTATCTTCCCCAGAAGACGCGTCGCTTCAGTGATTGCCTGCAGGAAGTCGTCGGGACTCCGCCGGTGTGGGAGCAGCGCATTCCGGGCTTCGAGAACATGTACGGCTACGGCAAGACCTGCAGCTGAGCGCGTCACTTGCCTGTCTGGCGCCCGCTTCTGCTGCATGAAGCACCGAAGGAAAAACGAAAACGCCCGTCATGCGACTGCATGACGGGCGTTTTGGTTTCCTGTGCCAGACAGGGCTTGCACCCGTCAGCTCAAGCGGCCCCGGGACAGGGGCGAATGCAGGGCTTGTTGCCAAGCCACTGCTTGAGCTCCGGCAGGCGCTTGGGCCGCGCGTAGCGGAAGCCCTGCACCAGATGACAGCCCATCTCCACCAGCAGGCGTTCCTGCTCCACCGTCTCGACGCCCTCGGCCAGCACTTCCATGCCGAGGCTATCGGCCAACGAGATGGCATGCGAGACGATGGCGCGGTCACGCGCATCATGATCCAGGCTGCGGACGAACTGCTGGTCCACCTTGAGGCGACAGGCGCGTAGATCCCGGACATAGAGCAGCGAGGCAAAGCCGGTCCCGAAGTCATCGATGGCAAGCCTGACGCCTCGGTCGATCAGACCGGTCAAGCGCTCGACGACGCGATCCAGATCCGGCACCCGTGAGGACTCGGTGATTTCCAGCTCCAGCCGCTCGGGGGCGAAGTCGTGCAAGGCGAGCGCCTGTGAGACTCGCTCGGGAAAGCCGGGGTCACGAAATTCCTGGGCCGAGACGTTGATCGCCACCGACAGCGGCTTGCCGTCCGGGGTCACCAGATCCCGCGTCGCCTTGAGAGCAGCATCCATCACACGAGCCCCGACGGTACCGATCAAGCCGTACTGCTCCGCCAGCGGGATGAAGCGCCCAGGCCCGATGGTCCCGAGCTCCGGATGGTCCCAGCGCACCAGCACCTCCACGCCGACCGCCTGACCACTGACCAGATCGAACTGGGGCTGGAAGGCAAGATCGAGCTCTTCGAGATGCTCGCGCAGGTCACTGGTCAGTCGGTAATCGTTGAGGTGACGCATGTGGGCACCGGGCGAGAAGACATGCCAGGCCCCGCAGACATCGATATCGTCCTGCTCGCCATGCAGCATGGCCAGTTCAGCCAGGTGCAGCAGCCGATGCGCGCGACGCGCGTGCTGAGGCGCCAGGCTGATGCCCACCCGCGCGGTGACGGGCAAGGACTTGCCATCCAGGCGCATCAGCGTGACCAGCTGCTCGCACAGCTCGCTGGCCCGCGCGATCAGGGCGACTTCATCGCCGGTGAAGAACAGCGCGAAGGCATTGCCCAGCGGACGACAGACCAGTGCATCGCGGTATTGCAACGACATCGCTTCCGCCACGCGCTCCAGCAGCGGGTCGATACGCTCCGCGCCATGCGCCGAGTTGATGATCTCCAGATGGGTCAGCGAGAGATAGATGATGCCGCCATCGACCGCCTCACCGGACAGCAGCTCGTCCACCTGGGCATTGAAGCGATCACGCGACAGCAGGTTGATCGGCTGCAGTCGACGCAGCGCGATCAGCACCTTGTCGTCCAGTCCGGCAGCGCGCGCTTCGGCCAGACCCGAGAACGGCGCCTTGAGGCGCACGCGGCGCTCACTGACCGGTTCAAGCCGCGGACGCGCCTCACCGAACAGCTCCTTCCAGCCACAGGTATAGGCGACGAGTCGTTCTTCATCGAACACCGCCATTCGCCAGGGAAGATTGGCCTGCTGCACCAGCAGCCAGTGGCCCAGCTCCCCGTCGATCCCCATCATCCACATCCCCGGCTGGCCGCTGAGCCCACAGGGCTCCGGCAGATGCGACAGGGTTCTCGGCAGTTCAGGCTGGTGTTCTGCCTGACGGGCACGGGGTGAGCTCCAGGCGAGCTGGCCGAAGCGGTCGAAGATCCACAGCGGCTCTTCGATGGAGGATAACAACTTGATCAGAATATCGAGAGGCACGCTCACCCCACTGCAGTCACAATGAATAAGGGTCTTGCTATCCCGCCCGCTGACGGTGCAACCGTTACCGCCATCGAGCCCACCTCCGGTCCTTCACATGCCATGTCTCACTTCAACGGCATGTCCTGCACTTTCACCATTACTGCAATCTTTCGCTAATACACTGAGTCTATGTCAGGGCATGGGGCAGGTACCAAGGCTATTTTCTCGCCCCATCAACGCTTGCGATGTCTCGACGCTTTTCCTGAGCCAATGCGGTACGCGCCTCCCGGCCATCCAGAATGTCCTGCTGGCCTCAAAGTGTCCTGGTGGGCATCAAAGTGTCCTGGTGGCCTCAAAGCGTCCTGGTGGGCATCAAAGTGTCCTGGTGGCCTCAAAGCGTCCTGGTGGGCATCAAAGTGTCCTGGTGGCCTCAAAGCGTCCTGGTGGCATCAACACCGCGGGAAGAGTAGGATAGGCGCCCGTTTCGCCCGGACCGGATCCCGGGCGCCGAATCCATCGGTCAAAGAAATTCTCCGTCATGACTCTCAACGTCCCGAATTCCGCTGTATCCGCTCCTGCCTCCTCTGCAGAGCGCCCCCGCGCCGTCGTCATCTACTCCGGTGGCATGGACTCCTACACCGTCCTGCACCAGGCGCTGAAGGAAGGCTTCGAGGTACACGCCCTCTCCTTCCATTACGGCCAGCGCCACTCGCGTGAGCTCGACGTCGCACGCCAGGTCTGCGAGTCACTGGGCGTCGCCCACGAAGTCGTCGACATTCGCGCCATCCATGGACTGATCGACAACTCCGCGCTGACCAACAGTGACCAGGCGATGCCCAAGGCCGACTACGACGAGGACTCCATGACCTCGACCGTGGTGCCCAATCGCAACATGATCCTGCTGTCCCTAGCGATCGCCAAGGCCGTCAATATCGAGGCTGGCGTGTGCTTCTATGGTGCCCACGGCGGAGATCACGTGCTCTACCCGGATTGCCGTCCGGAATTCGTCGAGAAGATGAATGCCATCGCCGCGATCGCCAACTTCTCGCCGGTGGAGATTCGCGCGCCCTTCCTGCACGCCAGCAAGGACGAGATTCTGGCCGCCGGCATCGCCATGCAGCTCGATTACGCCCAGACCTGGACCTGCTATGAAGGCCGCGAACTGGCCTGTGGGGAATGCGGCAGCTGCCGTGAACGTCTCGCTGCCTTCGCCGCCCATGGGCTGAGCGATCCGCTCGGGTATGACACGACCGATTCGGCCAAGGGCGCAGGCACTCTCTGATGTATACGGTAAAGGAAGCGTTCTACACCCTGCAGGGCGAAGGTGCTCGCGCAGGGCGCGCCAGCGTGTTCTGCCGCTTTGCGGGCTGCAATCTGTGGAGTGGTCGTGAGCAGGACCGCGACACCTCGGTCTGTCGCTTCTGCGACACCGATTTCGTCGGCACCAACGGCCAAAATGGCGGCAAGTTCCGCACCGCAAGCGAGCTGGCGGACTTCCTGGCCAGCCTGTGGCCGGAACACTCCGGCATCGCCACGCCCTATGTGGTCTTCACCGGCGGTGAGCCGCTGTTGCAGCTCGACCGCGAACTGGTGGACGCGATGCACGCCCGCGGCTTCGAGATCGCGGTGGAGACCAACGGCACCGTCACGCCGCCCGCCGGCATCGACTGGCTATGCGTCAGCCCCAAGGGTGCCAGCGAGCTGGTCCTCACCGGCGGCGATGAGCTCAAGCTCGTCTACCCGCAGCCGGAGGCGCTGCCGGAGCGCTTCGTCAGTCTGGACTTCGCGCACTTCTATCTGCAGCCACTGGATACCGCCGCCCTGGATGCCCTGCCCGCGCCAGCCGCCGCTCGCGAGCATTATCGCGAGGTACTGGCGACGGATACGCCGATGAACCAGTGCGTCAGTTACTGCATGGCCAATCCCCAGTGGCAGCTATCGCTGCAGACTCACAAGATCAGTGGTATCGATTGATGACGGCAATGACTTCCAAGACCCTGTTCGTCAGGGCCCTCACCGCGGTGGATGCCTCGGTGTGGAGCAATACCCGCGGCCTGCATGGCATCAGTCAGCATCTGGACCTGGAGCTGGACGGCGCCGTCGGCCATGACGGCATGCTGTTCGACTTCGGCGACGTCAAGCCGTGGGCCAAGCGCATGATCGACCAGGACGCCGATCACACCTTGATCGTGCCCAGTCAGGCCGACGGCGTGAGCGTCACGGACTGCCCGGAAGGACTGTGTCTGCGCTTCACCCAGCCCTATGCCATGGAAGTGCGCGGCCCGCGCCAGGCCTTCTGCCTGCTGCCGGTGGCCGAGGTCACCACCGTGGTGCTGGCCAACCACTTCGAGAAGCTGCTGACGCGCCGCCTGCCGCCGCGCGTCGAGGCGCTGCGCGTGCGCCTGCGCGATGAGTGCATCGAGGGTGCCGCCTACACCTACAGTCATGGCCTGCGTCATCACAGCGGCAACTGTCAGCGTATCGCGCATGGTCACCGCTCCCCGCTGGTCATCGAACGCAATGGCGTACGTGACACGGCGCTGGAAGCCGAGTGGGCCGAGAAGCTCAATGACCGCTACCTGGCCGAAGAAGGCGATCTGATCGACCGTCCCGGCCGTGAGCTGGTATTCAGCTATGAGGCACCGCAGGGCAGATTCCGCATTCGCCTGCCGCGCAAGCAGGTCTGGTTGCTGCCGACACCGACCACCATCGAGTGGATCGCCGACTGGCTGGCGCGCCAGATCGCTCTCGACAGCGGCGACAGCATTCGCGTCGAAGCCTATGAAGGGATCAACAAGGGCGCCATCGCGCGGCACACGCCAGAGACCGCCCGCCAGCCGCTGGTGCTGCCTGAGCATGAGGAAATGCCCGCCACATCATGACGCAGACCGCCCACCACTTCGCGGCCACTCCCGCATCCGGCTGCCGCGCCGGCTGCGGAGGGTGCTGCATCGCGCCTTCCATCTCGAGCCCGATTCCCGGCATGCCCAATGGCAAGCCGGCAGGCGTGCGCTGCGTGCAATTGGATGACGAGAATCTGTGCAAGCTGTTCGGAACGCCACAACGACCGGCCGTGTGTGGCAACTTCGACTTCGATATCGAGCTGTGTGGCAATTCAAGCGAAGAGGCCCTGCGCCTGATCGGCGAGTGGGAGCGCCTGACGTGAGAGACGCCCCCTGAGGGATAGATCTCAGCTCACTCGCCGAAGAAATTGAAGGGCCTGGCGGCACCCTCGCTGCGACAGGCCAGCAAGGCGGCATTCAGCTGACGGGAATCCGCCAGCGGCAACGCAGTCGCCATCCCCTCCTGCCCCTGCTCCTCCAGCGGCGCGATCAACTCGAGTCGTGAGTCCTCGCGCCAGCTGGAAGGCGCAAGTTCGGCACGTCCCTTGGCACGGTTATAGCTGCGCCAGCCTTCCGTCGTGTGAAAGATGCCCTTCACCCGCCAGTCGCGCGGCAGTCCATCCAGCCACCGGGTCAGCTGATCAAGATCGAACACCTCGCCCGCCACGATTCGCCATCCCAGACTGGCATGCTCAAGCCCTTCGGCCTGCTCGATCACCGGTGCGCCGGGCAATGGCATCACGCCTGAGACTGACGTCTTTTCACTGGTGGAAGTCTCCTGCGCCAGACGCGCCCTATCCCGCGCAGCGCGATGGGCAGCCGGCATGCTGATCTCGGGCTGGTTCTCACGATCTTCGCTGACGTGATGGGCGTCGCTGGCGTGCAAGCCGCCCTGGCGATGGGATTCACGCCCTGCTGGCAGCAGCCAATCGATCAGCGCGACCTCCTGACCGTCCATGCGTGCCTGGGCCGGCTGACTTTCGCCGTCGGCTCTGCCCAGCTCACCCACCCAGCGCTTGCGCGGCCACATCCCTTCCAGAAACTCATGCGCGGCCGCCAGCTGCTCATCAGTCGCCAGATCCCGCTTGCTGAGCACCACGCCCCCCGCCAGCGTCAGCTGGTCCTGGAAGATGCCGTGTTCACGCGTGCGGGTATCGTCCAGTGCACACGGGTCCAGCAGGGTGATGACCTCCTCGAGCTCAAGCGCGGAGGCCAGCCCTTCACTGCGCAGTACATCGATCAACCCTGCGGGATGTCCCAGCCCCGAGGGCTCGATGATCAGACGATCAGGACGGGTCTGATGGATCAGGCTGACCAGTCCCGCCTGCAGCACGAAGGCCAGCTGACAGCACAGGCACCCGCCGGGCAGCCCCTTGACGCTGACATCCTCGCGTCCGGCAAACAGTGCCTGATCGATGCCTACCTGCCCGAATTCATTGACCAGGATCGCCCAATGCTCATCCGCCGGCTTGGCCGCGACCAGTGCCTGGATGAAGCTGCTCTTGCCGGTTCCCAGAAAGCCGGTGATCAGATGCACCGGTATCCGCGTGTGACGTGCTAAATCCGTCGAGGCGTCGCCGGTATCGGCGCCGCGTGAAGCCAGAGACATGCTGAATTCTCCGCAGGATGAAGGGCGTGCAAAAGGTTATAGAGTAACAAAATAAGCCCGCACATGACGCAATCCGGCAATCGGCAAGCCGCCGCCAAGGGGACATACGCAAAACCCCTCGCCACCAGAGGTGGCGAGGGGTTTCAGGCTTGCCTTTCGCCCTGACTGACGTGCGTGATCAGGCAGCGCGGGTCAGGATACGACGCGCCACGTCCGGCGTGATGTCACCGTGCTCGCCGATGGCAGTGAAGCCATGACGTGCCAGGTTGTCGACCAGCTGGTCGATGCTGTCGGCACCGATGCCGGCTTCGCTCAACGATACCGGCGCGCCCATGCGGGTGAAGAATTCACGCGTCTTGTCGATGGCAGCGCGGGCGACGCTTTCGTCATCACCGTCCAGTCCCCAGACACGACGACCATACTGCGCCAGCTTGGCACGCTTGGCCTCGAACATTTCTTCCCACAGTGCCGGCATCACGATGGTCAGGGTGCGGCCATGATCGACACCGTGCAGTGCGGTGATCTCGTGACCGATCATGTGCGTGGCCCAGTCCTGCGGCACACCACGCCCGATCAGCCCGTTGAGGCCCAGGTTGGCGGCCCACATGATGTTGGCGCGCACGGCCAGGTCATCCGGCTGGCTCAATACCTTGGGGCCTTCCTCGATCAAGGTCAGCAACAGACCCTCGGAGAAGCGATCCTGGACCGGCGCGTTGACCGGGTAGGTCAAATACTGCTCGCTGACGTGCACGAAGGCATCGACGACACCGTTGACGCTCTGGCGCTCCGGCAGGGTCAGGGTGGTGCCCGGGTCCAGCACCGCGAAGCGCGGGTAGGCCAGTTCGCTGAACATCGGCAGCTTGTCGTGGGTCTCGTAATTGGTGACCACGGCATTGCCGTTGGACTCGGAGCCAGTGGCCGGCAGGGTCAGCACCACGCCCAGCGGCAATGCCGTCTCGGGATGCTTGCCTTCGGCGAGAATCTCCCACGGATCACCGGCGTGACAGGCGGCCAGCGCGAGGAACTTGCTGCCATCGGCGACGCTGCCTCCCCCGACTGCCAGCAGATAATCGACCTTCTCGCGCTTGATGACCTCCAGCGCTTCCAGCAGGGTGTGATAGCTCGGATTCGGCTCGATGCCGCCGAAGCTCCACCACTGATGGCCCTCCAGTGCCGCTTCCACCTGATCCATCACGCCGTTCTTCTTGATGGAGCCACCACCATAGGTGACCAGCACGCGGGCATCGGCGGGAATCTCGTCACGCACCTTGGCGATCTGACCGGCACCGAAGTGCACGCGGGTCGGGTTCTGATAGGTAAAGTCCTGCATGATGCTCTCCTCGCAGAGTCAGGGGCGGCACGGCGGCAATGCAGAACGCCGCCATGATCAGGCGCCACCTGACACAGGGTGTCGCGTGAGGGCCTGGTGACACGAAAACGAAATGAAGACGTCACCACCCCACGAATGTTGCGCACATTCTAGAGCAGCATCTACGACGAAAGTAGAGCACAGTGCGCACGTCTTTGGTTCGTGTGAATCACCAATCGCGTCGCGACGTGACAGCTTCTCACAAACGCGAAAGGCTCGCCGTGGCGAGCCTTTCGTGAATGCCTGAGCACCGCGCGTACGCGAGGCGTCAGGTGTTCGGGGCTTCAGTGCTGCCGTCTCAGGTTACAGACGTACCAGCATCTTGCCCTTGTTGGCACCTGTGAACAGCTTGAGGAAGGCGTCCGGCGTCTGTTCCAGTCCCTCTTCCACCGTCTCTTCGTAGTCGATATCGCCCTTGGCGACCTGCGGCCCCACTTCCTCGAGGAAGCGGCCGTAGTTGTCCCAGTGATCGAAGACGATGAAGCCCTGCATGCGCGCCCGGCGAATCAGGATCATCGAGATATTGGAGGGGCCCGCCGCCACCTCGGTATCGTTGTAGCTGGAGATCATGCCGCAGACGGCGATGCGTGCACCGACGTTCAGGTTGTTGAGCGCCGCCACCAGGCAGTCACCACCGACGTTCTCGTAGTAGACATCGAAACCGTCCGGGCAGGCCTCCTTGAGCGCTTTCGTCAGCTGCTCAGCATCCTTGCCCTTGTAGCTGACCGCCTTGACGCCGCGCGCCTCCAGCCAATCCAGTTTCTCCTGGCTGCCGGCGATGCCGACGACAGTCCCGCCCTTGGCCTTGGCCAGCTGCACGGCGAGCGAGCCGACCGCACCGGAGGCCGCGCTGACCAGCACGTTGTCGCCCTCTTTCATCTCGGCGATGATGTTCAGGCCGGTCCAGGCTGTCATGCCCGGCATGCCCAGCACACCCAGGTAGGCCTGCTCCGGCACGTCGATGCTCGGCAGCGGCTCGACCTGGTCGCCAGACAGCTGTGCGATATCACGCCAACCGCCCATGTGGCGCACCTTGTCGCCGGTCTTGAAGCGAGAGTCGCGTGACTCGATCACCTCACCGACTGCCGCACCCTGCAGCGGCTCATTGAGCTCGAAGGGGTCAATATAGGTCTTGGCGCCACTCATGCGGCCACGCATGTAGGGATCGACGGACAACCAGCGGTTGCGAATGCGCACTTCCCCTTCGCCAAGCTCGCTCAGCGCCTCTTCACGCAAGGTGAACAGGTCGCGTTCCGGAGTGCCTTTCGGATAGTCGGTGATCGTGTAATAGCGTGTCTGCATGAAATGCTCCTTGCGAATGATCTGGTCAAACGTCACGTGATCAGAATCGTCATCAGGCAGGTGGCCCGAGGCCTTGACCGTGTGACGACAGGTCGCCGCAATCGTTCCCCGGCGACGAAGTTCCACCAGATTACTCGCGCTCCCGATATCACACCAATGACAGAAACTGAATTCCGGTATGCATGAGACTGATATCATGCGTGGTTGAAAATACGCACCTTCATCCCCGTCCGGGGCCTCTTCACCACCGGAAACTTCCCGCCATGCATCTGGCTGAACTCGCTCGCCATGACCTCAACACGCTGGTCGCGCTGCATGCGTTGCTGGAAACGCGCAGCGTGTCTCGGGCCGCGGAGCGCCTCAACCTGAGTCAACCTGCCGTTTCACGTACCCTGGCTCGGCTGCGCGAGGCCTTTGACGATCCCCTGTTCGTACGTGCGCAACGCGGCCTGCGCCCCACGGCACGTGCCGAGGCGCTCAGACAGCCTCTCGCGCGCCTGCTCCAGGAGCTGGGCGCACTGCTGGCACCCCCCGAATTCTCGCCAGCCGACAGCCAACGCCGCTTCCAGCTGGCCACCACCGACTATGGCATGCACGCCTTCGTGGCACCGCAGATAGCGCCGCTGCATGACCAGGCACCCGGCATCCGTCTGGACATCCAGGCCTATGGTGGCAATGTCGAACAACAGCTGGAGGAAGGGGGGCCGGAGCTTGCGATGTGCGTGCCCACCGCCAAGGTGCCGGCCGGCGTGCATGGGCGCGAGATCGGGGATGACCAGTTCGTCTGCGTGATGCGCAAGGACCACCCGCTGGCAGCGAAGGAGACATTGAGTCTGGAGGACTTCGTCGCCGCCAGCCATCAATTGATCAGCATGGGCGGTGATGAGCGTGGTGCGGTGGATCTCAAGCTGGCGGAGCTGGGCTTGAGTCGGCAGGTCGTCATGCGCCAGCCCCACTTCCTGGCCGCCTTCAGTGTCACCTGCCATAGCGATCTGCTGCTATGCGTTCCGGGCTGCCTGGCCATCAGCATGCTGGATCAGCTACCGCTGGTGCTGCGCCCGCTGCCCATCGCCATCAAACGCTTCTCCTACTGGCTGGTGTGGCACGAACGCCTGCATCATGACGCCGGGCATCGCTGGCTGCGTCAATCTCTCTCGACAGGCATTCAAGCCCGCCACCGCGAACTCTCCCATCGGCTGCGTCAGCGCCTCACGCCGTGACACTGTCGTGACTGTGGGAATGTGCGCAGGATTGACTCGGCATTGCACCAGAAATTGCCCCGACACTGAACCAAAAAAAGACCGCCACCCCATGGGGTGGCGGTCTCTGGTGGCAGAGGTCAGGACGTGATTCTCAAGGGAAGCAATGCCTCGAGTGAGACGTGACGGTACTCACGTCCGTTGCTCCGTGCTCACTTGCGCTCGATATCGGCACTCTCGCGCAAGGATTCCTGCAGCCCCTCGACGGCTGACTGGGCCTGCAGGCGCATCGCCAGACGCGACAGGAACTGGTCCATGTCACCCGGCTCGGCCTCTCCTACATCGGTCAACGCGATCAGGGCGATGCCGCCCTTGAGGGCTGCCTTGCCATACACCGGCTGGTCTGCCTCAGGATGCGGCAGCGCGAAGGCCTGCTTGACCAGATTCTCAGGCAGCTGGGAATCTCCCTGACGGCTGACGTCGTCTGCGTCGCGCCAGTCGATCCCTTCCAGCGACTTGCCTTCACGCAGCGCCTCGATGCGCGTCTGTGCCAATGCCTCAAGCGCCTTGGCGGTCTTGTCCGCCTTGGCTTCACGCTGCACCTGCTGCTTGACCTCGTCGAGGGCCAGCGTCGTGGCCGGACGCTGCTCGAGCACGCGCAGCACCAGACGGCGACTGTCGTCGAGTTCGATCACATCGCTGTTGTAGCCTTCCTTGAGCACTTCGTCATCGAAGGCAGCCGCCATCACACCCGGCTCGGACAACAGTTCGTCGTCATTGTCCTGTGCCACCCAGTCGGTCTTCTCCAGCGGAAGATCCAGATCCTCGGCAACGCTGGCCAGATCATCCGCCGCGAAGCTTTCATCCTTGAGCTGCTGCGCCTTCTCATTGAAGGTGTCACGCGAGGCTGACTTGCGCGCCTGGGTGAGCAGTTCATCACGCATTTCGTCGAACGGCGCGATATCGAGCCCGGTCACCTTGATCAGGTGCAGGCTGTCGCCGGTATCGACGATGTCCGAGACCTGCCCTTCATCCAGCGCGAAGGCAGCGTCATCGAAGTCTTCGCCGAAGATACCGCGGGTGATCACGCCCAGCTCACCGCCATCCTCGGCCGTGGAGCTGTCTTCGGAGACCTCGGCCGCCACCTTGGCGAAGTCTTCGCCGTTGGCGAGTGCGTCACGTGCACCTTCGAGCTTGGCACGTGCAGCCGCCACATCATCGCCCTTCTCGACCATGATGTGCGCGATCTCGCGCGGTGCATCGGCACGCTTGGCGGCATATTCGGCCTTGAGCGTGTCTTCACTGATCTCGCCACCGTCGGCCAGCTCATTCTGATCCAGCAGCACATAGGCCAGCTTGACCTGAGCCGGACGCCGATAGTTGTCCTGATGGTTGTCATACCAGGCGGTCAGCTCATCCTCGCTCAAGGTGACCGGCGACTCGAGGTCGGCCTGACTCAGGGTGGCGTAACGGAAACTGCGCGTCTGACGCTGAAGCTGGCTGAGCGTCTCTTCTTCGCCCGGCAGCACGAAGGCACTGGCGGCAAAACCATCGGTCAGCTGCTGACGCAGGGTGTCGCTGCGCAACTGCTCGCGGAAGGACGTCGGCGAGTAGCCGGCGCTGGCCAGACGATTGCGGAAGACGTCGGCGTCAAAGCGGCCCTGGTCGTCCTGGAATTCCGGGAAGCTGACGATCAGTTGATCGAGCTGTTGTTCTGAGAGGTGCAATCCACCCTCTTCGGCGTACTGGTCCAGCAGACGGGAATCGATCATCTGGGTGATGATCTGATTGCGTGCCTCACGCTCCTGTTCGGGAGCGACCTGTCCGGAACGGATGGCACGTTGCACTTCGGTCTCAACTGACTGACGGCTGATCTTGTCGCCATTGACGCTGGCGATCTCGTCACTGCTGCCAGTGAAGGCACCAATGATCGACTCAACGCCGAAGAAGGCAAAGGTGACGACGATAAAGCCAACGATCGTCTTGGCCACCCAGCCATGCGACCGGTCTCGAATTCGTTGCAGCATGCGGGCCTCGAGCTACAGGGAAGGAAATGGCCTCTAGGGCCGCGAATCAGTGACTGTTGATTATACGCATGACGCCGACAGATGCAGGTGCCTTTGGTAGCGGCAGAAGCAGGGTCACCGCAGATTGCCCATGATATCAGTCACAAAAAAAGCGCATCGCCAGGCGATGCGCTTCGATTTCCTGGTGCCGACCTGACAGACAACGACGTCCTGACAGGGCGGCACCACGTCACCGGGTACCTGCAAGAGCAGGCAGACCTCAGTTGACGGCGTCTTTCAGTGCCTTGCCAGCCTTGAAGCTCGGCACCTTGGCAGCACTGATTTCGATCGGATCGCCAGTCTGCGGGTTACGGCCAGTACGAGCAGCGCGCTCCTTGACAGTAAAGGTGCCGAACCCGACCAGTGCCACGGTCTCACCTTTCTTCAGGCTATCAGTGACGGTGTCGACCATCGCATCGAGTGCACGGCTAGCTGCTGCTTTCGGAATATCGGCAGATGCAGCAATGGCTTCGATCAGCTCGGATTTATTCACTCTTCACCCCTTGAATTTGCAAAAAAATTACCAGAAATCAGCGCGAAAATTACGGGTGCTAAACGCGATCGCGACGAAGCGGAGTTTATAGCAACGCCCTCAAACGACTGTCAAGCAACCTCACGCGCAAAACCGCACCACGCCGCCGTTTCGACAACGGCATGGCCAGAAATATCCATCAATGTGTACTGATGACTGACTGACGACCACTGGCATCGTCCTGTCGAGATTCATCCGGCTCACTTGAAGACTTTTCCGCCAGAGCCACCTCAAGAACTTCATCGATCCAACGCACGGGGCGAATGTCCAATGCATCCTTGATGGTGTCCGGGACCTCCTTGAGATCACGGCGATTCTCTTCGGGAATCAATACGAGCTTTATACCACCGCGTCGCGCTGCCAGCAATTTCTCCTTGAGGCCGCCGATCGGCATGACTTCGCCGCGCAGGTTGACCTCACCGGTCATCGCCACATCACAGCGCACGGGGCGCCCACAGTAAGCGGACACCATCGCGGTGACCATGGCAGCCCCCGCACTGGGGCCGTCCTTCGGCGTGGCACCTTCCGGCACGTGAATGTGCAGGTCTTCCTTCTCGAAGCGTTCAGCCTCGATACCGAAGGACTCGGCGCGTGCGCGCACGACGGTATGCGCTGCACTGACCGACTCCTTCATCACGTCGCCCAGCGAGCCCGTCTTGCTGACACGGCCCTTGCCGGGCGTGACCACCGACTCGATGGTCAGCAGCTCACCGCCGACGGACGTCCAGGCCAGACCCGTCACGCGCCCGATCTGGTCCTCGGCATCCGCGAGACCGAAGCTGTACTTGCGGACACCCGCGTAATGCTCGACCTGCTCGGCCTCGAGGTGCATGGAAGACAGCGCACCTTCCTTGGCCTCGGCGACCACGCGCTCGCGCACGATCTTGCGGCAGACCTTGGCGATCTGGCGTTCCAGCTCACGCACACCGGCTTCACGCGAATAGTAACGAATCAGCTCGAGCACGGAGGCTTCACTGAAGGTCAGCTCGCCCGGCTTCAGGCCATTGGCCTTGAGCTGCTTGGGGGCCAGGTAGCGCATCGCGATGGCCAGCTTCTCGTCTTCGGTGTACCCCGGCAGACGGATGATCTCCATGCGATCACGCAGCGGCCCCGGAATGTTCATCGAGTTCGAGGTACAGATGAACAGGGTCTCGGACAGATCGTAATCCAGTTCGAGGTAGTGATCGGCGAACTTGTCGTTCTGCTCCGGGTCCAGCACCTCAAGCAGCGCCGAGGCCGGATCACCACGGTGATCCATGCCCAGCTTGTCGATCTCGTCGAGCAGCACCAGCGGATTCTTGACGCCGGTCTTGGTCATGCGCTGGATGATCTTGCCCGGCAAGGCGCCGATGTAGGTGCGACGGTGGCCACGGATCTCGGATTCATCCCGCACGCCACCCAGCGCCATGCGAGTGTACTGGCGATTGGTGGCGCGAGCGATGGACTTGCCCAGCGACGTCTTGCCGACACCCGGCGGTCCTACCAGACACAGCACCGGCCCCTTGAGCTTCTTGACGCGCTTCTGCACGGCGAGATACTCGAGGATGCGTTCCTTGACCTCGTCGAGACCGTAATGGTCCTCATCGAGCACCCTGGCGGCGTGATCAATGTCGTGACGCACGCGGGTGCGCTTCTTCCACGGCACGTCGCACAGCCAGTCTAGGTAGGTGCGCACCACGGTCGCCTCGGCGGACGTCGGGCCCATCATCTTGAGCTTGTTGAGCTCCTGATTGGCCTTTTCCTCGGCGTCCTTGGGCATGCCGGCATCCTTGATGCGACGCTCATACTGCTCGACCTCATTGGGCACGTCATCCAGCTCACCCATCTCCTTCTGGATGGCCTTCATCTGCTCATTGAGATAGTACTCGCGCTGCGACTTCTCCATCTGCTCCTTGACGCGGGTACGAATGCGCTTCTCGACCTGCAGCAGGTCGATCTCGGCTTCGATCAGCGTCATCAGGTGCTCGATGCGGTCGCGCACCTTGTCCATCTCGAGCAGCGCCTGCTTGTCATCGATGCCCAGTGACAGGTGGGCACTGATGGTATCCACCAGGCGACTCGGGTCCTCGATGCCCTGCAGGCTGCCCAGCACTTCATTGGGCACCTTCTTGGACAGCTTGACGTACTGCTCGAACTGGTTGAGCAGAACGCGTACCAGGGTCTCCTGCTCGCGCTCGGACAGCGGCTGGCTGTCACGCAGCACGACATCGGCGATGCTGTGACCGTCGTCATGCAGACGAATCGCCTGGATATCGGCGCGTGAGCTGCCCTCGATGAGCACCTTGACGGTGCCATCGGGAAGCTTGAGCAACTGCATGATGTCGGCGACGGTCCCGATCGCGAAGAGATCCTCGGCAGTCGGGTCGTCCTGGCTGGCTTCACGCTGTGCCGCAAGCAGGATCTTCTTGTCGCCTTCCATGGCCACTTCGAGGGCCTGGATCGACTTTTCCCGGCCGACGAACAGCGGAATCACCATCTGGGGATAGACCACCACATCCCGCAGCGGCAGCAGCGGAAGTGTCAGGGTCTGATCATCGTTCTGCTCCATGGCAGACGTTCCTCGGTATTCTGTGGGTGGGCCGCCTCACACGGCTCTCTGATACAGAGACCATGGGGGCAAGGTCATGATTTTGCAATGATCCTGAGACGCATGGGCGGTAACTCAACGCTGAATGAAGCCGCACGCTAGTCATGAGGAACATTGCCAGAGAGGCGAGTGACGAAGGCAAACGCAACGGGGGGCCTTGCGGCCCCCCGTTGGTGCGACTCAGGCCTGGACGCTTCAGCCGTCCTTGCCGGCCACCTTGCCCTGACTCTTCTCTTCGCTCTGGGAGTAGATCAGCAGCGGCTTGCTGTCGCCGGCAATCACTGACTCATCCACTACCACCTTGCTGACATTCTCTTCTGAGGGAATGTCATACATGGTATCGAGCAGCACGCCCTCGAGAATCGAGCGCAGACCACGTGCGCCGGTACGACGCTCGATGGCCTTGCGAGCCACGGCACGCAGTGCGTCTTCACGCAGGTCCAGCTCGACATCTTCCATCTCGAACAGGCGCGAGTACTGCTTGACCAGCGAGTTCTTCGGCTCGGTCAGGATCTGTACCAGCGCGTCCTCGTCCAGCTCGGTCAATGTCGCGATGACCGGCAGACGCCCGACGAACTCGGGGATGAGACCGAACTTGACCAGATCGCTCGGCTCGACATCCGCCAGTACGCGACCAACCGTCTTCTCATCCTGCTTGCTCTTGACCTCGGCATTGAAGCCGATGCCACCCTTCTCGGCGCGCTCACGGATCACCTTGTCCAGACCGGCGAATGCACCGCCGACGATGAACAGGATGTTGGCCGTGTTGACCTGCAGGAACTCCTGCTGAGGATGCTTGCGCCCGCCCTGCGGCGGCACCGAGGCAGTGGTGCCCTCGATCAGCTTCAGCAGTGCCTGCTGCACACCTTCACCCGAGACATCACGGGTAATGGAAGGGTTGTCAGACTTGCGGGAGATCTTGTCGATCTCATCGATGTAGACAATGCCACGTTCGGCCTTCTCGACATCGTAATCGCACTTCTGCAACAGCTTCTGGATGATGTTCTCGACATCCTCACCGACGTAACCCGCTTCGGTCAGGGTGGTCGCATCCGCGATGGTGAAGGGAACGTTCAACAGGCGTGCCAGCGTCTCGGCCAGCAGCGTCTTGCCGCTACCGGTCGGGCCGATGAGCAGAATGTTGGACTTGCCCAGCTCCACTTCGTCCGCTGCCTTCTGACCAGCACGCAGACGCTTGTAGTGGTTGTACACCGCGACGGACAACACGCGCTTGGCGCGGTCCTGACCGATCACGTAGTCGTCGAGAGTCGAGCGAATCTCACGCGGCGCCGGCAGGCGATCATCATCACCTTCGGCGTCGGCTTCGAGGACCTCTTCGCGAATGATGTCATTGCACAGATCGACACATTCGTCGCAGATGTAGACGGAAGGTCCCGCGATCAGCTTGCGCACTTCATTCTGATTCTTGCCACAGAAGGAGCAGTACAGCAGTTTGCCGTTCTCGTCCTTGCCTTTGCCGTCAGCCATTCGCGTACCTCTCAATGGCGGTGACTCCCCGGGGAGTCACCGGAAATGCATGTTTACCGACGTCAGGTCAGCCGTGTGCGTGGATCATTCCACGTCCGGACGGCGTTCCAGCACGGCGTCGATCAGGCCGTACTCCATCGCCTGATTGGCGGCCATGAAGTTATCACGGTCCGTATCGTTGGCGATGGTGTCGAAGTCCTGACCCGTATGGTGCGCGAGAATGCGGTTCAGCTTCTCGCGAATGGTCAGGATTTCCTTGGTGTGGATCTCGATGTCCGTTGCCTGGCCCTGATAGCCACCCAGCGGCTGGTGAATCATCACACGAGAATTGGGCAGTGCGTAACGCTTGTCAGCGGCACCGCCTGCCAGCAACAGTGCCCCCATGCTGGCCGCCTGGCCGATGCATACGGTGGACACGTCAGGCTTGATGAACTGCATGGTGTCGTAGATCGCCATCCCTGCAGTCACGGAGCCACCCGGCGAGTTGATGTACAGATGGATGTCCTTGTCCGGGTTTTCAGACTCGAGGAACAACAGCTGAGCCACGACCAGATTGGCCATGTAATCCTCAACCGGGCCCACAAGGAAGATCACCCGTTCCTTCAGCAGGCGGGAATAGATGTCATAGGCCCGTTCGCCGCGAGCATTCTGCTCGACAACCATCGGAACCAGACCGCCTGCATTCTTGATGTCGAAGTCGTTCATGGGGGCTTCCTTCATCCGATGACATTGATATCCATTGAGCATGCCACTTTACCCTGCCCACTGACCAGAGACCCGGCCGTAGCCGGGTCCTGGAATCACATGCAGAAAGTCAGCACGCTAGGTCAGCAGACAGGTATCAGGCCTGCTCTTCTGCTTCTGCCGCTTCTTCCTCGGCTTCTTCCTGCTGCTGTGCTGCCTGCAGGGCTTCCTGGTAGGACATGGTAACGTCCTTAACCTGAGCCTGTGTCAGCAGCTTGTCAACGGCCTTCTCTTCGAGCAGGACGGACTTGAGCTGGTTGCGAGCCTGTTCGTTGGAACCATAGTACTCGGTGACCTGAGCCGGATCCTGATACTGCTGGGCCATTTCTTCAACGCGAGCGTTGAGCTCTTCGTCGCTGACGTCCATCTCGTTGCTGCTGACGACTTCGCTGAGCAGCAGGCCAGTCTTGACGCGCTGGACGGCCTGGTCCTGGAACAGCTCACCCGGCAGCTGGGAGACGTCGAAGTCTTCGCCCAGACCGAACTGCTGTGCTGCCTGACGCTTCAGGCCGTCGATTTCCTGATCCGCCAGTGCCTGCGGAACGAGGATGTCATTGGCCTTGGTCAGCTCAGCCAGCACCTGCTGCTTGACGCGATTCTCGATCGCATTCTTCAGCTCGCGCTGCATGTTCTTCTTCACTTCCACCTTGAAGCTTTCGACATCGGCAGCTTCCAGGCCGAACTGGGCGATGAACTCTTCGTTCACTTCCGGCAGTTCCTGAGCCTTGACGGCGTGGACCTTGACCTTGAAGGTCGCTTCCTGACCGGCGAGGTGCTCGGCCTGGTAGTCAGCCGGGAAGGAAACCTTGATTTCCTTGTCGTCGCCAGCAGAAGCACCGACCAGCTGCTCTTCGAAGCCCGGGATGAAGCTGTTGGAACCCAGCACCAGCTCGTGGCCTTCAGCGCTGCCGCCTTCGAAGGCTTCTTCACCGAGGAAGCCTTCGAAATCGATCTTGACCTGGTCGCCGTCAGCGGCAGCGCGCTCGACGTCGGTCCAGGAGGCATTCTGCTTGCGCAGGGTCTCGATCATCTCTTCGACGTCGGCGTCGGTCACTTCGGCCTGCGGACGCTCGATTTCAGCGCCTTCGATCGGCTTCAGTTCGATTTCCGGGTAGATTTCCAGAGTCGCGACGAACTCCAGATCCTTGCCGGCTTCATCGACGGTGGCATCGATCTTCGGCCAGCCAGCCGGGTTCAGTTCGTTTTCGGTGACGGCGGTCACGTAATGCTGGCGCATGATCTCGCCAACGATCTCGTTGCGCACGTCCTTGCCGTAACGCTGTTGCACCACTGCCATCGGCACGTGGCCCTTGCGGAAGCCGTTCAGACGAACGGTCTTGGCGGTTTCCAGAAGACGGGCGTTGACGGCCTGGTCGACTTCAGAAGCCGGCACCGTGATGGTGACCTTGCGCTCGATCGGAGAAGTCGTTGCGACAGAAGCTTGCATGAAAGTTCCTCTACCCACTGGTGGCGTTCGAATCATAAAGGCGAAGATTGTAGAAACCCCGCCACGCGCTGGCAAGCGCGGATATGACCTGCCATATGGTGCCTTGGTCCAAGATATTCAAGGAGCCAGGCCTTTTTCTGCTCCGTCCTCCCGCTTGACAGGCGCATGGAGCGCCCGTCAACCCGGTCAGATCGCAGACGAAGCAGTGCGAAAAAACACGAAAAAAGGGGGAGAAAGCCATTGGCCTTCTCCCCCTTTTGCGGCATGCCGCCCGCCCAAGCGGGACAGGCAGCATCCTGATATTCATCGAGACGTGGGGTGGATGATGGGGTTCGAACCCACGACCACCGGAGTCACAATCCGGGGCTCTACCACTGAGCTACACCCACCACTTCTGGAGGTTGGACAGAAAGCCTGCCGTCTCCATCTCGTTGATACTGCTCAAGCTGACATGCAATGGGGTGGATGATGGGGTTCGAACCCACGACCACCGGAGTCACAATCCGGGGCTCTACCACTGAGCTACACCCACCACTGCATGAACACCTTCACATCGTCTGGTCGCCATCATCAGGCTCAATGAAGAGCAATCCGATTCCCATCATGACAACAATCGCTATCGTGATGGCACGCCCAGCAGGACTCGAACCTGCAACCTACGGCTTAGAAGGCCGTTGCTCTATCCGGTTGAGCTATAGGCGCAGAAACTGATGCTGCGAGTCAACCTCCGGACAAAGCCTTGAATGCGTGTCTCGAAAGACCGAAGTCTTGCGAGGTGCTGCATTCAAATGGTCGGGATAGAGGGATTCGAACCCCCGACATCCTGCTCCCAAAGCAGGCGCGCTACCAGACTGCGCTATATCCCGAAACCGTCTTCAACCGACCGTCGAACCCCGTCGATGCGAGGCGTATTCTACCGAACTTTCGTCTGCGGTCAAGCCCTTACGTGAATTCTTTCCAAAAGAATCGTTTCCCTTCCTGCTGTCACGCCACTGTCATGTCAGCATCCAGTGATACACGCGGGGTGCGCTACCACCGCCATACGGGCACCTCACTCTCGCCCCTACCCTGGCACCGGGCGAGATCAGTGACGACTCACTTCCACTGAGCGGCATCCGTGGCCCGACCATCGGGTCGGAGCTTCTCCTTCTCCTCGAAGCTGATCACGTCGATCGCCCTTTCTACCTCTACCTCTACCTCTACCTCTACCTCTTTCTTTTTCTCTTTCTATTTCTCTTCCTCGATCAGGCATCTCGCGAACGCCTCGTCTGACGGATCCCTGGAAAACTGACAGAAAGGTCTGACAGAGAGAACTGGCTGAGAGAACCGACAGCTGTGGTCTCACGACGTCGAGTTCCAGACTCGTGGGCAATCAGCACCGCTGCCTGCCCACGAGACGCCTCCAAAAGAGGCGATACTTGCATCTGCTTTCGACCAAGGTCGTCATTCGGCGTTGACTGCCAGACAGGGCATGCGAAAATTGTCCCCGGTTTCTCCCCTCCTGCATTTTTGCCTATGAGAAGGAATGATCGCTGATGGCAGCACAACTGATTGATGGCAAGGCCATTGCCGAACGCGTACGCCAACAGGTCGGCCGCCAGGTCGAAGCGCGCCGCGATGCCGGTGAACGAATCCCGGGGCTTGCCGTCGTGCTGGTCGGCGAAGACGCGGCATCC
Source organism: Cobetia sp. 3AK (assembly GCF_029846335.1). NCBI lineage: Bacteria > Pseudomonadati > Pseudomonadota > Gammaproteobacteria > Oceanospirillales > Halomonadaceae > Cobetia > Cobetia sp. 3AK. Next base: position 498,821 of record NZ_JARWKR010000002.1, on the reverse strand, counting down.
GAGGTCTATGTCCGCAACAAGCACCGCGCTTGCGAGAAGGCAGGCATCCTCTCCACCCAGCACCGTCTGCCTGCTGACACGACCCAACAGGAACTTGAGGCACTGGTCGACTCGCTGAATGACGATGCCAGCATTGATGGCATCCTGGTCCAGCTGCCGCTGCCGGAGCACCTCGACTCACGCCCGATCCTCGAACGGATCCGCACCGACAAGGATGTGGACGGCTTCCATCCCTACAACCTCGGTCGTCTGGCACAGCGCCTGCCGGTGATGCGTCCCTGCACGCCCAAGGGCATCATGACGCTGCTGTCCGAGAGCGGCCTGCAGGTGCGCGGCATGGACGCCACCATCGTCGGCGCGTCCAACATCGTCGGCCGTCCGATGGCGCTGGAGCTGATGCTGGCTGGCTGCACCACCACCGTCTGCCACCGCTTCACCAAGGACCTTGAGAGCAAGGTCCGCCAGGCGGACCTGGTCGTGGTCGGCGTGGGCAAGCCGGGCCTGGTCAAGGGGGAGTGGATCAAGGACGGCGCCATCGTCATCGATGTGGGCATCAATCGCCTCGAGGACGGTTCGCTGGTCGGCGATGTGGAATTCGCGCCAGCCGCGGAGCGCGCCGGCTGGATCACGCCGGTCCCCGGCGGGGTAGGCCCGATGACCGTGGCCTCGCTGCTGGAGAACACCCTCTTCGCCGCCGAGCTGCACGACGCGCGCCTCACCGCCGAGTAACCCCCTCGCCCTTCTCTCTAGCTCGTGATGGAGGCCCGACATGAACGGGCCTTCATCGCGTCTGACTCAGGATCGCATCATGACCCTCAAGACTCTTGGCATCATCGGCGCCATGGCCGAGGAAGTGGCCATTCTCGCCGAGCGCCTGGAAGACAGCACCACCAGCACCCACGCCGGCTCCACCTTCCATGTCGGCCAGCTGCACGGAATGAAGATCGTGCTGCTGCAATCCGGTATCGGCAAGGTGAATGCCGCCGTCGGTGCCTGCCAGATGATCGAGCGCTACCAGCCGGATGCCATCATCAATACCGGCTCGGCCGGTGGTTTCGCGTCTGATCTCGAGATCGGCGATGTGGTCATCTCCAGCGAAGTGCGCCATCACGATGTCGATGCCGTGGTCTTCGGCTATGAGCACGGACAGGTGCCGCAGATGCCGGCGGCCTACCCGTCAGCCCCTGAGCTGGTCAAGGTCGCGCGCGAGTGCGTCGAGGCCCAGGGAGAGATCAAGGCGCGTGAAGGCCTGATCTGCACCGGCGACATCTTCATGTCCGACCCGGAACTGGTCGCGCTGACCCGCTCACGCTTCCCGAGCATGCTGGCCGCCGAGATGGAAGCCGCCGCCATCGCCCAGACCTGCTACCTCTACGACATGCCGTTCGTGGTCATCCGTGCGCTGTCCGACATCGCCGGCAAGGACAACAACAGCCAGTCCTTCGAGGAATTCCTGCACGTGGCCGCACGCCAGTCCTCGCGCATGGTCGATGCCATGGTCAAGCGACTCGCCAGCTGATCGCAGACGGCTCGAAAGCGGTGCTGGTCGACAGCGCACAAAAAACCGCCGCCCCTCATGGGGCGGCGGTTTTTTCATGCTGACATCGCATCACGCCAGTGACATCAGCCTTCCAGCACCCAGGTCGTCCCCTCACGGGAGTCCTTGAGGATGATGCCCTGTGCGGCCAGCTCGTCACGGATGCGATCCGCCCCCGCGAAATCCTTGGCCTTCTTGGCGGCGGCACGCGCCTCGATCTGCGCCTGGATCTCGTCTTCAGACAACGCCAGTGCCGCAGTATCGCCCTTGAGGAAGACTGCCGGGTCCTGCCCGAACAGGCCCAGCAGACCGCCCAGCGAGATCAGCTCGAAGGCCAGCGCCGGTGCCTGCTGCGGTGCTTCCTTCTTGGCACGGTTCAGCTCGCGTGCCAGCTCGAACAGCACCGACAGCGCACCCGCCGTATTGAAGTCGTCATCCATGGCGGCCACGAAGCGTGCCCGCCAATCGCCTGACACCTCGCCTTGCTCGGGCGTGACAGTCTCGAGCGCATTGTAGAAGCGCTCCAGCGAGCGACGCGCCTCATCCAGCGAGTTGGCTTCATAGCTGATCGCGCTGCGATAGTGGCTGGCCACCAGCAGGTAACGCACCACTTCCGGGTTGTGCTGCTCCAGCACGTCACGAATGGTGAAGAAGTTGCCCAGCGACTTGGACATCTTGTCCTGACCGACACGCACCGCGCCGGCATGCATCCACACGTTGGCGTACTGCTGGCCCGTGGCGGCCTCGGACTGGGCGATCTCGTTCTCGTGATGGGGGAAGGTCAGGTCCGGCCCGCCGCCGTGGATATCGAAGGTGTTGCCCAGGCAGCAGGTCGACATCGCGGAGCACTCGATGTGCCAGCCGGGACGGCCCTCCCCCCAGGGCGATGGCCAGCTGGCCTCGCCCGGCTTGGCAGCCTTCCACAGCACGAAGTCGAGCGGATCTTCCTTGGCTTCCTCGACCTCCACGCGCGCACCGGACTGCATGTCATCGAGCTGACGGTTGTTGAGCTTGCCGTAGCCCTCGAAGCGGCGCACACGGTAGTAGACATCACCGTTGCTGGCCGCGTAGGCAAAGCCCTTGTCGATCAGCGTCTCGGTCATCGCGATGATGTCAGCGATGTGCGCGGTGGCACGCGGCTCGAGATCAGGACGCAGAATCCCCAGGCGCCCTTCATCTTCATGCATCGCCTGGATCATGCGCTCGGTGAGCGCATCGAAGGCCTCGCCATTCTCGTCGGCGCGCTTGAGGATCTTGTCGTCGATGTCGGTGATGTTGCGCACGTAGGTGACGTCATACCCGCGCGCACGCAGGTAGCGCGTGATGACATCGAAGGCCACCATCACACGCGCATGCCCGATGTGACAGAGGTCATAGACCGTCACGCCACAGACGTACATGCGCACCTTGTTGCCTTCCAGTGGCACGAAAGGTGCCTTGGTCCGGCTCAGGGTACTGTAGATCGACAGTGTGCTCGCGGCATCTTCGAGTGGAATCATTCAGTCATCGCCCTTGGCTACTTTGCCGACAGACACCTGTCAGCCTTTCAAAATGGAACGGCCCGCAGGCCGGTCATGCAACTTCGTCACAGAAGGTACAGGATCAGACTGCGGGCCGTGAAGCAGGTCACGAAAGCGTGACGACAGGACTCCCGCGGGAGCCCGCCGACCATCACCCCTTCTTCTGTGCCTTGGCCCAACCGTCCTTCAGGCTGACGGTGCGGTTGAAGACCAGCGCGCCATCGACGCAGTCATGACGATCCGCCACGAAGTAGCCGATACGCTCGAACTGGTAGCGCGTTTCCGGCGCGGCATCGCGCAGACTCGGCTCACCGAAGCCCTTGACGATGCTCAGCGACTGCGGATTGAGGTGCTCAAGGAAGTCGACATCCTTGTCACGGTCCGGCTCGGCTTCCAGGAACAGATTCTCGTACTGACGCACCTCGACCGGCACCGCATGCTCGGCGCTGACCCAGTGGATGACACCCTTGACCTTGCGGCCTTCCGGGTTCTTGCCGAGGGTATCGAGGTCGACACTGCACCGCAGCTCGACGATCTCGCCGGCGTCATCCTTGATCACTTCATCACAGCGGATGACGTAACCGTTGCGCAGACGCACTTCCTTCTCGGGCGCGAGACGGAAGAACTTCTTCGGCGCGTCTTCCATGAAGTCATCCGCGTCGATCCACAGCTCACGGGTCAACGGAATCTGACGCGTGCCCATGTCATCACGCGCCGGATGGCCGGGGACCTCGAACACTTCCTCATGGCCTTCCGGCAGGTTGGTCAGCACCACCTTGAGCGGGTTGAGCACGCACATGGCACGCAGCGCGTTGTCTTCCAGGTCAGAGCGAATGGCGTGGTGCAGCATGCCGATCTCGACCATGCCGCCGTCAGCACGGCTCACGCCGATCATGTCGCAGAACTTGCGGATGGAAGCCGCGGTATAGCCACGACGACGCATGCCGGAGATGGTCGGCATGCGCGGATCATCCCAGCCATCGACCACGCCTTCATCCACCAGCAGCTTCAGCTTGCGCTTGGAAGTGACGGTGTAATCCAGGTTCAGACGCGCGAACTCGATCTGACGCGGCGTGCTCGGCACCGGCAGATTGGCGAGGAACCACTCGTACAGCGGGCGGTGGTCTTCAAACTCCAGCGTACAGATGGAGTGCGTCACGCCTTCCAGTGCATCGGATTGACCGTGGGTGAAATCATAGGACGGATAGATCTTCCACTTGTCGCCGGTCTGATGGTGGCTGGCATGACGGATGCGGTAGAGGATCGGGTCGCGCAGATTGATGTTGGGCGCGGCCATGTCGATGCGCGCACGCAGCACCTTCTCGCTCTCGCCGAACTCGCCCTTCTTCATGCGCTCGAGGAGATCGAGATTCTCCTCGGGGCTACGCTCACGATACGGGCTGGGACGTCCCGGCTCCTTGAGCGTGCCACGGTATTCACGGATCTCGTCCGGCGAGAGGTCATCGACATAGGCCTTGCCTTCGCGCACCAGGTGTTGGGCCCAGGCATAGAGCTGATCAAAATAATCGGAGGCGAAGCGCACCTTGCCGGCCCACTCGAAGCCCAACCACTCGACGTCTTCCTTGATGGCGTCGATATAGGCCTGCTCTTCCTTGGCCGGGTTGGTGTCATCGAAGCGCAGGTGACAGTCGCCACCGAGCTGTTGCGCCAGACCGAAGTTCAGACAGATCGACTTGGCGTGCCCGATGTGCAGGAAGCCGTTGGGCTCCGGCGGGAAACGCGTGACAACCTTTTCGGCGCGGCCGGCGTCGAGTTCTTCGCGGATCTGGTTCAACACGAAGTTCGGGGCGCTCTGGGTCTCGGTACTCATGAAGTTTCGCTGCACCTCTGTGTGGTTCTTGGGCGTCGTGTTCCGGGACGTCACGGGGACTGGCACTGGGTAGCAGGCGATCGTGACGCGCGCTGGCGTGCGTCTCCGGGGCCTGCCGCCCCCTCAGGCTTTCGTCTCAGGATACAAAGCCGCTATTATAGCGCGACGCCCGCAGGCGATGCCATGAGGCCCCGCCTGCCTGACACTTGAGCAAGACAGATGACCGGGAAATTCGCATGATCGTTCTTCACACCAACTACGGCGACATCACCCTCGAACTCAACCACGAGAAGGCCCCGAAGACTGCGGCCAACTTCGAGCAATACGTGCGTGAAGGCCACTACAGCAACGTCCTTTTCCACCGCGTCATCCCGGGTTTCATGGTTCAGGGCGGTGGCTTTGACACCGACTTCAACCAGAAGCCGACCAACGGCGTGATCGAGAACGAAGCCGACAATGGCCTCAAGAACGACCGCGGCACCGTGGCCATGGCACGTACCATGGATCCTCACTCCGCCAGCGCCCAGTTCTTCATCAACGTCAATGACAACGACTTCCTGAACTTCACCAGCAAGACTAGCCAAGGCTGGGGTTACTGCGTGTTCGGCAAGGTCGTCGAAGGCATGGACGTGGTCGAGAAGATCGAGGCGGTCAAGACCACGCGTCGCGACGGCCACGCCGACGTGCCGGCAGAAGACGTGATCATCACCAGCGCCGAAATCACCGAATAAGCGATTTCCGCTGATCGCGCCTCACCGCGTACCTGCCGCCCGGCCTTGCCTCGTGATATCGAGCGTCAGGCCGGGCGGTTTGCGTTGCTCTCTCACTCGGCCTCTTCCGTCGCCTGCTGCGCATGACGACACCCGCCCCGACCCGTGGACCTGACCATGACTGCCACCACCCTGTTCATCTCCGACCTGCACCTGCAGCCCGAGACTCCCGAGATCGCCCAGGGCTTTCTCGACTACATGGCGCGCCTGGCGACCTGCGAACCTGCGGTGGATCGCCTCTACCTGCTGGGGGATATCTTCGAGGTATGGGTCGGCGATGATTATCGCGACGACTTCACCCAGCGCATGAGCGAGGCCATGCAGCGCGTCTCGGCCCGCGGCACCAGGCTCTACTTCATGCACGGCAATCGCGACTTCCTCATCGGCGAGACCTTCGCGGCCGAGGCCGGCGTGACCCTGCTGCCCGACCCGAGCGTGATCGAGCTCGACGGCGAGCGCGTGCTGCTGATGCATGGCGACAGTATGTGTACCCGCGATGAGGCTTACATGAAGTTTCGTGCCATGACGCGCGACCCTCAGTGGCAGGCACAGATTCTGGCCATGCCGCTGGAGCAGCGACTGGCGCTGGCCCAGTCACTGCGCATGCAGTCCGGCGAGACCAACAGCGAGAAGGATGAGGCGATCATGGACGTCACGCCCGAGGAAGTGATTCGCGAGATGCGCGAGCACGGCGTGCGCACCCTGATCCACGGCCACACCCATCGCCCGGCGGTACATGAACTCGAGATCGATGGCGAAGCGGCGCGCCGTATCGTGCTGGGCGACTGGCGCCCCGATACCGCCTTCGACATCATTGCCTGCGGCCAGGGACCGACCCTGCGGGAATTCGCATTGCCACTGAGTGATGCGATCACCCACGGCTGATCGCTCGCAACGCCCATGAAAAGCCCCCGTTGCCTTGAGTGGCAACGGGGGCTTTTCCTTGTCCAGCCTCGGCTTTCGAAGCGACTGGCGCCGTTCAGAGTCTGCTCAGCCCGGAGCGCCGGGCGTGCGCGTCAGGCCGGCGAGGACGCCTTGCGACGCGCACGCCCTTCCACCGCCTCCACCAGCTGATGCCACCCCAGTACCGCGGGTGCATCCGTTGCCGGCAGCTCATCCAGCAGTGCCTTGAGGCGCTCGCAGCGCTCGGTATCCTGCGCATCGACCAGCCTCAACCAGGCAGCGAGCCCCATTGCTTCATGATGCGGATTTTCCTGCTCGATGGAGTAGGCCAGGCCCTGCTCGATCAAGGAACGCACCTTCTCGCTCGGCAGACCTTGAGCGGCACGCAACGCGGCCACCAGGTAGCTGACCTCTGCCAGATAGAAGGAGTTGCGCTCCTGAGCCACCAGCAGCACCTTCTCCATGTACTCTTCGGCCGCCGAATGCTCACCCAGCGCCATCACGGCATCCATGTACCAGAGATTGGGCCGCTGATGCCGCTCACGCCCGGTCAGCTCGGCGAACTCGTTGATGCTGGACTGCAGCATCGCGAGCCCGTCGCGGTCGCCGTTCATCGCCCGCGCCCAGCCAAGCACGCCATGCGCCGCCATGTGCCAGAGGTGCAGATCCGCGGAGCGGGTCAGCTCCAGCGCCCGCTCGGCACGCTGGGTGGCCAGATGGGTATGGCCCAGCTGACGATAGAGCGAGGTGGAGAACATCAACGCCATGGCCAACGAGCCCGGCTGACCGATGGCCTCCGCCATGCGGATGGCCGCCTCGGCCTGCTGCTCGGCCTGCACGTAGTCAAAGCGCAGGCAGGACGTCCAGCTCTGCAGACATGCCGCTGCCACCTGAGGGTGATCACTGAACGGCAACCATTCGAGTACCATGGGATTGTGGACCGGATCGATCTCATCGAGATGCTCACCTGCCACGCGTACGCGACCGGCCCAGAATTCGCAGTGTGCCCGCGCATAGTCGGCCAGACGACGATAACGGCCATCCGACAGCTCTTCCGCCAGATCACTCAGGCCCGAGGCCAGCGCGAAGGCATCCGCATGCGCATGGCGCTCACTGCAACCGACCCACAGTCCCCACTTCACGATGAAGGCCTGCTCGAGATCCGGCTCATCATCTTCCAGCAGCGCCGGACTGTTGAGCAGATTGCGCGCCTGCACGAAGCTCTCGTGCGCGATGCGGGAACCATGCCCTTCCAGCGCGAAGCCGGCCTGGCCGCGTACGGTCAGCAGGCTGACCTCACGCTCCTCCTGCCCTTCGACATGCTTGAGACACGCCAGACCACTGTCGGCCATCTTGAGCGCGGTACGGTTGGCGCTGATCTTGAGCGCTTCACGTGCCGACAGCTCGAAATAGCGCGCAGCACGACTGAAGTTCTGTGACTTGCGCAGATGGACGGCGAAATAGCCGGGGTGACGGCTGATCCAGGCAGGATGCTTGTCCTCGATGAGAGCCACGACCTGCAGGTGAATGCGGCGACGCACGTCACGCGGGCAGGACAGATAGGCCGCTTCCTGGATCAGCTGGTGGGTGAACTGGTAGTCGAATTCACTATCGTTGCCACAGGCCTCGATGATCTCCAGGCGCTGCATGCTCTCGATGGAACGCTTGAGGCGCCCTTCCTCGAATTCGCAGCTCTGGCGCAGGAAGCTCAGCTTGAAGACACGTCCCAGCACGGCGGCGGCGTGGGCCACATCGCGGCCTTCTTCCAGCTGGTCGATACGGCTGGACAGCAGGCCGATCAAGCCCTTGGGCAGCTCGTCGAGCTGCACCGGACGCCCCTCACGGCGATCCATGTCGAGACGACGACAGATCTCCTGCAGGTAGAGCGGCACACCATCGCAGCGCTCGATGAGCTGGCTGCGCATGCGCGGGCTGAGATGCAGACGATAGCGACGCGACAGATGCGACAGCAGACGCGAGACCTGCATCGGGTCCAGGCGACCCAGCGAGATATGCTGGTCCCAGTTGAGCTTGACGGCAAGGCTGTCGCGGCCGTTGTGGCTGGCCGCCAGCATGAAGCCGATGTTGATGGGCAGGCGCGCCTGCAGTCCCGCCAGCACCTTGAGCGACGGTTCATCGAGCCACTGCAGGTCGTCGATCATCATCACCAGCGGGCGCAGGCTTGCCGACTTCTCGATCACCAGATGCAGCACACGCACCACGCGCTCGACCGTCTCGCTGCTCTGGATCAGGGATTCATCTTCCGAGGCCTCCTCCGCAGTCCCCAGCACCGCATGGAAGGAGCGACGCACGTCCTCGTCGAGAGCCTGCAAGGCTTCGGAGGATTCAAATACCTGTTCGACGCCATCACGATCCACATGACCATCGAGGCGCCAGCGCATCAGGGTGCGCACCACGCTGTAGGGTTCCAGCTGCGAGAGGCGAGTCGTCGGCATCCAGCACAGACCCACGTCCTGACTCTGTTCGAGCTGCCGGAAGTTGACCATCAGGGCCGACTTGCCCATGCCGGAGTTGCCGCTGACCAGCACGCTCTGACGCAGCCCGATACTGGCACGCGCCAGCGCATCGCGCAGACGGCGCAGCTCGCCTTCACGTCCGATCAGTGTCGGCAGTGACGCCTCACGATGCCCCACGCTGCTGCTCAGGACCAACGCGCGCAGACGCACCCGTCCGTCCGCTGCCAACAGGCGTGACGTGAGACGTGGCTGCAGATCCAGTGCGGGAGGCATGTGCTGACTGGCCTCCTGGGAAATCACCAGCTCGCTGCCTTCGGCCGCCGTCATCAATTCCAGGGAATACTGGGTCACCTGGCCAAGCGGGTCGGCCAGCTGACGCTCCGGCAGATAGATGACCTGCCCGGAGTGGAGACCCGCCGACAGCGAGAAGACTGGCGGCTTGCCTTCGCCATCCCAGATCCGCTCGATCTCATCCGGCATCGCCTTGCTGCAGTGCTCATAAAGCGCCACGAGCTCTGCCAGCTGATGGGCCGGGCCATGCGTGCCGAAGCACGCCAGGCCGACGCCACCCGTGGCACCCGGCAGCCAGAAACCGCCCAGGTGGTGGCATTGCTGCTCCAGCCAGCGCAGCAGCTCGATCTGCAGGGTCAGACTGGCGCGGGCCCAGACACGATCACGATGACTGTCCTTGACGCTGAGGCGAATCGCCATGACCGACAACTGACGGTGGTCGATCTCGTCTTCACGCAGCGGCGCGCTGTCCAGCGACAGCGTGCGAGAAATGGCGCCCTGCGGCGTGAGCGCGCCCATCTGCTCGCTCTTGCCATCGGACCAGTAACGGGCCAGCTGCAGGAATCCCGGATCAGGCTGCTGACCGGAGAGTGCCAGCTGTTGCAGGAAGGCATTGAACTGCTCATGCGCCGCAGCCGACTGACCATCTTCCGCGAGCTGACGTACCAGGCGTTCATGGAAGGGGCCATATCCGGAGAAGCGGCTCACCAGGGTCCGCAGCACATCGTCCGGGACCGGCTCATCGGTCGCCAGTACTCGCTCGGCATACTGGATGACGCGCTGACGCCATTCGCCGCGCACCTTGATCATCCAGCGCTGGAATTCCGGGCACTGGGTCAGGGCAAGCTCTTCGACGAGATCGCCCCGGTAGAGTCCCAGCACCTCGTTGAGCGTCGCCACCGAGGGCGGCGCCAGCAACAGGCCGTTGAGCTCGTCGAGATCCAGCTCCCAGTAATCCGGAATCGACAGCGCGATCGTCTGACGTGAGACCGTCAGAAGATTGTCGGCCTCCTCCCCCAGGCTCTGACGCAGGCAATGCAGGGCATGGCGCAGGTTGGTGCGGCCCGAGGACAGCCCCTGATCCGGCCATAGCAGCTCTGCCAGCCCCGCCCGCGAGACGGCCTGATCATGCAGCAGAAGATGCAGCAACAGTGCCTTGACCTTGTCGTAGCTGAACTGCGTCAGCGTGTCATCGCCCAGGGTCAGCTGGAAATGTCCCAGCAGCGCCAATTGAGCTTGACCAGATGTTTCCTGCGTCATGTGTCATCCATTTCAAAGTCGCGAACGAAACGCCAGCCCAGCCATGGCGCCGGAGGTCCCCTGTTCTTGAGCCTTGCCTTGTGTCTGTACTGCCTCAACTCACCTGGCTTGAGGCGTTTTCCACCCGATTCGTGACGGGGATGCCGCTGTGGAAACGGAAGCTGACATCAGGACGCTCGATCAGCTCCTTCTCCACCGCACGCAGTACCGCAAGACGGGATTCCAATGGTTCCTTGCTGTAACGCTCGGCCAACATGAGGTAATCCTCATAATGGCGTCCCTCAGACTTAACCAAAGTGCGATAGAACTTTGCAAGCTCGGGCTCAAGATACGGGATCAGACGCGCGAATCGCTCGCAGGACCGTGCTTCGATCAATGCCCCGATCAGCAGGATATCCACCAGCCGCTGAGGGTCCTCCTTGCGCACCTGCTGACGCAGTCCTTCTGCATATCGGGAAGCCTTGATATGACGATAGACGATTCCACGCCTTTCCATCAGTCCTACCACCTGCTCGAAGTGCAGAAGCTCCTCTCGAGCCAGCTGTGACATCTTGCTCAGCAGCAAGGGGTGGTCCACATAGCGGTACATCAGACTCATCGCGGTGGAGGCCGCCTTCTTCTCGCACTGCGCGTGGTCGATCAGCAACAGCTCAGGATTGTCGAGCGCCGCCTCTACCCAGGCGTGCGGTGTGCGGCAACCGAGAAAGGCCAGCAGGGAGTCCGGCAGCAGTGCATCGGTATCCTCGTTGCTCGGCCCCTGCGGCGCCTTGATGACGCGTGAAAGCTCAGGGGCCATCCGAGCGTCATGCTCATCCGTCGCGAAACGCTCGCGGTCAGTCATCAGGGTCATGCCATCGTCCATCATGTCAGTCTTTTCTCTTGCCAGCGTCATCCTGCGTTGCATCAGGAGGATGACCTGCCGGACTCACTTCATTATTGGCCCGCTTTGCCGCTTCCACCATGATTTCATCGTTTATTCGCGAAAAAAGCTGTTCCGGCTCAAGTTCTTCGCCGCCACTGCACGGCGTGATGCCATAGGCAGAGAGGTCACGGATCCTGGTGCGTCCCACCCGCAGAAGCTCCACCGCACGTGACAGCGCCGACTGATCCTCACGAAAACGAATCCGGTGGCGCGTCAACTGTTCCGCCAGCGCCGCCTCGTCATGCACGTACACCCAGCGCCCGGCGACGTCACTGCGCAGCGCATCCAGCTCGCGCATGCGCTGCGTGCGCTGCTCACTGTCATACCCGAACCAGTCGAGGATCTCCTGGTCATGGCGCTGGCATCCACGACAGACGTTGTCACCCACCGTGGTGGAACACACCCCGACGCAGGGAGAAAGAATACGGCTCATGCTGCCCTCGGCTTGCGGCGAAATTTCAGGAAAAAGGATAACAGCATCATACCGTGCGCCTGCCGAGCTCGACAGCGGTGCACGGAGACCGCAAGGCTCGAGTCACCTCGACGCGACATCGGGCGATGCGAGCCGCGCCATGCCTGAAGCGCGACAAAGAAATGCAATATCAAGCTGTTAAGGTCGAAATGGCGCCCTGGATGACGACCAAAGTCTCAGCCCCCACACGGGGGTGCTCCTTAACATTGTCGACAAAGTTGAGTAGACTCGCGTTCGCCCCGTAGCGCCTGATTCGCTCGCAATAAGACGCTTGAATTACCCGCAAGAAGCCTCGGGATGTCTCTGCCGGTTCGCGTGACGACTGGCACACGCATCTCGACACGATTACAGATGAGGGTCTCCCACGTGCTTGAAGCCTACCGTCAACAGGTTGAAGAACGCGCCCAGCAGGGCATCCCGGCGAAGCCGCTGAATGCAGAGCAGACCGCTGATCTGGTCGAACTGCTCAAGAATCCGCAGGCCGGTGAAGAAGAGTTCATCCTCGACCTGTTCACCAATCGCATCCCGCCGGGCGTCGATGAAGCCGCTTACGTCAAGGCTGGCTTCCTGACCGCCATCGTGCGTGGCGAAGCTTCTTCACCGCTGATCGACAAGACCCACGCCACCAAGCTGCTCGGCACCATGCAGGGCGGCTACAACATCGCCACGCTGGTCGAGCTGCTGGACGACGAGTCCATGGCCAAGGAAGCCGGCGAACAGCTCAAGCACACCCTGCTGATGTTCGATGCCTTCCACGATGTCGCCGAGCGCGCCAAGGCCGGCAACACCGTCGCGCAATCCGTGCTGCAGTCCTGGGCGGACGCCGAATGGTTCCTGTCCAAGCCGGCCCTGGCGGACAAGATCACCCTGACCGTCTTCAAGGTGCCGGGCGAGACCAACACCGACGACCTGTCCCCGGCACCTGACGCCTGGTCACGTCCGGACATCCCGCTGCACGCCAACGCGATGCTCAAGAACCCGCGTGATGGCATCATCCCGCAGGAAGAAGGCGTCATCGGCCCGCTGGCCCAGATCGAGGAAGTGAAGGCCAAGGGCTTCCCGGTCGCCTACGTCGGCGACGTGGTCGGTACCGGCTCCTCACGCAAGTCCGCCACCAACTCCGTGCTGTGGTTCTTCGGTGACGACATCCCGAATGTGCCCAACAAGCGCGCTGGCGGCTTCGTGTTCGGCAACAAGATCGCGCCGATCTTCTTCAACACCATGGAAGATGCCGGTGCCCTGCCGGTGGAAATGGACGTCGAGAAGATGGCCATGGGCGATGTCATCGACATCTACCCGTACGAAGGCAAGGTCTGCCGTCACGACACCGACGAAGTCATCTCCACCTTCTCCCTCAAGACTCAGGTCCTGCTGGACGAAGTGCGTGCTGGCGGCCGTATCCCGCTGATCATCGGTCGCGGTCTGACCGACAAGGCACGTACCGAGCTGGGACTGGACGCCTCTGACGTCTTCCGTCTGCCGGAGCAGCCGAAGGATACCGGCAAGGGCTTCACCCTCGCGCAGAAGATGGTCGGCAAGGCCTGCAACATGGAAGGCGTGCGTCCGGGCATGTACTGCGAGCCGAAGATGACCACCGTCGGCTCCCAGGACACCACCGGCCCGATGACTCGCGACGAGTTGAAGGATCTGGCATGTCTGGGCTTCCAGGCCGACCTGGTGATGCAGTCCTTCTGCCACACCGCCGCCTACCCGAAGCCGGTCGATGTCGAGACTCACCACACCCTGCCGGACTTCATCATGAACCGCGGCGGCGTGTCGCTGCGCCCGGGTGACGGCATCATCCACTCGTGGCTGAACCGCATGCTGCTGCCGGACACCGTCGGTACCGGTGGTGACTCCCACACCCGCTTCCCGATGGGCATCTCCTTCCCGGCAGGCTCTGGCCTGGTGGCCTTCGCCGCCGCGACTGGCGTGATGCCGCTGGACATGCCGGAATCCGTGCTGGTGCGCTTCAAGGGCAAGCGTCGCCCGGGCATCACCCTGCGTGACCTGGTCCACGCCATCCCGCTGTACGCCATCAAGCAGGGCCTGCTGACCGTCGACAAGTCCAACAAGAAGAACGCCTTCTCCGGCCGCATTCTGGAAATCGAAGGTCTGGAAGATCTCACCGCAGAGCAGGCCTTCGAGCTGTCTGACGCCTCTGCCGAGCGCTCCGCCGCGGGCTGCACCATCACGCTGTCCGACGAGAGCGTGACCGAGTACCTGACGTCCAACATCACCCTGCTCAAGTGGATGATCGCCAACGGTTACGGCGATGCCCGTACCATCGAGCGTCGTATCGCCGGCATGGAAGAGTGGCTGGCCAACCCGAGCCAGATGCGTGCCGACAAGGACGCGGAATACGCCGAGATCATCGAGATCGACCTCGACGAGATCGATCAGCCGGTGCTGTGTGCCCCGAACGACCCGGACGATGCGCGTCTGCTGTCCGACGTGGCCGGCCAGAAGATCGACGAGGTCTTCATCGGCTCGTGCATGACCAACATCGGTCACTTCCGTGCCGCCGGCAAGCTGCTCGAGAAGCAGCCGGCCGGTAGCCTGAAGACCAAGCTGTGGCTGGCACCGCCGACCAAGATGGACCAGCACCAGCTGACCGCCGAAGGCTATTACGGCATCTACGGCCGTGCCGGCGCGCGCATGGAAATGCCGGGCTGCTCGCTGTGCATGGGTAACCAGGCACGTGTGGCTGCCAAGTCCACCGTGGTGTCCACCTCCACGCGCAACTTCCCGAACCGTCTGGGCGACGGCGCCAACGTCTTCCTGGCGTCTGCCGAACTGGCCGCCATCGCCGCGGTCATCGGTCGTCTGCCGAGCGTCGAGGAGTATCAGGGCTACATGGGCGAATTCGATGCCATGGCCGGCGAGATCTATCGCTACCTGAACTTCCATGAGATCGAAGAGTTCCAGAACGCCGCCTCCAACGTGATTCCGGTCACTCAGGAAGCCTGATCAGGCGAGGCGCCGGGCTCCAATGTCCGGCGCCTCTCTGGACAGCAGCCGTCACTGGTCACGCCAGAGCTGCCAGCGAGACAACGAAACGGGCCGCCCCATCAGGGACGGCCCGTTTTTTCATGCCTGGCGTTCTCGCCCGCCGCCCGAGACGGCCTGACGACCTGCTCGGCCTAGAACTTGTAACCGACAGAGGCCGTGAAGGCATCTACCTGATAGTCGCTGTCGAAGTCATAACGCTCGTATTCGGCACGGATCAGGAACGGATCGAGATTGACCTGGGCACCAGCACCATAGACCGGGTCGAAGCCGTCATTGTCCTTCAGGTCGACACTGGAATCGCCCAGATTGCCATCGACATCGGTTTCCCACTTGGCCATGCCCGCCTTGGCGAACAGCGAGAAGTACTGGCCGATCGGCAGGATACCCACCACGTTGACGCCGTAGGCCTTGGACTTGAGATCGGTATTGCCGAAGTCATTGCCCTTGAGCTGAACGGTCCCGAGATCCGTATAGAAGGCTTCGGTGGCGAAGTACGGGTTGTACTGATAGCCCACGAAGGCCTTGTAGACGTTGTCGTCATCATCCACGTCGAAGTCATCGCTGCCGGAGTCGATGAAATCGCCGGCCTCATCGGAATCATCGTTCTTCAGGCTGGAAAAACCGGTACCGGCACCGATATAGAGCCCTTCGGTGGCATTGCCTGCCGCCTGGGCGTGACCACTGAGCGCCAGAGCGAGAGCGGCGAAGGAAACGGTGGCCAACGGGGCGGCCAGAAGACGTGACTTGCTCATGTGTTGCTCCTTGATCCAATGGGCGGCACAGGCGGATACCTGCCAGAGGCAGTCTGGTTCAACGTCGCCTGCCATGGGTGCAGGAGCATCGTGGTAGATATCGAACGGTGTTTCAAGAGTGGCGTTTTCACTACTTCCCACGTCGCCAGTCAGCAACATGCCCTCGTGACCCTCCCGTCCCTCGCTTGCACGCGCCCGAGGCCCGCTTAGCCCTTCGCACAGGTGCAAAGCCTTGGCGTATCGGGCATTCTCGACGTTGTGGCATTGCAGCAATCGCCAGCGCTCCGTCCCCAAGCGACCCTCACCGGGCCGCCCAGCACAAGGAATCCGACATGACGCACTCCATCTCCACCCCCGATCTCTGCGATGAGTTCCCTGATGTGCAAGTCCTCGAGCCCCTGTTCATCAACTACGGCGGCGTCGAGTCCTTTGGCGGCGAAGTCGTGACCATCAAGTGCTTCGAGGACAACTCGCTGGTCAAGGCGGCGGTCGCGGAACCCGGTGCAGGGCGCGTGCTGGTCGTCGATGCCGGTGGCTCGATGCGCTGCGCCATGCTGGGCGACATGCTTGCCGAGCAGGCCGCCAAGAGCGGCTGGGCCGGCGTGATCATGTATGGCTGCATCCGTGATGTCGACGAGATCCACGCCACCCAGCTCGGCGTGCAGGCACTCGGCTGCTATCCGCGTCCCAGCATCAAGCGTGGCGAAGGCCAGCGCGATATCCCGGTCACCTTTGCCGGTGTCACGATCGTGCCGGGCGACTTCCTCTACGCCGACAACAACGGCATCGTCACCTCGAAGGAAGCCCTGATTCGCACCCAGCCGACGCCCTGACCGGTTCCCGATCACCGGTCGAACCGTTCAAGCCCCCAATGAAAACGCCCCCGCAACCGTTCTGGCTGCGGGGGCGTTTTCCTGTCAGTCGTGTCTGTCTCAGCGCACGCTGACCGGCTCACCTGATGCGGTGTCCTGGCGCTCGGCGACCGCATCATCGGCACGCGCAAAGCGATCCACCACGGCGGCGCAGGCCGCGTCACCGGTGATATTGAGCGCGGTACGCGTCATGTCGAAGATACGATCCAGCGCGAACAGCAGCGGCAGGCCCTCGATGGGAATGCCGGCCGCCAGCAGCACGGCAACCACCAGGAACGACGGCCCCGGCACGCCAGCCTGACCGATGGCACCCAGGGTTGCGGTGAACACGATGGCGGCGTAGGCGGAGAAGCCGAGATCGACGTTGAAGACCTGGGCGAAGAACATCGCCACCAGCCCGTAATAGATGGCGTTGCCGCTCATGTTGATGGTCGCGCCCAGCGGCAGCACGAAGGCCGTCGTGGCGTTCTTCAGGCCCAGCTCCTTCTCGCAGACCTCCATGTTGACCGGCAGGGTCGCCATGGAGGACGCCGTGGACAGCGCGACGGCCTGCGGCTTCTTCATCACCGACAGGAAGCGACCCAGCGGCACGTCAGAGCCGAACTTGACCACCAGCGGGTAGAACACGAAGCCATAGATGAGGATGGCGCCCATGTAGACGAGGAACAGCTTCATCACCAGGGTCAGCACATCGAAGCCGAAGGTGCCGACGGCATCCGCCATCAGACCGAAGACGCCGATCGGCGCGATCAGCATCACCACATTGATCATCCACACGAAGGCCTCGATCACGGTATTCAGGCCTTCGATCAGCGGCTTGCCACGCTCGCCGGTCTTAGACAGGCCAATGCCGAGAAACAGGCAGAACACCAGAATCTGCAGGATGTTGGCATCGGTGAGTGCGCCGAAGATATTGGTCGGCACCATGCCCAGAATGGTATCCATCACGCCCGGCACGCTGCCCTTGTCGGCGTAGGCGTTGGAGAACATGCCCTTGGCGCTTTCCAGATCCACCCCACTGCCCGGCTGGAACACATGCCCCATCACCAGCGCCAGCATCACCGCCACGGCTGAGGTGAGCATGAAGAAGGCGAAGGTGGAGAGACCGATCTTGCCGGCAGAAGGGCTATCGCCCAGATTGGCGGCTCCCGACACGATGGAGACCGCGATCAGCGGTACCACCAGCATCTTGATCAGGTGAATGAAGAGCTCACCGAGTGGCGCGAACATCGCGGCGCTCTCGCCCATGTAAGCGCCTACACCAGCGCCCAGTATCATGGCGATGACTACCTGGACGCCGATGTTCTTCCATAAAGACTGTTTCACGTTACGACTACCTTGGATTGTGTCTGAAAGGTCGGTTGTTGCGTGCCACCGCATTGCTGGCTACCGGTGAGGCCTGCCGTCATGGTCACCATGGATTCATAGCTACCATGGAGTCATAGTCACCATGGATATTGTGGTCAGCGGGGTGGCTGGGATTATAAATGACTGCCTTTTCCACACGAGGCAGGATGATCATCATTTAGTCGCGGATTCGAGATCATTTTGTTGCTATTTGTTACGAACTGACATGCTTCTGCCGGTTTCTACACCATTGGTCTAGTGTCGCGAGCTGACCATCCATTCAGTTTTCGGGCGAGAAAATGAAAAGCGCCCACCGCACATGATGTGCAGTGGGCGCTTGATCAGCCGGCGACTGGCGCCAGCATCTGGTAGTGCGCCAGCCTAGGGCCTCTCACTGGGTCAGATACCGAGGCTGGGCATCACATACGCTCGCGAGCGGGATCAGGCCAGTTCCTTGTCCGCCAGCATGAACCAGGTTTCCAGCACGGAATCCGGGTTGAGGGAGACGCTGTCGATGCCCTCTTCCATCAGCCACTTGGCCAGCTCCGGATGATCCGACGGCCCCTGGCCGCAGATGCCCACGTACTTGCCCTGCGCCTTGCAGGCACGGATCGCCATCGACATCAGCTGCTTGACCGCCGGGTTACGCTCATCGAAGAGGTGAGCGACGATGCCGGAGTCGCGATCCAGCCCCAGGGTCAGCTGGGTCAGGTCGTTGGAACCGATGGAGAAGCCGTCGAAGTGCTCGAGGAACTGATCCGCCAGCAGCGCGTTGGTCGGCAGTTCGCACATCATGATGACGCGCAGACCGTTCTCGCCACGCACCAGGCCATTCTCGCCCAGCAGCTTGATGACCTGTTCCGCCTCGCCGGTAGTCCGCACGAAGGGCACCATGATCTCGACGTTGGTCAGCCCCATCTCGTCACGCACACGCTTGAGCGCACGGCATTCCAGATCGAAGCAGTCGCGGAAGGTGTCGGACACGTAGCGCGAGGCGCCACGGAAGCCCAGCATCGGGTTCTCTTCGCCCGGCTCGTACATCTTGCCGCCGATCAGGTTCTCGTACTCGTTGGACTTGAAGTCCGACATGCGCACGATGACCTTCTGCGGGTGGAAGGCGGCCGCCAGGGTGGAGATGCCCTCGACCAGCTTGTCGACGTAGAAGTCGACCGGACTTGCGTAGCCGGCGGTGCGCGCATCGATGGTCTGCTGCAGGTCGATGGGCAGGGTGGCGTAGTCAAGCAGCGCCTTGGGGTGCACGCCGATCATGCGATTGATGATGAACTCGAGACGCGCCAGGCCCACACCGGCATTCGGCAGACGCGAGAAGCTGAAGGCGCGGTCCGGGTTGCCGACGTTCATCATGATCTTGAACGGAATCTCCGGCATCTCGTTGACGCTGGTGACGGTGCGATCGAAGTTGAGGATGCCGTCATAGACATGACCGGTATCGCCTTCGGCGCAGGAGACCGTCACTTCGCGGCCTTCGGCGAGCACCGAGGTGGCATCGCCACAGCCGACGACGGCCGGGATGCCCAGCTCACGCGCGATGATCGCCGCGTGGCAGGTACGGCCGCCACGATTGGTGACGATGGCGGAGGCGCGCTTCATGACCGGCTCCCAGTCCGGGTCGGTCATGTCGGTGACCAGCACGTCGCCGACCTGCACCTTGTCCATCTGCTCCGGGTTGTCGATCACGCGTACCGCGCCCTGGCCGATACGCTGGCCGATGGCACGCCCCGTCACCAGGGTCCGGCCCTTCTCGCGCAGCTGGAAGCGCTCGAGATTGCCGCCCTCTTCCTGGCTGACGACCGTTTCCGGACGCGCCTGGACGATGTAGAGCTTGCCGTCATCGCCGTCACGCGCCCATTCGATGTCCATCGGACGCTGGTAGTGCTTCTCGATGATCATGGCCTGGCGCGCCAGTGCCTCGACATCGGCGTCGCTGATGCAGAAGCGATGACGCTCCGGTACCGGCACGTCGACGGTCGCCACGGAACGCCCGGCGCTGGTGTCGTCGGTGTAGACCATCTTGATCAGCTTGGAGCCCAGGTTACGGCGCAGCACCGCCGGGCGCCCGGCGGCCAGCGTGGTCTTGTGGACATAGAACTCGTCAGGGTTGACCGCGCCCTGTACCACGGTCTCGCCCAGGCCCCAGGAGCCGGTGACGAAGACGGCGTCGCGGTAGCCGGATTCGGTATCCAGAGTGAACATCACGCCGGAAGCGGCCGTCTCGGAGCGCACCATCTTCTGCACGCCGGCAGACAGCGCGACCAGCGAGTGATCAAAGCCCTTGTGCACGCGGTAGGAGATGGCGCGGTCGTTGAACAGTGACGCGAACACCTCGTGAACCGCACGCTTGATGTTGTCGAAACCTTCGATGTTGAGGAAGGTTTCCTGCTGACCGGCGAAGGAGGCGTCCGGCAGGTCTTCCGCGGTGGCGGAGGAGCGCACGGCGACCTTCAGGTTCGGGTGTCTGGCCTGCAGCTCGGCATAGGCACGTTCCATCTCGGCCTCGAAGGCCGGCGGCAGCGGCGTATCGATGATCCACTGACGAATCTCGGCACCGACGCGCGCCAGTTCGACCACGTCATCCACATCGAGAGCATCGAGGGCGGCATTGATACGCTTGTCGAGGCCTTCGTGAGCCAGAAACTCGCGATAGGCAAAGGAGGTAGTCGCAAAGCCGCCGGGCACGGTGACACCGGCATCGGCCAGATTGGAGATCATCTCACCGAGCGAGGCGTTCTTGCCGCCAACGCGATCAACATCGTTCATGCCGAGCTGATCGAAATCGACGACGTATTCGGATGTGGCTTGCTGTGACAAGGGAACCCCCTGGTACCAATGGATGGAAACGAATGACCGATGGAGGACGTTTAACCGCCTTCCGTTCAGCAATGACGCCACCCTAACAAGCTCTCTCTAGTATTAGCCATTGGTCTAACCGGCTAGTCAGTGGAGGAGGACTACAACCCTGAGACTGTTTCAGGCGTTCTGTCGCCATCGTCGCCGAACATGTCGACAAGCCAGAAACGGCCGCTACAGGAATGTAGTCATGGGCCGCTTTGCCGGAGAACGGGAACACGAGATTTCCCATATCGCGCCACTGGCCATCCGCCGGATATTGCAAGCACGACAGTGAACGCCGACACTTGGGACTTCACGAGACGACACCCTGCGCCGGGTTGTGTCTTCGATTCGTTCTTCACGAGTGCCCGTCATGACCCGAACCGCCTTCTTCATTTCCGATGGAACCGGTATCACCGCCGAGACACTGGGACGCAGTCTGCTGGCCCAGTTCGAGAACACCGACATCCGCATGGTGACCAAGCCCTACATCGACTCCTCCGAGAAGGCCACGGCGCTGGTCAAGGCCATCGAGAGCGCCCACGCCACGGACGGTGAGCGCCCCATCATCATCGACACCATCGTCGATCAGGACATCCGTGACATCATCTCGGAATCCTCCGGTTTCAAGGTCGACATCTTCTCCACTTTCCTCAAGCCACTGGAAGAGGAGCTGGATACCCACTCGTCCTACAGCGTCGGCAAGACCCACTCCATCGGTCAGGATGATGTCTACATGAACCGCATCGATTCGGTGCATTTTGCCCTCGACAACGATGATGGAGCGCGCACCCACCAGTACGACAAGGCCGACGTCATCCTCATCGGCGTCTCACGCTGCGGCAAGACCCCGACCTCGCTGTATCTGGCCTTGCAGTTCGGCATCCGCGCGGCCAACTACCCGCTGACCGAGGATGATCTCGACGAATCCGGCACCCTCAAGATGCCGGCGTCACTGGCGCAATATCGCCACAAGCTGTTCGGACTGACCATCGACCCGCGCCGCCTGGCTGCCATCCGTACCGAGCGTCGCCCCAACAGTCGCTACTGCTCGATCGACCAGTGTCTGCAGGAAGTCGAGCAGACCGAGGCGCTGTTCCGCCGCTCCAAGGTGCCCTACATCGATACCACGCGCTTCTCGATCGAAGAGATCTCGACGCGCATGATCGCCGAGACCGGCCTGGCACGCCGCTTCTCACCGCGCTGATACCCGGCGCTACGTTACGCCCCCAACAACACACATCGACCACACCCCCCCCTACTCACGCAGGAAGTCTCCCCATGTTCCACACCAACCACTACTTCGATGGCCAGGTGGCCTCCATCGCCTTCCAGAGCGCAGATCTGCCTGCCACGGTCGGCGTGATGGCCATCGGCGAATTCGTGTTTTCCACCAGCCAACGCGAATACATGACGCTGATCAGCGGCGACATGCAGGTACTGCTGCCGGGTGCGGAAGAGTGGTACCAGCTTGCCGCAGGGGAAAGCTTCATCGTCGAAGCCAACCAGAGCTTCGAGGTGCGCACCACGGTCGAGTCCGCCTATCTGTGCAAGTACGAAGACGCCTAAGGCACTGGGAAAACAGCCGCCTAAGGTACCGGGTGAAAAGACGCCCAAGGCACTGGGCAACAGCCGCCCAAGGCACTGAAAGCCAGACATGAAGAAGCCGCCGTGCCCTCAAGCACGGCGGCTTCTTTCGTCACGACGACTGCCTCTCGATATCAGGCTCAGGCGCGTCGCCTGAGCACGGAGCGCAGCGCCAGATAACTGATACCGCCCATCAGCAGATAGCTTGTCGCCACCCCGGCAAAGATACCGACCACACCGTGAAGCGTCCCCCCCAGCCAGGCCAATGGCACCAGCAGAGCGAACAGTCGCACCAGCGAGAGTGTCATCGCCCGGCGTGGCTCGTGCAGCGCATTGAGGCTGGAGTTGGCGAGGATGATCACTCCCTGGGCGCCGAGTGCGGCGGGAATCAGCCACAGGTAGGTGACCACCAGCTGCGCGACTTCCGGGCTTTCGGCGAAGCGCGCCGCGATCCACTCACCGCCAAGCCCCAGCCCCAGCCAGACCGCCAGCTGCCAGACGAGAATGAAGCCGAGTATGCCGTGGATGGCTCGCCATACCCGCCGGTGCTGCCCGGCACCATCGTTCTGGCTGATGAAGGGTGACAGCGTCATCGAGAGTGCCAGCACCAGAATCAGCGCCAGTGACTCGATGCGTGAACCGATGCCATAGGCCGCGACGGCGGCATGACCATGCTGACTGACGATCCGCGTGACCAGCGCCGTGGCGATCGGCGTCATCACGCTGGTCATGGCCGCAGGCAGGCCGATGGCCCCCACTTCTCGCCATGAGGTGATCAGACGTGTCAGCGACAGCTGATGCAGATCCAGCCGCGCGCGCAGCAATGGCAATGCCAGCAAGCCCAGCGTCATCGCCAGCCACGACAGCACCGTGGCCAACGCCGCCCCCGCCACGCCCATGCCCTGCCAATCTCCGATGCCGAAGATCAGCAGCGGGTCGAGCAGCGCATTGAGCCCCCCTGCCGCCGCCATCACCAGCGAGGGCACCAGGGTATTGCCCTCGGCGCGCAGCACGCTGCCCAGCACGCGTGGCAGCAACACGAAGGGCGCCCCGAAGTACCACACCTGCATGTAGTCCTGGATGTGCGGCATCAGGGTGTCATCGGCCCCCAGCAGCCCGAACAGCGGCCCGATGCTGACAAGCCCCGCCACGATCATCATGACGCCCAGCAACAGCCCCAGCAGACTGGCATCCGTGGCCCGCGCCTTGACCGTCTCGAACTCGCCACGCCCGAGCCTGCGCCCCACCACGGCGGTGGTGCCGATGGACAGACCGATGGCGATGCTGATGACGGCAAAGGTCACCGGAAAGGTGAAGGTGACCGCCGCCAGCTCCGCGGTGCCCAGCTGGGCGATGAACCAGGCATCCACCAGGTTGAACAGCATCATGGTGACGATGCCGCCGATCACCGGCCCCGTCATGCGGGCAAGCGTCGAGGCGATCGGATCACGCAGCAGGTCACGCCGACCACGCGGGGACGGGCTTCTGGCAGAGGAAGAGGACGATGACGTGGGGTTGGCAGGCTCAGGCATGCAGGCTCCGGACAGTAAACGGCCCCGTCAGGCGAGCTGCCTGCGGGGCCATCGGGGGCTATCGATCGTACGATCTGTCGTGCAATCCGTCGTGCAGGACGGGCACAGTGTAAGACATCCGCGCGGCGAGAGCAGTTCCCTTGCGGCTCAGGGGCTGCAAGCCGGACTAGTTGCCCTGCATGAAGGGCGAGATGACTTCGCCTCCCGACTCACGCCAGGCCGCGAAGCCGCCCCCGAGATGGGCGACCGGCCCGAATCCCATGTCCTTGAGCGACTTGGTGGCCAGCGCCGAGCGCAGTCCACCGGCGCAGAACAGCACATAACGTCCCTCACGGGCGAAATCGGCACGGTGATAGGGCGAGGCCGGGTCGACCCAGAACTCCAGCATGCCGCGTGGCGCATGGATGGCCCCGGGAATGCGGCCTTCCCGCTCCAGCTCACGCACATCGCGGATATCCACCAGGATCAGGGGTGTACCGCCTGCGCGAGACTCCTCCAGCGCCTGACGCAGCGCCTCAGGCGATAGAGTGTCGATCTCCTTCTCGGCCGCTGCCACCAGCTCACTGACCGGTCGAATCATGGGGTCCTCCTTGCAGATGATATCGTCCTGATGATGCATGCCACTCACCGCCTGCGTGACACCTCACACATCCGCCTCGCCGCAACGATAGAAACGCTGGATGCTCGAGAAATCGAGACGTCCCGCACCCTGGGCGGCATGCTGGGCGAACAGGTTACGCGCCTGGGAGCCCATTGGCACTGCCGATTTCGAGCCCAGCGCCATTTCCCAGGCAAGGCCGAGATCCTTGGCCATCAGGTCCACCAGGAAGCCGCCCTGATAGTCGTTGGACGCAGGTGCCGCCTCCATCACCCCGGGCCAGGGGTTGTAGACGTTGAGCGCCCAGTTGCCGCCGGAGGACTGTTTCATCACCTCCGAGAGCACGGCCGGGTCCAGTCCGTTCTTGACCCCCAGCGCCAGCGCCTCGGCGGTGCCGCTCATCAGGATGCCCAGTAACATGTTGTTGCAGATCTTGGCGACCTGACCGCTGCCGGCCGGGCCTGCATGGAACAGATTCTTGCCCATCACTTCCAGCAGCGGCACGGCACGCGCGTAGCCGTCGGCCTCGCCACCGACGATGAAGCTCAGCGTGCCGGCACGTGCGCCACCGACCCCGCCCGACACCGGGGCGTCCATGAAGGTGATGCCGCGCTCGGCGGCATGGCGCGCGACCAGCCGGGCATCATCCGGCGCGATGGTCGAGGCGTCGATCACCAGTACTGAAGCGTCGAGTGTCGCCAAGAGGCCACCCTCGCCGTCTTCCTTGTCACCCAGATAGAGCTTTCGCACGTGCTGCCCCGCCGGCAGCATGCTGATGACGACGTCAACGCCCTCTGTCGCCTGGCGTGGCGACTCGGCGCGTGAGGCACCCGCCTCGACCAGCTGGCTCATGGCCGACTCGACCAGATCGAAGACCTTCACCTCATGGCCGGCCTTGACCAGATTGAGGGCCATGGGGCCGCCCATGTTGCCGAGCCCGATGAAACCGATGGATGTCATGGCAATGCTTCCTCGTGAACAGGTTCTTGTTGTCATTGGCGTCCGGCGGCATGTCCGCACCTGCCGCCCGTGCTGAACAGCGCGCTTACAGATCCATCAGCGGATGCTCGTCCTCTTCCCACAGCGGCGCGAAGAAGCCGTCGATGTATTCCTCGGAGACCTGCGCGATCGAGGCATAGGCCCACTGCGGCTGTCTGTCCTTGTCGATCAGCAGGGCGCGTACTCCTTCAGCAAGCTCGGTGCCCATGCAGCAGCGCACCGACAGGGTCAGCTCGTCGCAGAAGGCTTCCGCCAGCGAGGAGTGGCGATGGCGTGCCAGCATGCGAAATACCAGATGCGGGGAACTGGGGCAGCCGGCTTCCAGACGCTCGCGATTGGCGTTCAGCCATGCATTGCAGTCACTGCGCGCCTGGGGATCATCGAGGATCCGCTGACAGGCCTTCAGCACTTCGCGCCCGGCGACCAGCTGCTGAAGATGATCAAAGAGCGGCATGACCTGTCCCGGCGGCGCCAGCTCACGGCGCTCGAACTCGCTCAGCACCTGGCTCAGATGACGCGACGGATGACGCCCGAATTCCCCCTCGCACAGCGCCTGCTTGAGCGCCTCGCGCTGCGCGTCGGGAATCAGGCGTGTGGCAAGCCAGAGATCCAGCGCATCGCGGGCATTCAGCTGCGCGCCGGTCACTCCCAGATACTCGCCGATGCCACGCGGCAGGCGATTGAGCAGCCAGCTGGCCCCGACATCCGGGTACAGGCCGATGCTGACCTCCGGCATCGCCAGCCGTGAGCTTTCGGTGACCACGCGCTCGCAACCGCCGGCGAACAGCCCCATGCCGCCGCCCATCACGATGCCGCCGCCCCACACCAGCAGCGGCTTGGGGAAGGTATGCAGCCGATGATCGAGCCGGTATTCCGCGGTGAAGTAGCGGGTGGCGAAGAAATCCTCCAGCGCCTCGAGGGGGTCTGCGCCTTCGCTGGCAGGCGCCGTGGTCATCGCCTGATAGAGCGCCACGATATCGCCACCGGCACACAACGCACGCTCGCCGGCACCTTCCAGCCACACCATGGCGATGCTGCTGTCCAGCTCCCAGGCATCCAGCTGGGCCTCGATGCGCTCGATCATGGCCAGCGACAGCGCATTCAGCGAGCGCGGCGCATTCAGGCGCATGATGCCCAGCTGCTTGCCGTCGCGGGCGCGACGCGTCTCGAACACCACGGGCGCCTCGACATCGGTCGCGGCCTTGGCAGTGACACCTTCTATCTGGCTCATGAGCGCCCTCCTCCCTTCACCTCTTTCTGATGCGAGACCCACTGTGGTGCACGCTTCTCCAAGAAGGCACTCACGCCCTCCTTCTGGTTGGGGTCATCGAACAGCTCGACGAACAGCTCGCGTTCCATGCGCAGGCCATCGCTCATGCCGCGATGGCGAGATGACATGATCAACGCCTTGCAGCGCGCCACCGCACTCGGGCTCTGGTTGGCGACGCTCTCGGCCATCGCCAGCGCGCGCTCCAAGCTCTGGCCGGTCTCGACCACCTCTTCGGCCAGCCCGATGCGGCCGGCGGTCTCGGCATCCACCTGCTCACCACACAGGATCATGCGCTTGGCCCAGCCCTCCCCGACCAGCCACGGCAGGTGCTGGGTGCCGCCCGCGCACGGCAGCAGACCGACCTTGGCCTCCGGCAGCGCCAGTTTCGCCTGACGCTCGACGATACGGATATCGCAGGCCAGCGCGCATTCAAGCCCACCGCCCATCGCGTAGCCGTTGACGGCGGCAATCGTCACGCCGGGGAAATTGGCCAGCCGCTCGAAGGCCAGCCCGAAGCGGCGCGCCATGGTGGCGGCGACGCCCTTGTCACCATCGGCGAAGGTCTTGAGATCGGCGCCGGCGGAGAAGAACCTGTCGCCCTCACCGGTGATCACCACCGCACTGACGCTGCCATCGCCCTCCAGCTCATCGAGCAACTGCTCCAGCTCGATCAAGGACGCCTCCGTCCAGGTGTTGGCCGGCGGGTTATTGATGGTGACACGGGCGATATGACGATCCTTCTCGAGAACGAGGCATGGCCCTTGATTGGATGACATCACGTAACTCCCTGAAAAGGTGGTAACCACTGACGAATTGAAGTGGAGGCGCCGTTACGCCAGCGACTCGATCATCCCCGGCGTCAGTAGACGGCGCGCGATGATCAGACGCATGATCTCGTTGGTGCCTTCCAGAATCTGGTGCACACGGGTGTCACGCACCAGCCGCTCCAACGGGTACTCGCGGATATAACCGTAGCCGCCATGCAGCTGGAGTGCCTGATTGCAGACCTCGAAGCCCATGTCGGTGGCAAAGCGCTTGGCCATCGCACAGTGGGCGCTGTCCTCGCCGTCGCCCTCATCGAGCTTGAAGGCCGCCAGTCGCACCAGGGTGCGTGCGGCGGTCAGTTCGGTGGCCATGTCGGCCAGCTTGAACTGCAGGGCCTGGAACTGCGCCAGCTCGCGCCCGAACTGCTTGCGCTCGCCGAGATAATCCCGCGACAGCTCCAGCGCCTTCTGGGCCGCGCCCAGCGAGCAGGTGGCGATGTTGATGCGACCGCCATCCAGCGCCTTCATCGCGAAACGGAAGCCCTCGCCCTCCTCGCCCAGACGATTGGCCGTCGGGACCCGCACGCGATCGAAGCTCACCAGCCGGGTCGGCTGGCTGTTCCAGCCCATCTTGTCTTCCTTCTTGCCGTAGCTGATGCCGTCGGCATCCGCTGGCACCACGAAGGCCGAGATACCCGCCGCGCCGCTGTCCGGCTCGCCGGTGCGCGCCATCACCACCAGCACGTCCGTCGCCCCGGCACCGGAGATGAACATCTTGGAGCCACTCAGGTAGTAATCATCGCCGTCACGCTCGGCGCGGGTGCGCAGGCTGGCGGCGTCACTGCCGCTGCCCGGCTCGGTCAGGCAGTAGGAGCCGAGCTTGTCACCCGCCACCATCGCCGGCACCCACTGCTCGCGGCACTCGTCACTGGCGAAGCTCGCGATCATCCAGCCGACCATGTTGTGGATGGTGATGTAGGCGGTGGTCGAGATGCAGCCGGTGGCCAGCTGCTCGAGAATGATGGAGCTGTCCAGACGCGGCAGGCCAAGGCCGCCGTGCTCCTCGGGGACATAGAGCCCCATGAAGCCCGCCTCACCCGCCTTCTTCAGCGTCTCGATGGGGAAATGGGCCGTGGCGTCCCACTCGGCGGCATGCGGGGCAAGCTCGGCATCCGCGAAGGCACGCGCGCCCTCCTGCAGGGCACGCTGGTCATCGGTCAGCGAAAAGTTCATGCAGCTGCCTCCTGTTGTCCTTGTTCTTTATCTCCAGGCCCGCCGAGTCCTCGGCGAGCCTGTGAAGAGCCCTCAGCGCATCTGAAGAGCCCTCAGCGGTCTTGTGAAGAGCCCTCAGCGCATCTGAATAGAGAAGTTGGGCTGATTGCCCTCGGCCGGCGCATCATCGAACCAGCGCGCCGTCACCGTCTTGGTCTCGGTATAGAAGCGCACCGCCTGCTTGCCATAGGCATGCAGATCGCCGAAGAAGCTGCCGCGCCAACCGGTGAAGGAGAAGAACGGCAGCGGCACCGGAATCGGCACGTTGATGCCGACCTGGCCCACCGCGATCTCGTTCTGGAAGCGGCGTGCCGCCCCGCCGGAGCGCGTGAAGATGGAGGTGCCGTTGCCGTAGGGGTTGTTATTGATCAGCTCGATGGCCTCGGACAGATCCGCCGCCTCCATGCAGCACAGCACCGGCCCGAAGATTTCCTCGCGATAGAGCACCATCTCCGGCGTCACCTTGGAAAACAGGCACGGCCCCAGCCAGTTGCCGTCGGGATAGCCCGCCACCGAGATGCCGCGACCGTCCAGCAGCAGCTCGGCCCCTTCCTCGACGCCCTGCCCGATCCAGCCCGTCACGCGCTCCAGTGCCTGCGGCGAGATCAGCGGTCCGTAGCTGGCGCCCTTGTCATTCCAGGCACCGGGGCGCACCTCGGCCAGCGCATCACGCACCCGCGCGATCAAGGCCTTCGAATCACCGACGAAGACCGCCACCGAGATCGCCATGCAGCGCTGACCCGCCGCACCGACACTGGCCCCGACCAGCGCATTCACCACCTGGTCCGCCGGAGCGTCCGGCATGATCACCATGTGGTTCTTGGCACCCGCGAAGCACTGGGCGCGCTTGAGGTTGTCAGTGGCGGTACGATAGATGTGCTGCCCCACCGGTACCGAACCGACGAAGCTCACGGTGCGCGGTGTCTCGTGGGCCAGCAGGTGATTGACCTGATCGCGCCCGCCCTGCACCACGGTCAGGATGCCCTCGGGCGCTCCCGCTTCCATGAACAGCTCCGCCAGACGCAGCGTGGTCAGCGGTACCTGCTCGGAAGGCTTGAGCACGAAGGCATTGCCGCAGGCGATGGACAGCGGGAACATCCAAAGCGGTATCATGGCGGGGAAGTTGAACGGCGTGATCCCCAGGCAGACGCCCAGCGACTGGGTCACGGAGTAGCTGTCGATGCCGGTGGCGACGTTCTCCACCGTCTCGCCCATCAGCAGACTCGGAATGTTGGCGGCATGCTCGACCACCTCGATGCCGCGCCAGACATCGCCCTTGGCGTCCTCGAAGGTCTTGCCCAGCTCATGGGAGATGATCTCGGCCAGCTCGTCATGGTGCTGCTTGAGCAGATGCTGATAGCTGAGCATCAGACGGGCACGGGTCGGCACCGGGGTGTTGCGCCAGCGCTGGAAGGCCTTCTCGGCATGCACCAGCGCCTCGTCCAGTTCGCTGAGCGGCGTCAGTGGAACACGCGCCACTTCAGCGTTGGTGGCCGGGTTGGTCACGCTCAGGTGCTGATCGGCGGCGCTTGCGACAAACTGGCCATTGATCAGCTGTGGCAATACCAGTGGTGCGCTGTCACCGGCGACGACGGCGCGCAGTCGTGACAGCAACTCAAGCGAGCCGTTTGCGGACGTGAGGGTAGTCGAAGACATGACGTGGCATTCCTGTGTCTGTTGTTATTGGGTGAAGGACGGCGTGTCAGCAGAGCCGGAGACGTCAGCCAGAGCCATCTTGCCGAAAGCGGCAAGCCGACATTGCGATCTGACTCAACCTAGCATCTGCTTGGTTGGCTGCAAATACTATTACCCTTTACGTTAACGTAAACAATGCTAGTCTGTAGAAAATTCACGGCCAGACGCCGCTGGCATCCACTGCGCAGAGGGGCATGCCATCTCCTCGGCGCACACAGCATTCGGAGCGGCAGTGCCCATGACGGATACGATGATTACCTCAACGCCTGACACCCAGAACCCGACAGCCTCCGAGAGTCCGGACGATGGCGTCGGCATGGAAGGTCTGCTGAGTGCCACCAGCACCAGCGATGCCATTCGCCCGACCCAACGCACCTGGAGCATCGGCGAGCTGGCACGTCATTTCGACGTGACCACACGCACCATCCGCTTCTATGAGCAGGAAGGCCTGCTGCATCCCCAGCGACGCGGCCAGACGCGCATCTATCACGACAAGGACCGCGTGCGCCTCAAGCTGACGCTGCGCGGCAAGCGGCTGGGATTCTCGCTGGCCGAGATTCGCGAGGTGGTGGATCTCTACGATGCCGCGGATGGCGGCGGCGAGAAACAGCTCACGAGGCTGCTCGACATTTTGGCCGAGAAACGTGAAGGACTGGAGCGCCAGCTGCGCGACCTCACCGCCATGCAGCGCGAGCTGGACGATGTCGAGACGCGGGCGCGGGAAGCGCTGGCCCGCCTGACGACACACGGATGATGCGCGACACCCGTCACCCTCTTCCAACACCTTTGAGAGCATCACGACAGCAAGACCGATAACGACAACAAGCACCATGACATTCACGCCGCCGTCCCCTGGCAGCGTGACCGCCCGCCGGGCGGCTCCCCCTGAATACGCCTTGCCACACCAATAACAACCAGGGACACAGGACAACGCCATGTCACAGGACGCCATTGCCACACGCCAGTCTCTCAGCTATCTGAGCACCCTCTCCGAGACTCCCCTGATGGGGGAAACCATCGGTGACTGTCTCGATCGCATCACCGCGCGCTGGCCCGAGCGCGACGCTCTGATCAGCCGTCATCAGGGGCTGCGTTACACCTGGGCCGAGCTGCATGCAGAGGTCGAGCGCGTGGCGCGCGGCCTGCTGGCGATGGGGATCGAGCGCGGCGACAGGGTCGGCATCTGGGCACCCAATCGCGCCGAGTGGACCTTGATCCAGTACGCCACCGCCAAGATCGGCGCGGTGCTGGTCAATCTCAACCCGAGCTATCGCGGCCATGAGCTGGCCTACGCCCTCAAGCAGTCCGGCGCGGCGACGCTGATCTTCCAGGCACGCTTCAAGGCCTCGGACTACGTCGCGATCCTCGAGGAGCTGTTCCCTGAGGCCAGGGAGGCCCGCGGCCGTGATGGCATTCACAATGGCGCGCTGCCGGACCTCAGGCGTCTGGTCTGCTTCGAGGCCGAGGATGCCCTGCCCGGCATGCTCCACTGGCAGGATGTGCTGGGCGGCGCCGGAGAGGTCAGTCTCGAGACACTCCACGAGCTGCAGGCCAGCCTGACCTTCGATGACCCGATCAACATCCAGTACACCTCCGGCACCACCGGGGCCCCCAAGGGGGCCACGCTCTCGCATCACAACATTCTCAACAACGGCTTCTTCGTCGCCGAGCGCATGAATCTCACGGAGCACGACAAGCTGGTGATGCCGGTGCCGCTCTATCACTGCTTCGGCATGGTGATGGGCAATCTGGGCTGCCTGACCCACGGAGCGACGATCATCTACCCCGAGGCGGGTTTCGATCCGCTGGCCACGCTGCAGGCGGTCAGCGAGGAAGGCGCCACCGCGATGTTCGGCGTACCGACGATGTTCATCGCCGAACTCGAGCACCCGCGCTTTGACGAGTTTGATCTCTCCAGCCTGCGCACCGGCACCATGGCGGGTTCCATCTGCCCCATCGAGGTGATGCGCCAGGTCATCGAGCGCATGCACATGCGCGAGGTCACCATCGCCTATGGCATGACCGAGACCAGCCCGGTGAGTCTGCAGACCACCCGCGAGGCACCGCTGGACAAGCGTGTCTCCACCGTCGGCACCCTGCATCCCCACCTGGAGATCAAGATCGTCGACCCCGAGACAGGCCAGGTGGTCCCGCGTGGCGAGAAGGGCGAGCTGTGCACACGCGGTTACAGCGTGATGCTCGGCTACTGGAACAACCCGGACGCCACCGCCAAGGCCATCGACAGTGGCCGCTGGATGCATACCGGTGATCTCGCCACCCTCGATGAGGACGGTTACGTGACCATCGTCGGGCGCATCAAGGACATGATCATCCGCGGTGGCGAGAACATCTATCCCCGCGAGATAGAGGACTTCCTCTACACCCATCCTGCCGTGTCGGACGTGCAGGTGATCGGCGTGCCCGATGAGCGCTATGGCGAGGAAGTGATGGCCTGGGTCAAGCTCAAGGAAGGCGAGCAGCTGGATGCCGAAGGCCTCAAGGCGTTCTGCCAGGGCAGAATCGCCCACTTCAAGGTGCCGCGCCATATCAAGTTCGTCGAGGAATTCCCGATGACCGTCACCGGCAAGATCCAGAAATTCAAGATGCGCGAAACCGCCACGGCGGAGCTGGGTCTCAAGGCATGAACGGGCACCTCGGAGGGCCACGGAGAACACGCGCATGAGTCACGACACGCCGGGAGGCGATGACGCCTCCTCCGCTCGCCACCTGAGCACGGCCTGTGCCCAGGTGGCGCACTACGCGCCTCCTCGGCATCACGCGGCACTGGAGGAGGCACTCGAGGCATTGATCAAGGCGCATCCTGAGCCCGTCCTGCCGCCCTCGGCGCTGGCAGGGCTGGATCAGCT
The DNA here is from genome assembly GCF_029846335.1 of Cobetia sp. 3AK. Lineage (NCBI taxonomy): Bacteria > Pseudomonadati > Pseudomonadota > Gammaproteobacteria > Oceanospirillales > Halomonadaceae > Cobetia > Cobetia sp. 3AK. Next base: position 465,421 of record NZ_JARWKR010000002.1, on the reverse strand, counting down.
GCATCTGGGAGGCGCGGCCGGCAGCCGCGAGTTGCTGGCGATGGCGGCTCTCGAGACCCCCGAGGGCATGCCACTCGCGATTCTCGAGCCCGGTGCCGGGCTCGGCGGACTGGCACGCATGCTGGTCAGTCAGCATGCCAGCGCCGGGCATCACGTCACCACGCTGGATCTCTCGGAGAGCCTCTGCCAGCTGGCCGTCGCGCTCAACCGTGCCACCGGCCTGCGCGAACGTATCCGAGTGCTGGAGGGCGACGCCTGCTATCCCGAGCTGCATCCCGCCCTGACGGGGCGACATGTCGACCGCATCCTGAGCCAGCACCTGCTGGTCCATCTGAGCGACAAGACCGACGTGTTGCGTCAGTGGCATGACTGCCTCAACGATGACGGCTATCTGGTGCTGCATGAGCCGGTGCTCAGTGTCCAGGCGCAAGCCTTCCATGAGCGTCCACAGCTGCCGGTGCCCTGGGCACTGACACCCCGCGCCGATCACCTGGCCAGCTGCGAGGAACTGCACGAGGCGATGGCCAACAGTGGTTTCGAGGTCGAGGCGCACGCCGAACTGACGCCTCAGGTGCTCGCCTGGCAGGCGCGGCGTCTGCGCACACCCTCCCCCGGCGCCCCCGGCCAGCCCCCACTCTCGCCCGTCCAGCGTGCCAGCCAGGCGCTGACACCGGAGCTGATCTTCGGGCCGCATTTTCCGACGATGCAGCACAATCTGGCCGAGGCGCTGGAGGCCGGCTGGCTGGAAGTGCACCTGTGGCGACTGCGCAAGCGCCGCCATCCGTGACGGTGATGAGCCTGGAGGTTTCCCGCGTGAGACCAGTCCGACACTGGCGTGAAAAAAATTAGAAAACACCGCTCGTAAATGACTGGCATCCACTGTCATCAACCGTTATTCTTGCCAGTACAGTCCCGTTCGGGGGATAAGCCGTTCGTTATCCGTCGTCATGCAAGAGGGTCTTCCTCACCATGATGACCGCACTGGAGCATGTCTTTCATTTCCATGTGCCAGTGCACAGTTTCCCGATGCTCGCGCACCGTTTCTCCGGGAATCTGTTCATCAAGGCGCTGATCTGATCAATCCGCGCCGACTGCATCAAAGATTCCCTCACGGGAAAACCGAAAGGGCCTCCATCTGGAGGCCCTTTTTTTGTCTGCTCGCTTTGTCTGCTCGTGCTGTCAGCTCGATTCCTGCCGGGGCGAGCCATTGATCCGACACGCCGTCCGTCAGCTCACCGGCACGGCATGGCGCACTGGATCAGCGAGCCCTCAGGCCTGCCAGGCGGCCAGTGCCGCGAGGTGATCCTGGCGCGCCTGGCCCGGCGTCACGGCCGCCAGCCGCACCCTGGTGCCCGGCACGCATTGGGCGAGCTGCGCGCAGGCCAGCGGCGTCAGCGCGCCAAGGCGCGGATAGCCGCCGATGGTCTGGCGATCATTGAGCAGGATGATCGGCTGGCCATCGGCGGGCACCTGTACCGCGCCCAGCGGAATGCCTTCGGAGACCATGCCGGCACCGTCACGCTCCAGACGCGGGCCGGTCAGACGCACGCCCATGCGATCGGCACGCCCGTCCACTGCCCAGTCGCGGTTGAAGGCGCGAAAGAGGCTGTCGCCGCTGAATTCGGCAATCTGGGCGCCTACCACCAGCGCCAGTTCGAGCGCCTCGCCCTCCTCGGGGGTCAGCGACTGCTGCCATGCCTGTGCCGACGCCGGCAACTCGCGCAGCGACAGCTCATTGCCGGCCGCCGTCAGCACATCGCCGCTGGCCAGTGCATGGCCTTCGCCATCCAGCCCGCCCAGACCATCACGCACGGTACAGGCCGCACTGCCCAGCACCGGGGCGACATCCAGCCCACCCGGGAAGGCCAGATAGGCGCGCAGCCCGGCGACCGGACGCTCGAACTTGAGCACCTGCCCCGCCGTCACGGCGAAGGCCTGCCCGGGCAGCAACGCCTCACCATCCAGTGTCGCCGCCAGATCAGCGCCACACAGCGCCAGCGTGCCCGCCTGCCCGACCTTGAGGGTCAGGCCGCCGCCCATGGTGATCTCGAGTCCCGGCGCATCCGGGGCATTGCCCAGCAGCCAGTTGGCCCAGCCCAATGACACCCAGTCCGCTGCGCCGCCCTGGGTCACGCCCAGATGGCGGACACCCAGGCGTCCCGCATCCTGTACCAGTGCCAGGGCACCGCTGCGCTCGACGTCGAGTCTCACGCGCTTGTCGTTGTCGGCACTCATGCGCGCTCCTCCAACGGGGTGACATCGCCGCCCAGGCCAACGAATTCCTCTCGGCTCACGGAAACGAAACGCACGCGATCACCGGGCATGAAGCGACTGGACGGCTCACCGGCCTCGTTGCGGCCGAACAGCGTGATGGGCGTGCGGCCCAGGATGTTCCAGCCACCGGGAGAGCGGGACGGGTAGATCGCGGCCTGACGGTCGGCGATACCAACGCTACCGGGGGCGATCTTCTGGCGCGGCGTCTTGAGGCGCGGTGTGGTCAATGCCTCCTCCAGCACGCCCATGAAGGCGAAACCGGGGGCGAAGCCAAGCGCGAACACGCAGTAATCATGCGCGCCATGCCGTTCGATCAACGCCTCGACACTGATGCCGAGACGCGCGGCGATCGGCGCAAGCTCCGGACCGACACTGTCGTCGTACCAGACGGGCACCTCGTGCAGCTGGCCCTGCTGACCGCTCTGCGGAGCGAGGTTCTCGAGGGCCGCCTGGATACGGGCACGCACCTCGCCTTCTTCCAGTGCCGCCACGTCATAGTGCAGCAGCAAGGTGGTATAGGACGGCACCAGATCTACCAGCGCCGTGCCGAAGGCCTCACGCAAGGCCCCGTCAGCGGCCAGAATCCAGGCCATGTTGGATTCCTCGATGCGGTCGAACAGCCGGATGATCAGCGAGTCCATGCCGACGGTCTCGAGGCGCAGTTGCGGTGACGAGCCACGTTCGTGGCTATTCCCCCCAGCCATCAGGCACCCGCCAGCGCATCGAAGGCGTCACGGATGGCACGCACCGCGGCCACGGACTCGGCGTTGTCACCGTGCACGCACAGGGTGTCGGCACTGAGCACCAGATCACCGCCGCTGCTGTCGGTGAGGGCTTCACCGCGCGCCAGCGTCACCGACTGGGCGATGATCACCTCGCTGTCGTGATGCACGGCGCCGGGCTCACGACGCGAGACCAGGTGACCGCGCGAGTCGTAGGCACGGTCGGCGAAGGCCTCGAACCACAGCGTGATGCCCATCTCGTCGGCCAGTGCCTGCATCGGTGCCGGATTGGCGGTCGCCATCACCATCAGCGGCAGGCTGGCGTCATAGCGCACCACGGCCTGCATGACGGCGCGCAGTAGCGTCGGGTCAGCGGCCATGTCGTTGTAGAGCGCACCATGCGGCTTCACATACTGGACGCGAGTGCCTTCGGCGCGACAGATACCGTCGAGCGCGCCGATCTGATAGAGCAGCATGTCCTCGACTTCCGCAGGCGAACAGGCCATGGAACGGCGCCCGAAACCCTGCAGATCCGGATAGGCGGGATGTGCGCCGATGCGCACGTCGTGCTTGACCGCCAGCCGCACGGTACGGCGCATGATGGTGGGGTCAGAGGCGTGGAAGCCACAGGCGATGTTGGCGCAATCGACGTAGGGCATGACCTCGTCATCGAGGCCGATCTTCCAGTTGCCGAAGCTTTCGCCCATGTCGCAATTGAGCAGAGGGAGGGAGGGAGCGGAACGGGACATTGAGGCACCTCGCAGGATGATCTTGTGTGTTGTTATCCCTCCACTCTAAGTAAGGCCATGCCTCGGTATCCAATCGTATTTTGTGATTCGTTATATCGATGAAATCTTTCATTACCAGAAGGTATGAAAGCCCAGTCAATCATCCGCTTGCCTGTCAGACCGCCACATGCTTCTGTCTGGGGCACCCCGGACAGCCACGAAAGGGCCGTCATCTCTCCGAATGCCGGCCTGACTCAGGCGACCGACGCGTCCTGTCTGGCGGAACCACCCACAACAACAGGAATTTCCACATGGCCGTCAGTGATCCGTTCCACCTCGCGATTCAAGTGCGTGACATCGCCGAAGCTCGGCGCTTCTATGGCGAATTCCTCGGCTGTCCGGAGGGACGCTCCTCGGACAGCTGGGTCGATTTCGACCTCTACGGCCACCAGTTCGTCTGCCACCTGAACCCGGCACTGGCCGACCCTGACAACCCGCTCGCCCAGCACCGCAATCCGGTCGATGGGCATGGCGTCCCGGTGCCGCACTTCGGGGTGGTACTCGAGATGGAGGCCTGGCAGGCACTGGCGGATCGTCTCACTGCCGAAGGCGTGACATTCGAGATCGCGCCTCATGTGCGCTTCAAGGGCGAGCCCGGTGAACAGGCCACGATGTTCTTCCTCGACCCCACCGGCAACGCGCTGGAGTTCAAGGCCTTCAAGGACCGCGAGAGCCAGCTGTTTCGCAAGTGAAGGTCCCGCGCCCCGTCTCGTGCGGGGCATGCCCGGTGATGAAAGCTGACGCCCTGCACGGCATGCGGCAAGATGGTCGGTCTCAACGATTCATCACGGGGCATCTGTCATGTTCGATTTCAAGGAACTCGAGGCCTTTGTCTGGGTCGTGCGGCTCGGCTCGTTCCGCAAGGGCGCGACCAAGCTGCACCTCACCCAGCCCTCCATCTCGGACCGCATCAACCGTCTTGAGGCCGCCGTCGGCGAATCGCTGCTCGAGCGTGCCACCCGCCCCATCCAGCCCACCCTGCGCGGTCGGGAATTCTTCGCGCATGCCGAACGCCTGTTGAGCGGGCGCGAAGAAGCCATGCGCCTGTTTCAGGAGGAAGGCGCCTTTTCCGGCACGCTGCGTCTGGGCGTCATCGAGACCATCGCCAACAGCTGGTTCCCGGCCTTCATGCGCCAGCTGGCCGAGCGCTACCCCAAGCTGACGCTGGAAATGACCGTCGACATCTCGCCCTTTCTGCATCAGCGCCTGGCCGACAATGACCTCGACATGCTGTTCGCGATGGACAGCGCCGCCATGGGCCCCTACGCGACCCAGACACCGCTGTGCACCTTCGAGATGGGCATGTTCGCCTCGCCGACCCTCGCCGAGCAGCTGGCCCAGGACGGCGAATGCTTCGCCAGAACCCCCTTCATCTCCTTCAGCAAGCAGGCCCGTCCCTATACGGAGCTTGTCAGCTACCTCGCCGAACAGGGCATCACCCAGCCCAAGGTGCACTGCACCAGCACCCTGATGACCATACTGCGCATGAGCAGCGAAGGACTGGGCATCGGTGTCCTGCCGGTCGCCACCGTCGAGGACGTGATCAATCACGGCGAACTGGTGCGCCTGCCACTCGAGACCCCGCTGCCGCCGATGGTCTATGAGGCCATCTGGCGCAATGCCAATTACCCCGACTTCTGCGCCAGTGTCGCGCGCCTGGGTCGCCAGTGTGCCGAGACCTACTCTCGCCAGCACGCGCCTCCCGCCGACTGATCGAAGCGTCATGCATGCGCTGAGACAGGGTTGATCGTGCGCCGCCCTGCATCAGATCAGCGTCATACCAAGGTCTAACAATATCGCCAAAGGCTTTCATGCGACGACACGATGAAAGATTTCATCGATACTGTGAATCAGAATTAACGATTGGACGGGATGGCCTGTCACTTGAAGAATGAAATCGTCTGCCGACAACATTCAATAATAATGAGGAACTAGACATGCGTAAGCCCAGCGACTCCCTCACCCGCAAATCTGCCACCTCCAGTACCCTCATCGGACTGGCAGCCGCCGGTGCCCTGGCCTTCAGTGGCTCGGCCCTCGCGGCACAGTGGAACCTCGCCACTCCGTATGGCGATGCCAGCTTCCACACCAAGAACACCAAGCAGTTCGCCGAGGAGGTCACCGCGGCCACCGATGGCGAGCTGAGCATCACCGTGCACAGCGGCGGTTCGCTGATCTCCCACGGCGAGATCAAGCCGTCCGTGCGTCGCGGCACCGTCCAGGCCGGCGAGATCTTCCTGTCGATCCTGTCCAACGAATCGCCGGTCTACGAGCTGGACACCCTGCCGGGCGTCGCCTCCAGCTACGAGGAAGCCTTCGCGCTCTGGCAGGCCTCCAAGCCGGACATCACCGCGCTGTTCGCCAAGGAAGGCCTGATGCCGCTGTACGCGGTCGCCTGGCCGGCCCAGGGCATCTACACCGACTTCGACCTGACCGACGTCTCCCAGCTCAAGGGCCTGCGCATCCGCGCGCCCAACATCAACACCCAGCGCTTCGTCGAGAACGTCGGCGGCAAGCCCACCGAGACCGAAGAAGCCGACATCCCCACCGCCTTCAGCACCGGCCGTGTCGACGCGATGATCACCTCCAGCTCCACCGGCAAGTCCATGTCGGCCTGGGATTACGTCAAGCACTACAACGACGCCAAGCTGTGGCTGCCGAAGAACATCGTCTTCGTCAACAAGCGCGCCTTCGATCGCCTCGACGAGAGCACCCAGCAGGCCGTGCTGGACGCCGCCAAGGCCGCCGAGACCCGCGGCTGGGAAGCCAGCAAGGCCGATGCCGACGAGAGCGCCAAGGTGCTGACCGAGAATGGCTTCACCATCACCGAGCCGGACGAGAAGCTGTCCGAAGACCTCAAGGCCGCCGGTGACAAGCTGTTCCAGGACTGGAAATCACGCGCCGGCGATGAAGGCCAGCAGCTGCTCGAGCGTTATCGCGCCGATCTCGATGCCTGAGCCCCGCCTGCCAGCGCCGGGCGTTCGTCCCATCAACTGAACGCTCGGCACCTGGCCGGTATCGTCACCCCGCCACGCGATGATCACGTCGCACCCCTGCCCGCCTCTGCCCGCTGGCAGACGCGACAGGGGACTCCCCGACACGGCATCGCGTGGCCACCCTCACCTTCCCTGTGAGTGCATGTCATGACCTACTTCCTCGACAGACTCTATCGCCTCGGCGCGTGGGGTGCGGCAGCTTGCATGCTGCTGATCTGCACCCTGGTCAGCCTGCAGGTCTTCCTGCGCCTGATCGACGCCATCCTGGTGATGTTCGGAGCCGAACGTCTCGGCTTCGAGATCTCCGGCGTCTCGGAAATGGCCGCCTTCCTGCTGGTCGGCGCCACCTTTCTGAGCCTCGCCTATACCTTCACGCACCACGCGCACATCCGCGTGACGCTGGTCATCAATCGCCTGCCGCCCGCCGTGCGTGTGTGGGTCGAGAGCCTGGCGCTGCTGATCGCACTGAGCCTGAGCGTATTGATCACCCATGAACTGGTACTGCTGGTCGGCGAGAGCCTCGAGTACCACGACATTTCCTCCGGCCTGCTGGCCCTGCCGCTGTGGATTCCGCAGAGCGTGCTGGTCGCCGGTACCGGCCTGCTGTGCCTGGCGATTCTCGAGACACTGATCGCCACGCTGCGCACCGCCTTCACCGCGCCTTCACGCTACGTGGCGCCCGAGCCCGAAGACGGAGCCGAATGACATGCTGACACTCATCCTCGTCACTCTGCTGGCCCTCGCCTTGCTGCTCGGCGGCGGCGTGTGGGTCGCCTTCTCGCTGATCGGCACCGGCTGGATCGTGCTGACCTTCTTCTCCAGCTTCGAGACCGGCCCGATCCTGGCCTCGGACTTCTGGGGTGCCAGCTACGGCTGGGACCTGACCGCCCTGCCGATGTTCGTGTGGATGGGCGAGATCCTGTTCCGCTCCGGACTCGCCGACAACATGTTCCGCGCGCTGGCACCGTGGCTCAATCGCCTGCCGGGCCGCCTGCTGCACTCCAACATCATCGGCAGCGGGCTGTTCGCCGCCGTGTGCGGCTCCTCCGCCGCCACCTGTGCCACCGTCGGCAAGATGACCCTGCCGGAGCTTGAGCGTCGCGGCTACGACAGCAATCTGGCCATCGGCACCCTCGCCAGCGCCTCGACCCTCGGTCTGCTGATTCCGCCGTCGATCATGATGATCGTCTACGGCGTGGTCACCGAGCAGTCCATCTCGCGCCTGTTCATCGCCGGTGTCCTGCCGGGCATGCTGCTGCTGGCCCTGTTCATGGGCTATCTGGCGATCTGGTCGAAGGTCGTCGGCGAGCCGCAGGGTCGCGCCGGCCATGATGAGCCGCACATGAGTTTCATGGCCAAGCTGCGCAACAGCGCCCAGTTGATTCCGCTGCTGGCACTGATCGGCGGCATCCTCGGCAGCATCTACGGTGGCCTGGCGTCACCGACGGAAGCGGCGGCGGTCGGCGTGGTGCTGTCGCTGATCATCGCGCGACTCAATGGCCACATGAGCGCCGCCACCTTCAAGGAATCGCTGTTCGCGGCGCTGCGCACCTCATGCATGATCGCCTTCATCATCGCCGGTGCCTCCTTCCTGTCCTCCGCGATGAGCTTCACCCAGATTCCGATGCAACTGGCCGAAGGCATCGCCACCCTGGGCCTGTCGCCGACCATGCTGCTGGTGGTACTGACACTGTTCCTGCTGATCCTGGGCTGCTTCCTCGACGGCATCTCGCTGATCCTGCTGGTGACCTCCATCATCATGCCGGTCATCGAAGCCGCCGGTTTCGACCTGATCTGGTTCGGTATCTACCTGATCATCGTGGTCGAGATGTCGCAGATCACCCCGCCGGTGGGCTTCAACCTGTTCGTGATCCAGAGCCTGACCGGCAAGGACATCATCACCATCACCAAGGCGACGCTGCCGTTCTTCCTGTTGATGATCTTCTCCATCGTACTGATGCACCTCTTCCCGGAAATCGTGCTCTATCTGCCCCAGGCCATGAACGGCTGATCCGGCCCTCCACGTCCCCGACGCACTGTCACGGCAGACAGATCCCCTCCCGGGACGTCGTCCTCTTCCAGACCTCCCTTCGGGGAGGTCTTTTTCGTGGCTTCTCCTTCCCACGCCAAGTCGCTAGGCTTGTGACACGCAAGCGCTTCAGGCTGCCGCCCGTGCTTCACACTGACACGCCACCGCCGGACCTCACCGTGCCCGACTCCCTGACTTCTCCCGTCACCTCACCCATCGCCGACTGGCGCCGTCGAAAGCGCCATGGTGCCCTGTGGCTCTGGACCAGTGGCCTCGCGGTCCTGGCCGCCTGCCTGCTGGATATCAGCCAGGGCAGTGGCGAGCTGCCCCTGGCACGTCTGCTGCCCGCACTGTGGCAGAGCGAAGCGAACGATCCGCTCGCCCACGCCATCCTCTGGCAACTGCGCCTGCCCATCGCGCTGATGGCGGTGACCGTCGGCGCCTCACTGGCCATGGCCGGTGCCCAGATGCAGACCCTGCTGCACAACCCGCTGGCCGACCCCTTCACGCTGGGAGTCTCGGCGGCGGCCAGCGTCGGTGCCGGGCTTGGCCTGATCCTGCATCTCGACCTCGTGCAGCTGGTGCTGCCCTCATGGCAGAGCCTCGCAGGCGCAGGGCTTGGGGTCACGCTGAATGCCTTCCTCTTCGCGCTGGGGGCCTCGCTGGTGCTGTGGAGCGCACAGCGCCTACCCGGCGTCGGCGTACAGACTCTGGTACTGCTGGGCATCGCGCTGATGTTCTTCTTCAATGCCCTGCTGGGTGTGCTGCAGTTCGTCGCCTCGCCCGAGGCATTGCAGCAGCTGATCTTCTGGTCGATGGGCAGCCTCGAGCGCAGCAGCTGGTCACGCCTGGCCGTGTTGAGCCTGGTGATCGCGCTGTGTGCGGTGGTCTTTCATCGTCGACGCAGCGAGCTGACCGCCCTGAGCCTGGGGGAAGCCCAGGCCCGTGCGCTGGGCGTGGACGTGCGCCGCCTGCGTCTGAGCGGCCTGATGTGCACAGCGCTTCTGACCGCCACCGCCGTCTCGTTCGTCGGCAGCGTCGGCTTCATCGGCCTGGTCGCGCCCCACATCGCCCGCCTGCTGGTAGGTGAACAGCAACAGCGCCTGCTGCCCCTCTCGGCGCTGATCGGCGCCCTGCTGCTGTCGCTGACCTCGATCCTCAGCCGTTCGCTCATCCCCGGCGTGCTGCTGCCACTGGGCATGATCACCGCGTTGATCGGTCTGCCCTTCTTCGTCAGCCTGACGCTCAAGCGCCGAGGACACGACGGATGAACCAGCGACATGACGTGCCCACCGCCGAATCCAACGCGCCAGCCCGCCTCGCGCAGTCTCGCGTCGAAGGCGCTCTCGATGACCAGGGGCTCGTGCTTCAGGATCTCAGCGTCCTGCGCGGGGGGCATCCGGTGCTGGACATGCCGGGCACGCTGCGCGCACACCGTGGCGAGCTGACCGCCCTGCTCGGCCCGAACGGTGCCGGAAAATCGACCCTGTTGCAGACGATCGCCGGGCTGCTGCCGGCCAGCGGCCAGCTGTGTCTCGACGGGCAGGCACTGGCATCCCTCACGCCACGCGAGCGCGCGGCACGTATCGGCTACCTGCCGCAGCTCAGTGAAGGCGGCGCGATGCTTGAGGTCTTCGAGTCGTTGCTGCTGGCGAGACGCCTGGCCGGCCATCTGGACGAGCAGGCCAATCTGCGCCACTGCGAGGCGCTGGTCAGTGCACTGGAGCTGACCCCGCTGGCCTCCCGACGACTCGGGCAGCTTTCCGGCGGACAGCGCCAGCGTGTCGCCATCGCGCAGGCGCTGGTACGCGAGCCGGCGCTGCTGATGCTGGATGAACCCACCAGCGCCCTGGACCTGCACTTCCAGCTGGCGGTGCTGGACTGGCTTGGCCGCGATGCCCGTGACCGTCAGCGCATCGTGATCGTCGCGCTGCATGACCTGAGCCTGGCCGCGCGGCATGCCGCCCAGCTCTGGCTGCTGGATCGCGGGCGTCTGGCGGCCAGCGGCCCGCCGCGCGAGGTACTGAGCGTCGAGCGACTGCGCGAGGTCTACGCCATCGAGGCACGGGTCGACTGGCCAGAGGATGGCAGCCCGCCCGCCATCGTGGCCCTTCGCGCACTCTAGGCCTGCCAGCTCTTCCCGTTCTTCCAGCCCTGCCGACTCTTCCCGTCCCCTCTGGCGCTTTGCGTTCTGTCAGGCGCGTCGCGTTCGCAAGCGCTCTTGGTCAGCCGCCTCTTGCCTTCTGGCGAAGACAAAAAAAACCGCCCCCGACGCATGCGTCGGGGGCGGTTCTTCACTGGGCCATCAGCCCTCACGCAGACTCAGGACAGGTGGGAGGCCTGAGAGCCGGTGTCGATCATGCCGTGCTGCTGGCCGCCACCATGACCGCCGCCGTGGCCGCCATGACCATGATCGAACAGACCACAACCGCCGAGTGCCAGGGTGGCCGCGACCAGCGCGATCGGGAACAGATTCTTGATACGCATGAGACGTCTCCAATTCAAGGTTCGCTACACAAGACTCCCGTCAGCGAGTCTTCACTATGGCGTTCACTCTACTCACATCGGTGGCCAACGATAATCCTGCGCAACGCCTTTCCTTGATTGCTGCACACCGTGTACAACAATCGCGACGGGCCTGTCTGGGTTTTTCCGGCCCCCGTCCAGGTCAACGCGCCTTGAGCCCGCGCATATGCGCCGGAATCACCATGCGCTCGAACAACTCGAACAACAGCTCCGCGCAGATGGCCAGCAGCGCCGCCGGAATCGCGCCGTACAGCACCAGATCATAGTCGTTGAGCGAAAGCCCCGTGACGATGGGTTCGCCCAGCCCGCCCGCGCCGATGAAGGCCGCCAGGGTCGCGGTACCGATGTTGATGATGGCGGCGGTCTTGATCCCCGTCAGCAGATTGGGCGTCGCCAGCGGCAGGATGACGTGACGCAGCTGCTCACGGCGCGTCAGCCCCATCCCGCGCGCCACCTTGACCAGCAGCGGGTCCACCGTCAGCAGTGCGGTGATGGCCGCGCGAATGATCGGCAGCAGGGAGTAGACGAACAGCGCGATCACCGCCGGCACCACCCCGATCCCGAACAGCGGAATCATCAACGCCAGCAGCGCGATGGAGGGGATGGTCTGCAGCAGGCCGGTGACGTAGAGCACGACCCGCGAGACCTTCGGATTGCGGTAGACCAGCAGTGACAACGGCAGACCGACCAGACACGCCAGCAGCAGCGCGGACAGCGTCAACTGCAGATGCTCGATGAGATTGGTACCGAGCTTGTCCCACTTGGCGCCACTGACTTCGCGTTGCTCGGTGGTGATGCCCTGTTCCTGAATGAAGCGGCTGGCCACATGGGCGAAGCTCTGCTCCTCGGTGGAGACCTCGGCATTCAGCGCCTGCATGCTGTCCTCATCGAGACTGCCCGCCAGCTGATCCAGCGCCGCGACAGCCTTCTCCGGCAAGGCGGCATTCACGAAGGGCACCGCCAGATACTCGGGGAAATAGCCCTGGTCGTCGTCGAGCAGCACGAAGTCGAAGCGCTGGATGTCACCCTCGGTGGAGTAGGCATCGGTGGCGTCGATCTTGCTCTCGCGCAGCGCCTGATAGGCGATGCCGTGTTCGATGCCACGGGGCACCTGCGGCAGCGCGTAGGCATCCGCCAGCCCCGGCCAGCCATCCGAGCGCTTGATGAACTCATGCGACATCGCGATCGAGAGCTCCGGGTGATCCGCCAGATCACCGATCGTCCTGATCCCCAGCGACTCGGCCTGCTCACGCCGCATGCTCACGGCATAGGTATTGTTGAAGCCCAGTGGCTTGAGCACCCTGAGCCCCCGTTCACGACTCAGAGCATCGAGCTTGTCGAGCGGCGGCACACTGTCCAGATTGAGGATGGCGTGCGCCAGGGTGCCGGTGTACTCGGGATAGACATCCAGCTCCCCCTCCGCCAGCCCCTGATAGGTGATGATGGTCTGCCCCAGCCCGAGGCGACGCTCGACCGTGAAGCCGGCATCCTCGAGTACCTGGGCGAAGATCTCACCGAGCAGATGGCCTTCGCGATCCGCCTTGGAGCCCACCACGATGGGCTTGTCCTCGGGCCATGCCGCGGCTTCCTCTTCCGCGCTGGCAAGCGGGCTGCTCACCAGGGCCCCCAGACTCGCCAGCGCCAGGCCGGCGATCATCAGCGCGCCGGACAGCCCGCGGCGCGAACGTTGCAGGACGGGAGTCGTCATCAGCGTCTTCATGCGCGTGCCTCCAGCAGTCGGGCCACGCGCTCATCCGCTGGCGCCCTGGCGATCGTCTCGGGACTGGCAGCCTGCAGCACCACGCCGGGTGCCATCACCACCATGTGGTCGGACAGACTCAGCGCCTCATTCATGTCATGGGTCACCATCACCACGCTGCGCGGCTCTTCCTGCTGCATGCGCTGGAACTGGGCATGCACCTCGATGCGCGTGATCGGGTCCACCGCCGAGAAGGCCTCATCGAGCAGCAGCAGCGGAGGCTCCAGCATCATCGCGCGACACAGGCCGACCCGCTGCGCCTGCCCGCCGGAAATCTCATGCGGATAACGCGTCAACAGCGCCAGATCCAGGTCCATCATCTGGAACAGCCGCGTGATGCGCGCCTTGACCCTGTCCGCCGTCCAACCTTCGCGGTCCGCCAGAATGGCGATGTTGTCGCGCACGCTGAGGTGCGGAAACAGGCCGATCTGCTGGACGGCGTAGCCGATGCGTCTGCGCATGGCGGGCAGATTGGCATAGTCCACCCCCTTGCCGAAGACCTGTACCTCGCCGCTGTCCGGACGTATCAGCCCGTTGATCAGCTGCAGCAAGGTGGACTTCCCGCAGCCACTGGCACCGACCAGCGCGGTAATACGATCACGCGGCAGTTCGAGGTCGATGCCTTCGAACAATCGCTGACCCGAAAAGCCCTTGTGCAGATCGCGAAAGCGAACCGCCGGGGCGCGAGCATCACTCATCGAGAAGATCCTTCTTGCAGGTGAGAGGTGGGCAACGATGACGGCGCCTGCCCGTCGGTCAGGCCTTTTGCCTGCCATTCAGATTAACAGTGACACGCAGGTCAGGCGACTCTGGTCACGGCGTGAGTGCCGGCCAGAGTGGCGGCGCGAGTGCCCGCGCGATCCCAAGGGCCAGCACACGTCAGCTGACACTGCCTGCGACCTTGGTCAAAGCGCACGATGATAACCTTTACGTTAACGTCAACTTTACTCTAGAGTGATTCCAGAGCCACCTCAGGCGGGCTGTCACTGACGAATCTCCCACCGCCTGCACCGGCCATGAACACTGCCTCGCCTGTCGCGTGGCTGCACGCACAGTCAAGACGCTCGAAGCGCTTCTCATCTCATCGCTGCAAAGGATGCCCGCTCATGCACAGCCTCTATACGCCGCTGGATTTCGGACTCGACGAGACACACACCCTGCTGCGTGAGCAGATCAATGCCTTTGCCCGCGACGAGATCGCACCACGCGCCGCGGAGATCGACGCCAGCAATGCCTTCCCCGATGACCTGTGGCAGAAGTTCGGCGACATGGGCCTGCTGGGCATCACCGTCCCCGAGGAAGATGGCGGCAGTGGCATGGGCTATCTGGCGCACTGCATCGCCATGGAAGAGATCTCGCGGGCCAGTGCCTCGGTGGCGCTGTCCTATGGGGCCCACTCCAACCTGTGCGTCAACCAGATCAAGCTCAACGGCAGCGCGGAGCAGAAGGCGCGCTACCTGCCCAGGCTGATGAGCGGTGAGCATGTCGGTGCCCTGGCGATGTCAGAGCCCGGCGCAGGCTCGGACGTGGTCTCGATGAAGCTCAAGGCCGAGAAGCGCGGTGACCACTACGTGCTCAACGGCAACAAGATGTGGATCACCAATGGCCCGGATGCCCACACGCTGGTCGTCTATGCCAAGACCGACCCGGACGCCGGCTCCAAGGGCATCACCGCCTTCATCATCGAACGCGACTTCCCCGGCTTCTCCACCGCGCAGAAGCTCGACAAGCTGGGCATGCGCGGCTCCAACACCTGCGAACTGGTCTTCCAGGACTGTCAGGTGCCGGCCGAGAACGTGCTCGGCGAGGTCAATCGCGGCGTGAAGGTGCTGATGCGTGGACTGGACTTCGAGCGCACCGTGCTCGCCGCCGGCCCCATCGGCATCATGCAGGCCTGCATGGACATCGTGGTGCCCTATCTGCATGAGCGCCGTCAGTTCGGCCAGGCGATCGGCGAGTTCCAGCTGGTACAGGGCAAGATTGCCGACATGTACACCACGCTGAATGCCTGCCGCGCCTATCTCTACGCCGTGGCCGGCGCCTGTGATCGCGGCCAGACCTCGCGCAAGGACGCCGCCGGCGTCATTCTCTATTGCGCCGAGAAGGCCACCCAGATGGCGCTGGATGCCATCCAGCTGCTGGGCGGCAATGGCTACATCAACGAGTACGCCACCGGCCGTCTGCTGCGCGATGCCAAGCTCTACGAGATCGGTGCCGGCACCAGCGAGATACGCCGCATGCTGATTGGCCGCGAGCTGTTCAATGAAAGCGCATGACGCCCCACACCATCCGTTTCCCTTCGCTGATGGAGCTGCCGCATGGCCATTCTGACCTCCCTGATCAACCCGCGTAGCGACCAGTTCCGTGCCAATCATGCCGCGATGCAGGCCGAGGTCGAGCGCCTGCACCAGCTGCTGGACGGCGTCGCCGCCGGTGGTGGCGACAAGGCCCGCGAACGCCACGAATCGCGCGGCAAGCTGTTCGTGCGCGAACGTATCAACCACCTCATCGATGAGGGCTCACCCTTCCTGGAGCTGTCGGCACTGGCAGCGCATGACGTCTATGACAGCCCGGTGCCCGGCGCGGGTCTGGTCACCGGCATCGGCCGCGTCAGCGGTGTGGAATGCGTCATCGTCGCCAACGATGCCACCGTCAAGGGCGGCACCTATTTTCCGCTGACGGTGAAGAAGCACCTGCGCGCCCAGGAAGTGGCCCGCAAGCATCGCCTGCCCTGCCTCTACCTGGTGGACTCCGGTGGCGCGCATCTGCCCCATCAGGACGAGGTCTTCCCGGACCGCGATCACTTCGGCCGCATCTTCTACAACCAGGCGACGCTCTCCGCCGAAGGCATTCCGCAGATCGCCGTGGTGATGGGCTCGTGCACCGCCGGTGGCGCCTACGTTCCGGCGATGGCCGATGAATCCATCATCGTGCGCGAGCAAGGCACCATCTTCCTCGCCGGCCCGCCGCTGGTGAAGGCGGCCACCGGCGAGGACATCAGCGCCGAGGCACTCGGTGGTGCCGAGGTGCACTGCAAGATCAGCGGCGTGGCCGATCACTTCGCCGACAATGACGCCCACGCCCTGCAACTGGCACGGCGAGCCGTCTCGCGCCTCAACTGGCAGCGCAAGGGGCAGCTCGCGCTGCGCGAATCCCGCCCGCCACGCCTGGACCCCAACGAGCTCTACGGCATCGTCGGCACGGACCTCAAGAAGCCCTATGACGTGCGCGAAGTGATCGGTCGGCTGGTGGATGATTCGGACTTCGATGAATTCAAGCGCTACTACGGCGAGACACTGGTGACCGGCTTCGCTCACCTGCACGGCCATCCGGTGGGCATCATCGCCAACAACGGCGTGCTGTTCTCGGAAAGTGCCGTCAAGGGCGCCCACTTCATCGAGCTGTGCGCCCAGCGCAAGATTCCGCTGATCTTCCTGCAGAACATCACCGGCTTCATGGTCGGCTCACGTTACGAGCACGAGGGCATCGCCAAGCACGGTGCCAAGCTGGTGACGGCGGTGGCCTGTGCCAGGGTCCCCAAGTTCACGGTGCTGATCGGCGGCAGTTTCGGCGCCGGCAACTACGGCATGTGTGGCCGCGCCTACGACCCCAACCTGCTGTTCATGTGGCCCAACGCACGCATCTCGGTGATGGGCGGCGAGCAGGCGGCCAACGTGCTGGCCCAGGTCAAGTATGAGCAGCATGCGCGGGAGGGCCGCGACTGGCCGCAACAGGCACAGGAGGACTTCAAGGCACCGGTGCGCGAACAATACGAGCATCAGGGCCACCCCTGCTATGCCAGCGCCAGACTCTGGGACGATGGCGTGATCGACCCGCTGCAGACCCGCGACATTCTCGGCCTGTCCCTGGCCGCCGCAATGAATGCCGAGATAGAGGAGAGTCGCTTCGGTGTCTTCCGCATGTGATTCGCTCAACCAGAGAGAAGCCCTGACAGCCGACTCACTGGATGAATGATGATCCATTGGCTAACTGATTGGACAAGGTGACGATGACTGAATTCTGCCGACTCGAGATCGACAAGCGCGGTGTCGCCACTCTGACCCTGGCGCGCCCCGAGGTGCACAACGCCTTCGATGACCGGTTGATCAAGGCGCTGAACGGCCATCTGACGCACCTGCACGCCCTGGCGAGTCAGGGCGAGGTACGCGTGATGGTGCTGGCCTCCGAAGGCAAGAGCTTCTCGGCCGGGGCCGACCTCAAGTGGATGCAGCGCATGGTCGAGTATTCGCGCGAGGATAACCTTGCCGATTCCCGGGAGCTTGCCCGCCTGATGCAGCTGCTCGATGAACTGCCCTGCCCCAGCGTGTGCCGCGTGCAGGGGGCCACCTTCGGCGGCGCCGTGGGTCTGGCGGCCTGCTGCGACATCGTGCTGGCGGCCGAACGCGTACGCTTCTGTCTCTCCGAGGTGCGCATCGGCCTGGCACCGGCGGTGATCAGCCCCTACGTGCAGCGCGCCATCGGCATGCGCCAGATGCGCCGCTATGCACTGACCGCGGAAGTCATCGATGCCCACACCGCCCACCAGCTGGGGCTGGTGCATGACGTGTGCAGTGATGAATTGCTGGAGGCGCGCGTCGCCGACATGGTGAGCACGCTGCTTGCGACCTCGCCCGAGGCCAGCCGCGCCACCAAGGCCCTGCTCGCCGAGGTGGCCGTCGCCGACGACGACACCCGGCGTCAGACACGCTGCTGTGAGGTGATCAGCCAGCTGAGGGTCAGTGAACAGGGGCAGGCTGGACTGGCGGCATTCTTCGCCGGGACTCGCCCGCCCTGGGCGCCATCCGACGACGACAGCGCATCATCATGACGCGCCCTTCATCGACTCGCGGACAACGTCCTGAGCCACCCTCGGTCTTCTGCTGAGACGCGCCTTGCGACCGCCCCCTTTTTCCACTTCGCCACGGGATCTTGCCATGAACGTCAATCGCGATACTGAACAGCGACTGCCCACCGGTTGCGGTGAGATCCGCAAGCTGCTGATCGCCAACCGAGGTGAGATAGCGGTCCGCGTGATGCGCACCGCTCGCGCCATGGGCATCCAGACCGTTGCGGTCTACTCCGATGCCGATGCCAATGCCCTGCACGTGCGGGAAGCCGACGAAGCCGTGCGCCTCGGCCCTGCCAGCGCCAGGGAGAGCTATCTGGATGTCGACAAGGTCATCGCGGCAGCCCGCCAATGTGGCGCCGATGCCGTGCACCCGGGCTATGGTTTCCTGTCCGAGAATGCCGGATTCGTGCGCGCCCTGGCCGAGGCCGGACTGATCTTCGTCGGCCCGCCGGAAAGTGCCATCGCGGCCATGGGCGACAAGTCGGCCGCCAAGGCGCGCATGCAGGCCGCCAGCGTGCCGTTGGTGCCCGGCTATCACGGCGATGACCAGAGTGACGCGCTACTGCAGTCCGAAGCCGACCGCATGGGCTACCCGGTCTTGATCAAGGCCTGCGCCGGCGGTGGCGGCAAGGGCATGCGCGTGGTCGAGCAGGCACGGGAATTCCAGGCAGCGCTGGACAGCTGCCGACGCGAATCCCGCGCGGCCTTCGGCGACGAGCGCATGCTGATCGAGAAGTATCTGACCCAGCCGCGCCATGTCGAGGTTCAGGTGTTCTGTGACAGTCATGGCAGTGGCGTCTATCTGTTCGAGCGCGATTGCAGTGTCCAGCGTCGTCATCAGAAGGTGCTGGAAGAAGCCCCGGCACCCGGCCTGACACCGGCACTGCGCCGCGAGATGGGCGAGGCCGCGGTACGCGCCGCACGGGAAATCGGCTACGTCGGCGCCGGTACCATCGAATTCCTCCTCGATGCCCCGCAGCCCGGCAGCGAAAGCCATGGCGCCTTCTACTTCATGGAGATGAATACTCGTCTGCAGGTCGAGCATCCCGTCACCGAGATGATCACCGGCGAGGACCTGGTCGAATGGCAACTGCGCATCGCGCGTGGCGAGCCACTGCCCCGTCAGCAGGATGAGCTTGAGCTCAAGGGTCACAGCTTCGAGGCGCGGCTCTATGCCGAGGACCCCGACAACGACTTCCTGCCTGCCACCGGTCTGCTGGAACGCTTTCGACTGGATCTCATCGGCGCCGGACTTGCCGGTGCCGAGGTCGAGAGCGCGCAACAGGCCTCCGGCTCGACGGCCCTCAAGGTGCGTCTGGACAGCGGCGTCGCCGAGGGCGATGACGTCTCGATGCATTACGACCCGATGCTGGCCAAGCTGATCACCTTCGGCCCGAGCCGTGAACAGGCTCTCGATGCGTTGCTGCGTGCCCTGGCGGCGCTCGAGATCCGTGGTGTCACCACCAACCGTGCCTTCCTGACGCGACTGGCGGCGCATCCGGATTTCCGCGCCGCCCATCTGGATACCCGCTTCATCGAGCGTCACCACGCCAGTCTGTTTCCGACGCCTGAGCTGGACCCCGGCACGCTGGCGACGAGTGCCCTGCTGGCCCTGGCACGC
Source organism: Cobetia sp. 3AK (assembly GCF_029846335.1). Taxonomy (NCBI): domain Bacteria; kingdom Pseudomonadati; phylum Pseudomonadota; class Gammaproteobacteria; order Oceanospirillales; family Halomonadaceae; genus Cobetia; species Cobetia sp. 3AK. The sequence continues at coordinate 445,857 of NZ_JARWKR010000002.1, read as the reverse complement.
CTCAATGACAGCGATGACGCGCCTGGCTCGTCCGCGCCGACCCAGCCCGCCAGCCCCTGGCAGCGCCGTGATGGCTGGCGCAATGGCACGCCCCACCAGGTGACGTTGGCGTTCTGCCTGCCCGGGGACGCCGAATGCGAGGAACACAGCGACAAGGTGGCCCAGGTCATCGCCCGCCGCCCGCGTGCCTCGGGCGGGCCCGCGAGCGTGAACGACGCCCCTGTGCCTGCCTCGGGCTGGCAGCTGGAAGTGAGCGCCCACTCTCACGGGAAGCGCCAGATGACACGCCTTGATGGCCACCTGTCGCGTCTTGCCGGCAATGCCATCGCCGTGACGCTGGACGGGCACCGTCGTCGCTATCAGGCCAGTCACGCCCCGGCGCGTGGCGGCGAGCTGCTGGTGCTGACCTGCGCGCAGAGCAGCGACGCACTCCCGTCCGAGTCACGCCTGCTGTGGCGCCGCGCGGACGCCGTCGACCACGCGCAGCATGAGACCCAGGCGACCCTCAACGCCCCGATGAATGGCACCGTGGTCGCCCAGCTGGTCGAGGCTGGCGTCGCGGTGACGGCCGGCACGCCCTTGATGGTGATGGAGGCCATGAAGATGGAGCACACCATGAACGCGCCCGCCGATGGTCAGGTCGCGCAGTTCCACTTCCGTGCCGGCGACAGCGTCACCCAGGGTGACGTGCTGCTGGAATTCACGGCTGACGACGCCAAGGAGTGAGTGAGCATGCACTTTCCTGACAGCGTACGTATCGTCGAGGTCGGCGCGCGTGATGGCCTGCAGAACGAGCCCGCCCATGTCGATACGACGACCAAGCTGGAACTGATCCGGCGCCTTGCCGACTCGGGCCTGCGCCATGTCGAAGCCGCCAGTTTCGTCTCCCCCCGCTGGGTACCCCAGATGGCGGACCATCGCGAGATCATGCTGGCACTGGCCGAGCATGACACTCGTGGAGTGACCACTTACTCCGCCCTCACTCCCAATCTCAAGGGGCTGGAGGCGGCGCTTGAGTGTGGCGTGCGTGAGGTGGCGGTGTTCGGTGCGGCCAGCGAGTCCTTCTCGCAGCGCAACATCAACTGCTCGATCGCGGAATCTCTCCAGCGCTTCGCCCCCGTGATGGCGCGTGCAGCGGCAGCCGGCGTGCGTGTGCGCGGCTACGTGTCCTGCGTGCTGGGCTGCCCCTACGAGGGCGAGATCGCCCCTGAGCAGGTCGCGGCGGTCGCGCGTGAGCTGCGTGACATGGGCTGTCATGAAGTCTCGCTGGGGGACACCATCGGCACCGGCACCCCGCTCAAGGCAAAGCAGATGCTGGAGCGCGTCAGCCGCGAGGTGCCGGTCGAACGCCTCGCCGCCCACTTCCACGACACCTATGGGCAAGCGCTTGCCAACCTCTACGCGGTGATGGAAGAAGGCATCGCGGTGATCGACAGCTCGGTGGCCGGGCTGGGGGGCTGTCCCTATGCCAAGGGGGCCTCGGGCAATGTCGCCACCGAGGATGTGGTCTATCTGCTGCAGGGAATGGGCATCGACACTGGCGTGGATCTGGCACGCCTGGCCGCGACCGGCGACTGGATCAGCCGCAAGCTAGGGCGCCCCAATGGCTCACGCGTCGGCCAGGCTCTGATGGCGAACGGCTGATGGCGAACGGCTGATGGCGAGCGGGGAAGGTTGCCGCCGGAATTGCGACCAAGCGCCGCAGCAGCGGGCCATCTGCCCGCAATCGGTGTAGGCTTGCCGGCTTCCGCGCACCGCTTGAGCCCGATGCGCGCCTTTCCATCGCATGTCCTTGCCTTGAGCGCCGCGCCCCCCGCAGGCGCACGACACAAGCGGGACAGACTTCAGGACACCGAGATGAGCGCCCTCCCCAACTGCCCGGCCTGCAATTCCGAATTCACCTACGACGACGGCATGCAGTTCGTCTGCCCGGAGTGTGCCCACGAGTGGTCCAAGGAGGCCGTCGTCGAGGACACCGGGCCGGTCTATCGTGATGCCAACGGCAACGAGCTGGTGGATGGCGACACCGTCACCGTGATCAAGGACCTGAAGATCAAGGGCACCTCCTCCGTGGTCAAGGTCGGGACCAAGGTCAAGAACATCCGCCTGATCGAAGGGGACCACGACATCGACTGCAAGGTGGATGGCGTCGGCCCGATGAAGCTCAAGTCCATGTTCGTGAAGAAGGCCTGAGCGGTTCGAGTGCCTCTGGTGACACCAGAGAAGCGTCATGAGCCATGAGCCATGAGCCATGAAGCCCCGCCAGAGTCTGCTCTGGCGGGGCTTCATGCGCTGATGCTAAAGGACACCCGATCTCGCCGGGGGTCCGTGAGCACTCACTGCTTGGGAGTCGGCTTGTCCAGGGGCGTGACGTTGGAAATCTCGATCAGCCGTTGCCCACCCACCCTGAATTCGAAACGACCGCTGATCTGGACTTCGCGCCCGAGATAGGCACCGATGCGTTCGGGGGGATGCAGCTCGATACGCTGCTGCCCGGCGCCTTCCAGCCAATAGCGCTCCGGCACCTGCTCACTGCGTATCCTGCCCTGCACGGCCACCTGCTCGCCCTGCCAGGCCTCCGAGTGCTCGAGCAGCGTGGTGACACTGGCAGGGCGCGGCGCACCCAGCTCGTCACAGCCGCTCGCCAGCGCCAGCAGCATCGCCACGCCCACCATCAGTCCGCGTTGCCTGTGATCCTTCATGTTCGTTCCTCATGTCGCTGCCCATTTCCCGTGATGGGCAGCGCTCCTGAAAATTCGGGGATGGCGTCTTTCAGGCAATCCTGTCGCGCAGGGGTTCCCGTCCCCTGACACGGCCAGACGACGGATCACCACTCGCGAGGGGGTAAATGCGAAGTTCCGAATACTTCAGTGCCAAGTGTGACAGCTGTTAGACGAAGCGATAAGTCGCCAAGGCGGACAGACCAACAGAATCAGCCAGTCTCATCAGGTCGTCGCGTCTGCCACGGGGCACTCGACCAGTAGCTGGCATGATGGCAATGTCTCGTCACGTCATGCTTTCGCATGCCCCGCTTGTCATCCTCTCGATCAGGACACAGGTCAGGGTCGCCATGTCGAAGGCCGGCGCCACGTCGGAAACGACGTGGCAGACCCGGCAGGACGAGAGACCATGAAGGACATTCCCCACCCAGAACGCAAGAGACTTCACGATGATGACACGCAAAGTGGCCTATATCACCGGCGGTGCCCAGGGAATCGGACGCGGCATCAGTGACTATCTGCTCGCCCGTGGCTGGCGAGTCGCGGTGGTGGATATCGACGCCCGGGCGGGCGAGCAGTATCTGGCGAGTCACGCCGCGACCCACGGCGAGCCGGACAGCCTGCGCGTCGAGGCCGTGGATGTGCGCAATGAAGACGCCGTCGCCGCCAGCATCGCGGCCACCTGCCAGGCCTTCGGGCGCCTGGACGCCGTGATCAACAACGCCGCGATCGCCGACCCCTTCCAGGGCAAGCTCGAGGAACTGTCCCTTGAGCGCTGGCATCAGGTACTGGATACCAGCCTGACCAGCAGCTTCCTGACCGCCAAGCATGCGGCGCGGCATCTGCGCGAGACCGGCGGCAGCATCGTCAATCTGGCCTCCAGCCGCGCCCTGCAATCCGAGCCGGATACCGAAGCCTACGCCGCCAGCAAGGGCGGCATCGTCGCCCTCACCCACGCCATGGCGATGAGCCTGGGGCCGGAGATTCGCGTCAATGCGGTCAGTCCGGGCTGGATCGATGCAAGCCACCTGCAGAAGGACGGTGAGGCGGAGTCGCTGAGTGACGAAGACCACGCCCAGCATCCCGTCGGACGCGTCGGCCATGTCGATGACATCGCCGCGCTGGTGGCCTTCCTCATCTCGGAAAAGGCCGGCTTCATCACCGGTCAGAATCATGTCGTCGATGGCGGCATGACCCGCAAGATGGTTTACGCCGACTGATACGACAACGCCGACTGAGACGACAACGCCTGATACGACAACGCCTGGCGCATAGTCGCGTCAGGCGTTGTCCGTCCACTTCCTGCCCCCGCCTTCAGCGCGGCGGAGAGATTGCCATCACACCGCGTGCGGTGCCAGCCACTGCTTGAGCTGACCGGCCTGCATCACGCCGGATTCGCGCGCAAGCTCCTTGCCCTGCTTCATCACCAGCAGGGTCGGGATGCTGCGGATGCCGAAACGACCGGCCAGCGCCTGCTGGGCTTCGGTGTCGATCTTGGCGAAACGCACGCGGGTACCCATCTGCGCCGCGACCTCATTGAAGATCGGCCCCATCATCTTGCACGGACCGCACCAGCTGGCCCAGAAGTCGATCACCACCGGCATCTCGCTGCGCGTGACCAGTGCCTCGAAGTTGGCGCTGGTCAGTTCCAGCGGCTCCTGGGGCAGCACGGCGGCGCTGCACTTGCCGCAGACGGGATTGTCATCCAGACGCGCGGTGGCCACACGATTGAGGGCAAGACATTGCGGACAGGCCAGCACGAGGGATTCAGACATGATCGGACTCCAGAAGAATGGGGATGCGGCGCGCTGCGCTGACGGCTCAGCGTCAGACACGTACCGATAGCGCAGATCATACGACTCGTGGGCCGATAAGCAATTGAGGCATCTTATCGCCTTGATTGGCTGGCTGTATCAGCCGCTCACGGGCTGACATCTGCCCCCTCGGGATATTCCCTCATCAACGACACGGGCCCTGCCAGTCATGGCAGGGCCCGTGTCGTTCATCCCCCGTGCGCTCCATACCGTCAGGTCACACGCTGGCCAGCCCGAACTTGATGCACAGCGTCACCAGCACCAGCAGGAAGAGGGTTTCCACCACCATCAGGATCACCGGCTTCCACCCCACCACCGCCAGCTTCTGAAACGACGTCTTGACGCCCAGCGCGGCAATCGCCGCCACCAGACACCAGCGTGAGAGGTCAGTGAAGCCTTCCACGGCGACGCTCGGCACCCAGCCGAGGCTGTTGATCAGCACCAGAGCCACGAAGGCGATCAGGAAGGTAGGGAACATCGGCACCTTGCCCCCTTCATCGCCATTGGCCTGGCGTGCACTGCGAAACAGCAGCATGAAGACCATCACCGCCGGTACCAGCATCGCCACGCGCAGCAGCTTGACGAAGGTGGAGACATCGCCGGTGTGCTCGGAAATGATGTAGCCCGCCCCCACCACCTGGGCCACGTCGTGGATGGTGCCGCCGAGGAAGATGCCGGCCTCGGTATCCTCAAGCCCCAGCAGCCGCACGATCAGCGGATAGGTGATCATCGCCACGGTCGAGAGAGTCGTCACCCCGACCACGGTCATGATGGTGTGACGCTCACTGGTGGCGTTGCGCGGCATCACCGCCGACAGCGCCAGTGCCGCCGAGGCTCCGCAGATGGCCACCGAGCCACCGGTCAACAGCCCCATGTCACGGTCCAGCCCCATCACGCGCGCCAGCAGCGCGCCGAACACGATGGTCGCCACCACCCCGAGCACCACCGTGATCACCGGGCCAACACCAAGACTTGCGACCTGCTCCAGCGTGATGCGCACGCCCAATAGCGCCACGCCGAGGCGCAGTACCGTCTTGGAGGCGAACTCGATCCCCGCCTTGCAGGGTCCGTCCTCGGAGAGAAAGTGCAGCGACATGCCGAACAGCAAGGCATACAGCAGCGTCGGACCGCCGTAGTGATCGGCGATGAAGGTGGTCGCCAGCGCGATGAGGATGCAGATCAGCAGGCCCGGCATGATGATGCGCACGCGCCCTTCCAGATTCCGCAACAGACGGGTAGGCGGTGTCGATGTGTCGTGAAGTGATGAGCTGTCGTGATTGGCCACGCGAATATCCCATGAAAAGGCAAGCAGGATGGCAGGGCCTGAGCCCTGCCCTGGAAGATGACAGATGCCGGTACCTGCTAGCTCGCCTGCGCCATCTCGCGCTGAGCCGCCTTGATCATGTCAGCGGCCTTCTCGGCGATCATGATGGTCGGGGCATTGGTGTTGCCCGAGACGATCACCGGCATGATCGAGGCATCGACCACCCGCAACCCGTGCAGGCCATGCACTCGCAGCGCGTCATCCACCACCGCCAGCGGGTCGTGGCCCATCTTGCAGGTCCCCGCCGGGTGATAGATGGTCTGGCTGAACTGGCGCGCGGCCTCCAGCAACTCCTCGTCACTCTCGTACTGCACGCCAGGCACGTACTCTTCGCTGATCACGGCGGCCAGCGGTGCCGCCCGGGCGATACGCCGCGCCACCTTGATGGCGTCCACCACCACGCGGCGATCTTCCTCGGCACTGAGGTAGTTGGGCTGGATGGAGGGATAGACGCTGGCATCCGCGCTGGTGATGCGCACATGGCCGCGGCTGTGCGGGCGCAACTGGCATACGGACGAGGTGAATGCCGAGAACGGATGCACGCCATCGGCGGGCTTGTCGGCACTCAGCGGCTGCATGTGGAACTGGATATCCGGGCGTGTCAGCCCCTCGCGTGACTGGGTAAAGGCACACACCTGGCTGGCCGCCAGGGTCAGCGGGCCGGTGCGTGTGAAGAGGTACTGGGTGCCGACCGCCAGCTTCTTGATCGGGCTGCGCACTTCATCATTGAGGGTGCGGCACTGGGTCTTGAACACCAGCCGCACCTGCAGGTGGTCCTGCAGGTTTTCCCCGACCCCCGGCAGCGCATGCAGACATTCCACCCCGACACTGGCCAGATGCTCAGGGTCCCCGATGCCGGAGCACTGCAGGATCTGCGGACTGCCGATGGCGCCGCTGGACAGCACCACTTCGCGCTCCGCCCGCGCCGAGCAGACATTGCCCTTCACCTCGTACTCGACCCCGACCGCGCGCTTGCCTTCCAGCAATACCCGACGGCAGTGAGCATGCTTGACCAGCGTCAGATTGCTGCGCGTGAGCGCCGGACGCAGGAATGCCTTGGCCGTGCTGCAACGCAGGCCCCGATACGTGGTCTGCTGAAAATAGCCCACCCCCTCCTGACGCTCGCCATTGACGTCCTGGTTGAGCGGAATCCCCGCCTCCACCGCAGCCTGGATGAAGCGCTCGGCGATCTCTCGCTTGAGGCGCAGATCCGAGACATGCAGTGGGCCATCCGCCCCATGCCACTGGTTGGCCCCCCGCGCCTGGCACTCCGACTTGCGGAAATATGGCAGGACCGACTGATAGTCCCAACCTTGATTGCCCTCGGCGGCCCAGTCGTCGTAGTCCTCGCGCTGGCCACGAATGTACAGCAGGCCATTGAGCGAACTGGACCCCCCCAGCACCTTGCCGCGCGGCCATTGCAGCCGACGACCATTGATGCCGGCATCCGGGTCGGTCAGGTAGCACCAGTCGGTGGCGGGGTTGTGCATGGTCTTGAAATACCCGACCGGCACATGGATCCACGGATTCCAGTCCGAGCCACCCGCTTCCAGCAGCAGCACCTTGATGGAAGGGTCTTCGGTGAGACGATTGGCCAGTACGCAACCGGCGGAACCCGCCCCGATCACGATGTAGTCATAGAAGGCTTTGGCGTCTGCATTGGCGTAACGTGTTGTTTTCATTATTTTCTCAACCATATTGAGACATATTGTCTCGTAATCATGGTATCGAAAGCATTTTTCGTCAAATACGAAACAAAACGTCTCGTTTATTTTGCCAAAGCACAAGAACTGCCCTACATTGAGATTTGTCTCGCGCCGGCAAGGGATGTGAAACGCCCCCCGAAGCCGAAGCGGAACCGAAGCGGAGCCGAAGCGGAACCGAAGCGGAACCCAGTCACACGCTCGCTTTCGTCACGTGTGAAAAGACACCACAAGAAAAAGACGCCAACAGGTGTCATGACGCCAGGGAACACCAGATTCCCACTGCGTTCAGCCCAGACTGCATCCCACCACAAAAGCAAACACAACACCGGGAGCACTACCATGCCAACGCCACTCAGCAAGTTGTCACGCCGTGACTTTCTCGACATCTCGGGCCGCTTCGGTCTGACCTCGACCCTGCTGGCCGCCACCGGCCTCGGCGCAGGTCTTACCGCGTCCACGCTGGCGCGTGCCGCCGATCAGGAGCAGCAGAAACGCTACAAGACTGCGCCCAAGTTCCAGCTGCGCTTCGGTGCCTCGGGCTTCAACGAGCGCAATCTCGATATCCAGAAGTCCGGCCAGCTGTTCTTCGCGCGGGATCTGGAAGAACGCACCAACGGCGCCATCCGCGTCGAATTCATGGGCAGCAACGAGGTCTGCAACCAGCTGGACTGCGTGGCCAAGACCCAGCAGGGCATCGTCGACATCTACTCGGCCTCCACCCAGAATTCCTCGGGCAGCGCGCCCTACCTGAACGTGCTCGACTTCGCCTATCTGTTCCCCACCGTCGCCTCGATGTTCCACTTCTTCTATCACAGGAAGAGCGAGCAGCTGCTGCGTGAACCCCTGCGCCAGCGCCACAACCTGCAGTTTTTGTTCACCCACTGTGACCTGCGCGGCATCATGCTCGGCCTCAAGTGGCAGGACAAACCGCTGGTCACCAGCATCGACCAGCTCAAGGGCACCAAGAACCGCGTCACCGGCACCCAGATGGGCCGGATCGCCATGGAGCAGCTGGGCCTGAATCCGGTGCCGGTCGCCTGGGAAGAGACCCTCGATGGCCTGCGTCAGGGCCTGCTGGATGGCGCCGAGACCTGGATGAGCGCCGTGGCCTACGCCGGCATGGCCCCGGTGGTCTCCCAGGCCGTCGACCTGCGCTTCTTCGCCGGCACAGAGCACACCGGCATGAGCCTGCCCAAGTTCGACAGCCTCGGCGCAGAACTGCAGGACCAGGTGATGGAGTCCGCCTACTGCGCGCAGATCTTCACCCAGGGCATGAACGAGGCCGGGCGCTTCGAGATCGTCGGGGCCACCGAGCACCCCGCCCCCGGCACCGTCTTCGCCGAGAACAACGTGCGCGTGGCACCGCTGTCGGATGCCGAACGCTCACGTGCCGAACAGATGTGCTCGCCGGAATTCAATCCCGAGCCGTGGGAGCAATGGCGTGAGCGCCTCAACAAGTGGTCCGGCGGTCTCGACATCTATCAGGAAATCCATGCCGTCGCGCGTGAGATCTCCCGCGACACTGCCGCCGTCAACGTCAAGCCGCAGCGCTGGTGGAGGGGGTAATGGGCGATACCACCATCTTCAGCCAACCGACCAAGCACCCCGCCATCAAGAAGGCCGCGCCCTGGGCGCGTCCCTTCCTGTGGCTGGATGCCCATCTGGAACAGGTCGTCATCCTGATCGCCTATTCCGGCATGGCCGGCATCATCTTCGTCGAAGTCATCCGGCGCTTCTTCTTCGGCCTGCAGGCCCCCTGGAGCACCAGCATTCCGGTGCTGCTGTTCCTGTGGCTGACCTGGTTCGGCGCCTCGCTCAACGTCAAGAAGCGCACTCACCTGAGCCTCAACGAGATCCGCATGAAGCTGCCCCGCGGTGGCCAGTTCGCCTGTCTGATTCTGGATGCCGTGCTGTGGATCGGCTTCGGGCTGATGGTGATCTACTTCACCACCACCCAGGTGACGCTGGCCTATGACAACTACGCCATCGTGCCGGGCACCGACAACGTCATGCAGTGGTGGTTCTACCTCGCCACGCCGCTGGCGTGGGTGATGATCATCTATCGCGTGCTGCAGAATCTCTACGCCGACTGGGCGCGCTATCGCCGCGGCGAGTCCTTCAACCTGCAACCGTCCATCATGGACTGAGGAGGTCATCATGACTGACAGCATCTGGATCTCCCTGATCACGGCGGGCGTGACGGCCTTCTTCCTGCTGGGAGTGCCCATCTTCCTCGTCATCGGCCTGTGGGTGGTCGGCACCAGTCTGGTGATCGACTTCACGCTGGCCAATGTCGGGGTCACCCTCTTCCAGGGCCTGAGCTTCTTCGGCCTGCTGGCACTGCCGCTGTTCATCCTCACGGGGGACCTGATCAACGCGGCGGGGATCGCCAAGCGACTCTCCGACTTCGCCTACTCGACCCTGAGCTGGATGCGCGGCGGCATGGGCATGTCGACCCTCGGCGCCTGTGGCCTGTTCGCGGCGATTTCCGGCTCCAACGCCGGCACCACCGCCACCATCGGCTCGATCATGCAGCCCGAGATGGTCAAGAACGGCTATGACGAGCGCTTCGCGGCCGCCACGGCCGCCTCCGGCGGGACCGTGGGCATCATCATTCCGCCCAGCATCATCTTCATCGTCTACGGCTTCATGATGAATCTGTCGATCAGCGACCTGTTCATCGCCGGCATGGTGCCGGGCGCCCTGATGGTCATCGCGATGATGGTCGCCTGCTATCTGGTGGCCCGCCGAAATGGCTGGGGCCAGCTGCAACCCTTCAAGGCGGGCGTCAGCGCGAGGCTGGCACGCAAGGCCTATCTGGGCTTCGCGACCATCGGCGTGGTGGTCTACGGCATCTACTCGGGCAAGTTCTCGCCGACGGAAGCCGCCGCCATCACCGTGGGCTTCACCATGATCGCGGGACTGCTGATCACACGGGAAATCAGCCTGAAGAAGCTGCCCACCATCATGCTGCGCTCAGGCCAGATCGCCGGCATGCTGGCACCGCTGATCGCCATCTCAGTGGTCATGCAGCAACTGCTCTCGGTACTGGGGGCCGGTCAGGCGCTCAGCGACATGCTCAGCGGTATCGACAACTACTATCTGACGCTTGGCACCTGCATGCTGATCATCCTGCTGGCCGGCATGATTCTGGAAAGCCTGCCGGTGACCATCATCCTGGCGCCGATTCTCGCCCCCATCGCCCAGCAGGCCGGCGTGGACCCGATCCACTTCTCGGTCATCTTCCTGGTCGGTGCGGCCATCGGCTTCGTCACGCCCCCCTTCGGGCTCAATCTGTATGTCGCCAGCAGCATCACCGGCATCTCCTACGTCAGACTGGTGAAGTACGTGATTCCCTACTTCATCGCCCTGATGGCCTGCTGGCTGGCCATCTGTCTGATTCCGTCTCTTTCCCTGTTCCTGGTAAACCTGTAACACTAGCCTCATCGACAGCCCCGCGAGGGGCTGTCTTCGTCTCATTGCCGCTGCGGACACCCCCTTCCCGGGTGACGTGATGAATCGATGCACTGACGCCCTGCCGACCTGCACCTGACGGCCGACATGTTCCTTGAGACCTTCCGCGACATGCACCGACAGGCAGGATGAGGACACTAGATGAGCAAGGACACTCCCACGAATTCGACGCTCTTTCGCGCGCTGGGCCTGCTGGAAGAGGTCGTCACCGCTCAGCACCCCATCAGCGCCGCGGATCTCGAGAAGCGCTTCGAGATTCCCAAGCCCACCGTGCACCGTCTGCTCAAGCAGCTGGAAGAACAGCAGCTGATCAGCCGGGACCTGGATGGCCGTCACCTGTTGCCCGGCCAGCGTTTCCGGCGCATGTCGCTGGGCGCACTGGCCAATGAGGGCCTCAAGGCGCCGCGCCGCGTGCTGCTGGAAAAGCTGGCCGGGAAGGTCGGCGAGACCTGCAACCTGACCCTGCTGGATGGCCACGAGGTGATGTACTACGACCGCGTGGAAACCAACTGGCCGGTGCGTATCCAGCTGGCCCCCGGCTCGCACCTGCCCTTGCACTGCACCGCGAGCGGCAAGCTGTTTCTGGCACTGATGCCGCTGCACCGTCGCCGCGCGCTGCTGCAGAGTCTCGCGCTCGAGGCCCATACACCCTGCACGCTGACCTCCCGGGCTACGCTGGAAGAGGCACTCGACACCGTGGTGCGCAATCAGCTGAGCACCGACGACGAGGAGTTCATTCAGGGCATGGTGGCGATTGCCGTGCCGGTCTTCGATGAGGTCGGCCAGATCCAGGCCACCCTGGCGATCCATGCGCCGCGCCTGCGCCACTCCATCGAGTCCTTGCTGGAATGGGCACCGCTGATGCGCCAGATCGCCACTGAACTGGAAGGTACGCTCTAGCCCGCGGCTTCCCCGCTGCATCGCCCGAAAGACATCGCCCGAAAGACATCGCCCGACTGGCATAGCCCGAAAGAGATCACTCGACTGACATCGCTCGACTGGCATCGCTCGAGTTGCATGACACTCAAACAGCTCGCCCCCGCAGACAGTCTGCTGTCCTGTGGGGGCGAGCTGTTTCATATGCCGTCTTGCTGCCTCCGCCTGTTTCCAAGGCGTCTCTTTCGGGGCGTCTCTCCCCCTGGGCTCAGGGCGTCGGTACCACCACCACCGGAATGCTGGCGCGCTTGATCACCCCCTTGGTGACCTTGCCCGCGTAGGAGGCCACGAAGCCGCGCTTGTTGGTGGCCATGATGATCATGTCGCAGTCATGGCGCGTGGCGTAGCGAATGATCTCCGAGGCCGGATAGCCCTCCACCACATTCAACCCGGCGATCATCGGACGTGGATCGCCGTCGTCATGGGTGCTCCAGAAGTCCTCCATCATCTTTTCCAGGTTCTCCCTCGCCTGATCGAGCCGTTGCTGCATCAGGCCCTCCAGCGTCGGCTTGTGACGGATGTTGACCTTGAGGGTGTTCATCACGTCATCCGACAGCGCCTTCACCGCATGCAGCACATGCAGCTCGGCGCCCGTCGCGCCCGCCAACCATACCGAGCGCGCCAGTACCCGCTCACAGTCTCCGCGCAGGCCCACACAACACAGGATTCGTCTGACTGCCGGCATATCCACTCTCCTTGCCGTTGATGAGAGGCATCAGGTGCCGATGGCCTTTCAGTAACCCATCACCCTGGGTAGCCACAGCGAGATCTCAGGCACATAGGCGATCAGGAAGATGGCCGCCACCGACCCTGCTGCAAAGGGCAATGCCTTGAGCGAAATCTCCTCGATGGAGGCCCCGCCTATCCCCGAGGCCACGAAGAGGTTCTCCCCCAGCGGTGGCGTCTGGAAGCCGATGGCCAGCGCACAGACCACCACGATGCCCACGTGCACCGGGTCCATCCCCAGCATGTACATGATCGGCAGCAGCACCGGGGTGAGAATCATTATCGCGGCCAGCGTCTCCATGAACATGCCGACGAACAGCAGGAAGACGATGATCATCGCCCAGATGAGATAGAGGTTGTCGGTCATCGCCAGCATGCCCTCGGCGATATGGGCCGGCACGCGTTGCTCGACCAGCAGCCGCCCGAACACCGTCGCCGTGAACAGGATCAGCAGCACGCGACCGGTGATCCAGGTGGTGGTTTCCAGAGTGCGCAGCGTCGGCTTCCACTTGAGTTCCTTGTGCAGGAAGATGCCGACGATCAGGGTGTAGACGATGGCGACGATGGCGGATTCGGTCGGCGTGAACAGGCCGCTGTAGATGCCGCCGAGGATGATGAAGGGCGCCAGCATCGACCAGATCCCCTTCCTCAAGGTGGCGCGGATATGTGTCCACGACCAGCTGTTGGTCAGCCCGCGATAGCCGCGTTTCTTCGAGATCACGTAGTTGATCATCAGCAGGAAGCCGGCGATCACCACGCCAGGCATGACACCCGCGATGAACAGCTTCGGGATGGAGAGTGTCTGGAAATCGCCATGCAGCGCGACCGCTTCGGGAGGTGGCTGCAGCCCCATGCCGGAAATCCCGAAGATCACCATCGGGATCGAGGGCGGAATCACCACGCCCAGTCCACCGGAAGACGCCGTGACCGCCGAGGCATATCCCCGGTCATAGCCGCGCTTGGCCATCGCCGGAATCATCAGCATGCCGACCGCCGCCGTGGTGGCAGGTCCGGAGCCGGAAATCGCACCGAAGAACATGCAGGCAAACACCGTGGCAGCGGCAAGTCCCCCGGTCACCGGGCCGGCAAAGGCCTCGGCGATATCGACAAGACGCCGCGAGATGCCGGCGGCCTCCATCAGCGCCCCGGCCAGAATGAAGGCCGGCAATGCCATCAGCGGGAAGGCGCCCACCGAGGTAAAGGCGATCTGCACGAAGGCCATCGGGTTCTCGCCGATGCTCAGGTAGGTCGCCAGTGCCGCGACCCCTAGCGAGACGGTGATCGGTGCGCCAAGCACCAGCAGCAGGAAGAAGACGCCAAACAGGATATAGATGATGGTGGAATCGATCATGGTGTCCCGCTCCCGCACTTGTCGTCATCATTGACGGATGGTCCTGTCTGCTTCAGCTCCTGCATTGCCTGGGAATCCGGGTCCACGATGTCTTCCTTGCGCACGAACTTGAGATAGTTGGTCTGGAGAATGCGCACCGTCATGGCGGTAAAGGCCAGCGGCAGAATCAGATAGAAGTACTTCATCGGCACGCCCATCGTCTGCGACTTCCAGAACAGGTTCATCTTGTTGAACACGAAGTCGTAGCTGTAATAGATGAACACCGCATTGAAGGCGATCCAGATGATATCGGTGAGCACGCCACAGGCGGTTTCCACCCAGCGCGGCAGAAAACGGAACTGGAAGGTCACGCGGTTGTGCGCCGACATGCGGGTGGCATAGACCGCCCCGAGATAGGCAAACCACACGAAGGCATAGGTCGCCAGCTCGTCTCCCCAGGGAATCGAGTAGCTGAAAAGGTTACGCAGCATGATCTGCGCAAAGAGAATGATGACGAACACCACCAGCAGGAACTGGCAGAGATAATTCTCGAGATTGTCCAGACACTTCAGAAATATCCGCATGCAGATACGTCTCCTGACATCGATGGCGTTCGCCATCCCCTGCCTGGCGCCCTTCGCAGGACGACAGACAGGGGAATGACGGACGAGCCGTTGAAAGCCTCAGCAGCTCAGCGCGTCATCAGGGAGCGGTGGACGGATCACGCCCGAGTGTCTCGAGCACTTCCACCAGCTTGTCGCGCCCACCGATGCTGTCGTAGAAGTCCGGCCAGATGCTGGACGCCTTGGCGATCCATTCCTTTTCGTCATTGGCGGGCTGGGTGATGGTCATGCCGTGCTCTTCCACCAGTGATTTCTTGATGGAATCCTCGGTGGCCAGCAGGTAGTCGTAGCTGTGGGACGTCGCCTCTTCACCCGCCGCCAGCACCAGCGTCTGCTGCTCTTCGCTCAAGCTCTGGAAGGTGCCTTCGCCCATGATCAGCGGTTCCATCGAGAACACGTAACAGCTGTCGGTGACATGGTTCTGCACTTCGTAGAACTTCATGGCATCGATGGTGATGTAGGGATTGTCCTGACCATCGACGACACCCTGTTGCAGGGCGGTGAAGGTCTCGGACCACGCCAGCGGGTTGGGATTGACCCCCCAGGACTGGTAGGAGGAGATCATGATCTCGTTCTTGGGCACGCGGATGACCATGCCGGCCAGGTCCTCGGGTGAGGCGACGGCCTGCTTGGAATTGGTCAGACGACGGCAGCCGGAATAGGCCCAGCCCAGAATGCGGATACCGGAATCGCGCAGGGTATTGTCACGCAGCTCATCGCCGATCTTGCCGTGGGTCAGCGCCTTGGCATCGTCAGGGCCGTGGATGACATACGGCAGGGTCAGCACGCCGACGGTCGGCGAGAAGGGCGTCAGGTTGTTGATCGCCACCACTGACAGATCCACCAGGCCCATGCTGGCGTTGTTGACGGTGTCCTGCTCGCTGCCCAGCTGGCCGTTGGGGAAGAGGTCAACCTTGATGTCACCGCCGGACTTCTCTTCCACCAGGCTTGCGAAGGTCTTGCCCAGCTCGTACTGGGTGCCACCGGCGGCGTCCCCCAGGGCCATCTTCCAGGTCGCGGCATTGGCGCCCCCGGCCATGGCCAGACTCGCGGCCATCACCGCGACGGCCAATGACGCCTTGAGCGCGCTGGCGCCAGAGAAGTCGCGGAGGTCTGCTGATTGGGTCTGTGTCGAGTCGATCATCTTGTCTGTCCCGTCGTTATTGTTGTTGCGGGCTCCTGACGGCTGCGTGTGACCGCGAGCGTGGCACTGCACCGGCACTCGTCAATGACGCCCTCTCTGCCTCCCACCTCCAGCAGTGTCGGTCTGTCATTCACGAGGTCCATCACACACTCATCTGCAGCCCTCAAGAGAGGGAGTGGGAAGTCGCGTCGTGCTGTCACTGTGCTTGCCACTTCACTTTCTTCCCCTGCGCCAGACCTCCATAGAACCAGTCCACTCCCATCGATGGGGCCAGTCTCGCCAGGCGCTTGCCCTGCCCCGCGCCGTCTGCCTCAATGAGGGCATTCCCGACGCATGACGAGGCGATCAAGCTCACCGCCCGCCCTGGACATGACGGGACAGGCAGGTATGAAAAATGCATGAAAAACGGGGACTTCCACGAAGATCCCCGCGACAACAACAGAGAAGATGCATGAGCCACCCGCTGTTTCACCTCGATGCCTCGCGCAAGGAAAGTCTGCAGTTCCAGATACGCGAGCAGATCTCGCAAGCCATTCTCGAGGGCCATCTGCCCCGCGATGAGGCACTGCCCTCCAGCCGCAAGCTGGCCCGCGAGCTGAATGTCGCGCGCAATACCGTGATGCTGGCCTATGACCAGCTGCTGGATGACGGCTTCCTGATCGCGCGCCAGCGCAGCGGCTATTTCATCAACCCCGACATTCTCAAGGGCCGCGCCGACACGCCGGTACGCCTCAATGACATCGACGCCGACAGCCTCGACTGGGATGAGCGCCTGGCCATCAAGCCCTCCGTGCAACGTGCCATCGAGAAACCCGGCGACTGGCACCAGTACGACTACCCCTTCCTGTATGGCCAGCTGGACCCGGAATTCTTCCCCACCCAGCACTGGCGGGAATGCAGCCGGGACTCGATGAGCGTGCCGTCGATTCGCAGCTGGTCGGTGGACCACATCAATCATGATGACCCGTTGCTGGTCGAGCAGATTCACCAGCGGCTGTTGCCACGCCGGGGGGTCTGGGCAAGCCCGGAGGAGATCCTGATCACGGTGGGGGCGCAGCAGGCGCTGTGGATCAGCTGCATGCTGCTGCTCAAGCAGGGCCAGCGGTTCGCGATGGAAAACCCGGGCTACGTCGACATGTACAACATCGCGCGTACCTTCACGGACGACATCCAGCTGCTGCCCATCGACGGCAAGGGCCTGCAGCCGGTGGAATCGCTCAAGGACTGCCGGCTGGTGTTCGTCTCGCCCAGTCACCAGTCGCCCACCGGCGTGACCTTGCCGCTGGAGCGCCGCCGCCAGCTGCTGGACATGGCCGAGACGGGCAATTTCCTGATCATCGAGGACGACTACGAGAGCGAGAGCAACTACGCCGACAACCCGACGCCAGCGCTCAAGAGTCTCGACCGCCACAAGCGGGTCATCTATGTCGGCAGCCTCTCCAAGACCCTCGCCCCCGGCCTGCGCCTGGGCTACATGGTCGCGCACCCCACGCTGATTCGTGAGGCGCGTGCGCTGCGCCGCCTGATGCTGCGCCATCCGCCGACCAACAATCAGCGCGCGGTGGGACTCTTCATCGCGCGGGGCTATCACGACAGCCTGCTCAACCAGATGCATCAGGTGATGCAGCGCCGCTTCCTGGTGATGCGCGACGCCATCCTGCGTCACCTGCCGATGATGAGCACGCCCTCCACCTATGGCGGTTCCTGCTTCTGGATGCACGGGCCGGCCAACCTGGATGCCCATCGACTGGCCGCCCTCGCCCGCCAGCAGAGCATTCTGATCGAGGTGGGCGATCTGCACTTCTTCTGCGATCGCGACCGTCATCGCCACTACTTCCGCCTCGGCTTCTCGGCGATTCCGGAATCGCGTATCGAAGCCGGCATCATGAAACTGGCCGAGCTGGTGCCACTGGCGATGCAGGCACCCGAAAGAGTCACTGACATGAGCGCCTGATTCTCGACAGGCACTAATGGCAAACTATTACCCTATAGCTAAAAAAGAGGCTCCCTGACTGACCAAAAAGACGTGTCAATCAGGGAGCCTCTTGTCCTTCAGGCAATCGTGCTTGCAGACCATGTCAATTGCAGGCTACTGCGCCTCGTCCTTCATCGCATACCAGCGATACAGGCAACGCTGGCCGGTACGGCGGAATGGCGCGAACAGCGGCGACTCCACCTTGTTGAGCACATTGGGATACGGCAGGCGCGACTGGAAGATCGGCAACACCAGATCCGCCGCGTCCCTGGCGATCCACTGAGCGAGACGCTTGCCCGCCTGGGCGGAATACATCACGCCGTTGCCGCCATAGCCCATGGCGTAATAGACGCTCTGCTTCGGGTCTGGCTGATGGATGCGCGGCATCATGTCGTGACTGACATCCACCCAGCCCCACCAGGAGTAATCGACCTCGATGCCGGTCAGCGCCGGGAACTTGCGATGCATGTCGGCGATCAGCAGCTGCTCGTATTGCGCCTTGGGCGCGTCACGGCCTGACACGGCACTGCGGCTGCCGATCTGCAGGCGGTTGTCCGGCAGCAGACGGTAGTAATGGCGCAGCACGCGAGTGTCGGTGAGCACCTGGTGGGTATGAAAGCGTGTCGCCTCGATTTCCTGCGCCGTCAGCGGGCGCGTCACCAGCGAGTTGGAGAGCACCGGCATCAGGCGCTTGTCGAGCTCCGGATGCAGCTTGCCGGAGGTGTAACCGCCAGTCGCCATGCCCACCGAACGCGCCTTGACCACGCCCCCCGGCGTTCTCAGATAGTGCACGCCATCGCGGGTCTCCCAGCTCTCCACCGGGCTTGCCGGGTGTACCTTCACCCCCAGACGTCGCGCCTTGCGCAGATAGCCGAAGGCCAACTTGCCCGGGTGCACGCCGATGCCTTCCGGCTCGTGCATCGCGCCGCAGGCCTCTTCATCCCCGACCCACTCGTTGCGCACCGTGGCACCATCGATGATGCGGGCATCGTAATGGAAGGTCTCGCGCAACAGGCGCGCTTCCTTCTCCAGCCCCGGCATCATGCGCTCGCGGTGGGCGATGTACAGGTGACCGCCCGGCTGCGGATCGCAGTCGATGTCCTTGATCAGTTCCTTGAAATTCTCCATGCCCTCGACGCACTCGCGATGCAGGCCATGGGCGGCCTCGAGACCGTAACGCTCGATCCACTGCGAACGTTTGAGGCGACCGGTGGCGCACTGCGCCTGGCCGCCATTGCGGGTCGAGCAGCCCCAGCTGACCCGATTGGCCTCCAGCACGGTGGCCTTGATGCCGTACTTCTCGGCCAGCACGATGGCGGCGGTGAGTCCGGTGAAGCCGGAGCCGACGATCACTACATCGGCGTCGATATCGCCCATCACCGGGCCATCATCCTGCGGTGGCTCACCGGCGGTGGCGACCCAGTAGGTCGGCGCGTAGTCGCGCCCTTCGCCGGGGGTGGCGCTCACCAGCGGGTCATAGGCCGGGTCATACGGCTGAGAAGCCTGAGTGGCCGGGCGCTGCTCTGACTCGCTGCCCACCTCATCTGGCCGGGCGCCGTGCTGCACGATAGTTTCCATCTCGAACACCTCCTCTCACCCGCAGGGCGCGCATGCCATGACCTGACGCCATGACGTGCTGCCCCGGGGCAAAGACAGCTTCAGAAACCGCTTCCCTGATCGATGCGCCGCTGGCGCTCAGACATTGACGGGCGGACGATTCTTGCGGAAGGCGTTCTTGATCGCGATCTTGCCGTCACGCAGCGTGAAGGCATCGATCATGCGCGCTTCGCTGCGCGCGCCATCGGCGGTGGTGCCGGTGTAGGTGCTGATGACGAAGCCACGCTCGCCATCGGCGAAGATTTCCGCGTCGATCCACTGGGCATCCGGCGCGTTCTGCCAGGCAGCGGAGAGGCCCGCGCGCACTGCGTCCTGACCGGCGAAGGTCTTGCCTTCCAGCTCCGGCCCGGCGATGGCGAGGAATTCGCAGTCATCGGTCATCATCGACAGGCAGTCGTCGATGTCGTGACGGTTGAGGGCATCGCAGAAGGCACTCAGCAGTTCGATGGTGGCTTGGTGGGTCATGGGTCGGGCTCCGCAGTCTTGTTGTTGGGCTTGTTGGTCGAGCGTGTCGTTTGAGCAAGGGCATCAGCGATCGCTGCGCCATGCCCCGAGACTACGCCCCTGCCATCACTGCCCTTTAGCACCAGTTGGCGGCCAGCGATTGGGCCAGTTGGCGCCATTGCGGCGTGCCTGGTGCCAACTGGACCCATCGTCCCCGCAAGCCCGCACGAGACAGCGGGGTCAACTCGCCAGAGCGGTGGCGATCTCGACTCCCGGCGGCGTGAAAGCCTGAGCCGACATGAAGCTCTCGCGGCCCAGCAGAATGTCACTGAGCAGACGCGTGGCAGCCGGCGCCAGCACCAGGCCGTTACGGTAGTGGCCCGCATTCACGTAGAGGCCGTGAAGGCCCGGTACCGCACCGATGAAGGGTGTGCCATCCGGCGTGCCCGGGCGCAGGCCCGCCCAGTGATGCTCCGGTTCAAGCTCGCCGAGTGCTGGCAGAATGCTCGCAGCGCTGGCATGCAGTGACTCGCGTGCCTCTAAGGTGGTGGACTTGTCGAAGTCCTGATGCTCCAGCGTCGAGCCAATCAGAATCCGCCCATCGGCGCGCGGAATCACGTAGCGCCCATCGCACAGCACCACCCGCGACAGCAGCGGGTCTTCCACGCGGCAAAGCCCCGCCGCCACCGGATTGAACACCATCATCTGGCCCTTCACCGGACGCACCGGCAGCAGTACACCGGCCGCGGCCAACAGCCTGCCGCTCCAGGCGCCGCCACATACCACGACGTTGTCTGCGCTGATGGTCTCATCAACCAGCCGTGCGCCCGTGACGCGGTGATCCGCGCCGATCATCAGCTCCTGCACCTCGCAGCCTTCGCGCACCTCGACACGCACATGCGCCAGCAGACGCGCACGCAGCGCCTGTCCGAGGCGCGGATTGCGGATACTGCCCAGCGTCGGCATCCACAGCGCCTGCTGATGGCCCGCCGCCAGATGCGGCTCGCGCGCGTAGAGCGCCTCCCGCTCGATCACCTCCAACGGCTTGTGCTGGGTGCGTGCCCAGTCCAGCGCCAGTGCCTCATCCTCCACCCGCAGGTAGATCAAGCCCTTCTGGCGGTATTCGGGGTCGATGCCGGTGGCCTCCTTGAGCGCCTCGGCAAGCCTGGGGTATTCGCCTTCTGACCAGCGTGACAGCGACGAGATGGCACTCGAGTAGCGCCACGGATACAGCGGCGAGACGATGCCGCCCCCGGCCCACGACGCCTCGCGCCCGCATTGGCCGCGCTCCAGCAGCGTGACCGTCTGGCCGGCCTCGGCCAGCTGCCACGCCATCATCATGCCCATCACGCCGCCACCAATGATCAGGGTATCGCTCATCTGCCTTGCTCCTGCGGGGGAATGAACAATCACAAATCTCATATTTCGATACGATTTGCATTATTTTTAGAAACAAAGCTATATTCAAGCCATTGCCGCTGCCCGGTTTCCTGCGTCTCCGTGACAGGTCTGCCGACCTCCCCGATACAGGTCTGCCTGGCAGCCACCGACAAGAATGACGAGGGAGACACCCCGTGAGCGACGCCACCTTGACGCCTTCCAGCAGTGATGAAAGCTCTGTCAGTGATAGAAACCCTGCCAGCGATGCAAACCCTGCCACCTCTGCCGAGCAGCCCCTGCCCGCCGGCCATTTGCAGCCCACTGAGCTGCGCGGCGTGCGCGAGCTGTTCGGCATCGACAGTGATCTCAAGGTGCCGGTCTTTCTGGAGCGCGACGCCCACGTGCCGGAAATTGATGACGCCTATCGCTTCAATCCCGATGTCACCCTCGCCATCCTCGCCGGCTTCACCAACAACCGTCGCGTGATGGTTCAGGGCCTGCATGGCACCGGCAAATCGACCCATATCGAGCAGATCGCCGCGCGCCTCAACTGGCCGTGCCTGCGCGTCAATCTCGATGGCCATGTCAGCCGGCTGGATCTGGTCGGCAAGGACGCCATCGTGATTCGCGACGGCGTGCAGGTCACCGAATTCCAGGAAGGCATCGTGCCGTGGTCACTCACTCGCCCCATCGCGCTGATCTTCGATGAGTACGATGCCGGCCGCCCGGACGTGATGTTCGTCATCCAGCGCATTCTGGAGCGCGACGGCCACTTCACCCTGCTGGACCAGAACCGCGTGATTCGCCCGCACCCGCAGTTCCGGCTGTTCGCCACCGCCAATACCGTGGGGCTGGGCAATCAGGATGGGCTCTATCACGGCACCCAGCTGCTCAACCATGCGCAGATCGACCGCTGGAACATCGTCGCCAAGCTGGATTACCTGCCGCGTGATGAGGAAGTGAAGATCGTGCTGGCCCGCGTGCCCGCCAAGGACAACGAGCGTGGCCAGGCGCTGATTCGCGCGATGGTCGCGGTGGCGGACCTCACCCGCAAGGGCTTCGCCAATGGTGATCTGTCGAGCCTGATGTCGCCGCGTACCGTGATCACCTGGGCGGAGAACTGCGAGATCTTCCGCAACCCGGCGCTGGCCTTCCGCCTCTCCTACCTCAACAAGTGCGATGAGCATGAGCGCCCGCTGGTCGCCGAGTTCTATCAGCGCTGCTTCGCCAGGGAGCTTGAGGAATCCGCGGCGCTGATGGAGAGCGATCTGATGAGTGAACAGGACATCGACAAGGGAGCCCGGGCATGAGTGCGGCCCAGCAGGTACGCCGTCGTCAGCAGTATCTCGAGGAGCTTGCGGCGGCGAGTCTCGGGGCACTCAGCGGTCAGGCCGGCTGGGCCTATCGAGGGCGGCGCCTGAGTCGGCATGCGCAGGCGCTGCCACTGCGCACGCCGCATCTGCGCCTTGAGGAGGATGACTGCACGCTCGACAACTATCGCGCGGTCAGCGATGCCATCGCGCTGCGCCTGCTCCACACCGACGAGGCGCTGCATCTGGCGGCGCGCCCGGCGCTGCCGGAAACCCGTCTGATCTATGACCTGCTTGAGCAGCTGCGCGTCGAGGCGCTGGTCGATCCTGACATGCCCGGCGTGAAGGAAAATCTGGCGCGGCGCTTCACCGACTGGTGCCTGGCCTTCTATCACGCGGGCCTGACCGAGACGAGCAGCGGCATCCTGATCTACAGCGTCATCCAGTCGTGCTGGTCGCGCCTGATGGCCTGTGCGGTGATCCACGAGACGGAGGATTACATCGAGACGACGCGCGCCTCCTTCTATCAGGCGCTGGGCGCTGACATGGCGGGGCTGAGACGCACGCGTTTCGATCAGGCGGCCTATCAGCAGCATGCGCTGAACATCAGCCTGTGGTTGGAGCAGGAGTTGGCCGAATCACTGGAGGAGCAGGACGGCGAGGAGGATGACGAGCCAGAGGCCAGTCAGCGCTTCGCGCTGTTTCTGGAAAACGAGGATGAGGAAGCGAGCCTGCTCGAGGAGCAGGCGGCATCGCAGCTGCCGAGCCATCGGCGTGGCGCGCCGGAGGAATTGCTGCCCTATCAGGTGTTCACCACGGCCTATGACCGCGAGCTGGAACCGGCCAGGCGCATGCGCGCGGCCCTGCTCGACGAGTATCGTCAGGCGCTGGATACGCGTCTGGCGGAACAGAAGATCAACGTCCGGCGCCTGGCACGTCAGCTGGCGCGTCATTTCAGCTCGCCGCAGCGTGAGGGCTGGCACTTCGGGGAGGAGGAAGGAATCATCGATGGGCGGCGGCTGAGTCAGGTGATTTCCTCGCCGGCCGAGCGGCGGGTCTTCCAGCGCGAGCGCTGGGTGCCCGAGGCCAGTGCGCAGGTCAGTTTCCTGATCGATTGCTCCGGTTCGATGAAGGTGCATGGCGAGGCGGTGGCGATGCTGATCGAGATACTCACCCGCGCGCTCGACATGGCCGGTGTGCCCACCGAGGTGCTCGGCTTCACCACTGGCGCCTGGAATGGCGGCCGCGCCCTGAAGGACTGGCGACGCGCCGGCAAGCCCACACGTCCGGGTCGCCTGAATGAAGTGCAGTATCTGGTCTTCAAGCCCGCCTCACTGGCGTGGCGACGTGCGCGCCGCAACTTCGGCGCCCTGCTCAAGGCCGATCTCTACCGCGAAGGCGTGGATGGCGAAGCCGTGCAATGGGCCTGCTCACGGCTCGCGGACAACACTCCTGCAGACGAAGGCGCGCGCCGTCTGCTGGTCGTCATCTCCGATGGCAGCCCCTGTGACAGCGCCACCAATACCGCCAATGACGAGCACTACCTCGACAGCCACCTCAAGCAAGTCGTCGCGCAACAGACCCGCTCCGGCCGCCAGGCCATCCTCGGCCTCGGCGTCGGGCTGGACCTCAGCGCCTACTACCCCAACCAGCTGATCATCGACCTCGAACGCACCCTCGACAACGCCCTCGCCGATGAAATCGTTTATCACATGGCGCTGGCGTGTCGGCATCAGGGGATGAAAAAGTAGCAATAGAAATTCACCAACAACAATTTTGGCGCTAGATTTTTAGCTTATAGCTACCCAAAATCTAGTACCGATCCCTAACACAAAATATCTACTAAAGCTTTCCAAATCACTTTATTGCCAATATAAGTTTATCACTCCGTTTTTTATTCTTCTCCATAGCTTTAAATTTGCTAAAATCTTCCAATATTTTCATATAACACTCATACGTACACAAAACCTCATCTATCACTCGTTTTTCTATAGCTAGCCTATTATCTGAGTCATATAAGTCCCAAACACTCTTACCGTCTTCGAATTTTCTCTCCGGAAGATATTTCTGTAGTATAGTCTTTTTTGATTTGGGATACATAAACCTATTGGCATTATTGAAAACCCCAATAGACAATTGAGATAGATCAATTGCTCTGAGAGCATTTTGAAAATAAAAAGCCTCCGCATTAGAAATTAAACAGTGCTTCTTAAACAATTCAAAAAGGATAGGCACATCAGATGATGAAATGCCTATGCCACATAACACAGGCGACACTTTCCCTTGATGGGCACTATAAACAATATCATAAGAGCTCTTAATCAAGCTATATATAGACTTCAAGAGCTCTTTTTCAGACTCGTGATCCCATAACCATAGAGATTCTACTTTACCGCTATCAACCTTACTATTATGATCAAAGTCTTTCTGAGGATTTGCAACTAAAAAACTACCGCCCAATAACTTATGATCATCATGCCAAGGATTATAGCAAAATCCTTTCTTATTTCGCCCCTCTAAGGGCACATAGAACTCAAGATCAAAAAATATAACACGACATTTATGCAGCTTAATTCTGAAATTACTCATGGCATCCCTTATATCAAAATTATTATCTCCCATGAAGACTTAAAAGTCACACAAATTGAACGCAAAGTCAATCCCAGATCAACATAAGAGAGAATCAAACAATACAATCAAACATGACCACAACTACCCAGCATAAATATAGATCACCCTAAACTTTCCCCTACAATGTTTAAACGCGCTAAAGCAAAAAGGTAGGGTAAAGTTACCTGCTAACAAAATTATTCAAAACAATATTCTCATTATATTTATTTATGCGTAGATACTAAACGCACAAATGATAGAAACATCGGTTCATTCGACTAACGAGGTTGTCACTCACCAGCCCCACTTACAACCTAGCTTATGACTTCACTGCTAGACTAAAGTTCAGCACCACTCGCCTCAACAAATCAGTCAATATATCCAACCGCTATCGATGTATCACACTGTCTAAATTAGAGATGCGAAAATTTATTTTTCATCTATAATGAATTAATCACAAAAACAATTTTTGCAACACCAAATATAGTACTATACTACCAAAACTAATTGATAGGTTTGGAATTATTATAATGACACTCCCAGAAGCATCATATAAAGAGAAATGCGAAGAAGTTATTTTTTATTCTTTTGGTACCATATTCATACTTAAAAACAAAAAGAAGAAATACTCAAAAATAACAACCATCATACTGTTACTAGGGATAATTGTACCTATATTAAGCTACTCACTATTATTAATATCAGATAGTGACTCATTACAAACAACTGAGGCACTGAAGCTTTTATTCTATATCTTAGGCATAATTCAAGTTGTGGCTTCGGTAATTTCATTAGCATATAAATGGGAGGACAAAAAAACACATGCTGATAAAGCCATTGAGAAGAATTTAGAACTTCATAACAAAGCCAAAGATCTTCAAGACTCTGACATAAGCACAACTAAACAAGAAATAATAAGACTATGGAATGATTACAACCATCAAGAGAAACTAGATATTGGAGTTATTTCAGTATCACGAAAAGAGGAAAAATCAGCCATGAGTCATACCTTATATAATCTTAGCTTAAACTGTGCAAAGTGTGATAGAACACCGCCAAGGGCATCACTACCTTATTTCGGGTGTAAATGTGATTGTTGTGGACAAAAGATAAAGGGGAGATTATGAGCAGAGAAAAATTACTAAAAGCTCTTGAAGCTTATAATAAACTCAGCAGAATTGAGCAGAAACTATTTTGGATAGAAATAAGAAAAAGAAGCTCAAAACAAATAAAATCAACTTCTCCGAGCATTGCTTTACAACAAAAAATAGGGAAAAGTGAAACGCGTCATGGGACTATGTCATATAGTGGTGTCGACCCTAAAGGAGCTACTATTAATTTTGGCCCAAAACCTAGAAAGAATACTGATAACGATGATAAACCACAAGAATAAAACACGTTAGCTATATATTATAATATACGGCAGATTTTCTATCTGCCGTATTTGCTACGTAATGTATCATCAAGAAGATTCAGCCTTGCGGGGTACGTTGCTGCGCCTGAACAACAGTGACCGCAATGACATTGAGGATGTCGGCGGTGGAGCAGCCGCGCGAGAGGTCGTTGGCGGGTTTGGCAAGGCCCTGGAGCAGCGGGCCGATGGCTTCTGCGCCGCCGATGCGTTCGGCGAGCTTGTAGCCGATATTGCCGGCTTCCAGATTGGGGAACACCAGCACGTTGGAGGTGCCTTTGACGCGGGAGGTGGGCAGCTTGCGCTCGGCGATTTCCGCCACGATGGCGGCGTCGAGCTGCACGTCTTCATCGATGGCGATATCCGGGCGTTGCTCGCGTACCCGATGCGCGGCCTGCACCACCTTGTCCACCGAGGCGTGATGCGCGCTGCCATTGGTGGAGAACGACAGCATCGCCACCCGCGGGTCTTCCCCGAGCAGGGCCTGGGCGCTGTCGGCGGCGGCCAGCGCGATCTGCGACAGCTCCTCAGCGTCGGGGTCGATCACCAGCCCGCAGTCCGAGAAGATCATGCCGCCCTTCAGGTTGTGGAACGGCTTGCACAGCATCATCAGAAAGAAGCTGGAGACCAGCTTGCTGCCCGGCGCCAGGCCCAGTAACTGGATGGCGCTGCGCACCACATCGGCGGTGGTATTCACCGCCCCCGCCACCGAGCCATCCGCCAGCCCTTCGCGCACCAGCATGTTGGCGAACGTCAGCGGATCACGAATCTTCTCGGCGGCCTGCTCCGCCGTCATGCCCTTGGCCGCGCGATGCGCGTGCAGCGCCTCGGCAAGCCTGGCGGTGTGCTCGCAGGTGGCGGGGTCGATCAGCTCACAGCTTTCCAGCGAGCCATCCTCGAGCCCGGCTTCTCTGGCGGTGGCGGCGATGACGGTCGGGTCGCCCACCAGCATCACCTGCGCCAGGCCCTGCTCCGCCGCGCTCACCGCCGCCTGCACCACCCGCATGTCCTGCCCTTCGCAGAGCACGATACGGCGCGGGTCTGCCTTGGCCCGCGCCAGAATGTTGTTGAGTGCCTTCATGTCTGTCTCCTCGCTGCCCCTGCAGGCAGCCGACACATCCAAAAAGCCCCGGACATCAGAAATGGCCGGGGCAAGGGAGAGGTTCCGTCTAGCTTGCGTGTTGCGCCATGTTCGCTTGCGCGCCTGTCCACTCAGGCGCGCAAGGGCCGGGCGTTACACGTAATCCTGATACTTCTCGAGCAGACGCACCGGCTTCTTGAGGGCGTCGCGGCGGAACGGGTCGCCCAGTTCGCGGGTACACATCACCTCGATGACGCAGGTCTTGCCGTCGTTCATCTGCATGTCGATGGCCTTCTTGAGCGCCGGGCCCACATCTTCCAGACGGTCAACGGTGATGCCTTCAGCGCCCATGGAGCGTGCGATCTCGGCGAAGCTCTGGTTGTCCAGCTCACCGGCGACGAAGCGACGGTTGTAGAACTCGACCTGGTTCTTCTTCTCGGCGCCCCACTGACGGTTGTGGAAGACGACGGCGGTGACCGGAATGTCGTGACGCACGGCGGTCATGATTTCCATCAGGCTCATGCCCCAGGCGCCGTCACCGGCGTAGGCGATGGCCGGACGTTCCGGCGCGGCGGTCTTGGCACCCATGATGGTCGGCAGAGCGTAGCCGCAGTTGCCGAAGCTCATCGGGGCGAAGAAGCTGCGCGGCTTGTCGAAGCGCAGGTAGCTATGGGCCACGGAATTGATGTTGCCGATGTCGGTGGAGACCATGACATCTTCCGGCATGGCCTTTTCCAGCTCGCGCAGGACCTGACGCGGGTGCAGGTATTCTCCGCCGGAGAACGGCTTCTCGTCCTTGGCCTCGTCGATGGCGTCGAGGCTGAAGGCGTCCTTCTCGTGGGTCCACTCGTCAAGCTCGGCTTCCCAGGCGGCCTTCTCTTCGCGGATGGTGCTGAGGCGCGAATCCTTGGTGGCATCGCATTCCAGATTGCGACCGGACAGGCGCTCGGTCAGGGCGATGGCCGCTTCACGCGCGTCACCGCAGATGCCGACGGAGATCTTCTTCACCAGGCCCAGCATCTTGTGGTCGGCGTCGATCTGGATGATCTTCGCGTCCTTCGGCCAGTAGTCCATGCCGTGCTGCGGCAGGGTACCGAACGGCCCGAGACGCGTGCCCAGCGCGATGACGACATCGGCCTGGGAGATCAGCTTCATGCCCGCCTTGGAGCCCTGATACCCGAGCGGACCACACCACAGCGGGTGGCTGGCCGGGAAGGAATCGTTGTGCTGGTAGCTGTTGACCACCGGCGCGCCGAGACGCTCTGCCAGTGCCTTGCACTCCTCGACGCCATCCGCCATCACCACACCGCCACCGGAGACGATGACCGGGAACCTGGCGCTGGCCAGCAGCTCGGCTGCCTCATCCAGACTCTTGCTGCCACCCGGGCCACGGTCCACGCGTGCCGGCTTCGGAATCTCGCACTCGATCTCGCCGTAGAAGTAGTCACGCGGAATGTTGAGCTGGGTCGGGCCCATCTCGGACATGGCGCGATCGAAGCAGCGGCCGGTGTATTCCGCCATGCGCGACGGGTGGGTGACGTGGCCCTGGTACTTGGTGAATTCCTGGAACATCGGCAGCTGCTTGCATTCCTGGAAGCCGCCCAGGCCGATGCCGGTGGTGCCGGCTTCCGGGGTGACGATGACCACCGGGCTGTGCGCCCAGTAAGCGGCCGCGATGCCGGTGACGCAGTTGGAGATGCCCGGGCCGTTCTGGCCGATGACCATGCCATGACGGCCGGAGACACGCGCATAGCCGTCGGCCATGTGAGCGGCGCCCTGCTCATGCACCACCGGGATCAGACGGATGCCGGCCGGCGCGAAGATGTCCATCGCATCCATGAAGGCGGAACCCATGATGCCGAACATGTCGGTGACGCCATTGGCGACCATGGTTTCCACGAAAGCCTCGGAGGGCGTCATCTTCTGCTTGCCCTGCACGACCTTGCGGTTGTCTGCGCTGTCTTGAGTGCTCATGGCGTCTCCAACTATCAATTTTATGTTTATTGGTACATTTAGTTCCGATTACCGAAACATGTGACCAAAATTAGCCCTCACCATGGCGCTCGTCAAGCTAGATTTCATAAAATGATAGAAAACGTGTCTTTTTTAGAAACTTCTTCCGTCCTATGGAGTACTGTTAAAGTAGGCACAGCAACGCAAGGCACTGACGGGCCGAGCGTTTCGGCGCCACACTGCCCAGCGCACGGATTGAAGGAGGGAATAGCCCATGAACAGTGCCACCCAGCCCCAGGCAAGCCTGCCGCGTGCCAGCAAGGACGCTGACAAGGACACCGGCAAGGAAGGCAGCAAGATAGAAGGCGATACGCCCGCCCAGCGTCTGCTGGCGCTGCTGGAGGTGATCGCCGCCAAGGATCAGTTCTTCACGCTGCAGGGACTGGTGGAAGAGACCGGCCTGCCCAAGCCGACGCTGCATCGCATGCTCCAGCAGCTGGAAGGCAGCGGCATGCTGCAGCGCGAGGCGGACAACCGCCATTACAGCAAGGGCAGCCGTCTGCGCCGTCTGGCGGAGAACCTGCTGCTCAACGACACCGTGCAGGGCGCGCGCCACGGCGTGCTCAGCCGGCTGATGGAAGAGGTGGGGGAAAGCTGCAACATCACCGCGCTGTCGGGCAGCGAGGTGCTGTATCTGGATCGCGTCGAGACCCAGGCGCCGCTGCGCTTCTATCTGCATCCCGGTTCCCGGGTGCCGGTGCATTGCTCCGCCAGCGGCAAGCTGTTTCTGGCCCAGATGCCGCCCGCCCAGCGCCGCCGCCTGCTCAAGGGCACACCGCTGAACGCGATGACGCGCAATACCCTGACCGACATCGACTCCGTCGAGGCCGAGATCGAGCAGGTCCGCCGGCAAGGCTATGCACTCGATGATGAGGAATTCCTCCCCGGGCTGGTGTGCATCGCGGTGCTGGCACCCAACCCGGACGGGCCCTCCAACATCGGCGTGGCGATCCAGGCGCCGGTGATGCGTCAGTCGCGCGAGGACATGCTCAAGCATCTGCCGGCACTGGAACGCGCCGCTCGGGACATCGCCGCCATCCAGCGTGGGGCGATTCCGTCCTCCTGAGGCCAGCGGGCTGGGCTTGGGCTGATGCTGGCTGATGCTGGCTGATGCTGGCTGGGGCTGGGCTGAAGCTCGGCAGAAGCTGGACAGCGACAGACACAAGGTCGTGCTTCCCGTGATGCGCGTGAGGGGCTAGCCTAGCGGACTGCCTTCCACACGCCACGTCGAGAACACCATGTCCGCCAGCGATGCCTTGCGTCTTGTCCTGCTGTCCACCCTGTGGGGCATGTCTTTCATCTTCATGCGCGTGGCCGCGCCAGAATTCGGCCCGACCACATTGATTCTGCTGCGCATGGGCATCGGCGCGCTGGTGCTGGCCCCGCTGCTGCTGGGCGCGGGCCGCCTGAAGATGCTGTGGGAACACAAGGGCTCGCTTGCGGTGCTGGGCCTGACCAGTCAGGCACTGCCCTTCTGCCTGCTGGCGCTGGCCACCACCCAGCTGGAGGCCGGCTTCACCTCGCTGATCAACGCCACCACGCCACTGTTCACCGCGCTGCTGGGCATGGCGCTGTTCGCCACGCCGATCCAGAAGCAACAGTATCTGGGACTGGCCGTGGCCTTCAGCGGGGTCTATGTGCTGTCGAGTGACCGCCTCGATTTCCAGCTCGGCGGCGATGGCTGGTTCATCCTCGCCGCCCTGGGGGCGACCTTCTGCTATGGCTTCGCCTCCAATTTCTCGCGCCAGCGCCTGAGTCACCTGCCCTCACCGGTGCTGGCCGCGGGCAGCTCGCTGATGTCGTCCCTGCTGTTGCTGATTCCGGGCCTGTGGATGTGGCCGCAGGCCAGCGTCAGCCTGGAGGCCTGGGGCAGCGCCATCGCGCTGGCGGTACTCAGCACCAGCCTCGCCTTCCTGATCTTCTTCCGCCTGCTGGCCAGCGCCGGCGCCACCGCGACCACTTCCGTCACCTTCCTGGTACCGGTCAGCGCCCTGCTGTGGGGCAACATGCTGCTCGATGAGGTGATCGATGCGCGCATCCTCACCGGCATGGGCATCACCCTGCTGGGCACCGCCATCGCCACCCGTCTGATTCGCCTGCCGACTCGCCAGAAAGTCGCCTGACGGCTGCCGTGCAATGCCAGAAGGCCCGCCCCTGAACGTGAGGTTCATGGGCGGGCCTTCTGGTTTATAGGGCTTCTGGTTTATAGGGCTTTTGGTCTATGGGGCTTTGGCTTCATGAGCGTTGTGGGTCTGGGGAGTTCAGACGCGGGTCATTCGGGTCAATCGAATCAGCCCGCCGCTTCCTCGGCGGCGTCCGCCAGCGCTTCGAAGACACGCGCCACGGCTTCCGCGCCCGGGTCGTTGTGGCCGACCAGATGGGCGGCGGGCACATAGGCGGAGCGTCCGGCCCGTGCCTTGGCCATCTCCGCGGTGGCATCCGCTCCCTGGCGGGCGGCGCGTGCCATCGCGGCCCAGTCGATGCGCTCGCCCTGCACCGACGCCTGCTGCTCACCCTGCACCGACGCCTGCAGTGCGTCCAACGCCGGCAGCAGTGCATCCAGCAGGCTGCGGTCCCCGCGCACAGCGCCGCCGTAATGCTGCATCCGCCCCACGCCGTGATCGAGCGCCTCATGCCAGCGCTGCCCCAGCGAGGCAGGTGCACGGGCGTCTGCCTCGCTGGCTTGCGTCTTCCACCGCGTCGCCGCCGCGGTGAACAGGGTCGAGAGCAGCACGCCACTGGAACCGCCCATGCCGTAGGCCAGCTGCTTGCCGATGGAGGTCATCAGCTCGCCACTGTCACCACAGGCCAGCTCACAGTCCTCCAGCGCTTCCAGCACGGCACGGGCACCGCCGGCAAAGGTGGTGCCGGTATCCCCGTCCCCGCTGATGGCATCGAGACGATCGAGATCCACCTCACTGGCCAGCAGGACTTCCAGCACAGCACGCAGCCGCTGCTCGACCTGAGGGTCGCCCGGCAGCGCTACCCTCGCCCGGCCTTCCCGGGCAGCACGCGCCTGGCAATCGGCCTTGGCTCGGGCGCGCTCGGCAAGCGTGGAGGCGTCTTGAACAGCGCGTCCCCCCTCCTGACGAGGCGTGAAATGCGCCAGCGGCACCACCCGCTGAACACCGGGCCAGGCACGCGGCGCACAGCGGGCGTCCAGTGCCTCTTCCAGCAAGCCGTCCAGCGGCAACAGCGTCAGCGAGAAGCCGTGCATGTCCAGTGAGGTCATCAGCGGCTGCGGCCCCACCACGGCGTGAATGCCCAGCGCCTTGAGCGACGGATGCGCCAGCGCCTCGTCGAGCAGGACCGCGCGCTCCAATGCCGAGCAGCCACCCAGATCATTGATCATCAGCAGATGGCCGGTGGCGGGCAAGTCACCCCCGGCCTCCTTGCGCGAGTGCCCCTGTATCAGCGCCGCCACTACCTGATCCATCAGGGCATGCACGTCGCAATCTCCGGCGTGGCTGCCGAACTCCAGCGTGGTGGCGCCCGGCTCGCCATGAATGCCGAGTCCCAGCTCCGGCGCGCGTGGCTCACGCGGCTTGCCGGGATGACGCCCGACATCGAGTGCCATGCCCAGGGTCGAGCAGCTGTCCGCCACCCGGCGCGCCACGGCGGTGACCTCCTCGAGATCCGCGCCGCCTGCCGCCAGTGCCCCGGCGATCTTGTGGACCAGCAAGGTGCCAGCCAGCCCGCGCGGCTGCGGGTTGTCAGGCAGCGCCACATCATCGGCGACGATGACCATCTCGACCTTGAGTCCTTCCTGACGTGCCCGTTCGGCCGCCAGACCGAAATTGAGGCGGTCTCCGGTGTAGTTCTTGACGATCAACAGGGTCCCCGCGTCACCGGTCACCTCTCTGAGCGCCGCGAGCACCGCCTCCACCGTCGGTGAGGCGAACAGCTCGCCACATACCGCCGCGGTGAGCATGCCGGCCCCGACGAAGCCGGCATGCGCGGGCTCATGCCCGGAACCCCCGCCGGAAATCAGCGCGACCTGATCGCGCTGCCAGTCATCGCGCACCACCAGGCGCATGCCGCTGTCCGGCGCGGACAGACGCAGGCCGCTGCCATCGGGGTGCTGCAACTGGGCACTGCCGGAAAGCGCCGCGCCGATGATATCGCCCGACTGATGGAAGAACTGATTGACGCACTGTCGGCCTGTCTCGTTGTGACTCATCCTTCACTCCTTGAGGACCCTCGCCCTGCTGGTGACATGACGCCTGTTATCTCTCTGCCAGTGTCAGTCAACCATTGCCCATGCGGGATTGCCATCCGACATGACGATCAGTCCCGAGGCAGACAGAGACGACAGGGCGATACCGAGCTGACAGAAGCTCCGAGATGTCAGAAGTTCTGAGAGGCAGTGATAGCACAAGCAGATGGCAATGCGGCGTCAGCCTGCCATCCGCGCTGTCACTCGTCGATGACCGGGCGGGGGGCGGGGTCACGCGCAGGTGTGAGGGGGGTGGCGCTGTCTGCGCGTGTCGCGGCGGAGGCCTGGGCCAGGGTGTCCAGCGGCGAGGCGACGGGAATCTCGGGAGGCAGACGCGGGGAGGTGCCGGCGGCGTGACGCGCTCTGGAGGAAGAGTCCTGCAAAGCGCTGATACGGGGCGCCTCGCCATGCCGCAAGGGGGCATGCAGATGGTAGCCGTGCTTGCCGCTGCGCTTGACGCGATACATCGCCTGATCGGCATATTCCAGTGCGGTCGCGAAGTTGCCGTTGGCGTCTCGGCCGAAGCAGATCCCGATGCTCAGACCGATGCTGGCCTGCCCCGTGCTGATCTCGAGGGGCTGGCCGAAGCGTGCCAGCCAGCGCCGCACGATCATCTCGATACGCGCCGGTGTCATGCGCGGCAGCTGGAACAGGAACTCATCCCCACCGAAGCGCGCGGCCAGGTGGTGATGGACGCCCAGATGATGCAGCTCTTCATTGAGACCGTGGGCGAGCAATACCAGCACTTCATCGCCAGCACGATGTCCCAGCGCATCATTGACCTGCTTGAAGCCATCCACGTCGATGAACAACAGCGCACTGTCGTCCGCCAGCTGGCGCTTGAACCAGCCATTGATGGCCTGGCGATTGGAAAGTCCCGTCAGTGCATCGGTGCTGGCCAGGGCATTGAGGCGAGTCTCGTAATCCTTCTCGTGGCTGATGTCGGTATGGGTGCCCAACAGCCGCAGCGCCTTGCCATTCGCGTCACGTTCGACGACTCGCCCCCTGTCCGCGACCCAGGTGATGCTGCCGTCTCGGGCCAGCATGCGATGCACCACCTGATAGACTTCGGTGCGCCCGGCGAGATGGTCCTCGAGATTGGCGAGCACCTCGTCGCGGTCTTCCGGGTGGAGGTGATCTCGCCAGACATCGAAATGAGCGTTCAACTCGCCGGGCTGATAACCCAGCATGCGCCCCCAGCGATAGTTGAAGATGGTGAGCTTGCCGGTGGGAACTTCCAGCTGCCAGAGACGCAGACCCGTGCCGTCGAGGGTCGACGACAACTTCTCCTCCAGACTCGCGACACGGCGCTCCAGACGTGCCTTGTCGCGCTCCATCTGCTGGATCGTGGCCTCAAGCGACTGCTCACGTAGACTCTTGCGTGTCATTCCCTCGTCCCCGGTTGACTCCCTGTCCCGCTACCCGTCACCCACCCGGATAGCCTCGCGGGGGAATCACATTCCCGATCCCCCGCGTGATGGCCCAGGCGACATCCCGATGTCGCACCACCTCGGCCTTTGCTGCCTGCATGCCGGTCTGCATGCCCTGTTCACACGCCCGGTCCACACGCCCTGTTCACATGCCCTGTTCACATGCCCTGTTCACATGCCCTGTCTGCGCAGGGGGGTGCAGGGGCGACGTGTCGCTCCGGTCGCTCGGGGATCAGAGGACCAGTTCGCCACCCTTGTCCACGGCGCGCTGGAAGGCGGCGCGCGCCCGGATGCGCGCCAGCCAGTCCTGAATGTTCGGATGATTCTTGAGCCCCTGACGCGTATCCAGCGCCTGGATCGGGAAGCTCATCTGGATATCGGCACCGGTCAGGGCGTCACCGGCAAGCCAGGGGCGACGTTCGAGACAGGTATCCATGTAGGTGAGGTGCGCCTTGATTTCCGGGCTGATGAACTTGTCATTGACTCCCTTGGCCAGCAGGCGGGCGACCGGACGGATCAACCACGGCACAGGAGGCTTGTCGAGACGCGAGAACACCAGCCTGAGCATCAGCGGCAGCATGGCGGAGCCTTCGGCGAAGTGCAGCCAGAAACGGTAATCGCGCTCGGCCTGAGTCCCGGGGGCAGGTCTGAGGTGGGCACTCTCCCCACTGCCCTGCGAGCCATAGACATCGATGAGGTATTCGATGATGGCGCCGGACTCCGCGACCACGACAGGTGCTCCCGTGTCACCGGACAGCGTGGTGTCGGTGATCACCGGCGCCTTGCCCAGCGGGTGGATGTCCTTGAGTGCCCGGGGCGCACGCATGCTCCCGGCGTCACGGGCATGGATTTCCAGGCGGTATTCCAGATTCAGCTCTTCCAACAGCCACAGAATGCGCTGCGAGCGTGAGTTTTCCAGATGGTGCACCGTGATCATGTCGTCTCCCTGAATCGTGCTTCCTGAACGCAGGCTTCGATGCCGAGTTCGACGAGGATACCCGCCGGGTACCCATCACGTCGGCTCAGCGTTCGAAGATCGTGTCGCCCAGATCATCGATGGTGCGTTTCGCCTTGAGCACGGTCAGCTCCACGGCGCCGTCTTCTCCCGGCACGGTGTCGGAGCGCTCGAAGCGATGCTCCAGCGTCTCGCCCCCTTCCAGTGGCTTGCGAATCACGCCGGAGACCCGGTACTGCCCTTCGTGCTTCTGTGGCATGGCCACGATGAGGTAACCATTGTATTCGACGGCCTCCGGTTCCTTGACCGGCGCAGGCTCGCCTGCGGAAAACAGTTTCTTGAGCATTCCCAGCATGTTGAAGGATCCTTCGGTGGCCGGCCTCTAGTGTCACCGGCATTCACCTGGAAAAAGTGAAAGAAATGAGAGTTTATGATGAGACCCTCAGCATGCCACGCCCCCGTGCCGGGGGAAATGCGACCTTCCCACCAGACACTAAGCCGCATGCCATCCGGGGCACGCGTACGGGCGTCGCGCTGGCCGCTTGCATGGCGCGGCTTGCATGGCACAGATGGCAGAACGCCGGCCCCGTCAGCAGTCCGGGGACTGCCACCAGGGCCGGCGTCTTGATGACCCGACAGACATCGTCATCGGGTCAGATGGGCAGGCGATCTCTCAGCATGCGCATCCGGTGATGCCTTACTCGATGCCACGTCCCTTGCTGGCCGCGATACGCAGGCGCAGGGAGTTCAGCTTGATGAAGCCGGCAGCGTCCTTCTGGTCGTAGGCGCCTGCATCGTCCTCGAAGGTCGCGATGGAGGCGTCGAACAGTGAATCCTCGGACTGACGACCCACGACGATGACGTTGCCCTTGTAGAGCTTGAGACGCACGACGCCGTTGACGACCTTCTGGGACTCATCGATGGCCGCCTGCAGCATGCGACGCTCCGGGCTCCACCAGTAGCCGTTGTACACAAGCTCAGCGTACTTGGGCATCATCTCGTCCTTCAGGTGAGCCGCTTCGCGGTCCAGGGTGATGGATTCGATGGCACGGTGAGCACGCATCATGATGGTGCCGCCCGGTGTTTCGTAGCAGCCACGGGACTTCATGCCGACATAACGGTTCTCGACGATGTCGAGACGGCCGATGCCGTTGGCGCCGCCGACCTTGTTCAGGTACTCGAGCACTTCGTGAGCGGCCATTTCCTTGCCATCGATGGCAGTGATGTCGCCCTTGGTGTAGGTCAGGTCGATGTAGGTCGCCTCGTTCGGCGCCTGCTCCGGGCTGACGCTCCAGCGCCACATCTCTTCTTCGCACTCGGTCCACGGGTCTTCCAGCACGCCACCTTCATAGGAGATGTGCAGAAGGTTCGCGTCCATGGAGTACGGCGACTTCTTCTTGTTCTTGGCGTAGTCGACTTCGATACCGTGCTGCTCGCAGTATTCCATCAACTTCTCGCGGGAGTTCAGGTCCCACTCACGCCACGGCGCGATGACCTGGATGCCCGGCTTCAGCGCGTAGGCGCCCAGCTCGAAACGCACCTGGTCGTTGCCCTTGCCGGTCGCACCGTGGGAGATGGCGTCAGCGCCGGTCTCGTTGGCGATCTCGACCAGGCGACGCGCGATCAGCGGACGTGCGATGGAGGTGCCCAGCAGGTACTCGCCTTCGTAGATGGCGTTGGCACGGAACATCGGGAAGACGTAATCGCGGACGAAGGTCTCGCGCAGATCCTCGATGTAGATCTCCTTCACGCCGAGGGCTTCCGCCTTGGCACGCGCCGGCTCGACTTCCTCGCCCTGACCGAGGTCAGCGGTGAAGGTCACGACTTCACAGTTGTAGGTTTCCTGCAGCCACTTGACGATGACTGAAGTGTCCAGGCCGCCGGAGTAGGCGAGAACGACCTTTTGCACGTCGGACATGCTTGACTCCTGAGTTGATGCTTGTAGTTCCCGCGATGCCACCGCCCGAGGACGGGGACGCAGGTGGGGATGGATCGTACGGTCGCGAGGAAGGCCTGCCCAGCAGGTGGCCGCCCGTTGCCACTCGAATCACGATGTGGGGCCGATTATAGCGAGGCTGGCACCTCACCGATACTGCTGACAGGCGCTGTCATGGGCAGAACGGGACCTGGCGTCCCCCTGCCGGGGCCGCCCTGACGCCTGCGCCGCGACGTGTCCGTATCGCCCTGCTACAATTGCTCTCCTTGAGCGCCGGCGAGACGCACGGCGCAGCACGAGACGCAATGACGGGATTGGAGATCTTGATGACCCAGGCGAGCGAGCGCACGCTGATGGCACAACGCTTCCGTGGCTTCCTGCCAGTGGTGGTGGACCTCGAGACAGGTGGATTCAATGCCGCCGGAGATGCACTGCTCGAGATCGCTGCCGTCACGCTGACCATGGATGACGACGGCAACATGGTGCCGGATGCCACCTACGCCTTTCACGTGGCGCCCTTTGAAGGGGCCAATATCGAGCAGTCGGCACTGGACTTCACCGGGATCGATCTGGACAACCCGGTACGCAAGCAGGTGGCCGTGGCCGAGAATCAGGCACTGGGCGAAATCTTCAGCCCGATACGCAAGGCCATCAAGGCACACGGCTGCACGCGTGCAGTGCTGGTCGGTCACAACGCGGCCTTCGATCAGGGCTTCCTGAACGCGGCGGTGGAGCGTTGCGGTATCAAGCGCAATCCGTTCCATCCGTTCTCGTGCTTCGATACCGCATCACTTGCGGGTCTGGTCTACGGCCAGACGGTACTGGCCCGCGCCTGCCGCGCCGCCGGTATCGAGTTCGACAACGCCTCCGCCCACTCGGCGCGCTATGACACCGAGCGCACTGCGGAGCTGTTCTGCGCGATGGTCAATCGCTTCAAGGATCTGGGCGGCTGGGATCTGGCGATGAAGGAACAGGGCATGAACGACGAGGTGCCCGCCTCGCTCGAGACGCCTGCCACCTGACAGCCAGGGGCTTGCCCGGCCCGGCCGCGCAAGACACTCCTGTGAAATCGCCACACGAAAACGCCCCCGCAGCCAGGCTGCGGGGGCGTTTTGTCTGACAGGCTCCGCTCAGATCAGAACATGTCTGACCCGGGGAGACCGATCACTCGGCAGCCGCTTCCTGAGCGGCCTGCTTGATCATCGGCTCCAGCTCGCCGTTCTGGTACATCTCGACCACGATGTCGCAGCCGCCGACCAGCTCGCCGTTGATCCACAGCTGCGGGAAGGTCGGCCAGTTGGCGTACTTCGGCAGCTCCGCACGGATGTCCGGGTTGTCCAGGATGTTGACGAAGGCGAAACGCTCGCCGCACGCCATCACGGCCTGGACGGTCTGGGCGGAGAAACCGCACTGCGGCAGCTGCGGCGTGCCCTTCATGTACAGCAGGATGGGGTTCTCGCCAATCTGCTTCTCGATCGATTCGATGGTGGTGCTCATGTGCAATCCTCGGACGGTGGGCGCAAGGCCCGTGAGTGTCATTCCCTCATTCTACTGAGGGTGAGCCACGAATTCAGCCCCCGATATTGCCCCAGGGCGAGATTGGTGTCTGCAGGGCAGGCCGGCGATGTCGCTGTCGGCAGGCTGACCGGCGCACGCGCGGGGCGAGGCAAGGGCTCTCGATGCCTCGCGAGACGCCTCGGCGTTGCGCCCGCCCGCTCAGCTGGCTAGGATGGCTCTTTTGACAGGCAGCGCCAATCGGGCGCCGTGATCGTCGGCGACTTCCTTCCCTCCGACGCATGGCGCCCTTTTCGATGGTGCTGCCCGAGACCCTGACAGGAGCCCGCTCGATGGCCACCCGGCACTTTCTGACTCTGCTTGACCTTTCTCCGGAAGAACTCGATTACCTGATTCAGCGCGCCATCACCATCAAGGATGGCTTGAAGAAGGAAGGTCCGGTCTACACGCCGTTCGCCAACCGTACCCTGGCGATGATCTTCGAGAAGTCCTCCACGCGCACCCGTGTGTCCTTCGAGACGGCGATGGCCCAGTTCGGCGGCCATGCCCTGTTCCTGTCGCCGCGCGATACCCAGCTGGGCCGTGGCGAGCCGATCGGTGACACCGCGCGCGTGCTCTCCGAGATGGTGGATGGCGTGATGATCCGCACCTTCGCGCACTCCGATATCGAAGCCTTCGCCGATGCCTCCAGCGTGCCGGTCATCAATGCACTCACCGATGACTACCATCCGTGCCAGCTGCTGGCTGACGTGATGACCTGGACCGAGTGCCGTGGCTCCGTGAAGGGCAAGACAGCGGTCTGGAT
Source organism: Cobetia sp. 3AK (assembly GCF_029846335.1). Taxonomy (NCBI): domain Bacteria; kingdom Pseudomonadati; phylum Pseudomonadota; class Gammaproteobacteria; order Oceanospirillales; family Halomonadaceae; genus Cobetia; species Cobetia sp. 3AK. Next base: position 405,362 of record NZ_JARWKR010000002.1, on the reverse strand, counting down.
CGGCGATGGCAACAACATGTGCCATTCCTGGATCAACGCCGCACGCCAGTTCGACTTCATCCTGCGCATCTGCTGCCCGGAAGGCTACGAGCCGGACAGCGAGATCGTCGCGGCAGCCGGTCAGCGCGTCAGCATCCACCGCGACCCGCAGGAAGCCGTCCAGGGCGCGGATCTGGTGACCACCGATGTCTGGGCCTCCATGGGCCAGGAAGAGGAGCAGCTCAAGCGCGAAGCCGACTTCGCCGGCTACCAGGTCGATGAAGCCATGCTCGACAAGGCCGCCGATGACGTCATCTTCCTGCACTGCCTGCCGGCACACCGCGGCGAAGAGATCAGCATGGGACTGCTGGATGACCCGCGCGCCGTCGTCTGGCAGGAAGCCGGCAACCGTCTGCACGCCCAGAAGGCATTGCTCGAATTCCTGATGCTGGGTCGTCAGGACTGAATCAGCCCTGCCTGTCGCCGCCTGCATCCATGCCGGCGGCGACATCGTATGCACAGACAGGCGGGCGCGTGAGCTCAGCGCCCGCCCCTGATGCCCTCGCCGGCTGTTCCACTCGCTGCCCTTCTCGTTTTCTGGACCGACCCGCCATCATGCAACCGCTCCTGCAGATTGATTCTCTGGAATGTCGCTACGACACCACCGTGGTGACCCGTGACATCAATTTCTCTCTCAACAAGGGGGATATCGCCTGCCTGCTCGGCCCGTCCGGCTGTGGCAAGACGACCCTGTTGCGCGCGATCGCCGGCTTCGAACCGGTGGCGGTCGGCGAGATTCGCCTCGAGGGAGAAGTGCTCTCCAGCGCCACCCAGCTGACGGCGCCGGAAGAGCGGCAAGTCGGCATGGTCTTTCAGGATTACGCCCTGTTTCCGCACCTGAGCGTGGCGGACAACGTGGCGTTCGGCGTACGCCGCATGCCGAAGGCCGAGCGCAATGCCAAGGTGGCGGAACTGCTGACGCTGGTCGGTCTGGGGCATCTGGGCGAGCGTTTTCCGCATGAACTCTCGGGCGGACAGCAGCAGCGCGTGGCCCTGGCACGCGCGCTGGCGCCGGAGCCACGCATCCTGCTGCTCGACGAGCCGTTCTCGAATCTGGACGTGGAACTGCGCCGCCAGCTGAGCCAGGAGGTGCGCCGAATTCTCAAGCACCTCGGCATCAGCGCGGTACTGGTCACCCATGATCAGAACGAAGCCTTCGCGATGGCGGACCAGATCGGCGTCATCCATGCCGGGCACCTGCAGCAATGGGATACGCCGTTCAATCTGTATCACGAGCCGGCCACGCGCTTCGTCGCCAACTTCATCGGTCAGGGCTACTTCATCCCCGGCACGCTGGCGGACAACGAAAGCGTCTCCACCGAACTCGGGGTGATCCGCGGCAACCGTGCCTATCCGTATGACGCCGGGACACCGGTGGACGTGCTGCTGCGTCCGGATGATCTGGTACTGGCTGAAGGAGAGGCGGAAACCAGTGATCTCAAGGCGCGCGTGCTCAGCGCGACCTTCGCCGGTACCAGCACCCTGTATCGCCTGGCCTTGCCGTCAGGTCGTGAGGTCGAGGCGGCCTTCAACAGCCACCATGACTATCACCCCGGCGAGCAGGTCATGCTGCGTATCCAGGCCGATCATCTGATCCTCTTCGAGCGTGTCGAGGAGAGTGAAGCGGTGCTCTAGCGCCCCACGCGCAGGATGATCACCAGCCATGAAAAAACGGCCTCCTTTCGGATGGCCGTTTTTTCATGTCCCGCTCGTGGCGTATCGCTATTTGAACTGACTCCATTGCTTGGGCGACTGCCCGTACAGACGCTTGAATTCGCGACTGAATTGCGAGGAGCTGACATAACCCACGGCCATGGCCGCCTCGCTGACGGTCTTGCCAGTGGCGATCTGCATGGCGGCAGTATTGAGGCGCATGGACTTCACGAACTGGATCGGCGACATCGTGGTCGCCTGCTTGAACTTGCGGTGGAAGACGGCGCGACTCATGCCGACCCGCCCGGCCATGTCGTCAATGCTGACCGGCTCATCCAGGCGGCTGGAGAGGTAATCGATTACCCGCGCGATCTCATTGCCCACGCCGAAGGCGCGCCGCGCCGACTCCCCCGCCTCGCCCTTCAGGACGGCGTAGTAAAGCTCCCGCAGCCGCCCTTCTCCCAATATCGCCGCATCGCTAGGGCTCTGTACCACCTGCAGCAGTCGCAACAAGGCATCGCTGAAGGCGGCGTCCCAATGCGCCAGGGCAAGCCCCGGCGGCAGCGGCCCCCTGCCCGGCTTGTGCACAAGCCCCGCGGCGCTTTCCATCTCGATGGCAAGCTCCGTCATCACCCGCGTGTCCAGCGAGAGGTAGACGCCCAATAGCGGTGTCTCTGGCGACGCCATGGGGGCGCCCGCCTCGACCGGCATCGAGATGGGACAGCACAGATACTGGCGGCTGTCATAGACATGCCGTTCGCCGTCCAGTATCGCCTCCTTGGCACCGCTGACGATCACCACCACGGCGGGCTCATAGATGGCCGGCGCGCAGCGCACGGGCTCCGTCATGCGAAAGAGCTGCACGCCCTTCACTGCGGTCTCTCGAATACCTTCCTCGTGGGCGAGGCTCTCCACGAGTCGTGTGATCTCTTGTCTGCTCATGTCGCCAATCTAGCGCCAAGCCTGCCTCTCATCAATCCATTGAGATGATCAGGCAATTATTTTCAGACATTTCAGCCAGTCACGAGCCTGGGTGAGATTTCTTACCCATCTCCCTCAGCATTGGCAGGCCCGGGCACTGGCAACTATAGGGATGAAATTGACAGGGACGAGCGGAAAGCCAAGCACAAAAAAACGGCCACCCCGAAGGATGGCCGCTTTTTCAATATTCTGGTGGAGCCTAGCGGGATCGAACCGCTGACCTCAACACTGCCAGTGTTGCGCTCTCCCAGCTGAGCTAAGGCCCCACTGCGCGCTCAAGTTGCGCGCCATACTTCGCAGAGTTGACCCTGCATGCCGGTATGCTGGCATCTCGTGACATGGTGGAGCCTAGCGGGATCGAACCGCTGACCTCAACACTGCCAGTGTTGCGCTCTCCCAGCTGAGCTAAGGCCCCGTGCTCACGATGCAGCGAATACTACAGACCACATGACAAGCCGTCAACCCCTTATTTTTGCAGCGATTTCCCGCGTTCACCGTCACGAAGCACGCTGATGAAGGGTGGTCATCTTGCATGCGACGCACGGGATGACAGTGGCATCGACAAGCCCATGGCCAATGGGTACATTGAAAGCCATACTAACTAACACGCCTGATGACATCTTTACTGGAGCCGCCTTGATCAAGGTTCTTGTCGCTGATGACCACCACCTGGTGCGTACCAGCATCGTCCGTACCATTGAGCTAGAGGATGGGCTCAAGGTGATTGCAGAAGCCTCGGATGGCGAAACCGCGATCAAACTCTGCCGTGAGCACAGTCCGGATATCGTGCTGATGGACATTCGCATGCCAGGCGTCGATGGACTTGAAGCCACGCGCAAGATCGTTCGCAGCCTGCCGGAAGTTCGCGTGATCGTCCTGACCGCCTATCTCGAGGAATCCTTCGCCAAACGCCTGCTGGAAGCAGGGGCCTTCGGTTTCATCTCCAAGGGCACGCCCTTCGATGAAATGATTCGCGCCATTCGCCGAGTCGCCAGTGGCGAACGCTACCTGACCCCGGAGATCGCGCAACGCCTGGTGTTCTCGGGCATGGACACCGGATGCAGCAATCCCTTCGAGCAACTCTCGACCCGCGAGATGCAGGTGGCGCTGATGATCGTCAACTGTCATCGCGTCAACGAGATCTCCGACCGCCTTCACCTGAGCCCCAAGACCGTCAATACCTATCGCTATCGCATCTTCGAGAAGCTGGGCGTGACCAGTGACGTCGAGATGACGCATCTGGCCATGCGCCATCAATTGCTCGACGACTATGCTCTCGAGGCTCGGCCGCTGTCGGATTGAGCCACGCAGGCGACAGCGAAGTGATTCGCTGACGGGAAAGCCCACGGCCCGATGACACCATCCCCCAGGGGAGGCATCATCGGGCCGTGGGCTTTTTTCTGATCGTCTTGCTGGCCTTTCCTTCTCTCCACTGGCATCTCTCCACGGGCATCGCTCGCCTGGCATCTCTCGATGGGCATGGCGGCGCCCGACATCACCGGGCATCCCACCCCGTCGCGTCTCCTGCCCCCTTGCTGCGCGGGACACCCGCCCCAATCTGATCTGTTTGCCTGCCGATGCGCATTGCCCCTGAAGACAGCCACGGCACCTGAAGATGGACATGCAGCTCCCTTGATCGGGCCTTCGGCTTGTTTGATAGACTGGCGACATCTCCGAACGAGGAACCCCATGGCCAAGCAGCATCCCGATTCCACGCCACCGGAATCCGCCAACGAGTCCAACGCGAACCGCGAGCGCAGTGACGCCGCTCGGGTGTCCAGTCGTCTGATCACCAGCGATGCCTCCGCCCCGGCGGCCGAGGCGAATGATTTCGATCCGCGCCACTTCCTCAAGCATGTCAGTGATGCGCCCGGCATCTATCGCATGCTGGATACCGCCGGCGAGGTGCTCTATGTCGGCAAGGCAAAGCGCTTGAAGGCACGCCTCTCCAGCTATTTCCGCAATACCGGCCTGAATGCCAAGACCCAGGCACTGGTCGGGCGCATCGCGGATGTCCAGGTCACCATCACCCGCAGCGAAACGGAAGCGCTGCTGCTTGAGCAGACCCTGATCAAGGAGCTGCGCCCGCCGTACAACATCCTGCTGCGCGACGACAAGTCCTACCCTTACGTCTTCATCAGCCAGCATCACGACTATCCGGCGCTGGAGTTCAAGCGCGTGCGCCACAAGCGCAACGATGGCCGGTATTTCGGCCCCTATCCCAGCAGCGTGGCAGTGCGGGAATCGCTGACGTTGATGCAGAAGATCTTCCGGCTGCGCAATTGCGAGGATTCGGTATTCGCGCATCGTGAGCGTCCATGCCTGCAATATCAGATCAACCGCTGCACTGCGCCGTGCGTCGATTACATCAGCAAGCAGGATTATCGTCGCGACATGGAACACGCGGTGATGTGCCTGAACGGCCAGAGCGATCAGGTCACCGATGAGCTGAGTCGGGCGATGGAAGATGCCGCCATGCGCCTGGAATTCGAGGAGGCGGCACGCCTGCGCGATCAGGTCGCCCAGCTGCGTCGGATGCAGGAGAAGCAATATGTCGATACCGGCACCGGCAATGCCGACATTCTGGCACTCGCCGAGCGCCCGGGCGGACTGTGCATCAGCGTGCTGTCAGTCCGCCAGGGGCGCATGCTCGGAGCGCGTCATTTCTCGCCGGGCAACGGACTGGACCTCACCAGCAGCGAGCTGTTGACCGGCTTCGTCAGTCAGTACTACCTGGGCCAGGATCGCGAGATGCCCGATGAAGTGCTCACCTCACTGGCACTCGAGGATGCGCCGCTGGTGGAAGGTGCACTGAGCGAGAAAGCCGGTCGCCGCGTTCGCGTGGCGCACCAGGTACGCGGCCATCGCGCCCAGTGGCTCACGCTGGCACAGACCAACGCCGAGCAGTATCTGGCCACTCAGCTGGCCAGCCGCCAGCAGCTCTCCAATCGCTTTCTGTCATTGCGCGATGCTCTGGGACTCGCGGAAGTGCCCAAGCGCCTGGAATGCTTCGACATCTCCCACAGCCACGGCGAGGCGACCGTGGCAAGCTGCGTGGTGTTCGATCACGAGGGCCCCATCAAGTCGGATTATCGACGCTTCAACATCGAGGGAGTGACGGCCGGTGATGACTACGCCGCCATGCAGCAGGCGCTGACGCGACGTTTCAAGCGTCTGCAGGAGGGAGAAGGCAAGCGCCCTGACATCCTGCTGGTCGATGGCGGCAAGGGTCAGCTCAACATGGCGCGTGAGGTCTTCGTGTCACTCGGCGTGACCGACATCATCCTGCTCGGGGTCGCCAAGGGCACCACGCGCAAGGCCGGCCTGGAGACGCTGTTCATCGAGACGGTGCATGACACCCTGGATCTCGACAGCCATTCACCGGCGCTGCACTTGATCCAGCATATCCGTGATGAATCGCACCGCTTCGCGATTGCCGGCCACCGCGCCAAGCGTGACAAGGCGCGCCGCACCTCGAGCCTCGAGGGCATCGCGGGGGTCGGGCCCAAGCGCCGCCGGGAGCTGCTCAAGTTCTTCGGGGGACTCCAGGGGGTCAAGCAGGCCTCCAAGCCGGAACTGGCGCGGGTGCCCGGCATCAGCGAATCCCTTGCCGAGGTGATCCATCAGGCACTGCACGGCTGACCGATCATGCAGCAGGGGATGCATCGACACCCCACGCCGACCTCTGTCACCCTCAACCTGCCGCACAGGCAGGGGTAACGGAAGTCGGCTTGAATATCCTGCGGTTTGGCATGGCTGAATACCTCACCGGCAGGCTAGAATAGACGACTTGTGCGGCGCTAGCGGAGCGATCTGCCCTTTCGGGGCGTCGCCCTTGATTTCGCCCAGCCACCCGACGCTTCATGCAAGGACTCGTGCCGTCACGATGAGCATTCCCAATATCCTGACTCTGATCCGCATCCTGTTCATTCCGCTGCTGGTGGTGTGCTTCTATCTGCCATATGACTGGAGCCTGCCCGTCACCGCCCTGCTGTTCGCCCTGGCGGCAGTGACCGACTGGTTCGATGGCTATCTCGCGCGACGCTGGAATCAGACGACGCCCTTCGGCGCCTTCCTGGACCCGGTGGCTGACAAGCTGATGGTCGCCGTGGCATTGGGACTGTTGATCGAACGCTACGACAGCCTGTGGATGACGATTCCCAGCTTGATCATCATCGGTCGCGAGATCGTCATCTCCGCACTGCGCGAATGGATGGCCGAGATCGGCAAGCGCGGCAGCGTGGCAGTCTCATGGGTCGGCAAGCTGAAGACCGCTGCCCAGATGCTCGCCCTGTTCATGCTGCTGTACTTCTCCCCAGGCAGTCTCGGGGGCGATGCCGGCCTCGGCCTGCTGTATATCTCCGCTGCCTTGACGTTGTGGTCGATGATCAGTTACCTGCGTGCGGCATGGCCGGAACTGATACGCTCCGTCTGACACGCGGCGCATGTTCAGCATGACGAATGTTCAGTACGACACGGGCCCAGCAAATTGCCCGACTGGCAGAGGCCAGTTCTCGAGACGCCCACCCGCCCTTTCGGCAGGTGGGCGTCGTCGTTTCCGACCACCAGGTCTGCGAGACATTTTTTCATTAACTGTTTGACAGCATGGGAATTATCCGTATAATTCGACCTCGAGTTCAGCGGGAATAGCTCAGTGGTAGAGCACAACCTTGCCAAGGTTGGGGTCGCGAGTTCGAATCTCGTTTCCCGCTCCAATGAAACAGGTGGCCTTGACGGCACTTCGACATTGACTCAATTCTCTTGCGCAACGCGCAGAGAAACCTCGGATCAGACATCAGTTTCGACTGACATCTCGATCATTGAGGCTGGATGGCAGAGTGGTCATGCAGCGGACTGCAACTCCGTGTACGCCGGTTCGATTCCGACTCCAGCCTCCATTTCAGAACGCCTGACATCCCCTGTCCTGCACTGAAATGGACAAGACACCTTCCCTCCTGGTCGTCTTGCTTTTCTACTTTATCCATCTCGTTTCATCTGTTGAATCACTGACACTCCCTGTCGGTCTTCTCTGATTTTCGCCTTCAGTACCTGCATCATTTCCCGCTGGTCTTTTCATCCCTCATCCTTGCCTGAGCCCCTGTCGCACACGTCTTGCGCAGAGGATTCATTGCGCCTGTCCGCTCTGATGCCCGAACGCGCGTCATGTGCACCACTGCCCTCAGTGATGAGGCAAAGGGATTGCAGAACAAACAGTTAACCCTCGTATGTCACGCATTAAAGTTGACCTTGTTCTGAAATATGCTAAGTTATGCGCCAGTCTGCGCGGCCATGGTGGAATCGGTAGACACCGGAGACTTAAAATCTCCTGCCTTCGGGCGTGCCGGTTCGAGTCCGGCTGGCCGTACCATCGCTTCAGGCAGCACCACGCCAAGCAGGACAGACTCAAGCAGCATTCAAGAGCGTCGCCATGTCATGTTCATCATGTCCGGGCGGCGCTTTTTCATGCCTGTCGTCCAGAAACCTCGCCAGACGCCACCTCCTGCTGAGCTGCCATTACCTGCTCGATACTCACCGCCAGGTGCCCGTGCGATTGAATTGGCTTCTCTGCTCCCCAAGGTCTATTTCCTCTGAGCCCACGTGAGTGTGCATCATCTCATTGCCGCCCCCCCCTCATTGCCGCCCACCTCATTGCCGCCTCATGAAATGGCCGAAGGAACTCCCCATGTCCGACGATTCGTCCCACCGCCCTGCCGCCCAGTTCATCGCTTCCCGTGATGTGGCACAGGAAATCTGTCGAGAAGCCTGCGAACACATCCATACCCTGTCAGCCCCCCGCATTCTGGTACTGGCCATGCTGGGCGGCGCCTTCATCACCATGGGGGCGCTGTTTTCCATCCTGCTGTCGACCGGGGTCGAGACACATGGCTTGCAGCTGCTGCTTCAGGGGGTCGGGTTCTCGGTTGGCTTCTTCCTCGTCATCCTGACCGGTGCCGCCCTCTTTACCGAGGCCAATGTCATCCTGCCGGTCAGTGCGCTCAACTGCTCCCGCAGTGACATGCTGCGACGCGGCCTGAAGTTCTGGGTACTGGCCTGGATAGGCAATCTGCTCGGCACGATGCTGACAGGCTGGGTGATCTCGGTGGCACAGGTCTACTCCCCCCAGCACTATCAGCTGCTGGCCGAACTGGTGGCGAAGAAGATGCACTATCAGCAGACAGGAGGTCCCGAAGGCTGGTTCTCGCTGGTGCTGTCGGGAATGCTGGGCAACTGGATGGTCGGGATGGCGGCATTTCTCGCCGTGATGGGCAGGACCATCATCGACAAGTTCGTGCCCATCGTGCTGGCCGTCAGTCTGTTCGTGGCAGGCAACTTCCAGCACAGCCCGGCCAACATGGCCTATTTCTCGATGATCATGCCGACGGGAGAAGGCCCCGGCTGGTGGGACGCCATGCGCTGGAACATCCTGCCGGCAGGCATCGGCAACCTGCTGGGCGGCAGCCTGCTGGTCGCGCTGCCATTGTGGTACGGACTGCGTCCGAAACGGTGTGAGTGACAGGCCGGGGTACGCCGTCATGGCGCTCTCCCCATGATGCTGGCGCACAGATGCGCCTGCTGCGATGGCTACATGCGACTACACTGAAATGTGTCACATCGCTGTCAGAGTGGCTGTGTGACCCACTCCCCCACCACGCTCACGTGCAGGAGCCCAACATGCTGACATTGCTCAAGAGTCCCGCTGATCACGTCGTCGCCCTGCGGCTGGAAGGCAGCATCGATCAGGCGTCGCTCGCTCCCGTGATCCGCGAATGTGATGAGCGCCTCGCGCGCCATGAGCGCATCTCGTTGCTGGTGGAAATCGAGCGCTTCGGGCTGATCACGCCGGCAGCGCTGCTCAACGATATCGGCTACGCCCTGCGTCATCTTGGCGACTTCGAACGCGAGGCCATCATCAGCAAGGCCGAGTGGTTGCGTCACGTCACCGAATTCAGCAAGCATCTGGTGCGCTCCATCGAAGTCCGCCACTTCTCGCCTGCCGAGCGAGAAGCCGCCTATGCCTGGGTGGCCGAGTCACCCCGTGGCAGCACTCCGAGCACCGATCCGCACGCCTCGGCAGAAGCCCGCCATCAGCACGACGAGGCCTGACAGCCTCCAGTCCACACCTTGCTCCCTCGCCCTACGGCTTTCAGGGCAAGGTGCGGGTCAGCACCAGTCCCGCCAGCAGCATCACTCCCATCGCCATGGCCCACAGCGTCATCGCGCTCTCCACGGCGGGACGCTCAGGCACACGCAGCAGCTGGTACACGGTGATCAACGGCAGCATGTAGCGCGTCTCGATCAATTCCCGCGTGCAGATCATCAGCGCGAGCATCACCAGCAGCAGCCCACCATGCCCCAGTCTCAACGGTGCTCTCAGCCACCAGAAAGCCACGCTGGTGGACATCAGCAGGGTGATCCAGCGCGCGACCGGGTGCTCGTTCCACCACATCAGCCAGACATTGCGAATCGTCCAGCGCTGGAAGTTGTAGTCATGGGTCAGCTCGAAGCTCATTGCCAGCACCAGCCACAGGCCGACCGCCAGCAGCAGCAACGGCATTCCTCGCCGCCATCCCTCCCGCGAACATGCACGCTTCACCCCCTGCCATTGACGCGGCAGGTCCGAAAGCCACAGCGGCAGGAACACCATGCCGATCACCGCCAGGTAATAGCCGAGATTGCCGGTGTGCCAACCGGCCTGATGGCGCGTGGTGTCTCCCATGGCGATGCCGCCATTCCAGAGAAGGAAGCCGAGAAAGGCGACCACCGGTAGCCCGAGCACCCACCACCAGTTGATGAACAGTGCCCACCAGGTGGAGAGCCGAGAGAGCGGCGCGCGCAAGGGAGTCGCCAGTCCTGCCATCCGCGCCCCGCTCACGGCCTTGTGATGGGTCAGACACAGCAGCAGGCCACCCCACAACCCCAGCAGCACGATGCTGTCCTGACGCAACCCCAATCCCGCCATGATCAATACCAGCAGCAGCAGACGCTGTTCTCGCACCAGTGCGACGAGCTGCAACGCGACCAGCGCGATGATCCAGGGGTCGGTATACACCAGCGCCAGATAGGGAAAGATGAGCGGCAGCCACAGCCACTGCCAGCACTGACGGCTGGCCTGGTGACGAGCGTCGTGCGCCTCCAGCGAAGGAGCGAGACGCCGGTAGCCCTGCGGCAATGCCCGCCAGAGGAGGAACGCCATGACGCTGAAGCCCACCAGCGAAAGACCGCGCACCCAGTCCACCGACGGCATCTGTGGCCAGCGTCCCGTCATGGTGGCTGTCGCCAGCGGCAGATTCAGCCAGTCCCCGAGCGTCTGGAGCGTCATCAGTACCAGCGCCATGCTGGCGTGATAGAGCGTCAGCGTGGTCAGCTTGGGATGCTGATGCCAGTCGCCCTCCAGAAACTGGCGGATCTGCGCGAAATGGACTCCCTCATCGACGAAGGGAATCGGCAGATGGTGGCTCACCAGCCACAGGGATAGCCCCAGACATGACACCAGCACCATCAGCACCAGAGCGGTCCGCCACCGCGGGTGTCGTCTGACGGGCGCGCATCCTGCGTGATGATCCTGTGACGCCATGTCCACCTCTCCTTGTGCGACCCTCCCCGTCACCTGACGAGGCAGTCTTCGTCCTGCAGTGCCCTCATGCCTCTGACACAGGACGCCCTGCGCCCTGCACCAGTATCGGCAGGCCGGCGCACTTTTTTCCAGTCTGTCGCAGCACTTTGCCCCACAAAGCCTCGCGGCAGTACAATGCCCCCAGTCTGCTTCGCTGATACGCCCGCCGTTGGCGTGCCGAAGTCCTGCCTGTTCTTGCTTCGCGATTGCGAAGCGTACCGATCAAAGCGACAAGTCGAGGGATCGCTGAGCCCATGCGTGCCAGTCAACTGCTGATTTCCACTCTCAAGGAAACCCCGTCCGATGCTGAAGTCATAAGCCACCAGCTGATGCTGCGTGCCGGCTTCATTCGTCGCCTGACCTCCGGGCTCTACACCTGGATGCCGCTGGGTCTGCGCACCATGCGCAAGGTCGAGCGCATCGTCCGTGAAGAGATGGACCGCGCCGGCGGCCAGGAAGTGCTGATGCCCGCCGTGCAACCTGCCGAGCTCTGGCAGGAATCCGGTCGCTGGGAACAGTACGGCCCGGAGCTGCTGCGTGTCGTTGATCGTCATCAGCGCGACTACTGCGTCGGCCCGACCCACGAGGAAGTCATCACCGACCTCGCGCGTCGCGAGCTGAACAGCTACAAGCAGCTGCCGGCCAACTTCTATCAGATCCAGACCAAGTTCCGTGACGAGATTCGTCCGCGCTTCGGTGTGATGCGCTCCCGTGAGTTCATCATGAAGGATGCCTATTCCTTCCACCTGAGCGAAGACTCGCTCAAGGACACCTATCAGGTGATGTACGACACCTATGTGCGCATCTTCACGCGCCTGGGTCTCGACTTCCGCCCCGTCATCGCCGACAACGGCTCCATCGGTGGTACCGGCTCCCACGAATTCCACGTGCTGGCCGATTCCGGAGAAGACGCCATCGCCTTCTCTACCGGCTCCGACTTCGCTGCCAACATCGAGAAGTGCGAGGCTCTGCCCGCACCGCTGGGCGAGACGCCGCAACGCGCCGCACCGACTCAGGACATGCAGCTGGTCGATACGCCGAATGCCAAGACCATCGCCGCCCTCGTCGAGCAGCATGGCCTGGCCATCGAGAAGACCGTCAAGACGCTGATCGTCAAGGCGGCCGAAGGTATCGAGGGAGGGCTGGTCGCGCTGATGGTACGCGGTGATCACGAGCTCAACGAGATCAAGGCCGAACACCTGCCACAGGTCGCCGAGCCGCTGACCATGGCCAGCGACGAGGAAGTGCGTGCCGCCGTCGGCGCCGGCTTCGGCTCGCTGGGTCCGGTGGGACTCGAGATGCCGATCATCATCGATCGCAGCGTCGCTCTGATGAGCGACTTCGGTGCCGGTGCCAACATCGAAGGCAAGCACCACTTCGGCCTCAACTGGGAGCGCGACCTGCCGCTGCCGGAAGTCGCCGATATCCGCAATGTCGTCGCGGGTGACCCGTCACCGGACGGTCACGGCGTGATCGACATCGCGCGCGGTATCGAGGTGGGTCATATCTTCCAGCTGGGCACCAAGTACTCCGATGCCATGAACGCCACCGTGCTCGACGAGAACGGCAAGGCCAAGCCGCTGTGGATGGGCTGCTACGGCATCGGCGTGACCCGCGTGGTGGCCGCGGCCATCGAACAGGGCAACGACAAGGGCGGCATCGTGCTGCCGGAAGCCATCGCGCCCTTCCAGATCGCCATCGTGCCGATGAATGCCCACAAGTCCGTGCGCGTCAGCGAGACCTCCGAGCGTGTCTATCAGGCGCTGACCGCCGCAGGCTACGATGTCCTGCTGGATGATCGTGATCTGCGTCCGGGCAACAAGTTCGCCGATGGCGAACTGCTGGGCATTCCGCATCGTCTGGTGATCGGTGATCGCGGTCTCGACAACGGCGAGTATGAGTACAAGGGCCGCACGGACGCGGACGCGACCATGGTCCCCGTCGACAACCTGATGGACTTCCTGGCCGAGCGCAGCGGCAAGTAAGCCTCAGGCGCCGCCCAGGGTGCTTCCTTGACGCGAAGCACGACAGCCCGTCTCCCTCTCGGGGGGCGGGCTGTCGTCGTTTCAGGCGGCTGATTGACTGGGTCATTAACGTCAACGCCGCGAACACGGCATAATGCCGGCATGACCGATACGCAGGGACTGCGCATGACCACACCACGCCCCGAAGGCGCTCGTACTCCACACCATCAACGCCTGCTCCGCCACCTGGCGGGAGCAGCCTGTCTCGTGGTGGGCAGCATGGTAGCCATGCTGCAGAGCGCGCCCCTCCATGCTGCGGCCGCCATCCCCGAGCACGGCCTCTCTCCGGCACTGCGTGAAAGCCTGAGAGAAGCGCTGGCAGAGCCTGAAGCCTTCGACGACCCCATCGATGCCCTGCACTGGGTGCTGAGCATGCAGCAGCGTCTGGAGCGCTACATGCCCGATCGCGCCGCCCGGATCGACCTGCTGCGCAAGATCCGCCGCGAAGCCACCCGCACGGGGCTGGCACCGGAGCTGATTCTGGCCGTGATCCAGGTGGAAAGCGCCTTCAAGCCGACGGCGGTATCCCATGCCGGCGCACGAGGGCTGATGCAGGTGATGCCATTCTGGAAGCGCGAGATCGGCGAGCCGGGCGACAACCTGCTCGACCAGGACACCAGCCTGCGCTACGGCGCCACCATCCTCGCCCACTACCTCAAGCGTGAGAAGGGCGACATCACCGATGCACTGGCCCGCTACAATGGCAGCCTCGGCAAGACCTGGTACCCGGAACGGGTGATGCGCGCCTGGACCACCCGCTGGTGGTATCAGGCCCCCGCTCCCTTCGTCGCCGAGCGCCTGCCGGACAGTGAAATGCCCGGAGAGAACACGCCCGAGCCTCCTGATACGGCCCACGACGAGCGCAGGATGGCACCACAGGACGCCTTGGCGACGGAGGCCATCCTGAGCGCCAATACCACCGGCAACCCGCTGTCAGACGAAGAGGCGCTGGATGCGCCTGCCAGTCGCTCTCTGGCCGCCGGTGGCAGCCCCTGAGCCACGCCATGTCGCAGCCGTGATCCGAAAGCGGTGTCATCGCTGTCCGGACATGAAAACGCCTCGCTCGGTCACCCGAGCGAGGCGTTTTCATCTGGCGTATCGCGAGAACGGCGGCCGATCAGACCAGCGCCGGGCCCGCCGCGATGATCGCCTCATCCACACCGGCGAACTTCTTGAAGTTCTCGACGAACTTGGCGGACAGGTCACGCGCCTTGCTGTCATAGGCAGCGCGGTCTTCCCAGGTCTCGCGCGGGTCGAGCAGGCTGGAATCGACGCCCGGCACACGCACCGGCACATCCAGGTTGAGCACGTCGATGTGACGCGTCTCGATATCGGCGAGTGCGCCGTTCTGGATCGCGCTGATGATGCTGCGGGTGGTCGGGATGGAGAAGCGTGAGCCACCCTCTCCGTAGGCACCACCGGTCCAGCCGGTGTTGACCAGATAGACGCGCGAGCCGAACGCCTCGATGCGCTTGATCAGCAGATCCGCGTACTCACGCGCCGGGCGCGGGAAGAACGGCGCGCCGAAGCAGGTGGAGAAGGTCGCCTCGAGGCCGGCGGTGGAGCCCATCTCGGTGGAGCCGACCTTGGCGGTGTAGCCGGACAGGAAGTGATAGGCGGCCGCCTGCTTGCTGAGCACGGACACCGGAGGCAGCACACCGGACATGTCGCAGGTCAGGAAGACGATGGCATTCGGCTCACCGGCACGATTTTCCGGCACGCGCTTCTCGATGTGCTCCAGCGGGTAGGCCGCACGCGAGTTCTGGCTGAGAGTGTCGTCGCCGTAATCCGCACCGCGACGGTCATCCAGCACCACGTTTTCCAGCACGGCGCCGAACTTGATGGCATTCCAGATGACCGGCTCGTTCTTCTCGGAGAGGTCGATGCACTTGGCGTAGCAGCCCCCTTCGATGTTGAAGACGGTGCCTTCGCCCCAGCCGTGCTCGTCATCGCCGATCAGATGGCGCGCCGGATCGGCGGACAGAGTGGTCTTGCCGGTGCCGGAAAGACCGAAGAACAGCGTGGTCTCGCCGTCATCACCGACATTGGCGGAGCAATGCATCGGCAGCACGTCCTTTTCCGGCAGCAGGAAGTTCTGCACCGAGAACATGGCCTTCTTCATCTCGCCGGCATAGCGCATGCCAGCCAGCAGAACGCGACGACGTGCGAAGTTGATCAGCACCACGCCATCGGAGTTGGTGCCATCGCGCTCGGGCTCACACACGAAGTGCGGCGCGTTGAGGATGGTCCACTCGCTCTTGTCCTTGGCATTGAAGCTGTCCGGACGCACGAACATGGTACGCGCGAACAGGTTGTGCCACGCCGTTTCCGTGGTGACACGAATCGGCAGGTAATGCTCGAGATCGGCGCCGACGTGCAGTTCGGACACGAAGCTTGTCTGCGCACCGAGGTAGTCCTCGACCCGGTCCCACAGCGCGTCGAAACGCTCAGGACTGAACGGGCGGTTGACGCTTCCCCAGTCAATGGCGTCCGAGGTGGACGGCTCATCGACGATGAAGCGGTCGTTCGGGGAGCGACCACTGCGAGCCCCCGTCTCCACGACCAGCGCGCCGTTGTCGGCCAGACGTCCTTCGCCGCGAGCCACTGCCAGCTCGATCAGCTCTGCGCTGCTGAGATTGGTGTGAGTGGTCACCGCACTGTCTTGATGCTTGCTCATTCGCGTCTCCGCGGCTCAGGGCCGCCCTCTCTCTTGATGGCTCTTGCCAGATGCCGGCGGTACATGCCGCAGGCTTATTTTGGGGTATCGAACGATGCTGCCGGAATCGACCATGGCCTACAGGCCATGTTGCCGCAACGGAGCGTCCAGCCCCGTACTGGCAAGGCATTATGGCAAAAAGGGACTCGGGCGGAAACGCTGATTGCTGCAACGCCCGACAGCGCATTGACTGACACTCGAGACGCGAAATGTCCAACAATTTCACCTCGCTCGCTACCCACCCCTGCCGCTGGCCCCATGATGGGCGCCCCTCCTGCACTCCTGCCCCTCCTGCCCGTCGTCGACAGCACCTGCCCATCGACAGCTGCTGCGCATCGACAGTCTCCGCCCGAGACTTCGGCCAACACTGCCCGAGCTGACGCAAGGCAGACCAACAGGCCGCGCTGGCGCCAGCGCGATTGCTGGACTCAGTGGACGATCGGGCTGCCTGCAGCCGGGTCTTCGATGATGGCTTCGACTTCCGCGGCATTGAAGGAATACCGGGTATGGCAGAAGTGGCATTGCGTGGCCAGCTCACCATGTTCAGCGACGATCTGGCGCAATTCGTCCGCGGCGATGCTGTGCAGTGCCGCGCCGAGACGCTCACGAGAACAGGTACAACCGAAACGCAGCGCCTTGGGTTCGAAGATGCGCACGGTCTCTTCGTGATAGAGACGGTGCAGCACGTCCTGCTGATCAAGCACCAGCAGTTCTTCGGCCTTGAGGGTGTCGGCGAGATGGACGACTCGCTCCCAGGCATCGGGGTCCTTGTTGGCATCGTCGTCAGGCAGCTGCTGGAGCATCACGCCACCGGCACGCTGTGCATCGGCCATCAACCACAGACGCGTCGGCAGCTGCTCGGACTGACTGAAGTAGCTTTCCAGACAGCCGGCGAGGCTGTCCTGATCGATCGCCACGATCCCCTGGTAACGCTTGCCGTCACGCGGGTCCAGCGTGATGACGATCTGCCCCTGCCCCACCAGAGCCTGCAGCGTGGCTTCATCGGTCGGCAGCACGTCCTCGTCACTGAGACGGGCAATGGCACGCAGCTCACCGCCGGGATTGGACTCGGCCATCAGCTGACGCACGATCCCCGTGCCACGCACTTCCAGTGTCATTGTGCCATCCAGCTTGATGGTCTCGGTCAGCAGCGCCACCGCTGCCAGCATCTCGCCCAGCTGGCGCGAGATGGCCTGGGGATAGGCATGACGATCAAGGACTTCGGCATAGGCCTTGTCCAGGGTGACGATCTCGCCGCGCACATTGGTGGCGTCGAACAGGAATCGCTGGATCTGATCGAAATTCGGCGCCGTCTCTTCGTGGGCGTCGCCGGCTTGCTTGTCAGGGTCTTGCATGTCGTGATCACTCATTGGGGGCTCCTCGAACCGAGCCAGCGCAGCCGCCAGCTCGTGGACCACGAGCGACGGACCGCGATGAACCTCGGCGACGACGCAGGCCTGCCTCAGCTTCGGCACCGAAGGCCGGGCCGTGCGTCATGAATTGGGTAAGTATCAACGTGACGTCCACAGGCATTCCCCCCGCAAGGGTGGCGAGAGCCTGTGTCGTCAGCTTTCGGAATCCTGGCGCTGGAAGCGGTGGATGCTGCGCCGCTGCTTCTTGTCGGGACGCCCCACGGGCGGGCTCATGCCCTGATTGCCAAGGCGACGCACCTCGGCCTCCCGTTCGCGGCGCGCACGCGACTCCTGCGTCTCCTGATAGAGTGCCTGCGCCTGGGGCGCGCCACGGCGCTGGTCGCTGAGTGCCAGCACTTCGACCACCAGCCGATCCCAACCTTGCGGCACTTCGATCAAGGCGCCGACCTCGACGGTCTTGGACGTCTTCACCTTGCTGCCGTTGTACTGGATCTTGCCACCTTCAATGGCTTTCTTGGCCATGCCGCGCGTCTTGAAGAATCGCGCCGCCCACAGCCACTTGTCGATGCGTACCTGGTCACTCATCAAGACTCCTTGCGCTCCTCGTGTTCCAGATGAAGGCCGCCACCCGCCGTCAGCACGGCAAAACCGTCCAGTCCGTGCACGTGCTCAAAGTCACGCGCTTCGCGCTTCGAGTCCGGCTGACGCACGCCCAGCAGATGCGCGATACCGTAGGTGCGCGCACTCTCCAGCACCTGGGGATTGTCATCGATGAACAGGGTACGTGCCGGCTCGAAGGGCTCGATCTCGTTGAGCCGATGCCAGAAGGCCTGCTCCTCCTTGGCGTGTCCGAGATCCGCCGAGGAGACGACGGCATCGAAGTAATCGCCCATGCCGGTCAGACCGAACTTGAGCTCGATCCCGTGACGGTCCGCGTTGGTCGCCAGTACCACGCGCTGCGGTTGATCCCGTAGCCAGGCGAGAAAGTCCTCTGCCTCATGGCGATACCCGATCAGATGCTGCACCTCACGCTTGAGCGCGACAACATCCAGCTTCAGCTCGCGGCTCCAGTAATCGAGGCTGTACCAGTTGAGCGTGCCGGATTCGCTGATGATGCGCGCCTTGAGGTCCGCCTGCAGCGCGCTATCGAGACGATGCAGCTCACAGTAGCGGCGTGGCAGGTGCTCCAGCCAGAAGTGGCTGTCGAAATGCAGGTCCAGCAAGGTGCCATCCATATCGAGCAGCACGGTGTCGATCGTGGTCCAGTCAATCATCGGTAGTCTGTCAGCCGGCGGGGAATTTGGGGTTGTATAGTGTAAAGCATGGTCCTGCGCTGCGCATGTGCCCACATGGGACATCAGCGATGCCGGCAAGCTCACGACAATTGCCCTGCCCGGCACAGCCTGCCACGATGGGCGCGACAGCTCGATGCTCGGGCATGACCGCCTGCCCGGCGCCCGCTTCTTGATCTCTGCCTTGAGGACTTCCGATGGATGATGCGCCACGCCCCGATCACTCGACCATCGGGCACTACGCCGATGGAGACGCGCTGACACCCCCCCGTATCGACTCGCGACGCGAGGTGGCTCGCTCGCGGCTGTTTACCGTCGAGGCGCTGGAACTGACCTTCTCGAATGGCGCGACGCGCAGCTTCGAGCGTCTCAAGAGTGGTGGCCATGGTGCGGTGATGATCGTCGCCATGCCAGACCCGGATCACGTACTGCTGATCCGTGAATATGCCGCCGGGCCGGAGCAGTACGTGCTGACCCTGCCCAAGGGGCTGATCGACCCCGGCGAAGACCCGGTGACCGCCGCCAACCGTGAACTGATGGAGGAGTGCGGTTTCGGCGCTCACGACATCGAGCCGCTGGCCGAACTGAGCCTGGCGCCCAACTACATGGATCACCGCATGAACGTCATGCTGGCGCGTGACCTGTACGAGAAGCGTCTGCCGGGGGATGAGCCGGAACCTCTGGTCGTCGAGCGCCACCGCCTCGACGAGCTGCCGGCATTGCTGGCACGCGAGGACTTCCATGAGGCGCGGGCCATCGCCGCTCTCTTCATGGCCAGGGAGCGCCTGCTGGCCGGCGAGGAGCTCCATAGCCCCGACTGGTGGTAAGGCGTCGGGCGTGCCCTGGCCCTGCCCTCTCGCGCTGTTCTTCAGACAACGACAAGCCCCCGCCAATGGCGGGGGCTTGTCGTTTCACCCGTGATGTCAGTGGACGGATCGTGCTGGCGACCTGCCCGGACACACCACGAGATCATGCCGTACCCGAGTCGTCCTCGGGATCAGAAGACGTTCACTCGGTCTTCATGCTGCCATCGGCAGTGTTGGCCGAGCCGGACTCCGGGCTCACACCCATGTGGTCCTCGCCTTCGTCCATCACCTTGCCGTGCTTGGCGGATTCAGACTGTGCGGTCCCGCCTTCCACCATCATGGAATCCTTCTTGGTGTTGGCAGAACCACTTTCGGTATTGCGTTCGGCATCGTCTTGCACCATGCCACCTTCATGGCCAGCGGCAGTGCCACCCTCTACCTTGGTGGAGTGAGCACCGGTATTGGCGGAACCGGTGTTGCTGGATTCGTGGTGATCGGCATAGGCAGCGGCGGTCGGCAGTGCAAAGGCAGTTGCGATGAGTGCAGCAGTCAGCTTGTTCATGATCCATCCTCCAGTAGCGGTCTGATGCAAAAGGCGAGCAGATGATTCACTCGACCGTTGCCGTTGAGCCGCGGCATGCATCGGGATCGAAGTGATCCTCTGTCATCCGGGCCAGGCAAGACGACGGGCGAGCGATTCACCTGCGTCTTGCGGATAAGGGTTGCCAAGACATCCTGTCGTGACATCGTCAGCGCTCGTGATCACTCGAAAACCGTCACTAGAGTTGTACCGTGAAAGCGTGACGAGTTGGCGAGTGATGACATTGATCTGATCGAGCGTGTTCCATCACACAGCGTCTGATGCCTAAAGATATGGAACTACTTGGGCTGAGTTTCAAGCACAGGAAGGAAAGAAAAATGATCTGCCAGAGAATTACTTGTACAAGAGTGAATTGTCGCGTCGCGTTTAATTAGCGCCCACCCCGCT
This sequence comes from Cobetia sp. 3AK, assembly GCF_029846335.1. Lineage (NCBI taxonomy): Bacteria > Pseudomonadati > Pseudomonadota > Gammaproteobacteria > Oceanospirillales > Halomonadaceae > Cobetia > Cobetia sp. 3AK. The sequence goes on along the minus strand of NZ_JARWKR010000002.1, from coordinate 384,876 downwards.
CCAGGACAGCACGGCAGCAGGCTCCAGCCCGACGATGCAGCCATCCAGTGCGATCGGATGCCCAGGATTCGCTTGCAGTATTTTACTCAACGAAACATTTTGTAACTCTGTTTGAGAAGCAAGGACACTTCCTCGCGGCCACTCGCAGTGCACAGCACCATCCTCTCTACGGGCACCGCCACCGACATGCTGACCACGACAGGAGAATCACATGCCAGATGTGCTGATAGGGGGCCGCGCGGGACAAGGTTCGGCAGGCCACATCACGCTGGACGCAGCATTGGCCAATCGCCATGGGCTGGTGGCGGGCGCGACGGGCACCGGCAAGACCGTCACCCTGCAGGTACTGGCCGAGGAATTCTCGCGCATGGGGGTGCCGGTGTTCACTGCCGACATCAAGGGCGATCTTTCCGGCATCGCTGCCGCCGGCACTCCCCATCCTCGCATCGATGAGCGCTTGAACAGCCTGGGGATCGATGATTGGCAGCCGCACGCCGCCCCCGTCAGACTATGGGACCTCCATGGCAAGAGCGGTCACGCGGTTCGCGCAAGCGTGGCATCGATGGGGCCCGAGCTGATGGCTAGTCTGCTGGAGCTCAACGAGACCCAAGGCGGCCTGATGCATCTGGCCTTCGATCACGCCGAGCGTGAGGGTCTGGAACTGGTCGACCTAAAGGACCTGATCAGCCTGCTGAAGCACATCGAGCGCGAGCGTGACAGCTTCGAGGCGCGTTACGGCAGCGTTAGTCCGCAGAGTCTGGGGGCGATGCTGCGTCGGGTCCACGTCCTGGCCACGCAGGGCGGCGAACGCTTCTTTGCCGAACCGGCACTGGATATCCACGACATGCTGGCGACGCGCGGGCATGCAGAGCAGGCCCGTGGCTATATCAATCTGCTCGACGGTCGCGAGCTGATGCAGAGCCCTCGTCTCTACACCACCTTCCTGCTGTGGTTCCTGTCCACCCTGTTCCGCGAGCTTCCCGAGCGCGGGGATGCCGACCGGCCAGTACTGGTGTTCTTCTTCGATGAAGCGCACCTGTTGTTCGATTCAGCCCCCAAGGCACTGCTGACGCGTCTGGAGCAGACGGTCCGCCTGATTCGCTCCAAGGGCGTCGGTGTCTATTTCGTGACCCAGTCACCCGCCGACATCCCCGATGAGGTGCTCGGTCAGCTGGGCAATCGCATACAGCATGCGCTGCGCGCCTTCACACCGCGTGACCAGAAGGCCGTCAAGACGGCCGCCGACACCTTCCGCCCCAATCCGGAACTCGATACGGCGCAGGTGATCACGGAACTGGGCGTAGGCGAAGCACTGGTCTCGGTACTCGATGCCAACGGCACACCGACGCAGGTGGAACGCACGCTGATCGCCCCGCCGCGAGGACGCATCGGTCCATTGAGCGACGCGGAGCGTGCCACGCTGCTGGCCGACTCCTCCCTGGCCGGGCGCTACGACGAGCGCGTGGATCGTGAGTCCGCCCATGAGCGACTGGAGGCGCGACTTGCCGCCCAGGCGCAAGCCTCACATGCCACGAATCCCCGTGAGCCTGACAAGACCAGGCCCGGGGAGGCAGACCGTGATCCAAGCCAGCGTCCATCGGAAAACGTTGATTCTGAAGAAGCCCGGTCTGAAGGGGCGCAAGCCACCCGGCCGCCCGCTGCCGCCAGGCCCTCTCGGGACACCGGAGGTGGTCGCAAGCGCCAGGGCGTCATGGAAACCTTGCTGAAATCGGTGATGCGCGCGCTGGGGTCGCAGCTGGGACGCTCCCTGATTCGCAGCCTCCTTCGCTCATTCACACGTCGTTGACGCGCTGACCGGGCAAGACGATGACCGCCTCGCCCTTCCAGCTGCCACGAAGGGCTGCCCACGCTTCGGCATGGGCAGGCATACATGGTCAATGTCCTGCAGGTTTGCCTGTCTTTGACTGACATCAAGGCATCACACGATCTTCACTCGCGTCTTCCCGGAACCAGCCATACTGGAGAGTGCTGCTTACCGGCAGCACACCCATACACTCAATGGCTCGCCAACACTCTCGGGGAGGCTTCACGATGTGCATGAACGAAGAAGTGATCGATCACTGGCTTGACAGCAACTGGTTCAGTATCGAACTGGCACTGGAAGATCTGGAAGCTCAGCAGCAGCCGGCACCACCGCTGGCCGAGGCGGCCTGACTCCCGCCCACGACTCGTGAGCAGTACCAGCAGACCGCCATCAACGTCCTTGCGAAGACACGCCAATCCATGGCGAAGGCAAGGAGCCCTCATTTCGGAGCCCCTCATCGAGACCCTCGCTGAGGGGCTCTGCCCTTGTCAGCCTGTAAAGACTGCCCGCTGCGTTTGCGAAAGGTTGAGACAATCGATTTCCTCGCCTGTCACGCCTCCCGGCAAGTCGTATATTGAGGTGTGGTATGGAAAGCCCTCCCTCTCCTGCAGCATGTCAGATAAGGATATCGCATGATGCCAAGCTCATTCTCTGCCGTGCCCTTGCCTTCGGGCAACGCCGGACAACCCCATGATTCCCTGCTGCCAGAGCACCTGCAGGCACTGCTGGCGCTCAGCCTGACACCTGAGCCCTCCCACGAACGCCACGTGGAAGCCCATCTGGATGCCGGTTGCCGTCTGCTTGGCATGACCACCGCCATCCTCGGACATGCAGAATCCAGTCGCTATGAGATCATGGCGGCGGTCAATCCCCCTGCTGGGCGAGAAGTCGGAGGCGAATGCCCACTGGAAGAGACCTGGTGTTCCAGCGTCATCGCGCAGGCTGCCTGCGTGGCTCATCGCCACATCAGCGCTGAAGAAGACACTCGCGCCCACGCTGCCTATTCCTGCATGCCCTTTGAAAGCTATGTGGCAGCGCCACTCTGGTCTGAAGGTCGCCTGACCGGCACGCTGTGCTTCGGCGATGAAACACCGCGCCAACAGGACTTCACCGCCAGTGAGCGAGCCCTGGTGGAAACGCTTGCCACGGCACTGGGCCAGCTGCTGGATGTCCAGCGCGCGAAAGAGCGCACACGCAGTGAGCTCGACAACCTGCGTCTCGCCTACCAGAAAATGGAAGGACTGTTCTCCCATTGCAGCCTGCCCATGGCCCTGATGGACTTTCATGGCCACTGGACCCGCATGAATCCGGCCTTTTCCCGACTGCTGGGCATGGAGCCAAAGGAACTGACATGCAGTACCCTGGAAGACATCTCGCACCCACAGGACATGCTGACGTGCCGCGAGGCATTGAGCGCCATGCGGACGGGCGACATCAGCGAATATCGGCAGCCACACCGTTATCTCGGGCGTCATGGCCAGATGATCGACGTGATGCTGGAGCTGAAGGTGATCGACAGTCGCGCCGGGATCATTCTCTCCCAGCATGAAGACATCAGCGAGCGCCGTGCTCATGAAGCGAGCCTGACCAAGCTGCGCCACCAACTGGAAACTCGCTCGCCTGCCGCTGGCCGACTCCCCGGCTCGACACTCGACAAGCTGATGCCGTTCGAATTGATCGAGCAACAGCTGGACAACGAGATCGCGCGCAGTGCACGCCATGGCCAGCCATTGTGCATCCTGATCCTCAGCGTGGATGACCTTGAGGATTACACGCGCGAATATGGCCACGTGGCGGGAGAACGCCCTCTTCAGCAGGTGGCATCCATCCTGCGCAACGCCAGCCGCAAGAGCGATCTCCTGTGCATGCGTGAGGACAACTCCTTGATGGCGATCCTCACCAGCACCGATGCCAGCGGCGCGATCATCCTTGCCGAACGCGTCCGCCATGCCGCCGCCGAACTGTCAGGGCTGGATCGGCCGATCACCTGCAGTGTCGGCCTGACCGGCTATCATCCGGCCCCCGATACCATGAGACTGGCCAATCGACTCGAGTTGATGGACCGTGCCCAGCAGGCGCTCAAGAAAGCCCAGCGCCAGGGATGCAACCGGGTACGGTTTCTCGACCCAGACCCGGTCATGCCGCTTGACGCCGGTACGCTGACCAACCTGCCGCCAAAGCCTGCCGGTACTGACTGACTCAGGGCCCGAGGCGGCTGAAATGCACGGCAACCACTTCGAATGCCAGACATGCAAACGGCCACCCCTCGGGGTGGCCGTTTGCATGTCATTGGCGTCCTGCCTGGTGATCAGTGCTGCCGGTCTTCAACAGGCACTGACCGCCAGCACCTTCACGGCGGCACTGGCGGACGGGGACGGAGCGGACGGAATCAATCCAGCTTGCTCAGATCACGCACGGCGCCCTTGTCAGCCGAGGTCGCCAGCAAGGCATAGGCCTTGAGCGCGGCGGAGACACGACGATTGCGCTGGATGCTCGGCTTCCAGGCATCCTTGCCGCGCGCATCCATCGCTTCACGACGCGCATGTAGCTCGCTATCGCTCAGCTGGACATTGATGGTGCGATTGGGGATGTCGATCAGGATGGTGTCACCGTGCTCGACCAGGCCGATGGCGCCACCCGCCGCCGCTTCCGGAGACGCATGGCCGATGGACAGGCCAGAGGTGCCGCCGGAGAAACGACCATCGGTGAGCAGCGCGCACGCCTTGCCCAGTCCCTTGGACTTGAGATAGGACGTCGGGTAGAGCATTTCCTGCATGCCCGGACCGCCCTTCGGCCCTTCGTAGCGGATGATCACGACATCGCCTTCCTTGACCTTGTCGGCCAGGATGTCTTCCACCGCCTGATCCTGAGATTCGCAGACATAGGCACGGCCTTCGAAGACGAGGATGGAGTCATCGACGCCTGCCGTCTTCACCACGCAACCATCCAGCGCGATGTTGCCGTAGAGCACGGCCAGGCCGCCCTGGGTGGAGAAGCAGTGATCGTAATCGCGGATACAGCCCTGGGCGCGGTCACCATCCAGGCTCGGCCAGCGCGCGCTCTGCGAGAAGGCGGTCTGGGTCGGGATCCCCCCCGGACCTGCACGATAGAACTCGATCACCTCATCGGTGGGCGAGCGCATGATGTCCCACTCTTCCAGCGCCGCAGACAACGAGTCGCCATAGACGGTCGGCACCGAGGTATCCAGCACGCCGGCGCGGTCCAGCTCGCCCAGAATTCCCATGATGCCACCGGCACGATGGACATCCTCGATGTGATACTTCTGGGTATTCGGCGCCACCTTGCACATCTGCGGCACGCTGTGGGACAGCTTGTCGATGTCAGACATGGTGAAGTCGACACCGGCCTCCTGAGCGGCGGCCAGCAGGTGCAGGATGGTGTTGGTCGAGCCCCCCATGGCGATATCCAGCGTCATCGCGTTGGCAAACGCCGCCCGTGAACCGATGGCACGCGGCAACAGGTGCTCTTCGTTGCCTTCGTAGTAACGGCGTGCCAGCTCGACGATACGATGCCCGGCGTTCTCGAACAGGCGACGACGATCGGAGTGAGTCGCCAGCACCGTACCGTTGCCCGGCAACGCCAGACCCAGCGCTTCCATCAGGCAGTTCATGGAGTTGGCCGTGAACATGCCCGAGCAGCTGCCACAGGTCGGGCAGGCGCTGCGCTCGATCTCGGCGACCGTCTCGTCGTCGACGCTGTCATCGGCCGCGATGACCATCGCATCGACCAGGTCGAGACCGTGGTCCAGCAGCTTGGTCTTGCCGGCTTCCATCGGGCCGCCGGAGACGAAGATGACCGGGATGTTGAGGCGCATGGCGGCCATCAGCATCCCGGGGGTGATCTTGTCGCAGTTGGAGATGCACACCAGCGCATCCGCACAGTGGGCATTGACCATGTATTCGACGCTGTCGGCGATCAGGTCACGCGACGGCAGCGAATACAGCATGCCGTCGTGCCCCATCGCGATGCCATCGTCCACCGCGATGGTGTTGAATTCCTTGGCGACACCGCCGGCCTTCTCGATTTCGCGCGCTACCAGCTGCCCCATGTCCTTGAGGTGGACGTGGCCGGGCACGAACTGGGTGAAGGAGTTGGCAACGGCGATGATCGGCTTCTGGAAGTCACCATCTTTCATGCCGGTGGCGCGCCACAGGGCGCGGGCGCCGGCCATGTTACGACCTGCGGTGGTCGTACGGGAGCGATACTCTGGCATGGTGTCCTCGTCAATGATGCTTGGCCACTCTCCTGTGCAGAACGATCGACGGAGAACATCCCCTAGCGCGGGGCTTGTCCGGGTGATCCTTCGCACGGGAGTGGCTTCTGTTTTGATCAGGCTGCGCTTCTCTTGTGAAAAGACGCAGACCTAGTGTCCAGTGGAGATGCGGGGCATGTGAGCCACCGCTATCTGCCTGAGCTCAATTCTGTCATGTCCCGCCCCTGCTTGCCTACCAGATAGCATCGCATGTACGCGGCGGCAGCGTGAAAGACGCCGCGATGGCTCCCGAACGTTGAATGCCGCAACTCCTAGCGTGGGTTTCCCACGAGAGGCGCTGTTTACACTGGAAGACGACATATCAGGCAGTGTCAGACATCCCTCAAGGAACAGGAGTCATCCATGGCCGGAAAATTCGTCATCACCCGCGGCAAGGACAGCAAGTTCTATTTTGCACTCAAGGCCGGCAACGGTGAAAAGATCCTGCAGAGCCAAGGCTATGCCGACAAGCGCGGCTGCCTGAACGGCGTGGAATCCGTGCGCAAGAACGCCGCCGAGGAAAAACGCTTCACGAAGGAAGTCGCCAAGGATGGTCGCTTCTATTTCACGCTGCTGGCCGCCAACAGCCAGCAGATCGGCCGCAGCCAGATGTACAAGTCGGAATCCGGCCGCGACAACGGCATTGCCAGCGTCGGACGCAATGCACCGGAAGCCGCCGTGCTGGAACAGCTCGATACCGCCTGAATGCCCGCGAGCGCGACGTCTGCATGCACACGACGCCCCACGGAAAAGCAGAAGCACCGCCGATTGGCGGGGCTTCTGCTTTTCGTCGGATGTCGCCATCCATTCTGCGCCGTGCATTGTCAGTGGCGCTGCGCGTTGTCGCTGTCAAAGACCACTCGTGCCACATCCGCGTAGCGGGCCGCGAAGTGGACGATCATGCCCTCCTTCAGATAGTCCGGCAGCTCATCATAATCCCGCTGGTTGGCCTGTGGCAGGATCAGTTCGAAGATGTCACTGCGGCGTGCGGCAATGACCTTCTCACGGATACCGCCCACCGGCAGCACCTGCCCGGTCAATGTCAGCTCACCGGTCATCGCCAGTCCCTTGCGCGGCGCCTGATGCCTGGCCAACGACATCAACGCCGTGGTCATGGTCACGCCAGCGCTCGGGCCATCCTTGGGCGTCGCCCCTTCCGGCACGTGCAGGTGAATGAAGGACTCATTGAAGAAGTCAGCCTCGGCATCGTAGGCCTCAAGATTCGCCAGGGTATAGGAATAGGCGATATTGGCCGATTCCTGCATCACTTCCCCAAGCTTGCCGGTCAGCTTCAAGCCACGCGTCATGCCGTGCACACGTGTGGCCTCGATGGGCAGGGTCGCGCCGCCCATGCTGGTCCAGGCAAGCCCGGTCACCACGCCTTCGCCGGCCAGGACCTTCTCGCGACGGAAGATCGGCGCCCCCAGGAATTCCTCGAGATTCTTGACCGAGACCTTGACCGTCTGCAGGTCCTCCTCGAGCAACTTGACCGCCGCCTTGCGCACGATGCGGTGCAGCTGCTTCTCCAGCTGACGCACGCCCGCCTCGCGAGCATAGCCCTCGATCACCTGACGCAGCGCGGCGTCACTCAGATTGATGCGCTTCTTGGGAATGTTGTCGCGTGTCAGCAGCTTCGGCCACAGGTGATGCTTGGCGATCGCCATCTTCTCTTCGGCGATGTAACCGGAGAGGCGTATCTGCTCCATGCGGTCCAGCAGCGGCCCCGGGATGCTATCCAGCGTGTTGGCGGTACACACGAACAGCACCTTGGACAGATCGAGGCGCACGTCGAGGTAGTGATCGAGGAAGTCGACGTTCTGCTCCGGGTCCAGCACCTCGAGCAGCGCCGAGGCCGGATCGCCTTGGAAGGACTGCCCCAGCTTGTCGATCTCATCCAGCATGATCACCGGGTTCTCGACCTTGACCTCCTTGAGTGCCTGCACCAGCTTGCCGGGCATGGCACCCACGTAGGTACGGCGATGGCCCTTGATCTCCGACTCATCGCGCATGCCGCCGACCGAGAAGCGATAGAACTCGCGCCCCAGTGCCTGAGCGATGGAGCGCCCGATCGAGGTCTTGCCCACGCCGGGCGGGCCCACCAGCAGCAGGATCGAGCCACCGACATCGCCCTTGAAGGTGCCTTCGGCCAGGAACTCGATGATGCGTGATTTCACGTCATCCAGCCCGTCATGGTCGCGATTGAGCACCTTGCGCGCATGGGCGAGATCCAGCTGGTCGGTGGAGGTGATGCCCCAGGGAAGCGAGGTCAGCCAGTCCAGATAGTTGCGCGTGGTGCCGTACTCCGGCGAGCCTGTCTCCAGCACCGAGAGCTTGTCGAGTTCATCGTCGATGCGCGATTGCACCCGTTCGGGAACCTTGAGCTCATCGAGGCGTCCGCGGAAGGTATCCACATCATTCTCGCGATCATCCTTGGAGATGCCCAGTTCACGCTGGATGACCTTGAGCTGCTCACGCAGGAAGAATTCACGCTGATGCTTTTCCATCTGCGCGTTGACCTGCTGAGAGATCTCGGTCTGCAGCTGGGCGACCTCGATCTCCTTGCGCAGCAGCGGCAGTACCTTCTGCATGCGCTCCATCACCGGCAACGATTCCAGCACCTCCTGCAACTCCGGCCCCTTGGCCGAGGTGATGGCAGCGGCAAAGTCGGTCAGCGGGCCGGGTTCATGCGGGCTGAAGCGATTGAGGTACTGCTTGAGCTCTTCGCCGTACAGCGGATTGATCGGCAGCAGCTCCTTGATGCCATTGATCATCGCCATCGCGTAGGCACGCGCCTCGTCGCTCTCGGCATCCACCGGCTCGCGCGGGTAGGTCACCTCGACCAGATAGGGCGGCTTGCGTGACAACCAGCGGGTGATCCGGAAGCGGCGCAACCCTTGCGCGATGAACTGGACCTGATCCTGGCCATCTTCGGGCTTGTGGACACGCACTGCCGAACCGATCTCGGGAAAATGCTCTGCCCCCATCTCGTCGACTTCGACATCACCGACGAAGGCCAGCCCCACTGCATGGTGTGGCGTGTTGCCGACCCGCTCCATGGTCTCTGCCCAGCGCTGCTTGTTGATGACCAGCGGCTGGACCTGAGCCGGAAAGAAGGGACGATTGTGGATCGGCAGCAGGTAAAGGCGCTCAGGCAGCTGATCACCACTGGGTACCAGCCCACCAGCCCCCGGGGAATGCTCAGGCTCTTCCTGACTGGCATCTTCAAAACCGGACAGAACGTTGTCGTGATCGGAGGTATCTTCGTGACGTGACATGCAACCCTCGTGAAACCGGGCCTCGGTTGAGGCGATCATCTTCACCAATGTGGTCTGTCGGGCACTTTATCAAGTACTGTCGGGCACTTGTCTGACGGGATGCCTGTCTATCGGCACCGGTTCGCCACCTGCCGACGGATACGACAAGGCCCGCCAGAAGGCGGGCCTTGTCAGCTGTCCAGCACGATGGCAGACAGAAGGGGACGGTCAGATCCGAAGGTGGCTCAGCCACCTGTGAAAGACAGGCCGGCTCAGTCAGGCTGGCTCAATAGATCGGCTTGCCATTGACGAGCAGCGCATCCCCATCGATGGTCAGCACCAGGTTCTTGTCAGCGGAGTCCGGCGGGATGCCCGCCATCATCGCCAGCATCGGCGGCACATTGCGGAACTCGAAACGTCCACTCATGCGATCCAGGAAGGCACGCTGCCCTTCGATGGTCTGCAGTTCGGCGATGCTCAGATCGGTCATGCCGGCCCCATCGAGAATCAGCTGCCCCTCACCCTGCATGTCGACACCGAAGACTTCGCTGCGCGCCTTGAGGGACTCCAGCGTCAGACGAGGAGACGTGCTCAGCATGGTGAACAGCGGCGCCTCGACCTTCTCGAGCATGGCGACCTGCTGATCTTCCGTCAGCTCTTCAAACGGCTTGCCGGCTTCTTCCAGCAGGCCCTGCAGCTGAGTGATGAAATCATAGACCGCCGCGCCCTGAAGACGGTCGATCGACAGCGCCAGACTGCCGCTGGCCATCTGCTGATCACCGGCACTCACGTCCTGCACGGCCAGCTTCATCAGATAGCGAAGCTCGGTCGGGTCGAGCCGCGTCTCGCCGGAATAGCTGATATCGGTCGCCACCACCGGCGGCTGCCCCATGCCATTGTCGATGGTCAGCGTATCCAGCTCGATCTTGTCATCCTGGCGGAAGTCGTTGTCCGCACCACGATAAAGACCGTTCAGGCTCAGGGTACCGACGCTGATCTTCTCGTCACCATTGGTGATCTCGAAGGGAGAGACCTCGCCGTCGACGGTGATCTCGGGAGTATCACCGCCATCATGTGACGCCGTCAGCTCGCCGCCCTTGAAGTTGAAGCGCGTGCCGCTTTCCGGGTCCTGCCATTCAAAGACAGGCAGTGTCACCGTGGTATCACTGGCACCGCTGAAATTGTCGACGCTGCCGTCGAAGGCGATGGCCTTTCCATCCCCGATGACCTCGGAAAGCACATCGCGGGCCGGTGTACCGTACTGCAGCTTGATGTTGCCCTTCATGCTGGTGGAGAGCAGGCCATGACCGGCTTCATAAGGCAGCACGACACGCACGGGCCCTTGCTGCTCCCCCGTGGCAAGCTCCATCTTGAGTCGACCGCTCGAGTCGAACCAGCCGCTCTGCACGTCATCGCGGCTGGCCTTGATGTCGGCGCTGCTGTCGAGCTCCGCCACCATTCGCGCCATCTCGTCTTCGAAACGCTGACTGGAATACGCCACGCCACCGACATAGCCGGCAGCACCGATGACGACGACAGCCGCCGCAGTTACGAGTCCCTTGCCCATCGTTGTTATCCCTTGTTTATCATTGTTGATGCGTCACACCCACCACGCAGTGCCTCGCTTCCTGTTCAATGCAGCCACAGCCATAGATGCATGGTCGACCAGGCGAAGATGCCGGCGAAGATGTCATCGAGCATGATGCCGAATCCCCCCGCCACACGACGGTCAGCCCAGCGGATCGGCCATGGCTTGAGAATGTCGAAGACCCGGAAGACCACGAACCCCCAGAGGGCAGCCTGCCATGAAAACGGCACGGCGACCATGGTGATCCAGTAGCCGACGAATTCATCCCAGACGATGCCGGAATGATCGTGGACGCCCAGATCCTTCGAGGTGCGATCACAGATCCAGATCCCGAGAACGGAGGCGGCCACCACGATGGCGATGTAGGGCCAGAGCCCCAGTCCCGCCATCATCCAATAGAACGGAATGGCGGCCAGGGTGCCGAAGGTGCCGGGCGCAAAGGGCGCCGTGCCACTGCCGAGCCCGAAGGCCAGGAAATGGACGGGACGACGCCAGACACTGGCAGGTGCACGATTCATGAGCTCACCTCCGTGGCATCCGCCGGCGGGAAGTGCTGCCAGCTGCGTCCTGCGGCGGCCTGCTCGACCCCTTCCTGCTCGAGGATGACACGCGGCTCGCTTCCCTCCACTGCCTGCATGCGCCCGATGACACTCAAGGACAGATTCAGGGGGCGCAGCGCGTTGATGGCGCTCTCGAGATGCTCTTCCGGCATCGTCAGCAGCAACTCGTAATCATCACCGCCATTGAGGACCGCCTCGCGCGCGCCCTGCTCGCCCAGCGCCGCCATCAGCTCCGGCGCCAGCGGCAGTTCGCCAAGCTCCAGCGCCGCCGACAGCTGACTGGCACGACAGATGTGTGCCAGGTCACCCATCACGCCATCGGAGACATCCAGGCCCGCACTGGCCAGCTGGCGCAGTGCGAGGCCCGCCTCCACACGCGGCTCCGGACGCAGATAGGCGGCCAGACACGGGTCCAGCACATCCCGCGTGCCGGACTGCCATGCCTTCAGACCGGCATGCGCCATTCCCGGTGCGCCCGTGATGACCACCAGGTCGCCTTCACGGGCACCATCACGTCTCAGGATGGGGCGGGATACGCTATCCGGATGGACTGCATCCTCCAGCACCAGCGGCAGCTCGCCATGCACGGTGATCGTGATGGAGAGCGGGCCGCGTGTGACATCGCCCCCGACCAGAGCGATGCCATGACGTTCGGCCAGCGCATGGAAGCCGGCGGCGAAGCCATGCAGCCAGTCCTCGTCGACCTCCGGCAGCGTCAAGGCCAGCAACGCCCAGCGCGGCGTCGCCCCCATGGCGGCCAGATCGGAAAGATTGACCGCCAGGGCGCGATGCCCGATCGAGGACGCCGGAGCATCCGGCGGGAAGTGAACGCCCGCCACGGAGGTATCGACACTGATCGCCAGCTGCATGCCATCACCGGCGGCGAGGAGCGCACAGTCGTCACCCGGCCCCAGCAGCACGCCCGGTGCCCCGGACAGATCGCGCTGGAAGTAGCGGGCGATCAACTCGAATTCGCCCGGCATGTCAGCGCAGGCGGGCCTGGGTCACCTCGGCGCTGCGCAGCTTGACTGCCAGCTTGTCGAGGATCCCGTTGACGTACTTGTGACCATCGGTGGCACCGAAGGTCTTGGCCAGCTCGACCCCTTCGTTGATGGCGACACGGTACGGCACTTCCATGCGCTTGGAGAGCTCGTAGGCGCCCAGACGCAGGATGGCCAGCTCGATCTCGTCGAGATCCTGAAGACGACGATCCAGCAGCGGGCTGATGCTGGCATCCAGCTCTTTCTGGAAACGCGGCACGTTGTGCAGCAGCTCATGGAACAGCGCCTGGTCAGCGATGCGCATCACCTCGACCCAGTTCTCGTGCAGCTCGACATCGTCATCGACCTGCTGACCGCGAAACTCGGCTTCGATGGTGGTCATGCTCTTGCCGGTCATCTGCCACTGGTAGATGCCCTGGACCGCCAGCTCACGCGCGGCACGGCGTGCCTGCTGCTGCTTGGACGGCTCACGCTCGGAACGTTGCTGACGTTCGCTCATGCATCACCTCCCATGGCCTTGAGCAGCGAGACCATTTCCATGGCGGCCATCGCGGCTTCAGTGCCCTTGTTGCCGGCCTTGGTGCCCGCACGCTCGATGGCCTGCTCGATGGAGTTGACCGTCAGCACGCCATTGGCCACCGGCGTGTCGAACTCGAGCTGCAGACGAGACAGGGCGGAGTTGCATTCACCGGCGACATATTCAAAGTGCGGCGTGCCACCACGAATCACCGCGCCCAGCGTGATGACGGCGTGCGGTTTGACCTTGGCCAGCACGGCCTTGACGGCCAGCGGGATTTCCCAGGCGCCCGGCACGTGGATCAAGTCGATGTTTTCCTCATCGACGCCGTGGCGTACGAGGGAATCGACCGCGCCTTCCACCAGGCTATCGACGACGTGGTGGTTGAAACGCCCGACGACGATGACGTAACGGCCATCGACATTGGTGAAGGTGCCTTCGAGTTGAGCAATCGGTTGCATGGTCAGTCCACAATGCTAGCGCCCCGGCGAACCGGGGCGGAGATATCAATCATACCGGGAGCGACGACCGCGACTGGTCCCCACTCCCGCCATTTGGGTAGTGCCGGGGCCTTATGCACCCACGGTGTCTGTGCCACTGGCCGCGTCATCACTGCCGATCAGCTCGACCACTTCGAGGCCGAAACCGGACAGCGCAGAGAACTTCCACGGCGAGCTGAGCAGACGCATCCGGCCGACGCCGAGATCCCTGAGGATCTGGGCACCGGTACCGGTAGTCAGATAGTTGCCCGCACCATCGGATTCGTTGGTGCGCGGCGTACGACGTCGTCCGAGGAAGACATCGAGACGTTCCTTGTAATCCTGTGAATCACTGCCGGTATCCAGCAGCACCAGCACGCCCGCATCAGCGGCAGCGACCTGTGACAGTGCATCATGGAGCGCCCAGCTGCTGCTGCCCGGCTGACGCAGGGTCAGGAGGTCACGCATCGGGTCCTCCACATGCACACGCACGGTGGTCAAGGCGTCAGGCGTCGGCGTGCCCTTGACCAGCGCCAGATGATGACGGCCCTGGATGCGATCGCTGAAGCAGTGCAGCGTCAGCTCGCCGAAGGCCGTCTCGACCTGCTCGCTGTCCAGCACTTCCACGGTCTGTTCGTTGTGGATGCGGTATTCGATCAGGTCCGCGATGGTGCCGACCTTGAGATCATGCTCGGCGGCAAAGCGCTCGAGCTCCTCACGACGCGCCATGCTGCCGTCGTCGTTCATGACCTCACAGATCACGCCGGTCGCGCCAAAGCCCGCCATGGAGGCCAGATCACAGGCCGCCTCGGTGTGGCCGGCACGACGCAGCACGCCACCCGGCTCCGCCATCAGCGGGAAGATATGCCCCGGCTGGACGATATCCTGCGGACGGGCGTTGCGGGCGGCAGCCGCCTGCACGGTACGTGCGCGATCAGCAGCGGAGATACCGGTGGTGACGCCTTCGGTGGCTTCGATGGAGAGCGTGAACTTGGTGCCGAAGCCGGAACCGTTGGCCTGCACCATCAAGGGCAGCTGGAGCTGCTCGCAATGCTCACGCGACATCGGCATGCAGATCAAGCCACGCGCATGACGCGCCATGAAGTTGATGTGCTCGGCTGTCACGGCTTCCGCGGCGATGATGATGTCGCCTTCGTTCTCACGATCCTCGTCATCCATGAGGATGACCATCTTGCCCTGCCGGATATCCTCGACGAGTGCTGCGATGCCTGATAGCGCCATGCTTGCTCCACATTTCGGACCGCGCCGACGGTTGCCCGGCCCACGCGTGTTATCAAAAAGTCGGGCGTCAGGGTACCCCGCCACCCGGTTTTGCGCCAGCGCCCCGCGACGCCACTGTCGCCAGACAGCGGCAAGTCCTTGCGCTGGCAGGCAATTTCTCTCAGTCAGTTCAGCCGACAGGCTCGCCGTTGTCGGGCACTGCCGTGATGCGCCAGTCGCGCCCCACGGCACGAATCTCGCGGATCTCGACCCGCCGCTGCTGCGCCATGTGCTCGAGTCCGGGCAGGGCCAGCAACGGACGCGCCTCCCCGCCCAGCAGCGTCGGCGCCATGAACAGCTGCATCTCATCCACCAGTCCGGCACTGAGCATGGCACCGGCAAGCACCGCACCGGTCTCCAGCAGGACCTCATTGGCCTGCTCGTGCTCGGCCAGATGGCGCAACAGCGCCTCGAGATCCACACGTCCCTCCGGGCCCGCCGGCAACGCCAGCACCTCGGCGCCGGCCGCTTCCAACAGTCTGCGCCGTTCTGCCTGAGCCGCTGTCTCATCCGCGACACAGACCACCAGGGTTCTGCCGTCCTGTTCAAGGATTCGCGCCGCCAGTGGCAGACGCAGATGCGTATCCACCACCACGCGCAACGGCTGACGCGCCACCAGCGCTTCGAGCCCCAGCGGATGCGACTCCAGCCCCAGCTGCTCGGCGCGCACGTTGAGGCGCGAATCATCGAAGATGACCGACTCGATACCGCTCATCACCACGCTGGAGCGTGCGCGCAGTCGCTGAACGGCGCTGCGCGCTTCCGGGCCGGTGATCCACTGGGATTCACCGGAGGCCATCGCGGTGCGACCGTCCAGACTCATGGCCTGCTTGAGACGCACGAAGGGGCGCCCGCGCTCCATGCGCGACAGGAAGCCGGGATTGAGCGCACGCGCCTCCTGCTCCAGCACGCCCACCGTCACGGCGATGCCAGCGCCCTGAAGCATGGCGATGCCACGCCCGGCCACCTGCGGATTCGGGTCCCGCATGGCGATCACCACCCGCGAGATGCCCGCCGCGATCAAGGCGCGTGAGCATGGTCCGGTTCGCCCGGTGTGCGAGCAGGGCTCCAGCGTCACGTAGGCCACGCAGCCCAGGGCTTGCTCACCGGCGGCGGCCAAGGCGTTGACCTCGGCATGCCCTTCCCCGGCGCGCACATGAAAGCCGGTGGCGATCACCTCGTCAGTGACGGGGTCGACCAGCACGCACCCGACCCGTGGATTGGGATGGGTGGTGTAGCTTCCCAGGCGCGCAAGGCGCAAGGCATGCGCCATGTGGCGAATATCGTGACCAGGCTCCTGGCCGACTGCGGTGTCATGAGAGGTGAGGGACATGCAATACCTATCGGCGTGTGACGACAACATGGACCGCCCCGACAGTCGGACCGCAGGACGGTCGGGCGATGCGCGGATCAGGAGCGGCTGTCTTCCTCGCCGGGCAGGAAACTGGGCTCCTGGGCGAGGCGGTCGATCTCGGCACGGAATTCGTCCAGATCCTGAAACCGGCGATAGACGGAGGCAAAGCGGATATAGGCGACCTGATCCAGCCGCTTGAGCTGCTGCATCACTTCGTCACCGATCCGGCGCGCCTCGATCTCACGTTCCCCCGTGGCGCGCAGACGCTGACGGATACGCTCGACAGCCGCCTCGATCAGCTCCGAGGAGACAGGACGCTTCTCCAGCGCGCGCAACATGCCTGCCCGCAGCTTGTGCTCATCGAAGCTCTCACGGGAACCGTCACCCTTGACCACTCGCGGCATGACCAGCTCTGCCGTCTCGTAGGTCGTGAAACGCTCGCCGCAGGCCGCGCACTGGCGACGACGACGCACCTGGTCACCCTCGACCACCAGCCGGGAATCCGTGACCTTGGTTTCATGAGTTCCACAGAAGGGACAGTGCATTGTTGGGAGCCTGCTTGAGTGCGAGGTGGCGGCGTTGCGTACTTCGGCCTCCGGTACTGCCGAGCAGCGTCGGGCCACGGCAGCACAGCCGAAAGACATGGAATGGGCGCCATTGTAACCGTTAAGACTCGTGCACGGGAGCCTATGTCAGTCAGATCCTATCTGCGTTAGCCTTGAGGAGCGGAAGAGGAATCCGCATAGACTCCCGAGAACCGAGGCCGGCGAGAAACTCCCACAAGGATGCTCGCCACATGAGTGAATGATCTTCACGACCAAGTGCTTACAAATGACGCAAGGAGACGCGACATGGGAATCATCGCCTGGATCATCTTCGGACTGATCGCCGGCATCATCGCCAAGGTCATCATGCCCGGCAAGGACCCCGGTGGCATCATCGTCACCAGCATCATCGGCATCCTGGGTGCCGTGGTAGGGGGATGGATCGGCACGCAGCTCGGCTTCGGAGATGTCACCGGCTTCAATCTGGCAAGCTTCGTCATCGCCGTGCTCGGTGCCATCATCCTGCTGATCCTGTATCGAGTCGTTCGCAGGTAGCCCGCGACCCGCTCGCAGGCACTTCGCGAGCACGTCGCAAGCAGTGCGGGTGGGCCTGATCGGCTCCATGGCCTGACAGGAGCTGATCACATGGCTTTCCCCGCCGGTTTCACCCGCCATGACTCGACGACGGCCAGCCTGCACCAGTGGGCTGGCCGTCGTCTTGCATGGTCAAGTCACATGCACTGATGACTTCGAGGACCGCTCATGCCCGACATGCCACCTCCCGATCCTTCCACCTCTTCCTCACACGCCGCTCGACCGGGCCCACGCTCCCTGTCACACCCGCTCTCGAATGATGCCTTCGCCCGCCACGCCGAGACGCTGCTGGCGGTGATCTATCCCGAGCGCAAGGATGAGGTGCTGCGGCGTCTCGAGACACTGATGGAGCTGCATCGTTCGCGTCTTGCCCCCCGGGTTCCCGAGGGCGAACCGCTGTGGAGCGAACGCGATCAGTGGCTGATCACCTACGGCGACAGCGTGCAACAGGAAGGCGAGGCTCCGCTGGCCACCCTGAATGACTTCCTCGCGAGCCGTCTGGGTGACTGCCTCTCCGGGGTGCACGTCCTGCCCTTCTTCCCCTGGAGCAGCGACGACGGCTTCAGCGTCATCCACTACCGTGAGGTCAATCCGGCCCTCGGCGACTGGCAGGACATCCAGCGTCTGAGCGAGCAACGTGACCTGATGGCGGACCTCGTCATCAACCACTGCTCGCGGGAATCACTGTGGTTCGCCGATTATCTGGCCGGCGTGCAACCCGGCCGCGATTACTTCATCGAGATGGACCCGGAAACGGACGTCTCCAGCGTGGTGCGACCACGCCCCTCGGCCCTGCTCACGCCGGTGCATACCCGTCGTGGCCTGCGTCATCTGTGGGCAACCTTCTCGGATGACCAGATCGACCTCAACTTCGCCAATCCCGACGTCCTGCTGGAGTTCATCGGTATCCTGCTCTATTACCTCGAGCAGGGCGCGCGCATGATCCGCCTCGATGCCGTGGCCTTCCTGTGGAAGCGTCTGGGCACCTCCTGCGTGCATCTGCCGGAGACGCATGCCGTGGTCCGCCTGCTGCGCGCCATCGTGGATCATCTGGCCCCCGGCAGCCTGCTGATCACGGAAACCAACGTGCCCCACGCCGAGAACATGTCGTATTTCGGCCTCGACCGCCTTTCCGAGCAGGACCTGACCTCTCTCGAGGGCAGCGCCCAGGCCGATGAAGCCCACATGATCTATCAGTTCACGCTGCCGCCGCTGACTCTGCATACCCTGACCTCCGGGGATGCCAGTGCACTGACCGAGTGGGCCGCCAGCCTGCCCTCTCTGCCGGCGGGATGCAGCTACTTCAACTTCACGGCCAGCCACGATGGCATCGGCGTGCGTGCGCTGGAAGGCCTGCTGCCGGACCATGAGCGCGATACCCTCGTGCGCCTGGTGCATGACTTCGGTGGCTACGTCAGCATGCGCGCCAACCCGGGACGCGCCGACACCCCCTATGAGCTGAACATCAGCTATTTCGATGCCCTCAAGGGCACGCGGCGTGGACGGGACCCGTGGCAGATCGAGCGCTTCATCGCCAGTCAGACCCTGATGCTGAGCCTGCAGGGCATTCCCGGCCTCTATCTTCATTCACTGACCGCCACCCCCAATCACCAGGAAGGGGTCGAACGCGACGGGCATCTGCGCGCCATCAACCGCCGCAAGTGGCAGCGCGATGAACTGGAAGCCCTGCTGTCCAGCCCCAACACCGCGACCCATGAGGTCTTCCATGCCTTGAAGCGTCGCATGACGCTGCGCCGCGAGGAGCCGTGCTTCCACCCCGATGCCCATCAACAGGTGTTCGACCTGGGGCCGGACTTCTTCGTCTTCGAGCGCGTCACCCACGAGGGACGCCGCCTGCTGTTCGCCCTCAATGTCACCGACCAGCCGCGTGTGTTGCCCTTGCCGGAAAGCTGGCAGGGCCTCGCGTTGACCGACCACCTGTGTCATGACAAGGCCTTCGACCCCGCCATGGCGCGCCGCCCCTATCAGGCAGCCTGGCTGATGGAGCAGTCGGTGCGCCCACCGGCCATCGAGGTCGTCTGACCTGACGACGTGCCCGCCAACGACAACGGGGCTGCCAGTGGCAGCCCCGTTGTCGTTTTACCTTCCCGTGTCTGCCGCAACGTGCGTGACCCATGAAAGCGGTTGGTGAAAGGTGTCGTTACTGGTTGTCCAGCTCCACCGCTTCATGCATGCGCTCGAGCAGGTCCGGCACCGCGGACTGCACCCGATTCCAGCTCGGAATGAAGGGCTTGTCACGCGGGTTGTCGAGGAAGGCGCTGCCGGCATCCATGATGTTGGCGGCGAACAGCTCCACTGCCGCTTCCTCGCTGTGACGATCCACCGTCAGGCCATTCATGACGGCGTCGTTGTAATAGGTCTCGATCAGATCCAGCGCGATGCGATAGTAGGTCGCCTTGATGGTGCGGAAAGTCTCGCCATGGATCTCGACCCCCAGCGTCGCCAGCTTGCGATACATGGCCTTGGCGATATCCAGACTCATGCGATTGAGGCCGCCCAGCGCATCTTCCTCGGACAGCGGCTGATGCTTGTGATCATAGGCATCGGCGATGTCCACCTGGCACAGACGCTTGGTGGAATAGTTGCGATGCACCTCGGACAGCACGCCGATCTCCAGCCCCCAGTCGCTGGGGATGCGAATGTCCGCCAGCACGTCGGTGCGCATCGAGAACTCACCGGACAGCGGATAACGATAGCTGTCGAGATAATCCAGATACGGCAGCGGGCCATAGACCTTCTTGAGCGCACGGATCAACGGCGTGACCATCAGACGTGCCACGCGCCCATTGAGCTTGCCCTGAGCGATGCGCGAATAGTAGCCCTTGCAGAATTCGTAGTTGAACTGCGGATGGGCGACCGGGTAGATCAGACGCGCCAGCAGGCCGCGATCATAGGTGACGATATCGCAGTCATGCAGTGCCACCGCCTCGGCGATGCCTGATGACTGCACGTAACCGGAGCAATACCAGACGTTGCGCCCCTTGCCGGCCTCCATCGGTGCCAGACCATGCTCGGTCAGCTCTTCATCCAGTGCACGCAGGCGCGGCCCGTCGTTCCACAGGATACGGTGATGCTGTGGCAGGTGAGAGAAGAACTCCTTGGCATGCTCGAACTGGTCGCGGTCGGCACGATCCAGCCCGATCACGATCTCGCTGAGATACGGCACCTGCGCCAGCTCATCGACGATGTGCTTGAGCGCGGGGCCTTCCAGCTCGGAATACAGCGAGGGCAGAATCAGGCTCATCGGCCGCTTGCGGGAGAAGCGCATCAGATCCGCTTCAAGGTCCTCCACCGGACGGTCGGTCAGGTTATGGAAGTTGGTGATGATGCCATTCTGGTAAAAATCGCTCATGTCAGCTCCTTGTCATACCGAAGACACGCATCAGGCAGGCGTCAGGCGCGCAGGCCTCTGGATGTCCATTCTTCCGGCTGGCCATTGGCCAGCCAGTGACGTAATCCCTCGACCCATCCCTGCGGCCCGGGGTGATTGGCGCGAAAACAGCGGCGTTCATCCGCCAGTAGCGGATACTCGGCAAGCTCCCGATCGCGCTGTGAGGTATCACCGACGCCGGGGATCAGGACAGCGTTGTCGACCGCGGCCAGCAATGGCAGGTCATTGGCGCCATCACCGAAGCCCAGTGTCCAGGGACGCACCCGCTCACAGAGCCGGTAGCGCGCGATCAGATAGCGCGCCGCCACCCCCTTGTCAGTGTCGCCCGTCACATGATGGAAACGCCCGCCCCGCGTCAGCTTGAGGCCATGGCTGGCCAGGCGCGTGCGGAACTCCTCGAGGCGCTCCGGCGCGTCCTGCCATACCAGCGGTTCACTGGCATCACGCTCCCCCGCCAGCGCCGCATCCGCCTCTCCCAGCCCCGTCAGCTCGCTGATTCTTGCCACCGACATCGCGGCAAAGCCTTCAAAGGCGAATTCCTCGCTCAGTCCCTCCAGCACCTCGAGAATCGCGCGGCGCGGCATGGCCACCGCGATACGGCACAGGCCGTGCGCATCCGGGGCACTGGCCTCCTCCAGTGGATAGGCACTGAGCCAGGAGGCCGGCAGCGCCACGACGCCTCCGTTCTCGGCGATCCAGGGCTGACCCGCCAGCCCCAGCGAGCGCATCAAGGGCGTGAGTTCAGCCGCGGTCTTGGAGGTATTGGGCACGACCCAGGCGCCGCGAGCACGCAGGCGGGTCAGCCAGCTGCGCGCCGGACCCGGCGAGTAATCGTGATGGTCCAGCAGCGAGCCATCCAGGTCGGTCAGCAACAACAGCGGTGCTTGAGTCTCTGACATGTGAACTCTCCTCATGAAGTGCTGCAGCGTGCCAGGCATCCCCGCGGTGCGGTCTCGTTGCGCCAGGCAAGCCTGCCAAGAGCATTGCAGGGAATGTGCCAAGATGGTGCAGTCGCAATGACAGTCTGGCCTCTCAACTCTCAACTCTGATTCACCGCCGGCTTGCTTGCACCAACAATGAGCACAAATCCCCTGATGCATGTCGCGTCGCCACATTGCAGCGCAAACCTGTCGTCACGAACGACGACGCCCTCGCATCTGCGAGGGCGTCGAGTCTTCGGCCATCAGCAACATCTGTTGAGACTAGACCAGCCACAGTGACAGTTGCGGCCACAGCAGCAACATCGCCAGCACGCACAGCTGGATGGCGATGAACGGCAGCAGCGAGACGAAGATATCCTTGAGACTGATGCCTTCCGGTGCCACGCCTTTCAGATAGAAGGCGGCAGGCCCGAAGGGAGGCGACAGGAAGGACACCTGCATGTTGACCGCGAACAGCACGCCGAACCATACCGGGTCATAGCCGAGCTGAACGATGATCGGCACGAAGATCGGCAGGGTCAGCATCGCGATGCCGATCCAGTCGAGGAACAGACCCAGCAGCAGCAGGATCGCCATCATCACCATGATGATCGCCAGTGGCGGGATATCGAGGCCGAGAATCATGCTCGACACGAAGCGGTTGCCGCCCATCAGGTTGTAGACCCCGACCAGCGCCGCCGCCCCGATACCGATCCAGATGATCATGCCGCAGGTGTTCATGGTCTGGGACAGCGCACGCTGCATCAGGGTGATGGAGAATTCACCCCGCAGCATCACCGCCACCAGCACGCCGAAGCTGCCCATCGCCGCTGCCTCCGTCACCGAGGCCACCCCGCCATAGATGGAACCCAGCACCAGTCCCGCGATGATCGCCGGCACGCCGACGGCCTTGAGCAGCTCACGCTTGCTCTGGAAGCTGGCACGCCGTTCCTCCTCGGGCATCACCGGCCCCAGCGCGGGATTGCGCAGGCAGCGGATCAGCACATAGAGGATATAGCTTGCCATCAGCACGATGGCCGGGGTGATCGCCGCGGTGAACAGATCGGCAATCGACTGGTTGGCGATCAGGCCATAGATGATCAGCACGATGGAGGGCGGCATCATGGTGCCCAGCGAGCCCCCGGCACACACCACGCCGATGGCGATGTGCTTGTCATAGCCGAGCCGGAGCATCTGCGGCAGCGCCAGAATCCCCAGCAGCACGATCTCGCCGCCGATGATGCCGGACATCGCCGCCAGGAAGAACGCCACCACGATGGTCTGGATCGCCACGCCGCCGGGCAGGCGTCCGGCCATCACGCGCATGGCATTGAACAGGTCCTTGGCGATGCCGGAGCGATCCAGCAGCGAGGCCATCAACACGAACATCGGCACCGCCACCAGCGAATACTCGGTGACGAAGCCATAGACACGACTGGTGACCAGCGGCAGCGCCATCGGGCCGAACCAGCCGAAGGTGTAGGCCAGCGCGACCAGGCCGGTGACGAAGGCCAGCGGCAGGCCGGTGACCAGCAGCGCGAAGATGCCGCCGACCAGCAGCATGGTAGCCGTTGCGATATCCATCAGCACTGCTCCTTGTCTGACGTGGTACGCGTCTCTTGTGCCGGGTGGGCAGCGGCGTCACTTTCCCCTTCGGGCGGACGGGGAGAGAAGAAGGTCTGGTAGAGATGCCACAGCGCCTGCAGGGTCATCACCGCCAGCGCGAACAGGATCACCCCCTTGGTCAGCGCCGGAAACGGCGGGTTCCACGAGGTACCGGAGCGCTCCAGCTGCCATTCGCCCAGCGGGCTGTGCGAGGCGCGCCAGAACATGACCCAGCCTGCGTAACTCATCGCCATGCAGAACACGAGCGTCATCACGTCATTGAAGCAGTCCAGCACGTAGCGAAAGCGCGTGCCGACCAGGTCGTAGAGCACACGCACGCGAATGTGGCGGTTGTTGGCCAGCGCCGCCGGCCCGCCCAGCGCGAAGCTGGTCGCGACCAGGAAGATCACCGTCTCGTGGACCCAGGAGGTCGGCGAGTCGAGGCCATAGCGCATCACCACCTCGAACACGCTGATCGCCATCGCCAGCAATACCAGCCACGCCGCGGCGCGCGTGCCCTTGCCGACCAGTCGGTCCAGCGGCGTGCGCGTGCCCAGATTCGGGTCGTGGTCATCCGACGCCTCCGGCAGGCCCGGCGACGCCACATCATGTTCTGCCATATCGAATTCCTTGCTAACTGGCTTGCTCAAGGAGGATCGGCGCGCCCAGTGAGCACGCCGATCATCATCTCCCGCGTCTTTCCTGATCGTCTTGATCCTGTCGACGTCTCGCCCCGGCGACTCTTGTCACGCGGCCGATGACAGCGAGTGGACGCTTACATCAGGTTGCGGTCGGTGAGGAAGGTGACCACGGACTCGTAGACCTTGCCGGTCAGCTCGTTCTTCTCGGCCCATACCTTCCATTCCTGCTGGGCGATGCGACGGAACTTGGCGCGCTCTTCCGGTGCCATGTCGATCACCTCGATATCCGGATTGGCTCGCGCCGCGCTCACCGCCTTGAGGTCACGTGCCTTGAGGGTGAAGACCATGTCGTAGGCCATCGAGTCAGTCGCGGTCTCCATGATCGCCTTGAGATCCGCCGGCAGGCCGTCCCAGATGTCCTTGTTCATCGACACCGCCACCATCGGCAGCGAGTGGAAGCCCGGATAGGACGGGTACTTGGCGAAGCTGTGCAGGCCCTGGTCATCATTGGTGGCGAACACGGTGTAATCCGCCGCGTCGATCACGCCCTTCTCGAGACCGGTGTAGACCTCGGAGCCCGGCAGGTTGACGGGGGCTGCACCGGCCTTCTGGAAGATGTTGTAGACCATGCCTTCCGGCGCACGCACCTTGAGGCCCTTGAGATCATCGACGGTACGCACCGGCTTCTTGGAGACGAAGGACTCAAGCCCGGTGGCGCCTGCGCCGATCAGATGCACGCCGTAGGGCTCGACCAGCTCGTTGTAGAGCGCCTCACCACCGCCGTGCTGCATGTACTCGAGATATTCCAGTGGATCCCCCCAGGCACCCACCAGGTTGCCTAGCATGCCGAAGGCCGGATTCTGGCCCGAGAAGTAGGACGGGTCCGTCAGGTGGCCCTGCAGGATGCCGGCGCTGACGGCGTCCAGCGTCTGGTTGGCCTGTACCACGGCATTGACCGGCAGGATCTCGATGGCGATGCGCCCATCCGACATGGTCTTGATGTTCTCGGCCCAGGCCTTCTTGACTTCGAACTGCGGCTCACCGGCCGTTTCCGAGGTCTGGAAGGTCCATTCGTACTCGGCCGCCCAGCTGGGCGCGGCCATCGCACTGGCGGCCAGCGCCGTTGAAAGGGCAAGCGCCTTGAGCGCGAAACGCCCGGAGGCGAGGGACGGACGGTGGGACGTGGTGGAATGCGGCATGGTGGAACTCCTGGCGTGTTGTTATGACGTGTTATGACTTGTTATGACGTTCTTTGGCGGAGGGAAGACGTGCAGACACTTCCCGGCGTGGCGACGCCCAGGGCGCGGGTCACTCTCTTGACAGGGGGGCGGAGAGACTGGGCAGCTGACCGAAACGACGCAGCAGCTCCAGCGGCTCCTGGGCGCGCCCGACACCGTGCGGCCCATCAGCCACCTCGGGCATGGCGAGTCCGAGATCGCGCCCGGTGCGGTCCAGCACATGCAGGGTCGCGGCATGGGCCGCCTCCGGCTGGCGCAGACGAATGGCCTCCATCACCGCACGATGGCGACCGAGACTGTCGCCCAGCTCCGAGGCGTTGTGGTTGGAGGTCGCCACCAGCAGGCTGATCGAAGGCTTGAGCACATGGCCGAGCTGTGCCCAGATGACGTTGTGGGTCGCGGCGAAGATGGCGTCATGGAAGGCGATGTCGGCACGATCGAATTCTTCCATGGCGCTGCCGCCATGCACCGCC
Source organism: Cobetia sp. 3AK (assembly GCF_029846335.1). Lineage (NCBI taxonomy): Bacteria > Pseudomonadati > Pseudomonadota > Gammaproteobacteria > Oceanospirillales > Halomonadaceae > Cobetia > Cobetia sp. 3AK. The sequence goes on along the minus strand of NZ_JARWKR010000002.1, from coordinate 359,316 downwards.
GCCGCCATGCCGTCGTAGGCCTGCTCGATGGCGGACAGGTCCTGGGCGGTGGCCTCGGTGGCCGCCAGTGCGGCAACGAAGGGTTCGATGGAAATGCGGAAGGCGTAGATATCCCGTGCCAGCTGCGGATGCGGCATCGCATAGCGTGTCATCCAGCCGGTGACGCGTGGGTCGAGCAGATGCCACTCGCTGAGCGGATTGACGCGCGTGCCCTGCCCGGTGGTGCGGGTCAGGATGCCGGCATTGACCAGACTATGGATCGCGGTGCGTACGGTGGCACGGCTCTGGGCGTGCTGATCGCAGAGATCCAGCTCACGAGGGATCAGACTGCCCGGCGGATAACGATTCTCGAAGATGGCCTGCGCCAGCCATTCCGCCACATCGACACGGGCGGTGGTCGACGATTCACTGGCGGTCGCTGACGTTGGGGATGACGTGCTGGCGCGCGGGTGGCCGCCTGCTGCACTCCTGGGTGGCGTGGGCATGATCGAACGTTCCTTGATGGCGTGGCGCGTCAATTGTGGCTCGCTCACCTCCCTCGCAGGATGGGTCGCGGTGCGCTCTTGTCCGTCAAGGAATAGCCCATGTCAGACATGCCAACAAGACACCTTAGACCAAGGGTGAGACCCGACTTTGGTCACACCTTTACGCAACTCCATGTTGCGCAAGGATTATTCAACTTCACCAGACTTCGCGCCATCTTCGCTCACGTCGCGAACCGGACACGACCGATCATCACCGTTCGCTCGGCGCCGCTATCGGCCACCACCGTTCTCACCGCGGCCTCGCCCGCCACGCCGAAGCTTGCCGAGAGCTCGATCTGACTGACCCCCTGGGCGATCAGCTCACTGACCAGTCGCTCGGCCGCCTTGAGCGAGCCCAGTGTCGCGACGGAGAGTCGCATCTCCCCGCTCCCCTGGCTGCTCAGCGAGGTATTGCCACTGTGCTCGACCAGAATCAGGAAGGCATGGTGCATAACGTCGTGCGTCTTCACGGCCATGAAAGTCTCCTCACCACGAGATGGATCACGCATCAAGAAGCCTAGCGTGTCCCCGCGAGCATCAGGACTGATCTTTCTGAGCGCTTGTGGACCACGGATCAACGACATGTCGCCCCATCTGGACGTGAGCCGGGCACAAAAAAACGCCTGCCGCTTTCGCGACAGGCGTTCTCGAGCACCTTACTCCGAACCGATGGCCAGCTCCCTCATGATGCGAACATCATGTGTCGGCGAGCGCCATCCGTCAGGAACTCAGGCGTAGACCGGCAGACGTGCACAGACCTCGGAGACCTTGGCCTGTACCTCGGCTTCGGCAGCGGCGGAATCGCCGGCGACCATCGCCTCGAGGATGTCGCAGATCCAGCCCGCCAGATCCAGACACTCCTGCTCCTTGAAGCCGCGCGTGGTGACGGCCGGGGTGCCGATACGCAGACCGGAGGTGACGAACGGCGACTGCGGGTCACCCGGCACGGCATTCTTGTTGACGGTGATGTGGGCACGGCCCAGGGCAGCGTCAGCGTCCTTGCCGGTCAGGCCCTGCTTGACCAGTGACAGCAGGAACAGGTGGTCCTCGGTGCCGCCGGAGACGACTTCGAAGCCACGCTCCAGGAACACGGACGCCATGGCCTGGGCGTTCTTGACGACCTGCTGCTGGTAGGTCTTGAAGGACGGATCCATCGCTTCCTTGAAGCAGATCGCCTTGGCCGCGATGACGTGCATCAGCGGACCACCCTGGCCACCCGGGAAGACGGCGGAGTTCAGCTTCTTCTCGATGTCGGCATTGCCTTCGGCAGACAGGATCAGGCCGCCACGCGGACCGCGCAGGGTCTTGTGCGTGGTGGTGGTGACGACGTGGGCGTGGGGCAGCGGGCTCGGGTAGACACCGGCGGCGACCAGACCGGCCACGTGGGCCATGTCAACCAGCAGGTAGGCACCGACTTCGTCGGCGATCTTGCGGAACTCGGCCCAGTCGATGATCTGGGAGTAGGCGGAGAAGCCGGCGATGATCATCTTCGGCTTGTGCTCACGCGCCAGACGCGCGACTTCGGCGTAGTCGATCAGGCCGTTTTCGCCCAGACCGTACTGCACGGCGTTGTAGTGCTTGCCGGAGAAGTTCGGACGTGCACCGTGAGTCAGGTGGCCACCCGCGTCCAGGCTCATGCCCAGAATGGTGTCGCCCGGCGAGACCAGCGCCTGGAAGACAGCGCTGTTGGCCTGGGAACCGGCGTGCGGCTGAACGTTGGCGTAGGTGGCACCGAACAGTTCGCAGGCACGATCGATGGCCAGCTGCTCGACCTTGTCGACGAACTCGCAACCGCCGTAGTAACGCTTGCCCGGGTAGCCTTCCGCGTACTTGTTGGTCAGCTGGGAGCCTTGCGCCTGCATGACGCGGGGGCTGGCGTAGTTCTCGGAGGCGATCAGCTCGATGTGAGCTTCCTGGCGAACGACTTCGTCGTCCATGGCGCTCAGGAGCGCATCATCAAAACCGGCAATCTGCATGTCACGGGTGAACATCGGGTGTCCTCGCCTGAAGGGTGATGACGACAGCGAATTCCGGCGCGGCCGGATCGCCATCTAGGGGTAAGATCAGGACCAGCATGATACCTCAGCCGGCGGTCCGATTCACATGAATCAGCATCATTGTTAACGCAGGATGGCCTCACGATCGACACGACGATCCCGAGGCCATCCTGCGGCGGCGTCATGCACTGCGCTGACGCTGCCTTTCCGTGCTCACTGCAGGGCGCGCAGCCCTGCCATGGGCGGCTGGCGGCGCACTTCCCGCGACAGCCAGAAGCCCAGCCCGCCGACCAGCAAAGCGCCGATCAGCGGCAGGCCGAGCCACAGCCACGGATGCAGCACCACCGGCAGGCCCAGCCAGCCGGAATAGAGCCCGACCGCCGCCCCTTCCGCCAGCATCGCACCCAGCAGACCGCTCAACGCCCCCAGCAGCACGAACTCGGCAGCCTGCAGGCGGGCCAGCAGGCTCTGCCCGGCACCGAATACCTTGTAGAGCGCGCCTTCGTGTTCTCGTGCGGGGCGGCTGGCCACCAGGGCCGCGTAGAGCACGCTGGCACCGGCCAGCAGTACCAGACCGAGAATCAGCTCGACGGCCCGCGAGACCTGGGCGATCAGCTCCTGCACCCGCGTGAGAATCGCGTCGATGTTGATCAGGGACACGCTGGGGTAATCGCGCACCAGCGGTGCCAGCGCTCCCTCATCCTCGAGATGAAACGCCGTCATGTAGCTGTGGGCGAAGCTCTCGAGCGCCCCGGGCGGGAAGATCACATAGAAGTTGGGCATGAAGCTGTCCCAGTCCACATGGCGCAGATTGACCACCTGCGCCTTGAGGGTCTCGCTGCCGATGGTGAACGACAGGCTATCGCCGATGGACAGTCCCATGCGCTGCGCCAGGTCTTCCTCCATCGAGACCGGCACCCCCTGCGCCTCGGCGATGGCCTGACGGCGCGAGGGTTCGGCATCCGCGAAGTCCTCGAGCGGCGCCCAGTCACCTGCCGTCACGCGGTTGTGATCAGGCAGATCACGATGCCAGGTGAGATTGAGCTCACGCTGGGGCACGCCGCGTGAGGATTCAGCCTCCCCGGTGCCTTCCTGCATGCCACCGGCCGCCTGTTCCGTGTCCGGCTGACGTTCACGGGTAGCGGCATTTTCCAGCGCCCGCTGCTGTGAGCGACCCAGCAAGGATTCGCCTTTCAGGGCGGTGATGCGCCCTCGCACCATTGGATAGAGCTCACTCAGGCCGTCTTGGGTCGACTCCGCCCCTTGCGCCTCCACGATGGCCGACAGCTCCTCGCCGAAGGCCTGCTGCTGGCCCGGCTGGATGTTGATGGCGAAGTGGTTGGGGGCATTGGCCGGAATCTGCGCCTGCCAGCGGCTGATCAGATCACCACGCACCAGCGCGATCAGTGCCACGGCCGCGAAGGTGACGGCGAAGGCCACCAGCTGACCGAGACTGGCGCCGCGACGCCTCGCCAGCAGCCCGCCCGCCAGACGGACCGGCCGACTCCAGCCGCCCTGTCCCCGCGTACGCGCCACCACCTTGACCATCAGTGACAGCAGCAGCTGCCCCACCACCAGCAACAGTCCCAGCCCGATGATGCCACCGACCAGCAACCCGGCCGCCAGCATGAGATCGCCCGAGTAGAGCCACATCAAGGCGCCGAACACCAGACTGGCCATCGCCACCACCACCCAGGCCGAGGCCGGCAGCGGGGCCAGTTCACGCCGCAGCACCTTGAGCGCACTGACCTGACGCAGGCGCAGCAGCATCGGACCGGCGAAGCCGGCCAGCACCGCCAGTGCCGTCAGAATCCCCAATGCCAGCGGCAAGGGGCCCGGCGCCGGCAGCTCCAGCGGCAGGAAGCGCTCCAGCAGTGCCACCAGCCCCATCTGCCCCAGCAGCCCCAATACGGCCCCCAGGGTACTGGCCAGCAGCGCCAGCCAGCCAAGCTGAGCGGCAAACAACCGTGACAGCTGACGCTGGGAAGCCCCGAAGCAACGCCATAGCGCGGCACTGTCCAGATGGCGTTCCACATAGCGGCGCGTCGACATCGCCACCGCGACCCCGGCCAGCAGCACCGCCACCAGTCCGGCCAGACTCAGATACTTGTCGGCACGCTCCAGTGAGCGCCCCAGTCGCGGGCGATCCTCGCGCACGTCCTTGAGGCGCACCTCGGCATTGTCGGCACTCGCCAGCAGCGGCGCGATGGCATCGCGCGCCTGCTGCACCGCCGCCGGATCGCCAGCGGCCAGCAGGCGATATTCCATGCGTGAACCGGGCTGGATCAGACCGGTCGCCTCGAGATCCGCCATGTTGAACATCAGGCGCGGGCTGAATTCGGAGAAACCACCCTGCTGGTCCGGCTCACGAGTGATCAGACCGGTCAGGGTCAGGGTCTTGCGTCCCACGGTGAGGGTATCCCCCGGCGACACTCCCAGCGCCGTGGCCAGGCGTGGCACCAGCCAGGCCTCCCCGGGTGGCGGGATGGCGGGGCGCGTGGCGGCTCTCTCGCCATCAGCCGACCCGTCGTCGGCAGGCTTGCCGTCCGCCCCCGCGATTCGGGTCTCGGGCGTATCGGAGGCAAGCTCGACCTGCCCCATCAGCGGATACCCCGGCGAGACTGCCTTGAGGCTCGAGAGCACGAAGCTGTCGCCATGCGAGGCCATCGAGACCATGCCCAGCTGCGGCGACATCTCGAGCCCGGCCTCCTCGAAGGCCTGCCGGAAACGCGGGTCCAGTGGATTGCTGGACTCCAGCACCAGATCTCCCCCCAGCAGCTGTCCCGCCTGGCGCGTGAGACCACGATCCAGACGATCCAGAAAGAAGCCGATCATGGTGGTCGCGGCCACCGCCAGCATCAACGCCAGAAACAGCGCCCGCACATCACTGGCACGCAGGTCCCGCAGCAGGCCACGCAACGCAAGCGGCAGACGCATGGCGCCCCCGCGCGGCGATCGCGCGTCAGATGTCATGCTGGCATCAGTCATGCTGCCCTCCTTGCGGTGTGGCCACCGCAGGTGCCGAGGCATCGTCCTGCCATTCGACCAGCTTGCCGGCTTCCAGCGTCAGACAGCGATCACAGCGTCTGGCCAGGGTCAGATCATGGGTGACCAGAATCAGCGTGGTGCCGCGCTCACGGTTGAGCGTGAACAGCAGCTCCGCGATGCGATCACCGGTAGCGGTATCCAGATTGCCGGTGGGCTCATCGGCGAACACCAGCCCCGGTCCCGCCACGAAGGCGCGGGCGATCGCCACCCGCTGCTGCTCGCCGCCAGACAGATGACGCGGCAGGTGATCAAGACGCTCTCCCAGCCCGACCCGCGCCAGCCAGTCGCGCGCCCTGGCCTCGATATCGCCCCGGGGCGCCAGCTCCAACGGCATCAGCACGTTCTCCAGCGCCGTCAGGGTCGGCAGCAGCTGGAAGTTCTGGAACACGAAGCCCACCTGCCCCGCGCGCAGCGCCGCACGCCCGTCTTCATCCAATCCGGCAAGCGAGGTGCCGAACAGGCGAATATCGCCTTGGGTCGGACTGTCCAGCCCCGCCAGCAACCCCAGCAGCGTGGATTTTCCGGAACCACTGGCCCCGATGATCGCCACGCTCTCGCCGGCTGCCACGGCAAGCTCTAGATCTTCAAGAATGGTCAACTGGCCGTCACCGCTGGCGACACGCTGGGTCAGACCCGTGACATTGAGGACTGCCGTCGGCGCCTGCGGATTCGCTGCTGACGGTGCCGCGACTGACGCTTGATCCGACGCAAAGGGGGCGTCGTTAATGGAGGCGTTATGTGACATCGTGTCTGCTCGCTTATGGTTGTGAACGGGATGGCCATGAACGCCAGTCCCCGAAACGGATGTGAAACGTGTGCAGATGATGGAGATGAGGAATGCAGAGATGGCTGGTGAATCGCCGTGAAACGCAACGTCTGTCCCGAGTCGCCGAACCGCGCGTCACGCGCAAGACTGCCGGACTCACGCGGCTGCGCAATGCGCTTGCCAGTACGGCACTGACCCTCGTGGCCGTGCTGGCGCCTCAGGTGGCGCTGGCAGAGGCGCCGGCTCCCTGGCTGGTGGTCGGCGACTCCCTCTCGGCCGGCTACGGCATCGACAGCAGCCGGGGTTGGGTCGCGTTGCTCGACGAGCGCCTCGAGGACACCCTGGGCAACGATGCGCCTGAGGTCATCAATGCCAGCATCAGCGGCGATACCACCGAAGGCGGCCTGAATCGCCTGCCGGCACTGCTCGACCGACACGACCCTTCGCTGGTGATGATCGAACTGGGCGGCAATGATGGCCTGCGCGGCCTGCCGCCTGCGCGCATGCAATCCAATCTGGCCAGCATGATCGATGCCGTGGAGGATGCCGGCGCCCAGCCCGTGCTGCTGGGGATCGAGATCCCGCCCAACTATGGCCCGGCCTATACCGACGCCTTCCGCCAGGTCTATCGAGACCTGGCCGACGAATACTCCGTGCCGTTGGTGCCCTTCATTCTCGAGGGCATCGCCACGGCGCCGGCCGGCCAGAAACTGATGCAACAGGACCGTATCCACCCGACGGCCAAGGCCCAGCCGAGGTTGCTGGACAACATCTGGCCGACGCTCGAGCCGCTCGCGCTACCTGCCACACAATGACCCTGCACGTGTCTACCTTGCCTGAACATGACATGGGGCATCCCGGCCAGAATCAAAGGTGACGGTGGTTTCCCGAAGGGCGTGTCCTCTCGATGCGCCCTCTCGATACGCCCTCTCGATACGTCCTCCCGACAAGCCCTCTTGTCATGCCCTGCCGCCACGCTTTTCATCACGCTCGTCCATCGTGCCCCGCCCGGGGCGCTTCGCCCTTCAGAGCACTGAGGATTCCACCATGAGCCAGTCCCGCAAGGCAGTCCCCGGCAAGTCCCCCCCCACAGCGACACCCGCGCATGCGGCAACCGGGCAGCCCCCGTCGGCCCCCGAAACTCCCCACATGACGCTCGGGCCGGTCTCCAGCGACGCCTACCCTTACGACAAGCGGCTCAAGCGCAAGGTCTACGAGGCCGAGAAGCGGGCCCTGCAGATCGAGCTGCTCAAGGTCCAGCATTGGCTGCGTGACAGTGGCGAGCGGCTGGCCATCGTGTTCGAGGGGCGTGACGCCGCCGGCAAGGGCGGCACCATCAAGCGCTTCATGGAATACCTCAACCCGCGTTTCGCGCGCATCGTGGCACTGGACAAGCCCAACGAGACGGAGAAGGGACAGTGGTACTTCCAGCGCTACGTCTCGCGCTTTCCCACCAGTGGTGAGGTCGTGCTGTTCGATCGCAGCTGGTACAACCGTGCAGGAGTCGAGGCGGTGATGGGCTTCGCCAGCCCTGACGAGGTCGAGCGTTTTCTCGTCCAGGTGCCACAGCAGGAGCGCCTGTGGGTCGAGGATGGCCTGCATCTGGTCAAGCTCTATTTCTCGGTCTCCCGGGAAGAGCAGTCCAATCGTTTCGCCAAGCGCGCCGCCGACCCGCTGACGCGCTGGAAACTGTCACCGATGGACGCCGTGGCCCAGGAGAAGTGGGACGACTACACCACCGCGGCCGAGGCGATGTTCGCGCGTACCCACAGTCGCCACGCGCCCTGGACGCTGATTCGCTCCGATGACAAGCGTCGTGCTCGCATCGGCGCGCTGCGCCATGTGCTCAGCCAGCTCGACTACCCCGGCAAGGACCCACGGCTGATCGGCACGCCGGACCCATTGATCGTGGTGGATGCCGGCCGTCTGATCCTGCCCACGGACTAGCACGCCCTGAGGATGCAGACGCGGGCGGAGCGCGCTCATGTCGTGTGTGACAGTGTCTCCGGCGCCTTCTGCAGCTGCTGCAGGCCCAGGCCTGCCAGAATCAGCACCAGCCCCGCGAGTGTCGAGGTCAGGATCGGCTCGCCGACGATGAAGTGCAGCAGCGTCAACGACACGGGGGGAGACAGGAAGATCAGATTGGAGACCTTGGCGGTACGCGACACCTTGTGGACCGCCAGCTGCCAGAGCACGAAGGCGATGCCCATCTCGCACAGGCCGACATAGAGCCCGGCCATCAGCGCCTGAGGATTGGCGTCTTCCCCGATGAAGTTGCCAAACCCCGGCCCGATGGCCACCAGCAAGGTCAGGACCGGCAAGGCGACGCTGAAGTTCTGCCACTGGGCGACCAGCGGGGCGCGGGCATCCCGCGCGTTCAGCAGCCAGTAGAGGGCCCACAGCAGGGTCGAGCCCAGCGCCAGTCCGACGCCGAGGGGGTCGGCGAAGGCGACATCGAACACCTGCCCGCGGGTGGCGATGGTCCACACCCCGGCGTAGGCGATCAGCCCTGCCGCGACATCGATGCGCGTCAGGCGCTGCGCGAGGATCGGCACGGCAAGAAAGGCCATCGCCAGTGCCCAGGTATAGTTGAGCGCCATGGCCTCCTGCCCCGGCAGACGTGCGTAGGCACCGAACAGCACTAGATAATAGCCGACCGGGTTCATCAGCCCGGCCCAGGCCGCTGTCCGCCAGCCGCCTTTCCAGCCGCTGGCGAGCGCCTCGCGCAGCCGACCCTGACGCCACATCAGCACGCCGATCAACAGCCAGGAGACCAGCGCTGCCAGCCACACCAGCTCCAGCGGCGACATCTGCGCCAGCGCCAGCTTGAAGGCCGTTGCCACGGTCGACCACAGCCCGACCGCTCCCAGACCATAGAGCATGGCCTCCCTGTCCTGACTCATGGCATGCTTCCTCGCAATTCGGATACCGCTATCCTGGCGGTGTCGACCTGACGCCCATGCCCGCCATGCGCGTCGCAGGCTTGAGCATCGCGCGCGTGGCGTGCAGCTGCAAGCCCGTGTACGCAAAGGACGCTTTACGATGACCACCAGCCCCTCTTCGCAGCTACCGCACGCCAACCCGCAGCCCGATCCCCCCTCCACGGCGCTGGTCAGCGCCTACCGTCTCGACGGCAAGGGCAGCGCGACCCTCTTGAGCGATGATGAGCTGCGCCAGGCCTGGCAGGAGCCGGAGGCCTTGATCTGGATGCACCTCGATTACACGCGAGGCGACGTCAATGATTATCTCGCCGGCATCGCGCAGCTGGATGATCCCAGCATCGAGGCCCTCACCGAGCTGGACACACGCCCACGCGTCGCACGTTTCGGCGGCGGCATCGTCACCACCCTGCGCGGCATCAATCTCAACCCGGGTGCCGCGCCGGAAGACCTGCTGTCACTGCGCCTGTGGATGAGCCCGACTCGCCTGATCACCCTGCGCCGACGCCCCTTCCAGTCGATCACCCAGGTACGCGAGCAGCTGGAAGCCGGCCAGGGAGCCGAAAACATCTCCTGGCTGCTGGCGATGATCAGCGATGCGCTGGTTGATCGCGTCGCCGAGCTCAGCCACCGCCTTGACGATCAACTGGCGATCCTCGAGGAGGATCAGCTCAATGACGTGGAGATCGATCCCGACGACATCACGCGGCTACGCCGCCCGTTGATCACCCTGCGGCGCTTCATGGGTCCTCAGCGCGACTGCCTGGCCCAGCTGGCTCAGGGGCCCTTGTGGATCGATGAGCAGGCGCGACTGGACCTGCGCGAGATCGCCAACCAGCTGTCGCGTTATGTGGAGGACTTTCAGGCCATGCAGGAACGCGCCCTGATCCTTCACGAGCAGCGCATGAGTGAGCACAACGAGCAGCTCAACCAGCGCATGTACCTGCTCTCCGTCATCACCGCCGTCTTCCTGCCGCTGGGCTTCCTCACCGGACTGCTGGGCGTCAATGTCGGCGGGATTCCCGGCAGCGAGAGCCCATGGGGCTTCACGCTGTTCGTCGGCATGACGCTTGGGGTGGTCGCGATGCAGATGTGGCTGCTCAAGCGCAAGAAATGGTGGTGACGCGGATCGGGGCACTCGTCACGGTGTCGGGGTGCCCTGTTCGCGGCTGGCGCGGTCGATATGACCGAGATCGCGCTCCGGGTCGAGCACATCACGCACGCGTTGCTTGAGGTCACGGCTGTCCGGGAAGCCGCCATCCCGCTTGCGCTCCCAGAGCACCTGCCATTCGGCGTCAGGCGCAGGCTGGCAGAGCACCTCGAAGTGCCCGCCGTGACTGGGCGCGAGAGCGACCTCATCCAGCGCTTCCCCGAAGGTGGAGAGCAGTTCCTGGGCATACCAAGCCGCGCGCAGCAGCCAGTTGCAGCCGGTGCAGTAGTGAATGCGAATCTTGAGCGTGGACGGTTGATCCATGAGAGCGAGCGTTCCAATCGTGAGTGAAGAGTTGCCGTTCCCACTTCACTGCAGCGAGGCGTCCGGGTCAATGCCGAAATGCGTGCAGGGATGAGAGCGTCGACAACTGGCACTGGGCATCCCCGCACGGGCACGGAATAATGAGGTTTCAGCCGCCGACCTTCGGAGCCATGCATGTCAGACCCGTCATCGTCCTCGTCCCCATCGTCTCCCTCCTCGCGCTCGGCCTCAAGGCCCTCGTCAGATGCCTCGACGGAGGCCACGACGACAGGGACGCCTGACCCCCAGAAGGAGCACGCCACGGGACAACGCCCGGAGCAGGACCAGGTCAAGGACACCACCAGCGGCGCCCAGAGCCGCTTCTTCGAGCGCATGACCGGCGATGAAGACTCGCGCATGTGCAAGGATATCTCCGAGGATGCCTGCCATCAGCAGCCCGGCAATGTCTGGCGTCATCTGCTGGCCTCGCTGGGGACCAAGCTGGCCGACGAGCTGGCAAGTGCACGCCTGGTGCTGCCGTGGCTGCTGGGATTGATCGGCGCCCCGGTGTGGATGGTGGGGCTGCTGGTGCCGATTCGTGAAGCCGGCGCCCTGCTGCCGCAACTGGTGGTGGCGGGCTTCATCCGCCCGCTCCCGCGGCGCAAATGGGTCTGGGTCGCGGGGTCCGTGCTGCAAGCGCTGATGGCCTTCAGCCTGGTGATCATCACGCTGCTCTCTCGAGGCGACGGTGACAGTGGCCTGGGCGGCAGCCTGGCCGGTGGCTTGGTGCTGGGGTGTCTGGTCGTGCTGTCACTGGGGCGTGGCGTGGCCTCCATCGCCACCAAGGACGTGCTGGGCAAGACGATCGCCAGGCAGCGCCGTGGCCGCCTGATGGGATGGAGTGGCAGCCTGGCCGGCGCCATGACGTTGCTCGCGGGGGGTGTTCTGATGCTGCTGGGCGAACAGCCCGGTCAACAGGTGCTTGCCACCCTGATGGCGATCGCGGCACTGGGCTGGAGCCTGAATGCTTTCTGCGCGGCGCTGATCAAGGAAGATCGCGGCGCCACCAGCGGCGGTGCCAATGCCTGGGACACCGTGCGCCAGGGGTTCAGCCAGCTGCGCCATGACGCCGCCTTCCGCAATTTCAATCTGGCGCGTGCGCTGTTGCTCTCAAGTGCCCTGGCACTCCCCTACATCGCGCTGCTGGGCCAGCAGCAGAGTGGCGAAAGCCTCGGCGGACTCGGGGTACTGGTGGTCGTGTCAGGCCTGGCGGGCATGGTCGCCAGCCCCATCTGGGGCAAGCTTGCCGATACCTCGAGTCGGCGCGTGATGCGCAACGCCGGCGCCGGTGCCGCCGTGTGCTGCGCGCTGGCCGGCAGCATGGTGTGGTGGCCCGGAGCGCTTTCCGACAGCGTCTGGAGTTATGCCGTGGTCTACGGGTTGCTGGTGATCGCACATTCCGGCATTCGTCTGGGACGCAAGACCTACGTAGTGGATCTCGCCAGCGCTGACAATCGCGCGCTCTACGTGGCTCTGTCCAACACCCTCACCGGCGTGCTGATGCTGGTGCTGGGTCTGGCCATCGGCGGTCTGGCCCAATGGCTGGGCAGCGAGTGGCTGCTGCTGATTCTAGCCGGTGTCGCCACGGCGGCCGCCCTGTGTGCGCAACGTCTGCCGGAAGTGGAAGACGACTGATACCGGACGGAGCGGTCTGCCAAACCTCGCGACGGGGGCCCGGGACAGGCGCTGGCCCCCGACACATTAGCGGCTGCGATTGCATAAGCCGCGTCTCCCCGCCATAGTGAAACCGATGATGGTGCTGGAATGTCCGGGCACACGGACAGGCACCCGATACCCGTACTCTCGGGCTCGGTCACAAGGGCCGGGTTCTTTAGCCGCAAGGATCAGTGCCAGATGAAAAGACCCCACATGATCAGCCCCGAGCTGCTCGAGAGAGTGGTGAATGCCTCGGACGATGGCATCGTGGTGGCCGAACAGGAAGGTGACGAGAACATCCTGATCTACGTGAATCAGGGCTTCGAGCGCCTTACCGGTTACAGCGCCGACGAGATTCTCTACCGCGATTGCCGTTTTCTGCAGAATGACGACCGTGACCAGCCACAGCTGGACAACATCCGTGCCGCGCTGCGCGACAAGCGCCCGTGCCGCGAGATACTGCGCAACTATCGCAAGGATGGCAGCCTGTTCTGGAACGAACTCTCCATGACACCGGTCTTCGACGAGCACGACAATCTCCAGTACTTCGTCGGTGTCCAGAAGGATGTCACCAGCCTGATGACCGCGCATGAGGAGCTGGAGCGCCTGCGGGAAGCCCGCAAGAGCGATGTCGAGTGACCACTGACACGCTCCCCTCCTTTCGGTCATGAACGACTCTCCAACGCCCACCACCCGGTGGGCGTTGGCGTTCGTGCGCAGACGAAAACTTCCCCGCGACCCACCAGAGCATGCTTCCACGCACACAGGACTTGTCATCGAACTTCTCCAGCGCTATATAGCGAAGGAGCCTTCGGCAGGTCGCCGCAGGCGGTGTCTGACGCCTCGCGTCTGGCAGACTGATTCATGATCGGGAGGTCCGCCCATGGCCCGCGAACAATTCCTCGACGATATCGATGCTACCGCCCTGGCGGAGGAAGCCACCAACGACGTGGACTTCGAACTGTCTTCCAGCTCCACCCCCGCCAGACCCCAGCGCAGCGACTCGCGCCAGCGCCTCGAAGCCCTGCTGGAAGAACGTGCGCTGGCACGCTCCATCCGTGAAGGCTGGGACGATGAAGCGGATGATGATGACCTGCTGGACGCCAGTGACTGGGGAGAGGAGGAGTGAGCGCCTCGCGATGAGGCCGGGGCTGGCCTCGAGATGCCCCTTCAGGGAAGGTTCGCCACACCGCTTCTCGATGAAGACCAGGGGGTTGCGGCCCCGTCAGCGAACCGGCCATGGAATGGCCGCCGTCACGCCAACGATGGCCCTGACTGGTCAAGCGTGACCACGGGCACTATCATCAGCGCGTCATTCCATTCTCCAACCAAATTGGGATTCCATGGCGCAATACGTCTATACCATGAACCGGGTGGGCAAGGTCGTCCCCCCGAAGCGCGAGATTCTCAAGGACATCTCGCTGTCCTTCTTCCCGGGTGCCAAGATCGGTGTGCTCGGTCTCAACGGCTCGGGCAAGTCCTCGCTGCTGCGCATCATGGCCGGCGTGGATCAGGACTACAACGGCGAAGCGCGTCCCATGCCGGGCCTCAATGTCGGCTACCTGCCCCAGGAGCCGGAGCTCGATGATTCCAAGAACGTGCGCGAGTGCGTCGAGGAATCTCTGGCCCACATCAAGAATGCCCAGGCGGAGCTGGATGAAGTCTATGCCGCCTACGCCGAGCCGGACGCCGACTTCGACGCCCTCGCCGCGCGTCAGGCCAAGCTCGAGGACCTGATCCAGGCCTCCGACGCCCACAACCTCGAGCGCAAGCTGGAAGTGGCCGCCGAAGCGCTGCGCCTGCCGCCGTGGGATGCCAATGTCGGCGTGCTGTCCGGTGGTGAGCGTCGCCGTGTCGCCCTCTGCCGCCTGCTGCTCTCGAGCCCCGACATGCTGCTGCTGGATGAGCCGACCAACCACCTGGACGCCGAGTCCGTCGCCTGGCTGGAGCGCTTCCTGCACGATTACGCCGGCACCGTGGTCGCCATCACCCACGACCGTTACTTCCTCGACAATGTCGCGGGCTGGATTCTCGAGCTCGACCGTGGCCAGGGCATTCCCTTCGAAGGCAACTATTCCTCATGGCTGGAGCAGAAGGACGCTCGCCTGCAGCAGGAAGCCAAGCAGGAAGCCTCGCGCAACAAGGCCATCCAGCAGGAGCTCGAGTGGGTTCGCCAGAATCCCAAGGGCCGTCAGGCCAAGAGCAAGGCGCGTCTCAACCGCTTCGAGGAAATGCAGTCCGGTGATTTCCAGAAGCGCAACGAGACCAACGAGATCTACATTCCGCCGGGACCGCGTCTGGGCGACAAGGTCATCGAGCTGCACAACGTCACCAAGCGTTTCGAGGACAAGCTGCTGTTCGACGACCTGTCCTTCACCATTCCCCAGGGTGCCATCGTCGGTATCGTCGGCGGCAACGGTGCGGGCAAGTCCACGCTGTTCAAGCTGGTGACCGGCAAGGAAACCCCGGACAGCGGCGAAGTGGTGCTGGGCGAGACCGTCAAGATCGCCTACGTCGAGCAGCTGCGTGATGGCCTGGAAGACAATCAGACTGTCTGGGAAGCCGTCTCCGGCGGCCAGGACATGCTCAACATCAATGGCCATGAAGTCTCGTCGCGCGCCTATGTCGGCCGCTTCAACTTCAAGGGCACGGATCAGCAGAAGCGTCTGTCTGATCTGTCCGGTGGTGAGCGTGGTCGTCTGCAGCTGGCGCAGACGCTCAAGCAGGCCGCCAACGTGCTGCTGCTGGATGAGCCGTCCAACGACCTGGACATCGAGACCCTGCGTGCACTGGAAGAGGCGCTGCTCGCCTTCCCGGGCTGTGCACTGGTCATCTCGCACGACCGCTGGTTCCTGGATCGCATCGCGACCCACATCCTCGCCTACGAAGGGGACTCCAACGTGGTGTTCTTCGAGGGCAGCTACAGCGAGTACGAAGAGGATTACCATGCGCGTGTCGGCAACGATGCGCCCAAGCGCATGAAGTACAAGCGTATCGATGCCTGATCCGGTGATCTGAACCGCCGGATTGACCAGGACGCCCTTGCCGCTGACGCCGCAAGGGCGTCCTGCGTTTGAGGCAAGCCTCACAAGGGCGCTCCCGCGTCGCCTCTGGCACTTGCAGTCAGGCCGAACACGGGAGATAACGGGGCGAATGCTTGCCGTCACTCACGGCCGTCCGTCGCACACGCCGTTGCGCCACTCACAGGATCAGGAATTGCCCATGAATCGCTGGCTGCAACAGCCGCTGATGTGGTTACGCACCTTCACCACCAGCATCGCCTATCTGCCAAGCCTGCTGGCGACGCTCTATATCCTGCTTGGCTTGATCTCGGTGCTGCCTTCCGGCCTCCCCGAGCCACATGAACTGCCAGCCAGCGAGATGCTGAATGCCCTGACCTTCAAGGAGCACGACACGCCGCGCACCCTGCTGGCGGCACTGGTCGGCGGGCTCATTTCGCTGATGGTCTTCAGTTTCACCATGGTGATGAGCGTGCTGACCCAGGCGGGCGCACAGTTCTCCCACAAGCTGCTGCTGGGGCTGGTGACCGAGCGTCACCATCAGCTGGTGCTGGGACATTATCTGGGCAGTCTGCTGTTCCTGCTCATCAACCTGATGGTACCCAATACCGGCGATTCGCCAACGCTATGGCGCTCCATCGCGGTCTATCTGGGCGTGTTGATGATGGTCAATTGCCTGGGGATGTTCATCTACTTCATCCACCAGGCATCACAGTCCGTGCAGATCAATGCCGTGGCTCGCCGCCTGTCCGGGCGCACGCGGGTCTCGCTTGAACGACTGCGAGAGCGCAATCGCCACGACGGTTTCGGCGAGCGCCAGATCACTCGCGACACGTCACGCTGCCAGCTGCTGAGAGCAAAGCGACGCGGCTATGTGCAGCAGGTCGATTTCGCGGCCCTTCGCCAGCTGGCCATCGACCACGACATGATCGTGCACCTGGACTTCGCGCTCGGGGCCTTCATCGTCAGTGGCATGCCGCTGATGCGCATCGAATGGCCTGCGGGCCTGCCCGAAGGCGTCTCGGCGGGTGATGAGCTCGATGAGCACCATCAGGCAGGACTGATCAAGAAGCTGCGCGCGGCACTGGGCTATCTGGATGGGGAATCCGTCGATGACCTTCACGAGCACGGCCTGACCCAGCTGATGGAAGTCGCCATCAAGGCGCTGTCCCCCGGCATCAATGATCCGGGCACCGCACGCCTGTGCCTGCATCAACTCACCGAACTGCTCAGTGAGCGCATGCAGCTGCCCCTGTGCAACTGCTGCGTGGATGAGGAAGATCACATACGGGTCAGCTGGGAGATGGAGAGCTTCGACAGTCTGCTCTACCGCAGCATCTCCCCCATCCTGCACTATGGTCGTGATGACCTCTCGATCTGTCTGGCACTGCTCTCGCTGCTCAAGACACTGTCACTGCTGGGCAGCGATAACGCGCAACTGGCATTGCTGCAACAACATGCCGACAAGGTGGTGGAGGCCATCCTTGCCCAGGCACAGTTCGAGGTGGACAGGCGCTTCATCGAGCAGGGCCTCAAGGCCGGGCATCATCGTCTGACGCTGCCAGGTACCCCGTGGTGACGTGCTGGCCTGATGACTTGCTGCTGGCCTGATGACTTGCTGCTGGCCTGATGAACACGCAAACGCCCGCAGCGGTCGCTACCGTCTGCGGGCGTTTGCGTCGTGATGAAAGCCGTCCGTATCAGGGCTTGCGACGCCCCTTGAAGAACGACACCAGGAACAGCACCAGGAAGACGACGAACAGTACCTTGGCGATGGTGGCCGCAGTACCTGCGATACCGCCAAAGCCGAGTACGGCGGCAATCACGGCAACGATCAGAAAGATGATGGCATAGTTGAGCATGGCAATTCCTTATGTCATGGAGAACCGGTAGTGGGCGACGACCGCAGCGGCACGACGACTGCCTCTGCATGTGGCGCCTCATTCGACGCGCTCGCCCTTCGCTCATCAGGTGTGGCTGCTGACGTGATTGCCAGAGGGCGGAGTCACGACAGACCGCTTGATCACCTTGTCCATGTGAAGATGGTAATCAATACAAGTAAAGTCAAGGCCATGTCTCGAATCGGTAAAAGATTTTCCCGCGCGGGTTGAAAGCCTCCCTCATCATCCGCAGGTCTATTTTCAGGCACACGGCAGGCGGCATCCGGTTGGCCGCACGCATGCAGCTCGGACAAGTGGCGCTGCTTGTCGGGTGCCGCCTGATCTCCATCGAAAACGCCCCGCCAGGAAGTTCCTGGCGGGGCGTTTTCGATGATGCCCATGCGTGTCGCGTCACGGCAGATCTCGTCGGCTCACACATGGGCTCAAGTGACGTTTACAGCGCCGCGATCATGGCCTCGGCATAGGCGATGAGCTCCGGCTCGCTCATGACCTCGACCCGATTCAGGCCACTGTCCACGCTGGCAGGCCGCCCTTCCTTCACCAGCAGCGTACGCGGATAGCCCGCCCCACCGATGCGCTCGCTCAGCTGCGCATGTGCCTCACTCAGATAGACTCCGCGAGTCTCCTGCACGCACAGACTCACCAGCGGCAGACCACCTCGCGCCAGGGCCGCCTCGAAGGCCGGCAGCGCCGGACGCTGACGCACGGTGCAGTCCGGGCACCACTGCGCAATCTGATTGAGGACGAAGGTATCGCCGGCCGCCAGGCGTGCTTCGACATCGGCCAGAGTGGCGAGAGAAGACGTGTCATTGCTCATGGTTCACCTCAATACAGGGACGGATCGGATTTCTCTGGACGAGTCTTGAAACGGCGATGCAACCACAGGTACTGCTCGGGATGCTTGCGGATCGCCCCCTCGATGAAGGCATTGATGCGCGTGGCATCCGCGACATCATCGCCACTCGGGAAGTTGTCGAGTGCCGGGAGATACTCCAGCGTATAGGTACGATTGTCCGGATTGCGATGGAACATCAAGGGCATCACCGGCGCCCCTGTCATGCGGGCGATCTTGGCCGTCAGCTTGATGGAGGCGGCATCGATACCGAAGAACGGCGCGAAGACGCTGACGTCCCGACCGAAATCCTGATCCGGCGAATACCACACGCCATGCCCGCTCTTGATGCGGCGCACCACACCCCGCAGGTCATGACGGTCGATGGCGGTGCCGAAAATGCCATTGCGCGCGCGCGTCATGAAACGCTCGAACAGCGGGTTGTCATGCGGGCGATAGACGACATCGGCCGGGAAGAACAGCGAGTGCAGTGCGCCACCGAGATCCAGTGTCGAGAAATGGATGCCCACGATGAGCGCGCCCTTGCCCTGCGCCATGGCGCGCTCCATGTGCTCCTGACCCTTGAAGGTCACGCGGTCGCGCATGTGCTCCGGGTCTCGACACCACCCCGTGGCGGTCTCGAAGATGCCGATGCCGTTGGCATGGAAGGTCTTGCGTACCTGACGCGCACGCTCCGCTTCGCTCCATTCGGGGAAGCACAGCTTGAGATTGGTGTCCGTGATATGGCGACGACGCTTGCCGAAACGCCATGCCAGCTCACCGATGCCGCGCCCCAGCCACAGCTTGGCGCACCAGGGCAGGAAGGCCGAGGCCTTCATGGCCCCGATTCCCAGCCAGGCCGGCCAGTAACGGGGATGCGCAAAACTCTCGGGATAGGTCTTCTTGGCCATGACTCTCTCGTTCAACGGGCAACGGCGGCCATTGTAGACCGCCCGAGCCCTGCCGTCAGGTCAGGCGCACGTATCCACTGCCTGAGAGGCCATCGGGTCCGCCTCGCGTGCCTGACCACCGTGATAATGCTTGGGAACACGCGGCAGGATCCCTGTCAGCAGGGTATAGCTGATGGTGTCACAACTGGCGGCCACGCGATTGACCTCCAACCCCTCGCCCCACAGCACCACGCGAGAACCGACGCCCGCTTCCGGCAGGTCGGTGATATCCACCGTCAGCATGTCCATCGATACCTTGCCGGCCAGTACGGTCTCCTGGCCATCGACCAGTACGGGTGTCCCGTCCACCGCATGGCGATCGTAGCCATCCCCATAGCCACAGGCGACGACACCGATACGTGTCGGACGCGTCGCCACGAAACGTCCGGCATAGCCCACCGGCTCGCCGACGGCGATCTCGCGTACGGCAATGATGGCGGAAGACAGGGTCATCACCGGCTTCAGACGGCGGCTGGCATCATTGGCCCCTTCCAGCGGGTCCGCGCCGTACAGCATGATGCCGGGACGATTCCAGGCGGCATGCGATTGCGGCCAGGCAAGCGTCGCCGGGGAGTTGGCCAGACAGAGTGGCAGGGCAAGCTCAGCGGCAAGCGCTTCCACTGCCGCCATCTGATGCTGGAAGTAATCGGGCGTCAGGCTGTCGGCCGTGGCGAAATGCGTCATCAGGTGAAGGTCCTGCGCCTTGCCACTCGCCACCAGGCGCTCCTTGACCGCCCTGGCCTGCTCGGCATCGAAGCCAAGACGATGCATGCCGGAATCGAACTTGATCCAGCAGGATATCGGCCCGGGGAGCGTTGCCGCCTCCAGGGCGGCCAGCTGCCATTCACTGTGGATGGCACACCAGAAGTCATGCTGCGCCGCCAGCTGGTATTCCGATGCCTCGAAGACACCTTCGAGCAATACCACCGGGTGCGTGATACCGCCTTCCCGCAGCGCGAGCGCTTCTTCGATGGTCGCGACGGCAAATGCCGGTGCCAGATCTGCCAACGCACGGGCACATGCCACGGCCCCGTGGCCATAGGCGTCTGCCTTGATCACGGCGAGCGAGCGGGAATTCGGCGCCAGCTCACAGGCCAGCTGATAATTGTGGCGCAGGGCATCCAGATCAATATCAGCACGCAACGGGCGGGACATGAGGCAACTCCAGACAATGAGAAAGAGGGACAGACACGACGAATCACGCACGGGTGACGCAGCAAGTTGGGACCTGCCAACGAGCGAGCAAGGCACGCACCATGAAAAGGAGGCGGCCAACCGGAGCAGGCGTTCTCCAGCCATCAATTATTTTCCATCATCGCGCCAAGGTCACGGTGAAAACCACCAAACATCAAGCCAACTTCTTGACGTTATCTCTGGTTTTCATCAAATAAATGGCATATTCCTCCAGACAAGCATCACAGCTGTTGTCATTCACGCTTAACGGCGAGATTTCTGCCCCCCGATACGCGAACACCCCCACCGGCAATGGCCGATGGGGGTGTCAGGAGAAGCCGGTCAGGCCAGTATCAGATCACTGGGCCGGGCCATCCAGCTCGGTGTCGTCTTCGTCCTGCAGAACCAGTGATACCTGACGATCGCGCTTGAGGCTCTCGTTCAGATCGCGCACGGTGTTGACGTCGATGATGCCCGCCGCCTGGCGCAGGTTGAGCAGATCCAGCACGTAGGTGTAACGCGAGGAGGCATAGTCCGCCAGGGCCTGATAAAGCGCCTGCTCGGCATCCAGCACATCGACGATGTTACGGGTACCGACTTCATACCCCGAGCGCGTGGCTTCCAGCGCGCTGCGGCTGGAGACGATGGCCTGCTTGCGCGCCTTGACCGTCAGGACGTCGCTGCGGACCTGACTGTAGAGCGAACGCACGCTCTGGGTGGTGGAACGCTGCTGGTCCAGCAGGTCGTACTGGCTCTGTTCCAGCAGGTGCGTGCTCTGGCGTACCTGCGCGGAAGTGCGACCACCGGTATAGATCGGCAATGACGCCTGGATACCGATCTGGTTGTATTCCTGATATCCCCCGGAGGATGCGACGTCGGTTTCATCATAGGAGTAGGTCGCGAAGGCACCGACTTCCGGCAGATGACCGGCACGCGAGGTCTTGACGTCACCCTTGGCGACATCGACACCCTTCTGCGCGGCACCGATCAAGGGATTGTTGACCAACGCCATCTCGACCCACTTGCCACGACTGGCGGGCACCGGCGCTTCGATGGCGAGATCCTCTTCCAGCCCATCGATGGAATCGTATTGCTGGCCGGTCAATTGCTGAAGTGCCTCGAAGCTGACCTGCAGGTCGGCTTCCGCGGCAATCCGCTGGGCGCGTGCGTCATCAAAGGACGCTCTGGCCTCCTGGACATCGGTGATCGCGATCAGCCCGACCTCGAACTGCTGATTGGCCTGATCCAGCTGACGGGAAAAGGCCTTCTCCTGCGCGATGCGCGCATCCAGCACATCCCGGTTGTTGAGGATGGTGAAGTATGCGGAAGCCACATCGTACAACAGCTGCTGCTGATCGGAATCCAGCAGCAGTTTCTGCTGCTCGGTACTGTCCTTGCTGGTCGCCAGCTCATACCAGTCGGCAGCGTCGAACAGCTGCTGATTCACGTTGAGCACGATGTTGCTGTCGGTGTAATCCCCTTCCACACCGCTCTGGGAATTGCCCGTGACATCGGTGCGTGACACGGTGCCGGTGGCCGAGATCTGTGGCAGCAGATCCGAAAGCTCGATCCGCTCGTTGTCCTCGACGCTCTGATACAGAGAGCGAGAGGACGACAGGCTGGCATTGTGGGTCAGCGCATCACGGGTAATGTCGAGCAGATCGGCAGCCTGGGCCTGGGTCGCGAAACCCATCGCCAGCACCAGAGGCAGTATGCGTATGTTGGCCATGTATGCGTATTCCTGATCGGTAACAGTCAGTCGTGACCTGCATGATGCGCCAAAGGCACCAAGGCAAGGGGAGATAAGGTCGTTTCACGGGCCGGCTGATGACGGCATCAGCCCCTTCGGGGGCGGGTCGTGGAAAAAGGACTCAGTCTAATCGTCGCCTTGCAAGGCGTCCAGTTAGTTGGCTAACTTCATTTGCCTTACAGCGTTTCCATCCCAGCAACAATGCAACACGGCCCCGGTGTCGAATCATATGCACCGTCATCTTTCTGCCAACCCCATAGCCTGCCAAACCAATGCTCAGAAAATATGAAAACGGCCCGCCCGCAAGCGGGGGGCCGTTTTCATGTCGTGTTGCGTCCACTATCCAGCAGGATGTCACGGATATCGGGCCAGACGATGACAGCTGCCAGCCCTGACGATGACATGTCAGCGAATCATTCGAAGATGGATTCCAGCGACAGGCCCTGTTTCTCGAGCATGCGACGCAGTTTCTTGAGCGCCTCGACCTGAATCTGACGCACTCGCTCACGCGTCAGACCGATCTCCTCGCCGACCTCCTCCAGCGTGGCGGCTTCGTGACCCCGCAGCCCGAAGCGGCGTACCACCACTTCCATCTGCTTGTCGGTCAGCTCCGCCAGCCACTCATCGACATGTGCCTTGACGTCGACATCGACCAGACTGGACTCGGGGCTGGTGTCATTTTCATCGGCGATCGTCTCGATCAACGGCTTGTCACTCTCGCCGCCCATCGGATAGTCCACCGAGGACACTCGCTCATTGAGCCCCAGCATCTTCTTGACCGTCTCCACCGGCTTGTCGAGGAAATCGGCGATTTCCTCGGCCGTCGCCTCGTGGTCAAGCTTCTGCGTCAACTGGCGAGCAGCGCGCAGATAGATGTTGAGCTCCTTCACGACATGAATCGGCAACCGGATGGTGCGCGTCTGATTCATCAACGCGCGCTCGATGGTCTGACGGATCCACCAGGTGGCATAGGTCGAGAAGCGGAAACCGCGCTCGGGGTCGAATTTCTCCACCGCGCGTATCAGGCCCAGATTGCCCTCCTCGATCAGGTCGAGCAGTGACAATCCGCGATTCAGATAGCGCCGTGCGATCTTGACCACCAGACGCAGGTTGGATTCGATCATGCGCTGCCGACCGGCAGGGTCTCCCGCCTGCGCCAGTCGCCCGAAATAGACTTCCTCTTCGGGTTTGAGCAATGGCGAGAAGCCGATCTCGTTGAGGTAGATCTGCGTTGCATCCAGGCTCTGGTAGTGCTTGCGCTCTTCACGGTTCAGGGCGCGTTCGAATGCCGCCTCTTCCGCTTCAGCCTCAAGCGTATCGTCTTCCTCGACATCATCGAGGGACAGCTCCACCTCGGCCTGATCGATATCCTTTTCCAGCATGCTCATGTCGATACCCCGTTGTCTCTGGTCTGGTGCCAGGAACTTCTTGTTGTGGCAGCGGTGGACGTCAGCGCTTGGGCAGGAACTTCAAGGGATCCTTCGGCTGCCCATCCTCGCGGATCTCGAAATGCAGCTGCGCACGTTCGGCGTCAGTGGCTCCCAGAGTGGCGATTACCTGTCCGGCCTCGACAACATCATTCTCCGAGACGCGGAGGCTGTCGTTGTGGGCGTAGGCACTCAGATAACGGTCATTGTGCTTGAGGATGATGAGGTTGCCGTAACCGCGCACTCCACTCCCCGCGTAGACCACAATCCCCGGCCCTGCTGCCTTGACAGGTTGCCCCTTTTGACCAGCGATATCAATGCCGCCCGTCACACTCTCGGACTCACCGAATTTGCCGATGATCTCGCCTTGCGTAGGCCACTGCCAGTCAACGTTTTTTACCGGCACATAGGTTTTCTTGGCCGGTGCCGCCTCGGGTGTGGCGCCCGCAACGTTGGTGCCCTTTTCAACCTTGTCGGAGGCACTTTTCACGTTTGCCGCCGCCTTGTCACGCTCGGCCTTGGCCGCTGCCAGCTGCTCGGCCTTCTCGCGATCCGCGGTCTCCTGCGCCGCCTTGCGAGTAGCAGCCTCGGCCTCACTCGCCCTGGCCTGGGCATTGCTGCCGGCACTCTCCAGTGCCTCGCCGGCTCGGGAGGCTTCGTCCGCGGCCTGTGCACGCGCAGACTCCGCCAGCGCCTCTTCACTGCCTTCCTGATACACGGGCCCCGGGCCGACGCCCGCAGCAGCGGCCGCGCCCGTGGCAGCCGCCGCGACGCCGCCGCTACCGGTGGTCAGGGACTGCGCCTGGGAAGCACGCTGCTTCTGCTGAGCAATGGCCGACTCATCCGGAGCCAGCCAGTCCGGCACCTCGCCGCCGCTGGCGATGGCGTCATCGCTGCCGCCAAGCCCGGTCGCCACCACGCCCGTGCCTGATGCCGACCCCGATGCCGTGCCGGCCGTACGGGAGTTGCCGGCATTCGCGGGCAACGGTGCCTGAGGGTCGAGGCGCAGAGTCTGCCCGGGCTGCAAGGTGTAGGGCGGGCGCAGGCCATTCATGCGCGCCACGTCACGGAAGTCCTGGCCACTCTGCCAGGCGATGCCATAGAGCGTGTCACCGCGCTGGACCGTATAGCTATCTGCAGTGATGCGTGTCGTGCCACCACTGAGATCCTGGATCTGCGGACGCGTCGTGGCGGTACTGCACGCCGTCAGAGCGCCCAGCGCCAGACCCGCCAGCGCCAGCTTGAATCCCTTGTCCATCATGTCAGGCATGTTCCTGCTCCTTGCGGGAATCACTGGAAGAATCATCCGGTCCTGAGCGCTCACCCGCGAACCAGACCAGCAGGATACCTGCCAGCATCAGGGCAAGCGCCGCCCACAACTGGGCAGGCTCACCTGTCACGCTGGTATAGGTCTCCGGCATCATGAATTGATAATCTAGCGGTACCTGCTCCCCCTTGGGCCCCAGTCGATAATCGGTGATCGTGCGCCAGGGCCACAGCACCGGCAGCGAGCCGAGGATGAAGCCGACCAGCAGCATCAGTGTCGCGGTGTGATGGTGACGAAACAACCATGACAGTACACGCGAGAAGGTGAACAGTCCGATGGCGCAGCCACTTCCGAACAACAGGATCAGCGTCAGATCGAAGCTCTTGATGCCTGTCATCACGGTGCCGTAGAGGCCCATGGTCAACAGCAGGAAGCTGCCGGAAACGCCTGGCAGCAACATGGCACTGATGGCGATGGCCCCCCCGGCGACGATGACCCAGGGCGCATCAGTGCCCGCTGGCAGAAGGCTGGGCAGCTGACTGGCCAGTACCAGCCCCAGCACCAGCCACACCAGATACCCTACCCTGAAGCCGGTAATGCGCCGCGCCACGACCACACCGGAACACACCACCAGACCGAAGAAGAAGGCATTGAGCAGCAGCGGCTGCGCCTCCATCAGCCAGGTGACGAGGTGCGCCACGCTGATCAGGCTGGCGAGAATGCCGGCGGCAAGCGGTAGCAAGAACGCCAGATTCAAGTGCTGCCACAACGCCTTGACGCCCTGTTGACGCCAGACACCGATGGCGGAAGGTCCGAAGCGCTTGATGGTTTCGATCAATTCTTCATAGATGCCCGTCACGAAGGCTATCGTGCCTCCCGAGACGCCGGGCACGGCATCGGCAGCGCCCATGCCCGCCCCCTTGAAGAACACGCTCAATGCTCGTTTCACCTGATCACTCCCTCGAGCAACGGCACGAAGCGCACAGCCTCGAGCCGCTGAATATCCTGAGTGTCGCCGACGTGGCGCACTCGTGTCAGCCATTGACGATCACTGCCGTCTTCCGCCAATGGCACGATCATCACTCCCTCCGGTGCCAGCTGCTGGAGCAATGCCTGCGGCAAGTGCGAGGCACATGCCGTCACCACCACCAGATCAAACCCCGGCAGGGTCACCGACTCCTGTGCGGCCGTCTCACGCGCCGTGGTCTGCCAGCCGTGCCCGCCATCGGCGTGACGCAGCTGGACATTGTCCAGCCCGAACCACTCAAGCCGCTGCCGGGCACGCAGATGCAACAAGGCGATGCGCTCCAGCGAGGCCACCTGACCGAACAGCCGCGCCAGCAGCAGGGTCTGGTAGCCCGAACCGGTGCCGACCTCCAGCACCCGACACTGCTCGCGCGGGCGCGGTGCCGAGGCCAGAGCCAGCTCCGTCATGCGGGCATGCATGTAGGGCTGCGACAATGTCTGCCCCTGCCCCAGCGGCAGGGCGGTATCCTCATAGGCGCGATGCGCCAGCGCCTCATCGAGAAACAGATGGCGCGGTTCCGCCGCCATCAGATCCAGTACCCGCTCGTCCTGGATGCCAGCCTCTTCCAGTCGCGTGACCATGCGATCACGCGTTCGTTGAGAGGTCATGCCGATACCGCTCAACTGCGCGGCATTCGGGCGCTCCAGGCGCATGGGCACCGGTGGCGATGAGGTTCGAGTGGCCGACGAATCCGCCATGGCTTGCCCACTCTCAGACTGCGCGGCGGGAAAACCGTTCTGATACACGTCCTTCATGACATCGAATTACATCCTGTCGACCGACGCGCCTGCGCCGGCTTGCTGATCGGTCCCCGACACCCCTGACCGCCAGGCGGTGGCGCGCGAGGTCAACTCAGTGCTTCCAGCCACTGCTCCACATCCTGACGCGCCGCATGGGAGGTCAGGTCGGTCATCAACGGCGTGATGGACACATAGCCGGCCGCGATGGCCGCGAAATCGGTGTCCTCACCATCGTCGACTCCGTCCCCGGCCAGCGCGATCCAGTACCGGGTGCGCCCGCGAGGGTCCTGCACGGCGATCGGTGCGCCCGCCGGACCACGATGCCCCTGACGCGTGACGCGAAATCCGCGGATCTCGTGCCAGGGAACATCCGGCACATTGACGTTGAGCAGCGAACGCGGCGGCAAGGCCAGCGTCTCGGCCGCGCCGACCAGACTCGCCGCCACACGCCCTGCCGTCTCGAAATGGGTCTTGCCACACAGCGACATCGCGATCGCCGACATGCCCAGCGAGCGGCCTTCCATCGCCGCTGCCACAGTGCCGGAATACAGCACATCGTCTCCCAGGTTGGCACCGTGGTTGATGCCGGAGATCACGATATCCGGTTTCTCGTCCCAGACACCGTTGACCCCCAGATAGACGCAATCGGCAGGGGTGCCGTCGACACTGTAGAAACCGTTGTCCATCGCGGACAGCATCAGCGGGCGACTCAGGGTCAGGGAGTTGCTGGCACCCGAACGATCACGGTCCGGTGCCACCACGCGAATTCGCGCGTGATCACACAGCGCATCATGCAGGGCCTTGAGCCCGGGGGCATGTACCCCATCATCATTGGAAAGCAGAATCTTGCGCATCGTCTCACCTGTTCATGTTCATCGCGGTGTCATGTCGTGGCGCACGCTGAGCAGGCCGCTACAGCAGCGGGTGAGCAATCAGCTCACGCAACAGGCCGGTGGCGAAGCTGCCGCGCGGAAGATCGAAATGCAGCCACGCACTGGCCGCAGTCGCCTCGGCATCGGCCTGGGTCGGCGTGATGGCCCACTCCAGGCGGGCGTTGGCAGGCATCAGGCGCAGTGGCCGACGCCCGGCCTTCACGCCAGCCTTCTCGAGGCCGTCACAGAGCTGGGGCCAGCTGGACGCCAGCACCTGCTCAAGCGCCGCGACCTGCGCATGGGACTCGCCACGGCCGGTGCCCCACAGCGGGCCCGTGGGGTGGATATCCCCATCGGCAAGGCGCCGGGTCAGCGTCTCGACAGCTTCGCTGCCATCGGTGACGAAGCGCGATCCCGTCCCGTCGAGCGCGAACACCTCACCGCTCAACGCCGTCGCCCAGCAGCCTGCCTTGAGGCGCGCGGCCAGCACTTCGTTGAACAGGAAGCTGCGCGCGGTGGACAGCAGCATGCCGCTGCGATCATCACGCTTGCGCCAGCCACGTATCAGTACGGCGCGTGCACGCCCCAGGTTATGCCCCTGGTGCCCGAAACGCTGCGGACCGAAATAGTTGGGCACCCCATCGCGTATCAATGTCTGCCAGCGAGTCTCGAAATCCGGATGGGCCACGGCCTCGCCGCTCACCCGCAGCGCAAAGCGATTGCCGCGATGCACGCCCCGCTTGAGCTTGCGCGGGTGCCGCACGCTGGCCAGCACGCGGGCCCCCTTCTCGGCCAAGGCCTCACTCAGATGCTCAGGGGCTTCACGCCCCGGCAACCATACCGAGACCCACTGCAGGGTAATCGCCTGCTTGTCCTTGAGTCCCGCCACGCCGATGTCACGCGGTGCCACGTCACAAAGACCTGCCAGTTCGCGGCACAGCTCGTCAGTGGTCAGACCGCGCTTCTCGATCCAGAGCCACTGGTGCTCCCCATGACCTTCGGGCACGAAGTCCATCAATTCCGTGACGCGAAAGTCTTCCGGCGTGTGTCGGAAGTCACCTGCGCCCAGCGGGCCGCCATGGGCATGCGGCCAGCGCTGCATCAGCTCGGCTTCCTTGACCCATGGCTCGCTGCCGGCGGCTTCCAGTGCCGTTCGCGCCGCGACAGACAGCGCATCGGACTCGGGCGGCTCAGACATGGCATTCACTTCAGACATGCTCGGCTCCACCCGCGGCGGGCAGCCTGCCAAGCACCGCCACGGCCTCGGCGGCGATGCCTTCCTTGCGACCGGTGAAACCGAGACGCTCGGTAGTGGTGGCCTTGACGTTGACGACCGCCACCGGCACACGCAGGTCCTCGGCGATCACCTCACGCATCGCCTGGATGTGCGGCGCCATCTTGGGGGCCTGCGCCATCACGGTGAGATCGACATTGCCGACCCCGAAACCAGCGGCATTGATCAGCCCGACGACGTGGCGCAGCAGGCCGCGACTGTCCGCCCCGGACCACTCGCTGTCGGTATCCGGGAAATGCTTGCCGATGTCGCCCATCCCGCAGGCCCCGAGCAGCGCATCGCACAACGCATGCAGCAATACATCGCCATCGGAATGCGCCACGAAGCCGTGTTCGTAGGGGATCTTCACGCCGCCGATCATCAGATGATCGCCGTCGCCGAAACGGTGGACATCGAAGCCATGCCCGATGCGCAGTGACATCGGGACATGCCCGGAGGTCGCGGGGGAGGTCGTGGAACTCGAAGTGTCGGGGGTCACGGGATGATCCATCATGTCAGGCAGGTGTCCGGGGTCTGTCGGCGTGATCCTCGCGGGCCGCCAGCAACAGGCGCGCCATGGCGAGGTCTTCCGGATGGGTGATCTTGAGATTGTCGCGCGCCGCGGGCACCAGCACGGGGGATCGTCCACAGGCCTCGAGTGCCGAGGCCTCATCGGTGATGCGCTCGGGCTGCTCCGCGAGGGCGGCACGCAGCGCAGTGCGCAACAGGCCCAGCGGAAATGCCTGGGGCGTGAAGGCATGCCACAGCCCTGTCCGGGATTCGGTATGCGCGATGCGCTGCGCTGAGCCATCGGCACGTTCCACGCCATGGCTCAGTACAGCGGCCCGCTTCATGGTGTCACTGGCGGGAGCGGCCAGAATGGCGCCGTCGTCACTCTCGCGTGCCGCTTTGACCAGCGCCTGGATGTCGCTCTCGCGGACACAGGGACGCGCCACATCGTGTACCAGCACGAGGTCATCATCACTCGCCACTCGGCTCAGACACTCGAGTCCCGCCAGCACACTGTCGGCACGCTCGCTGCCACCATCGGCGCGCAGCCACTCCTGCCATGGCACCATCGTCGGCGTGAAATAGGCATCCTCCGCGCCCAGCACCAGACACAATCCGGCCTCGGGCAATGCGCGCCTGAGGGTGGTGAGGGTCGCCTCCAGGACACTGCCGCCGGGCGTCAGTTCCAGATACTGCTTGGGACGATCAGCCTGCATGCGGCTGCCCACGCCTGCGGCGGGCACCAGATACCAGAGACGCGGCGCCGGGGCATCATTCATGCGAGTCATGGGTTGAGCACCTTGGGCAGGCCCTCTTCCAGCCCCTTGCCTTCCAGCGCCCCTTCCGCCACTTCATCCGCGGACGAGACCTGGCGCTTGGGTACCTCGACGTTGGGCACCCACAGGAACTGCTCATCCTTGCGCACCATGCCGAGATCGTTGCGCGCACGCTCCTCGATGGCCGCCAGACCATTCTTGAGGTCGACCACTTCAGCGCCCAGGCGTTGATTGCGGTTGTCCAGCTGCGCCGCTTCCCTGGAGAGCTGCTGCACGCGGGCACGGATGTCGAACAATTCGGTAACGCCATTTTCGCCCCACCACAGCCGGTACTGGAGCAGAGCCAGCAGTAGCAGCAGTGAGATATTGATCCATTTGAGCATGGCAGTGTCCTTGGCCGTTGCAGCGGGCATTATGCCATCATCAGGGGACGCCGCGCAGGCTCTGCCACGCTTGACTGCGTCCTCGCCAGCGCACGTCTTTCCCCGGGGCGATTGGCGCCCTGGCACTCATCGCCCGTCACGTCCCTCAAGGAGGCCCACCATGTACAAACTGGCATTCTTCGTTCCACACGAAGCACTGGAAGGTGTCAAGGAAGCGCTTTTCGCCACGGGTGCCGGACGCATGGGCGACTACGAGGCCTGCTGCTTCGAGACGCGCGGCACGGGGCAGTTTCGTCCGCTGGCCGGTGCCAATCCGCATATCGGCGAACGCGGCACGCTGGAACGTGTCGAGGAGGTCAAGGTCGAGATGGTGTGTGAGGACGCGCTGATTCGCACGGCAGTGGCCGCACTGCGCGAGGCGCACCCCTACGAGGAAGTGCCGATTGACTGCTGGCGACTGGAAAGCTTCTGAAGGTGCGATGCCCACCCCGGTCACGCCGTCAAGCGACGGCAGGTCCCGGGGTGAAGCCTGACCACGGCCCGCTCAGTGCTTGGGCAGATGTGTCGTATTGAAGAAGCGCTCGCGCGTCTCGAGATCGATCTGTTCCAGATGCAACGGGAATTCACCTTCTCCCTGGCGGGCACGACGGTCCTCGAAATAGCGCCTCAGCGTCACTTCCATGGTCGGGAAGGCCAGTGACTGCCAGGGAATCTCCTCTTCGGCGAACAGCGCCACCTCGAGACTCTCGATACCCGCGGAGAAATCACTGGTCAATTCGGCGCGAAACAGCATGTAGACCTGATTGATGTGCGGCAGATCAATCAGGGTGTAGAGGCCCTGGAGATTGACCTCGGCCCCCGCTTCCTCACGCGTCTCGCGGGCAGCGGCCTCACTGGTGGTCTCCGCGTTCTCCATGAAACCGGCCGGCAGTGTCCAGTACCCCAGGCGCGGCTCGATGGCGCGGCGACACAGCAGCACCTTGCCATCGCGTATCGGCAGGGTACCGGCGATGATGCGTGGGTTCTGATAATGGATGGTGCCGCAGCTATCACACAGGTAGCGCAGTCGATCATCTCCTTGTGGCACCGCCAGACGCACCGTCTCACCACAATGGCTGCAGTAGTTCATTCGCTCTCCCGTGAAACTCTTGAACGCCGATGCCCGGGCTCGGCTTCTGGAAATGGTGCCGCTGACTCGGCCGGCTGTCACCTCACATCTTGACCGCCTCACATCCCACGCCACAAGATGAAGGTCAACGAGGACCCGACATGCTAGAAGCTCTGCGCCAGCGCCTGCAATCCCATCACCCCCGTATCGTGAGCAACGACCAGCCACGCGCTGCGGTACTCATCGCGTTGATCGACCGCCCGGAACCGACGCTGCTGCTCACGCAACGCGCCAGTCACCTGAGTCAGCATGCCGGTCAGGTCGCCTTCCCCGGTGGCAAGGCGGAGCCGGAGGATATCAGTCTGCTGGCCACGGCGCTGCGTGAAGCCGAGGAGGAAGTGGCCCTGCCCTCCGGCGAAGTGGAGATATACGGGCAACTGAGCGATGTGATCTCGCTGCACGGCATGACCGTGACGCCTTTCGTGGGACGCATCGCTCCCGACCTGCCGCTGCACGCCGACCCCGGCGAGATAGCGCATATCTTCGAGATGCCACTGAGCATGCTGCTGCGCGATGAACGCGCCCACACCGACGTCATCCGCGTGGGCGATGACACCTGGTACGTGCCCGGCTATCAGGTGGCCGGGCAGCTGCTGTGGGGGCTTTCCGCGATGATGCTGGTGGAGATGATGGCCATCGGGTTCGGACACACCATCAGCCTGTCCTCCCCGCCACCGCCCGGGGCTCCGTTGCGCCACCTGCCACCTCGCCCCCATGCACCACGGGCATGAGCCTCTGGCGTGATTGACGCATGTCTCGCGGGCTGAGGATTGCCAGGCCTTCACTCAAGGCATTGCGCCCCTGCGCGTGCTGCTCTATAACACTGCGCCTTGATGCCTTCTGCCCTTTTTCCGGAGCGCCCGATGCCCGCTGCACCCGCCCCACTGCTGGACCCCACCGCGCTCAACCTGCTGATCGATGAACTGGTCGAGCATGGCTACAGCGTGCGCCCGGACTTTCTGCCGGCACACCTGATCCGCCATCTCAATGACGAGTTGCGGGCGCTGGAGAGCCATCAGCGACTGACGGCTGCGGGAATCGGACGCGGGCGAGAGCATGACCTTCGCCCGGACATCCGCGGGGATGCGATTCGCTGGCTGGATCGCGATTCTCGTGCCCAGCGTGCCTACCTGGAGGCGATGAATGTCCTCAAGGATGAACTCAACCGTGCCCTCTATCTGGGGCTGTTCGAGTACGAGGCGCATTTTGCCCACTATCCGGTCGGCAGCTTCTATCGCAAGCACTTGGACAGCTTCCGCGGGCGTGGCAATCGCCTGATTTCCAGCGTGCTCTATCTCAATGCCGACTGGCCGGCGGACGCCGGTGGCGAGATCGTGCTCTACGACCCCGAAGATGACAGCCGTGAAATCCGGCGTGTCACCCCCGAGGCCGGGACCTTCGTGTGCTTTCTTTCCGAACGGATCCCCCACGAGGTGCTGCCGACGAAACAGGCGCGCGCCAGCGTGACCGGCTGGTTCCGCCGCAACGCCTCGCAGGGCAACCTGGTCGACCCCTCCCGCTAGTGCGACCTACTCCTCTACCCTCACCTCCCCCCTTGCGACGCACGTGAGGCATGCCGCTCACACAAGGCCTCAATCTGCGTTGCGCCCGTCGGATGCCTCGCCATGGCGGGGCGCCTGGCGCTGGCTTTCGCCCTCATGAGTCTCGATCTCCTCGAGACTATCCAGGGACGCCTCGGTGATCAGCTCCGGCATGTCGACGGCCAGCTCGCGAGTCACCTCGACCAGCGGGTCATTGACCTCGGCATCCCGCAGGTGCTCCTCGGCGGCCTCGACCAGTTCCGGCCCGACGGCAAGCTCCGTTCCCAGGGGTGTCTGTGGCGCATGGGTCTCGAAGGGGGCCAGCGGCTGCGGCGCCGGACGCATCACGCGTCGCCAGACGAAGAAGGCCAGCATGCCACCGCCCATCACCGCCAGACTCAGCGCCATGCCGGGCATGGCACCCATCTCGGCCATCGGCAGTGATACGGCCGGCGGTGACAGGGTCGAGCCCACGGCATTGATCAGCAACAATCCCTGACTCATGCGCACCAGCGCCCCGGCGGGGGCACGGTCTGCCGCATGGCTGACCGCGACCGGATAGAGCGTGAAGGCCGCGCCGCCGAGCAGGAACAACACCGTCAACTGCGCGATGCCTTCGCGTGCCGGCCCCATCAGCAAGGCGGCGAACCCGATGATGGCCACCGACAGGATGATCAATACCTGCTGACGATCATGACTGTCAGACCAGCGCCCGATGGGGTACTGCAGCAGCATGCCGCCGAGAATCACCAGCGCCATGCGCTGCCCGATCTCCGCGGTGTCCAGCACGCCGCCCTCCCCCAATGCCAAGGGCAGCAGGCTGTAGAGCACTGCCACCACCAGCCCCGAGGCCAGGCAGCCGAACACGCCGGTCGGCGTGATGCGAATCAGACGCCAGGGACTCAACGGCTCGGATTGCTCGATCAGCGGTGATACGCGCGGCAGCAGCACCAGCGGCAATACGGACGCCGCCGCCAGCATCGCCACCAGCATGAAGGCCGCCTCGAGACTCAGCATGGCGGTTACTCCCAGCAGCAGCTGCCCCAGCACGCCCGCGCCATAAAGCACGATCATGTAGAGCGCCAGCAGGCGTCCACGTACGGCAGGGTCGGCGGCACTCAGCAGCCAGCTCTCGATGACCAGATAGACGCCGACCAGCGACCAGCCGATCATCATGCGCAGCAGGAACCACACCACGGGATGATCTCCCAGTCCCATGGCCAGGGCGGCGACTGCCACCAGCGAGGCGAAGCCGGCGTAGGCGCGGATGTGTCCGATGCGCAGCAGCAGGCGATCGTTGACCAGCGCTCCCAGTCCAAGCCCCAGATAGTAGGCGGAGCTGATCAGGCCGATCGCCTCGCTCGAGACACCGGCGGCAGACAGCCGCAGGGGGACCAGCGAAGTCAGCATGGCATTGCCGATCCCCAGCAAGGCAAGGCCCAGCAAGGGCGCGAGAGACATCAACAACAGATGACGGGGCATGACCAGTTCCTCGGCCAGGCGCAGGACTGCGTTCGGCCAATGCCGCAAGGTGCGGAGAGCTACGGGAGAGGGAAGCGCCCTGCAGGAATCTCGCAAGGCGCGGGCAATATAGTGACAGTCTGCGCCAAATCCAAGTGTTTTTGCGTCAGCTTCACGTCATTTCGCGACATCGTTCATTGTCTCGCCCCGAATCTCGCGGCCAGCCCGGTCAGGCGCACACGCGTGGGGCGGCTGGATCATGCCTCGGTAGCGGGCATCCTCCCTCCACACCTGCCACGCGAGCCCTTCAGGACATCGGAACACGGAAGATGACGCTATCGCTCGCAACCTGCTCGAAGGCCAGGCCATGGGTCCGCGCCAGCCAGGCGAAGGTCGTCGGGCTGAACAGGCAGACATGGGTCGGGTCACGCAGATAGTGCCAACGCTTGAGCGCATCCAGATCATCCGCGGCGGGTTGCGTCATGATCCCCAGCAGGCCACCGGGTTTGAGACACCCAAGCCACTGACGGAAGACATCGCCGGGCGCGTAGAGATGCTCGATCACCTCGGTACTGACGATGAAATCATGCTGACGGGCGAGCGCTGCCGGGTTCGGGTGGTAATACAGATCATGCAATGCCATCGGGTGGCCGACTTCCTCGAACATCCGTGCCAGGGCTGGCCCCGGCCCACAACCGAAATCGAGCCCGCTGGCACCGGCCGCCAGCCGCTCGCACATCGGCGTGAACAGCCTGGACAGGAAGGTGCGATAGCGCG
Organism: Cobetia sp. 3AK; assembly: GCF_029846335.1. Lineage (NCBI taxonomy): Bacteria > Pseudomonadati > Pseudomonadota > Gammaproteobacteria > Oceanospirillales > Halomonadaceae > Cobetia > Cobetia sp. 3AK. The sequence goes on along the minus strand of NZ_JARWKR010000002.1, from coordinate 324,025 downwards.
GGTCTGCCGGGTCGTTCTCGTGCTGGTCGTAGATGTCCTGCTCTGCGCTGGCATCCAGTCGTTGAGAGGGCGCGAGATACAGCAGATGACATTCGCCACACCGCAGGTAATCACGCTCGTCGGCAGGCGGACGCTGACCGGTCCGCGGACATGGCTTGCGTCGTTGCACCAGATGCAGCACCGGTTGACTGCCATGCGTCGCGCATAGCGGGCATTGATGGTCGGATTCAGGCAATGCCTGTGCCGGGAACTCGGGGGCAATGGGGGAAGATGACATCAGGGCTCCGCACAGGGCAAGGGACACGACAGGCACAAGACATGACAGGACGAGCACATCAGGGAAAGCGCATCAGGGAAAGCATCACCGAAAAGCACTACTGGAAAGCATCACCGAAAAGCACTACTGGAAAGCACGGCACACGAGAACCGCTCGGGCAGTGCCGTGGTCTGACTGTCTGACAGAGCGCCTCGGGACCACGCCAGCGACGTGATCCCGGATGTGCCGATGCCAGCATGATACTGGCAGAGCAAACGGGCCGCACGCCCCGTGCCACACACGACGAAGGTCACTGCGTGCCCCCCGATGCCTCGAACCTGCATGACGTTCGCCCCTCTGGCACAATGGGGCGCGACGGGCAGCGCAGGACTCGCCCTCTGACCAGTGCGGTATCTCACGCCAGACCACCGGAACTTCATGTGTGACGATGGAAAAGACTCTCAAGCGTTTTGAAAAGGCCATGGAACAACGCCTTTTACCCCTCAAGGCCAATGCCGTCGCCTGGCTATGGCAGCGACTCTCGGGCCTGACCACCCGCCAGCTGTGGTGGATGGCGCGCCCGGTCGCGCGTCTCGTGCAACTGCTCAATCCGCGGGAACGGCGCGTCACGCGCAGAAATCTTGGCCAGGCCTTCCCTCATCAGCCGCGTGAGGCACGCGCACGCCTCGTGACCGAGAGCCTCGCGCACTCCACCGCCACCATGCTGGAGCTGGGCAAGGTATGGCTGGGTGATGAAGACGCGGTGCGCGATTCGATTCTCGAGGTGCACGGTCGCAATCTGCTCGACGAAGCCCGTGCCGAGGGACGTGGCGTGATCGTGCTGGCGCCGCACTTCGGCAACTGGGAAGTGCTCAATTTCTGGCTCTCGAGCCATTTCCCCTTCACTGCCATGTACGAGCCGCCCAAGTTCGAGCGGCTCGACCCGATCATTCGCAACGGGCGTGAGCGCATGGGGGCGAGACTGGTGCCTACCAACTCCCGCGGCGTGGCAGCGTTGCTGAAGGCGCTCAAGCGCGCCGAGGCGATCGGCATCCTGCCGGATCAGGAACCGGGACGCGGCAGCGGTGTCTTCGCCGACTTCTACGGCCGCCCCGCCTACACCGCCACTCTGCTCCCCAAGCTGGTGGCGAGAACCGACGCCCGCGTGGTGACCGGTGTCGCTCAACGCCTGGAAGATGGCCATGGCTTCGCCATCCACTTCCTCGCCGCGGATGAGGCGGTCTACACCGAAGACGAGGTCATCTCGGCGCGGGGAGTGAATGCCTCAGTGGAAGCCGCGATCGCCTTGGCGCCCGCGCAGTATCAATGGGAATACAAGCGCTGGCGCAAGAGCCCGGAAGAACTGGACGAGCAGCCGGGCTGGCGTGAGAAGCGCTTCTATCCTCGGGACGACTCCTGGCTTTCCCTCAAGGGCTGGCGCCGCCACCTCAAGTACCGCCGCCGCAACGCGAAGCGCTCCTGACTCTCCAGGGACAGGGCAGCACTGGCGCAAACCGGCACAAGCTTCCAGACTTTCCTGCACGGCGGCGAGCGATGCCAGTCGACTTGCCGAGGTAGCGGCGACAGGCCAGGGAGGCAGTGGAGCACATGAGCAAGCGCCAACAGGACATCCGTGGATGCGCAAGCATCAGACAGCTGATGGGGACGGCGCTCATCAGCTGTCTCTGCGCGTCGTCTCCTGCCTGGAGCGAGGCAAGCAGCAACGACACCCTCGATGGCGAGACCTCTGCTCATGCCCCGACTCTGGCATTGCAGGCGGCAAGCTCGGTTCCCGAGGACGCCCCCTCCCTGAGGCTGCCACCAGGGGCCGGCATGACTCGGCTGGCATCGCTTCAGGCACCTCGCATGCTGCACCTCACCGCTCACGATGAGGTGTTGATCGGCTCGCGGGCCGGCAAGCTCTATCGAGGCCAGCTGGCCGATGATGGCAGCCTCAAGCGCATGGAAGTGCTGGTCGAGCTGAAAGGCTATCCCCACTCTGTCGTCGTCCGCGATGCGCGCCTGTATGTCGCGACCACGGACGCCCTGCTGGTCGCGGACTACCATCCCGGGATCTCCCTTGCCCCGAGCGACTTCCAGCGCGTGATCGCGATTCCCGGCGGCGGTGGCCACAACTCGCGTACGCTGAGCCTGGGCCCCGATAATGGCCTGTATCTGGCGCTGGGGATCCAGGGCAACTGCTCCGATCAATATCTGGCGGGCACCTCGCCTCGCTATCCACAGCAACAGCGCCGTGGGGGAGTGATGCGCCTTGAGGAAAGTGGCGAGCCTCCCGAGTGGCGTGCGTGGGCGAGTGGTCTGCGCAACCCCGTCGGCCTGACCTGGCAGGCACAGGCGACAGGAGAGACGCGCTTGCTGGCCACCAACAACGGACCGGACCACTGGGGCTACAAGCATCCTCGCGAGCTGGTGGTCGCTGCCCGCGAAGGCAGCTTCCATGGCATGCCCTGGTATCAGTGGATCGATGGCCGCTGGCAGGCAGATGATTGCATCACGAGCGATTCACCGCGCGAGCGTGACGAGATTGCACCGCCACTGGCCGAGATCCCCGCTCGCAGTGCGCCGATGGGGATCGCGGTGGTACCGCCTGGGCATCCATTGGCTGCTGACATGGATGTCGTGGTGGCAGTCCACGGCAGCTGGGGCACGGCACCGTCCGGCAAGGCGTGGGGAGACCCCGCCAGTCGTCGTGAGCCTCGCCTGCTGGGCCTCAAGCTGGCGACGCCAGACACTGAAGCACACCTAGTGCCGGTACTGACCGGCCTGCAGGATGCCGCCAGCGGCGAGCGCTGGATACGCCCACTGGATGTAGCATTCGGCAAGGATGGCAGCCTCTACCTGACCAGCGATACCGGAGCCTCAGGACTCTATCGGATCACCTTCTCTCAGTGACCTCCAGCCGCCTCTGACCCGACACGGCGGCTCACGCGTTGATTCTTCGCTCAAGCGTTGAGCGAACGTCTCGACGCTCTGCATCCATTGGGTGATCACATGCGTATGCTCTCAGGACGACGCCATCGCCGGAGCCTGCGCCATGACAAAGCCCTCCATCTTCTCGCCAGTTGCCAGCCCTTCCCCCGGGGCTGTCCGTTCGGGCAGCGCCCTGACGCGCCCCCCGTGGCTGAGCATCATCATGCCAGTCCACAATGAGGCATCCGGTATCGTCCCGGCCTTGATCGCCTTGAGCCCAATGCGCGCGAGCGGGGATTGCGAGGTCATCGTGGTCGATGGCGGCTCCACGGATACTACCCGCGAGCTGGCAACGCCGCTGTGCGATCGCTGCCTGAGCAGTGATCCGGGCCGGGCAACGCAGATGAACGCCGGTGCCTCTCAGGCTCGTGGCCAATGGCTGCTGTTCCTGCATGCCGACACGCGCCTGCCGGCACATGTCCTCTCGGTACTGTCAGAGACCCTCGTCGAGCATCGCGAGTGCGACTGGGGTCGCTTCGATGTCGACATCGAAGGAGATTCTCCGCTGCTGCCCGTGATCGCCACGCTGATGAATCTGCGCTCACGCCTGACCAGCATCAGCACGGGTGATCAGACCCAGTTCGTACGACGCTCCACCTTCGAGGCCATCGAGGGCTTTCCCGTCATGCCCCTGATGGAGGACATCCAGCTGAGCGTCAGGCTCAAGCGACTGACCTCGCCGCTGAACCTCTCCGCCAGAGTCACCACCAGTGGAAGACGCTGGGAAACCCATGGCGTCTGTCGCACCATCCTCAAGATGTGGGGGCTGCGCTTGGCAGCCTGGGGTGGCGTATCTCCTGTCCGTCTGGCGCGCCTCTATGGATATGGTGCCGCCGCTCAGGCGTGTGAACAGCGTGGCTTGCCTCATGCCTGAAGCCTCGCTTGCTGACAGGGAAACCGACACGGCCGCGTATGACATGCGCCCGACGCTCATCATCTTCGGCCGCCTGCCACTGGCCGGACAATGCAAGACGCGGCTGATCCCTGCCCTCGGTCCCGAGGGGGCGGCACGCCTCTACTCGCGCATGCTGCGCAGAATCGTTCAGCAGGCCTGCGCCTCACGCCTCGGCAAGGTGGTCGTGATGCTGACTCCCTCCCCCGAGCACGCCCGGCAGCAACCTGAGCAGGCAGCCCTGCTGACGGAACTTGAGGATCAGTGGCGTGCAGAGAGCATGGCGGCACATGGCAGGCGGATCACGCTCGAGGCACAGCCACAGGGTGGGCTTGGGGAGCGCATGCATCAGGCCATGCTGCGCCACCTGCCCGCAGGCCCCGTGCTGCTGATGGGCTCTGACCTGCCCGCATTGGACAGTCAACGTCTGCGCGAGGCGGCGCGGTGCCTGCATGACCATGAGGCGGTGCTGCAGCCCAGCGAAGACGGGGGATACGGATTGATTGGCCTGAAAGCAGCCTGCCCGGCGGCCTTCCAGCTGGATCACTGGAGCCATGCCGACGTGAGCCGGGAGACTCTTGCACTGCTGGCTCAGGCAGGCAGAAGCGTCGGTTGCCTGCCTGTCAGCTGGGATGTCGATGAGCCTCACGATCTGGTGCGCCTGAGGCGACACTTCCCAGCCCTGATGGCGAACCTCTCCTCCTGTCAGCCTGCATGACACGCTTCCCGCATTGCAGGAAGCCCTTTCGGCATCGCAGGAGGCCCTTTCCGCATCGCAGAAGGCCTCCCAAAGTCGCATGGGTTTTAGGGCGGCAGAGGCTTTTCCTGCACCGCAGGACTGTTACACTCGAGATATCGTGACGTCTGAGTCACAGCTTGACGGGGTGCCGGTAAGACCGGCTGAGATGTCATTCGCACTGTTCGAGGCCTTGCATCGAGGTGCGTGTATGACGATCCCGCCGAACCTGATCCGGTTAGTACCGGCGTAGGGATCAAGCGCGAAGTGTTGCCGCACATCATCTTCACCTCTTCCAGGTGAACGCCGCACCTCCCCCCGCTTTTTCCCTGCAGATTGCCGGACCTGACCACGCTCGAGCCAGACCTTTGCCACTCCATCACGGATTGGCAGCACGCTCACCGAGGGATGCGTCGATGCCCAGCTTTTCAGACCTGACCAGTGCCTGCGCCGAGGAATGGCGCGACTATCTCGAGCATGACTTCGTTCGCCAGCTCGGGGAAGGTCGTCTGCCAGAGGAGTCCTTCCGCCATTACCTGCAGCAGGACTACCTGTTCCTGATCCACTTCGCGCGCGCCTGGGCGCTGGCCGCCTACAAGAGCCGCACCCTCGCGGAGCTGCGTCAGGCCACGGCCAGTCTCGACACCATCCTCAATACCGAGCTCGATCTGCATATCGGCTACTGCAGCGAGTGGGGCATCAGCGAGGATGACCTGAGTGAGCTGCCGGAATCCCGCGCCACCCTGGCCTATACCCGTTACGTACTGGATTGCGGCCAGCGCGGCGACCTGCTCGATCTGCACGTGGCGCTCGCGCCCTGCCTGATCGGCTACGGCGAGATCGCCGAGTGGCTGCTGGATCAGGACACCACCGAGATCGAGGACAATCCGTACGCGGACTGGATCGCGATGTACTCCAGCGATGACTTCAAGGAAGCGGTGGACGCCGAACGTGAATGGCTGGACGCTCGGCTCTCGGAGGTCTCGGAGCGCCGACTGGGCGAACTGGTGGATGTCTTCCGCGATGCGACGCGTCTCGAGATCGACTTCTGGCAGATGGGGCTTGATCGCGACTGATCCGTGGCAGGCCGTCGCCTGACAGGCCGCGCCTGCGCGAACGGAAGACACACCGATTTTCATCGGCCTGGGGACGTGGTCCTCTCGCCAATCATCCAGACACACCACAGGCCATCAGAGCCTGAATGCGAGCACGATGACCTGGGCCAGCACAACGCTCAGCACAGGTCATGCCCGCATTGAACTCTGAGCACGCTTGACGGGGTGCCGGTGGAACCGGCTGAGATCCTGCATGCATCACCTCGCCGCCAAATGGGCGAGGCTGCCAGCAAGGGGTCCCGTGGAACCTGAACCGGTTAGGACCGGCGTAGGAATCAAGCTGATGGTCAGCCGCTGCCCGCGGCCGCCTCGCCCCCGAACCATTGCACTGGTGCGGAATCGGCGATGGCCATCCTCTCCCTGCGCACGGTCTTCCCATGATGACGTCAGCCGTGACGTCGCCCTTTGAGGAGACCTGCATGAGCACTACCCCCACGACTCAAGATCCGCAAGCCACCAACGCCGCCGAACCGTCGCTCGCCCCCCAGCCTGAGGCTGCGCCGAAGGCGCGCGCACGTCCCGGTCGCAAGGATGGCAGTCGCCATCTCGCCAGCGAAGCCCGCGTCGACGCCGCCGCCATCGCGCCGCTGAGCGGCTCGCGCAAGATCTATATCGAAGGCTCCCGCCCGGACATCCGCGTGCCCATGCGCGAGATCGGCTGCTCGCCGACCCAGACCTCCAGCGGCCTGGAAGAGAATCCTCCGATCGTCGTCTACGACACCTCCGGCCCCTACACCGACCCAGCGGTCGAGATCGACATTCGTCGCGGGCTGGCACCGCTGCGCGAGAAGTGGATCGAGGAACGCGGCGATACCGAACAGCTCAATCAGCTGAGCAGCGAATATGGTCGCGTGCGCCAGGCCGACCTGCGCCTGTCGTCCCTGCGTTTCGAGCTGGACCACCGCCCGCGTCGTGCCCTGCCGGGCAAGAATGTCACCCAGCTGCACTATGCGCGCCAGGGCATCATCACGCCGGAGATGGAGTACATCGCGATTCGTGAGAATCAGCGTCGTATCGCGCTGCGTGAGGAATATCAGGGCAGCGACTCCGTCGAGAGCATTCTGGGCCACCAGCACCCGGGTCACAGCTTCGGCGCCAACCTGCCCGACGAGATCACCGCCGAATTCGTGCGTGAGGAAGTCGCGCGTGGCCGCGCCATCATTCCCGCCAACATCAATCACCCGGAAAGCGAGCCGATGATCATCGGCCGCAACTTCCTGGTGAAGGTCAACGGCAACCTGGGCAACTCGGCGGTCACCTCCTCCATCGAGGAAGAGGTCGACAAGATGACCTGGGCGATCCGCTGGGGCTCCGACACCGTGATGGATCTCTCGACCGGCGCCAACATCCACGAGACCCGTGAATGGATTCTGCGCAACTCTCCCGTACCCATCGGCACGGTGCCGATCTATCAGGCGCTGGAGAAGGTCGATGGCGTGGCGGAGAATCTTGATTGGGAGATCTTCCGCGACACGCTGATCGAGCAGGCCGAGCAAGGCGTCGACTACTTCACCATCCACGCCGGCGTCCTGCTGCGCTATGTGCCGCTGACCGCCAGCCGCGTGACCGGCATCGTCTCGCGCGGTGGCTCGATCATGGCCAAGTGGTGTCTGGCACATCACGAGGAAAGCTTCCTCTATCGCCACTTCGAGGACATCTGCGAGATCTGCAAGGCCTACGACATCAGCCTGTCACTGGGCGATGGCCTGCGCCCGGGCTCGGTGGCCGATGCCAATGACGCCGCCCAGTTCGGCGAGCTCGAGACGCTCGGCGAGCTGACGAAGATCGCCTGGCAGCACGATGTCCAGGTCATGATCGAAGGTCCGGGTCACGTGCCGATGCACCTGATCAAGGAGAACATGGACAAGCAGCTCAGCGAGTGCGACGAGGCGCCCTTCTATACCCTCGGTCCGCTGACCACCGACATCGCCCCGGGCTACGACCACATCACCTCCGGTATCGGTGCCGCGATGATCGGCTGGTTCGGCTGCGCCATGCTCTGCTACGTGACCCCCAAGGAGCACCTGGGCCTGCCCAACAAGGACGACGTCAAGACTGGCATCATCACCTACAAGATCGCCGCGCATGCCGCGGACCTGGCCAAGGGGCATCCGGGCGCGCAACGTCGTGACAATGCACTCTCCAAGGCACGCTTCGAGTTCCGCTGGGAAGACCAGTTCAATCTGGGCCTTGACCCGGACACCGCGCGCAGCTTCCACGACGAGACGCTGCCCAAGGATTCGGCCAAGGTCGCCCACTTCTGCTCCATGTGCGGGCCGAAGTTCTGCTCGATGAAGATCACCCAGGAAGTCCGCGACTACGCCAACGAACACGGCCTGACCGGTGACGCCGACAGCGTGATGGCCGGCATGCAGGAGCAGGCTGACAAGTTCAAGCGCGAAGGCAGCCAGCTCTATCAGGAGGTATAGGTAGAGGGATTGGCGCACGAAAGGCTGACGTGCTGAGCCGCACGAAAAACGCCCCGACCATCACTGGTCGGGGCGTTTTCAATGGCCTGCTGCCAACCGCTCATGACGTGTCATGAGCGTGATCCAGAGATCACGTGCGGCTGGTGACTTCCAGCAGGTGATAACCGAACTGGGTCTTCACCGGGCCCTGCACGGTGTTGATCGGTGCGCTGAACACGACTTCGTCGAATTCCTTGACCATCATGCCCGGGCCGAAGGCGCCCAGGTCACCGCCACTGCGACCGGACGGGCAGGAGGAGTGCTCGCGAGCGGCATCAGCGAAATCGCGGCCGTTCTCGATTTCGGTCTTGAGAGCTGCACACTGTTCTTCGCTGGAAACGAGAATATGACGCGCTGTGGCCTGTGCCATGTCTATCACCTGTCACTGATCGAATAAATGCCGCCGGCAATCACCGGCGGCGTGGCAGCACATTGTGGCCCAAGGCGACGCTCGCCGCTAGCGTCGCGCGCCTCCCCACCTCCCCAGCGATGCCTCAGACGCGCGAACGCCCACCCGGAAGACCGGATGGGCGTTGTAGACGCTCGCCTGAGAGCGTCAGCAGCAGCCGCTTACTTGGCGACTTTCTGCATGGCCTCGGAGGCGGACTTGGCATTGTTCTCTGCCAGTTCCTGACCTTTCTTGGCGTATTCCTGGTTCAGCTCGACCACCTTCTGGGTGTCGTTCTGAAGCTTCTCGCCCAGAGACTTGACCGTCTCCTGCTGTTCCTTGACGAAGTTCTTCAGGCCTTCGCTGTCCTTGATCTCGAGCATGGAACGCGCCTGCGCCATGGAGGTGTCAACGTAGGACTTGGTCAGATCCATCTGGGCGCTGACCAGCTTCTCGCTGTAATCGAGGCTCAGGGCGCTGAAAGCACGCAGCGGAGCGAAGAACATGTCGTCGAACTGCTGAGTGGTCTTCTCAAGATTGGTGTTGAACATGGGGCACCCTCCAGGGTTTGGCATCACACGGAAAATGAAGCGGAGCTTTGCTCCGTTGGCTACCAGGACTGAACCAAGCTTGTGAGCCATGAGGTCGAGATCTCACTGCAAGCCAGCATTCTCGACAGGTTCCATCCTCGCTGCAGTGCAGCATAAGCCACCTCTTGCTGCACTGCAACATCAGGAGCGCAATATTGATCAACCACCTTGCCCTGCGAGTCTGCTTCCAGGCTGACTGCCCTCTTGCCCAGAGACGCCAAGCCCCTGAATGACATGAAGATTTCAGTCGCTCGCACGACATCGCTGGCACAACATCCTGTCACCCAGCAATTCGCGCTGACCCTCGCGACGACATAACGCCACACTGGCCTTGGACAACCAGCGACGACACTCATCACAACGTGGCTGCAGGTATTGCATCTCATCATGGCCAGACGCCATGCCACGATGGCCGTGCGACACGTCAGAGGCTTTCGCGCCAGCGGAGGACACGCCCTGCAGCCTCACGTCAGAAACTGAAGGCTGCCAGTCCTGAGCCTGCAAGCCGTGGCACGTGGACGAGGGCATGGTCTGCGTCATGCCGGACATCAGTGTCTGGAAAGAGGATGAGGTGGCCTTTGGAGGAGTGGCCCGGCGAGTCTCGGAAGGTGTTGGCCCCTCCTCACGAGGCGTGACCTGAGGAGCGTCATCCCCGCTTGAAGAAGGGATGGCGTCATCACGCACGGGGGCCACCGAGGGGGAAGCGGATGGGTCCTGGGGTGGCACCCAGGCGTAGGCCGTCTGCTCATCGGGATGGATGGCCACGGAGGCATGTTCTGACAAGCCGAGTCGCGACGCCCAGTCGACCCGTGATGGGCCATGCTGCGCCAGGATGGCACGACCGAGACGCCTCAGACGACGCGGGTCGATCCGGTGGGTGAAATCACGCATGCGGGCGACGGAGGCCGCCCCGCTCCCCAGATTGAGGCATTCTTCGGACAACCCGCGCAGGTCCACCAGCGCTCGACTGTCCAGAATATCTTCGGGAGGCCGGCTGACCTGTTCCTCGGCGGCAATGACCAACCGATGCGTCAATTGTGGCTGCAGCACCATCCCGAGTCTGGAAGGCAGGAGACCTGAGCTCTCCAGCCAGCGGCGAAAGCACTGCTGCTGTTCCTTGAGTGCCAGCAGCGGTGATGGCGTCAACCGCAACTCATCACCGCTCTGAACGACCTCCCCGATATCTTCCAATGAGCCCTGCCCGACGGAAGCGCCTTGCTCGACAGAGGGGCCCTGGTGCGCGCTCAGCTCGCCAAATGGCGAGATCGTCAGCGGGAGATCAAAGCAGGACGCATCCAGTACCCAGAATTGCATGAGGCGATTGATCAACACGTGATCCAGCTCGATCACGCCATCATCCCCTTCCAGGCGCAGGTCATGCAGCACGACCCAGTCGTCGCGCGACTCGAACAGGGTGTTCAGGAATCGGGCGAGCGAACGACGACGCTCCTGATGCGCTCGAACGCCTCGCAGCATCCTCAGAACCTGCTGGCGCTCCTGGGTGCTCAAGGTGGCATTCTGCGCCAATACCTCAAGTACCAGAACGTCATACTCCCTGGAGTCACAATCCTTGAGCAGCATGGGAGCCTCTAAATTTAGAACATTAAGATGTTTTCAGTGTAGTCATCGCAGTGCCATCTCTGCCACCTGCTACCTGTCAGGGCATCCAGCCAGGGGGAACAAGCAGGGGAGAAACGGGTACAGGGCAGATCTTGAGGAGAGCGCTTCAGGACAGACCTTAAGAATAGCGCTTCAGGACAGACCTTCAGGATAGATCAGGCTGCTGATGATAGGGCAGCATCGCCTCCACCTGGCGTCGCGCCCCGCTCAACCAGCGCGCTTCCTCCTCAAGCGCGTCAGCCACGGCTGACTGCAGTCCGGGATGTACCAGCCAGTGCAATGACCAGGTGTCATAGGCCGAGAAGCCGCGGCTGATCTTGTGCTCACCCTGTGTGCCCGGATCAAAGCGCGTCAGTCCCCGCTCAAGGCAGAACTCCAGCCCCTGGTAATAGCAGACCTCGAAATGCAGGCAGTCCGCCTGCACTTCACTGCCCCACCAGCGCCCATAGAGGCAATCGGCACCGACAAGGCACAACGCAGCCGCCACAGGATCGCCATGTTCATCACGCGCCTGCACCAGCAGCAGCTGCTCGGGCATGCTGTGCCTGAGGCGCTGAAAGAACGCCAGTGTCAGGTAGGGCCGTTGTCCGCGCTCCAGATAGGTCATGCAGTAACAGCGATGGAAAGCTTCGAGATCGCTCTCACCGATGGCTTCAGCGCTGAGACGCGCGAGGGTGATGCCCTGCTCGAGCACCTTGCGGCGCTCGCGGCGGATCTCCTTGCGTCGCTTGGAGCGCAGACTGCCCAGCCACTCATCGAAGTCTCGCTCACCTCGCGACTGCCAGTGATACTGCATGCCACCACGCAGCATCAGCTGCGGACTGACGGCTTGCCAGTCGCGGCACTCGTCAAGATCCGCGAACAACAGATGAAAGCCACTGTGCTCAAAGCGTCGCAAGGGCCCGCCTGCGTCGACGGCGGGTGCCACGCCGGCCTGAAGCCTGGGCCACAACCAGGCAAGCAACGCTCGGCGGGAAGGGCCTCCCGTCTCCGATGAGGCCAGGACCAGCCGCGGACCAGCGCTCGGCGTGAAGGGAACTGCCGACAGCTGCTTGGGATAATAACGCCCACCGGCCTGCTCCAGCGCCTCGGCCCATTGCTGATCAAAGACATACTCGCCCCGCGAATGCAGCTTGAGATAGCGCAGCAAGCCGGCGACAAGCCGTCCTGACTCGTCACGCACCAGCAAGTGCGCCGGGTACCAGCCCGTAGACGCGCAGGCCGCGCCGCTGTCTTCCAGTGCACGAAGATAGGCATGTTGCAGAAAGGGATACTCTTTTCCCGCCAGCGCATCCCATTCTGCGGGCGTGACAGCGCTGATCGACGAGAGCACGTCCAGCTGCCAGTTCGCGCCACGTCTGTCAGTGGTCTCAGTCCCGATCTGCCTTCGCGACGCATCACTCTCCTGATGCCCTGCTTCCCGGTGCTCGCTCACCCTGCTCTCCTCTGAAGATACCCACTCTGCCGCCCGGCCGATATGCCGCCTGCCCCAGGACATGCTAGTGTGTCGCCATGATGCAAGACAATGAGACTGCCATGACTGATACATCGCCTCCCGCCGACAAGCCTGAGCCCACGCGCGATACGGCGACGGCTACCGAGCGTCCCACCACTCCCTCTGCGCAGGAAACCCGCGCCGAGACCAATGCCATGGCACTGGCCTCCTTTGCCCTGAGCGTGCTGGGCTGTCTGCTGGCACCCGCGGCATTGGGTGGCATCGTCTGCGGTCATCTCGCCCGCCGACAGATCCGCCAGCGCGGTGATGCCGGCGATAGCTGGGCGCTGGCCGGCCTCATACTGGGCTACCTGCTCATCGCGTTGTCATTGGCGGGTCTGCTGATGTTCGGCGGCATGATGCTCACCATGTTCGGTATCATGGCGTTCAGCAGCTGACGCAGGATGACCCTCCTTCAGCCTGCCCCCGATTTTCATGCCAGCGGGACACCCTGCCGCCTTTAGCACCTGGTGTGCTCCCGCCAGCGATTCCGGCTCCTGTGAGCCGCCTCATACCTGAGCGAGCCTCGATGCTGCACTCGATTCTCGATAATGATTTCTACAAGTTCACCATGCAGAACGCGGTGGTGAAACTGTTTCCCTACGCACGCACCCGTTACGCCTTCATCAACCGGGGCCAGCATGCCTTCCCCCCGGGATTCGGCGAAGCACTGCGCGCGGCCGTGGATGACATGGCACGCCTGGCGCTGAGTGCTGAGGAAAAGGAGTTTCTGGAGCAACAGTGCCCCTTCCTCGACCCCACCTATCGTGACTTTCTTGCCGGCTTTCGCTTCGATCCCGCGGAAATCACCATCACCCAGTCGGGTGAGGAGCTTGAGGTCCATATCGAGGGCTACTGGTACCGCACCATCCTGTGGGAAGTCCCGCTGATGGCGATGATCAGTGAGCTCTGGTACCGCCTTGGTGGCGATCAGCGTGACAGCGACAAGAGCGTGCGTGACAGTACGCTGACCAAGATCGAGCACTACAAGCGTCTGGGGGTACGTGTCGCCGAGTTCGGGACGCGTCGTCGCCATTCCTATGCGGTCCATGATCAGGTAGTGGCCGCCCTCAAGGAACAGGGCCGTGGCTGCTTCATCGGTACCAGCAATGTCCACATGGCCCAGCGTCATGGCACCAAGCCCATCGGGACGCATGCTCATGAGTGGTTCATGTTTCATGCAGCGCGCTTCGGGTTCAAGATGGCCAACATCCTGGCGCTGGAAAACTGGGTGAAGGTCTACCGGGGTGATCTGGGGATCGCGCTTTCAGATACCTTTACCAGTCGTGCCTTCTTCAGAAGCTTCGACAAGAAGTTCGCCAAGCTGTTTGATGGGGTACGGCACGACAGCGGTGATCCCATCGAGTTTGCCGAAGCGACCATTCGCCACTATGAGTCGCTGGGCATTGACCCCAAGACCAAGACGATCATCTTCTCGGATGGTCTGGATACCGACAAGGTTGACCGTATCGTGCGCTACTGTGCCGGTCGTATCGGCATGTCGTTCGGGATCGGCACCAATTTCACCAATGACGTCGGCCCCCAACCGATGAACATGGTCATCAAGATGACGGAAGCCCGGCCCGAGGGTCAGGATTGGGTGCCGGTGATCAAGCTGTCGGATGTGTCCAGCAAGCATACGGGTGATCCGGACATGATCCGTCTCGCGCATCAGGTGCTCTCGCTCAAGGAGCTGGGTCAGACGGCAGACTGACGCGCTCGCCCCTGACACCGTCACCCCGCAATGAAGAAGCCCGTTCAGGATGATGCCTGAACGGGCTTCTTCATGTAGGTCACGCATTCGGCGTCACGACAACCTGCTCACGTCTGCGGCTGGGTCTTCGGTGACTTGAACACGCCATTGAACAGATTGAGCATGACCTGCCAGGAGGCAGCATCCGCCGACGCATCATAGCCGAGCGGGAGGTCGTACCTGGCGGCCTTGGCATCGGACTCCGGATTGGTGAACGCATGCTTCGCCCCCGGATACTGGATCAGGGTCGTCCGCGTACCGAGGGATTCAAAGGTAGACAGCAGCGTGTCCAATCCTTGCTGCGATACCAGAGAATCCGCCTCGCCATTCTGGATCACGACGCGTCCGGCGAAGGGCTCGGGATTCTCGACGGCGATTCCAGGGCTGCCGTGGAAGCTGACGACAGCCTTGAGCGGAGCGCCGGAAAGCGCCATGTTCAACACGACACCTCCCCCGAAGCAATAGCCGATGGCCGCAAGGCGGTCACCATCCACCTCGGGGCGAGAACGCAGCACCGCCAGCGCCGAATTGAAGCTGGATTCGGCCTTCGGCCAGTCACTCATCACCGCCGACGAGAAGGCCTTGGCATCCTCGGGATGCTCCGCCGTGCGGCCTTCACCGTACATGTCTACCGCCATCACGACATAGCCGAGCCCCGCCAGCTGCTCCGCGCGCTTGCGAGCATAACTGTTGAGCCCCCACCACTCATGGACCAGCAGTATGCCGGGACGACGTCCCTTGGCCTTGGCATCACGCGCGATCAGCCCGACATGCTCCTCACCATTGGCACGATAGGTCACGACCTCGGTGACGACCTGCGGTCCTTCGAGGCGGTCGACGAGGGTGCCATCATCGGCCGCCAATGCCTGCCCCGCGGACAGCACCGATTGTGCAAACAACAGACTTCCGGCGCACCAGCCACGTAACATACGCATCGCCCACTCCTTGTGCAGATTGACAGAGTACAGAATGATGGAACGTGCCCACTGTCGTGTCGCGGTCACATCCCTTACTCCCGATTGTCCTCGCTCACCGAGCTTGATGCCACTACCACCCGGTTACGACCACTCCGCTTGGCACTGTAAAGCGCCATGTCAGCACGATGCAGGAAGTCGTCACGGCTCTCCCCGGGCAGCGGCGTGGCGACGCCGAGACTCACGGTACACAACAGCTCCTGCTGCATGAACGCGAAGGTCATGCCGGCAATCTTCTGACGCAGACGCTCTGCCATGCCGACAGCGGTGGCGACCCCGGCATCAGCCAGCAAGATGCCGAATTCCTCGCCCCCCAATCGCCCGAAATAGTCATTGCGCCGCAATTGCTGCTGACAGATGCCGCCCAACCCACTCAACAACTGGTCCCCGGCGGCATGACCGAAGCTGTCATTGACCCGCTTGAAGTGATCCACATCGAACAGGACCAGGGCAATCTGGTCCCGCGAGGCGGATACCAGCAACGTATCCAGCATGGAGAGGAAGCAGCTGCGGGTCATGGCACCGGTCATCGCGTCCGTCATGGCTTCATGCTCGCGCCGCTGTTCGATCAGCTTGCGTTCATTGATATTGCGCGAGACCGACAGAATCCGGAGATAGCGGCCGGTCTTGGGGTCCATCGAGGGCGTGGAGATGGATTCGAACCACAGCGTATGGCCCTGCTTGTGGAGAATTCGGAAGTCGACACGAAAGACCTCTCCAAGACAGGCGGAACGATGGACCTTCCTGGCGACGCGATCTCTGTCATCCGGATGAATCAGCAGCTTGATCTCGCTGCCCTCGATGTCATTCACGCCAAACCCGCAAAGCCTCTCGACGGATGGACTGATGTACTGACAGATCCCGTCACTGCCTTCAATGCTGACCATGTCGCTGACGGAATCGAGAATGAATCGATAGCGCTCCTCGCTCTGACGCAGCGCCCGCTCGATGTGATGGCGCGCCGTGATGTCGTCACAGTAACCATTCCATGTCACGCTGCCATCGATGGGGTCCATCGGTTGGGGCAAGGCCACGCAGGCCAGCCGCCGGGTTTCCCCATCTGGATGCTCATAGTAGATATCCGGCTCCCAGGGCGACTGGGTTTCGGCACTGGCGCGTGCCGATTCAAGCAGTCTTTGCCGCTCCTGGTCATTGAGATGCGACAGGAAGCGCGAGGCATCCTCAAGTGTCGCGTCAACTTCCTCTCCCAGCAGTTGATGGGCGACCGGCGATAGATAGGTATAGGTGAACTCATCCTCCCGGCTGAGCCGGCATTGAAACACCATGCCCGGCATCTGCTGTATCAGATACTCCAGCTGGCGTCGGTGAGCCTCGCTTTCACTGATGTCACTCAGTTGCCCCAACACCTCTCTGACGGCGCCTCCGGCCGCATAGTAGAGGTGCATGTCATCCTGCAGATAGCATTGGCGGCCATCCACATGGCGGAAGGAGTAACGCAGGCTGACGCTGGCACTGCGCGAGTCGACGGCCTCCTGAAAGCGTGCCTGACATTCCGCCAGGTCATCCTCGCAGATGCGTGACTGCCAGATTCGCGGGCTGGCCAGCAGCAGGTCCCGCGACAGGCCCGCCAGCATCTCGACGCCGGAGGAGATGGATTGCAGCTCCTCCAGTGGCCAGGGGCCTCGCGCACAATAGCGCACCCCCGGGGTGTCATTGAGCTGAGTCATCAACCGCTGACGTTGATTGACCGCCTGCTCCAACCGGTGGTGAGTCGCGCTGATGTCACGCACCATCACGGCGACTCGAGGCGAGTCTCCTTGCTGCGTCCGGCCCAGACTCACCAGCTGGACGGAAAGACGACAATCGCCACGTGGCAAGCTCAGGCTGACGTCACACTGCAAGGTCCCGGCTCCTTCCAGACAATGCATGACGTGGGAGTGATACACCCGCTCCAGGGTCTGTCCCGCATGTGCCATGGCGGCGTCATGGTAGAGGTGCCATGCCGGATTCGCCTCATGCAGGTACAGGGAGGTTCCTCTCACCTCCAGCATGGCCATGGGGTCTCTGCTGCGCATCAGCATCATGCGATATGCCTGAAGCTGCTGTCGCTCGTGGGCAAGTGCCTGTTCTCGTAGGGAGATATCGACGACTCGACCGCAGACCGGGTGATTCGCGCCGGAGCGCCAGAGTGTTTCCTCCACCAGCACGCCGTGTCCACTGCGATCCCTGATGCGATAGGTCATCGACCCGGCAGGAGCACCGGAGGCCCGGAAGTCTCTGACTCGCTGACGATCTGCCGCCACGATCAGGGAGAACCACAGTTCGGGATGCTTGAGGAAGTCGCGCTCGCCATACCCGAGCAGACGCTCCACTGCAGGATTCAGGGTAAGGAAGCGCTGGCCGTCCGCGCTCAACATGAACAGGACATCCCCTGCGACGGCATGGTAATGGTGCAGCAGGCGGGCATCTGAGAACGATTCCAGCAATGTGAGACTCCCCTTTGGGTCAGACGTCGCCCCTCAGAGTGCGTCATCACCCCGCGCAAGACCAGTGCGTCACGCCAACGCTGGAGGGCACGTCACCGTCAAGGGCAGGCAGGCCCATGCCGCCTCTGGACTGACAATCTCGATGGGCAGCACGAAAACGCCCGACCCGGAACAGAGTCCGGGTCGGGCGTGAAGGGGGCAGAGCGGAAGGTGCTAGCCTTGTGCGGTACGTGCACCGACCATGGCATCAGCCTGCAGGGTATCCGGCTCGCTGACCGTGTCATGCGGGGCACCATCGCGGGCGACATCCTTGCGCACTCGGCTCGCCGCAGAGGGCGCCTTGGCTCGCCTCTGCGCCGCGCCGGTAGCGTGACGTCGCGTGGCAGTTTCCTGCCGCTCACCACCACGGGCGCGGGAGTGCTCCAGCAATGAACGAAAGTCATCCGGCGTCATGTCAATGCGCTCTGCGGCGGCACTCTCCTGCCAGAGAACATAGATGGCCGGCTGCACACGCCCGAGATCCATGCCGACCACGCGTCCCTGACGTTGTGTCCCGGGGTCGCGCAGCGTCGCACCGATCAGTTCGTGGGCTTCGCGAATGGCATCGTGCATCTGAGACAGCCTGCTTTGGAAGTCAAGAGATCTGCCGAGAACAGCGGCAGTGTGGCAATACCTTCCCTGCATTGCCCCAGTACATGAACATTCGCAGGACGAAAGCGTGCCTGCATGATCTGACATGCCACCCGCGCTCACGAGCGACGTACACGGCGCATGTCAAGAGCAAAGTGTAACACATGTTCATAGTTTCGCTAATCACACCGACACCACCCACAAGAAAGCGGCACATTGCCTGCCATTCGACACTTTTCACCGCACGTTATGCCGACCAAATTCAGAGAGTGTCGCCATCTTTGTAATCTCTGTCTCTCATGCCCCACGCGAATGATGCCAAACGAAGACACGAATGCCTGGAGGACGAGCATCGCGAGGCAAGCCCTCATCTCGAGATTCAGGCGAAAAAAAACCTCCCATGACTGGGAGGTTCAAAGAGTGGATGACGCGATGTCATTCCGAGCAGCATCGAAGCCGGTCTTGGCGCCAACCCTGACCGACACACGATTGAGAGGGGACGAGTGACATTGCCTTGTCCGTGGAGCCTGAGCGCGACGCGAGAATCCTCGGGCCACTCGTCCTCACCTGGGGGAGCCTGTCGAGTTACTGACAGGGCTCCGAATTCTGAGACCTCACCTGTGCCAGCCTGAAGAGATGGCCTCTTCAGGGAACCTCAGGAGAGGCCTTGAGTCATCTTACTTGGCGGCCTGCATGGCCAGTGCGGTGTCAAGCATGCGATTGGAGAAGCCCCATTCGTTGTCGTACCACGCCATGACCTTGACCAGACGCCCTTCGCTGACGCGAGTGTGGTTGCTGTCGAAGGTGGAGGAATGCGCATCGTGGTTGAAGTCGATGGACACCAGCGGCAGCTCGTTGACGGCCAGCACGCTGGAGCCTTCGGCAGCCTTGGTCACGATGGCATTGATCTCTTCGATGGAGGTATCGCGAGAGGCCGTGAAGGTCAGATCGACCAGCGAGACATTGATCACCGGCACGCGAATCGCCAGACCGTCCAGCTTGCCATTGAGTTCCGGCAGCACCAGGCCCACGGCTGCCGCGGCACCGGTCTTGGTCGGAATCATGGAGTGCGTGGCACTGCGGGCACGGTACGGGTCGGAGTGGTAGACATCCGACAGGTTCTGATCGTTGGTGTAGGCATGGATGGTGGTCATCAGACCGTTCTCGATGCCGACTTCGTCGTTCAGCGCCTTGGCGACCGGTGCCAGGCAGTTGGTGGTGCAGGACGCGTTGGACACGACCTGATGCTCTGCCTTCAGCGTGTCTTCGTTGACACCGAACACGATGGTGGCATCGGCATCACCGCTCGGCGCGGAGATCAGCACACGCTTGGCACCGGCTTCGATATGCTTGGCGGCAGCGGCACGCTTGGTGAACAGACCCGTGCATTCCATCACCAAGTCAACATTCAGGCTGGACCACGGCAGTTTGGCCGGATCGCGTTCCGCCAGGATACGAATCTTGTCTTCACCGACGAACAGGTTCTCTTCGTCATGAGAGACCGTCTCGGCGAAACGACCATGCACGGTGTCGCGGCTCAACAGATGAGCGTTGAGCTTCGGATCTCCCAGATCGTTGATGGCAACGACCTGAATGCGATCATTGTATTGGCCTTCATACAGCGCACGCAGCACGTTGCGACCGATGCGACCAAAACCGTTGATGGCGACGCGTAATGTCATGACTCAACTCCTGTGGCGTATGGCAGGTGCAGGTTGGCACATGGCTTCACTGCTCGGGAAGACTTGGCGCATCCCGGGGCAGACCAACGTGGCTCATGAAAGTATCCTACACGCTTTTACGTTAATTTGGCCGAAAGTCGTCCAGTCTTCAAGCAGTTTTTTTGTTAAGTTTACCGAATATTTCGAACAAATGCGTTTCCTGAGCAACGTGACGCGCTACTGTAGCCTGCTCTCGGCAGGATGACCGAGACTCCAGACTTTACAGTGCCGCCGTCACTGGCTAGCGTCGCCCTAGACAGGCACGCCCGATGCACGGGAAGCCCCCATTTCTTCGCCAGCCTCGGCGCCCTGCGCCGCCTGACCCATGAGGTAAGAGCATGTCCGTCAATCCGACCGTCGAGCGCGTGACTCAGCGCATCATTGATCGCTCCAGCGAACGTCGTGCTGCCTATGAGCAACTGATGGAAAGCCAGCAACGCCGTGGCGTCCATCGTTCCGAACTCTCCTGCGGCAACCTGGCGCACGGCTTCGCTGCCTGCGGTGAGACCGACAAGAATCGCCTCAAGCTGATGAACTCGGCCAACCTCGGCATTATTTCGTCATATAACGACATGTTGTCCGCGCACCAGCCATTCGAGGATTACCCGCGCATCATCAAGGAAGCGGTGCAGGCGATGGGGTCCACGGCCCAGTTCGCCGGCGGCGTACCCGCGATGTGTGATGGCGTGACCCAGGGGCAGCCGGGCATGGAACTGTCATTGTTCTCCCGCGACCTGATCGCCATGGCCGCCGCCATCGGCCTGTCACACAACATGTTCGACGGCGCCCTGTTCCTGGGTGTCTGCGACAAGATCGTGCCGGGCCTGTTCATCGCCGCGGCGCGCTTCGGTCACCTGCCGAGCCTGTTCGTGCCCGCGGGCCCGATGCCCTCCGGCCTGCCCAACAACGAGAAGGCGCGGGTACGTCAGCTGTTCGCCGAAGGCAAGGTGGGCCGCGACGCGCTGCTGGAAGCCGAGTCCGCCTCCTACCACAGCCCGGGCACCTGCACCTTCTATGGCACCGCCAACTCCAACCAGCTGATGATCGAGTTGATGGGCCTGCACCTGCCGGGCGCCTCCTTCGTCAATCCGGGCACCCCGCTGCGCGACGCTCTGACCCGTCACGCTGCCGAGCAGACCATCCGCAACAGCGAAGTCGGCGGGGACTATCGTCCCTTCTATCGCCAGATCGACGCTCGCGCCATCGTCAACGCCATGGTCGGCCTGCTGGCCTCCGGCGGCTCCACCAACCACACCCTGCATCTGGTCGCGATGGCGGGTGCGGCAGGCGTGACCATCACCTGGGATGACTTCACCGAGCTTTCCGCCGTGGTCCCCAGCCTGACGCGCATCTATCCCAACGGTCAGGCTGACATCAACCACTTCCAGGCAGCCGGTGGCATGAGCTTCCTGATTCGCGAGCTGCTCAAGGCGGGACTGCTGCACGACATCACCACCCAGGACGGTGGCACCCTGGCCGGCTACGTGCGTGAGCCCTTCCTCGAGAACGGCAAGCTGGTCTGGAAGGATGGCCCCACCGACAGCCTCGACGAGGACGTGCTGCGTCCGGTCGCCAATCCGTTCGCGCCGACAGGCGGCCTGACCGTGCTCGAAGGCAATCTGGGGCGTGGCGTGATCAAGGTCTCCGCCGTCAAGGAAGAGCACCGCCTCGTCGAAGCCCCCGTGAAGCTGTTCAGCGATCAGGACGAGCTCAAGGCCGCCTTCGAGGCCGGCGAACTGGAACAGGACATGGTCGCCGTGGTCCGCTATCAGGGTCCGCGCGCCAACGGCATGCCGGAACTGCACAAGCTGACGCCCTATCTCGGTATCCTGCAGGACCGCGGTTTCAAGGTCGCGCTGGTGACGGATGGCCGCATGTCCGGCGCCTCCGGCAAGGTGCCGGCCGCCATTCACATGACCCCGGAAGCGCTGGACGGTGGCCCGCTGGCACGACTGCGCGAAGGCGATGTCGTTCGTCTGGATGCCAACGCCGGCACGCTGGAAGCCCTGGTCGAGGAAGGCGAATGGCAGGCTCGTGAGGCCGAAGGCATCTCCCGTGACAGCTACCACCATGGCCTGGGCCGTGAGCTGTTCTCCGGGATGCGCTCCCTGGTCGGTGGCGCCGAGGAAGGGGCCTCCAGCTTCGCAGGCTACGGCGACCAGCCCGGCAGCGGCCACGACCGCAATACCCACTGAGCAGCCACGCAAGTCGACTGAGGACGCCACACGATGACTCGTGAGACACCGAGCCGCTTTGCCTTGGTAGGCGACATTGGTGGCACCAATGCCCGGCTGGCACTTGTCCAGCCGGGCAGCCACACCCTCCATGACATCCACACGCTGGCCTGCGCCGAGCATTCCGGACTCGTGGAGGCCGTCCAGGCCTACTACCAGAGACTGGGGCTTGCCCCTGACGAACAACCCAAGGAGGCCTGCCTCGCCTTTGCCTGCCCGGTCCATGAGGAGCAGGTCAGCATGACCAACAACCATTGGTCATTCGCCAAGAGCGACGTGCGCGAATCCTTGGGCCTGACGCGCTTCAAGTGCCTCAATGACTTCACCGCCATGGCACTGGGCGTGCCGCACATCGAGGCCGATGAGCGACTGGCCATCGGTGAGGAACTCACGGAAGGAGCGGGCAATGATGCCGACCCCCGCCTGATCATGGGCCCGGGAACAGGACTGGGTGTCGCGGGTCTGGTACATGGCACCCACAACTGGATTCCGCTGGCTACCGAAGGTGGGCATGTCAGCTTTGCCCCCACCGATGCGCTCGAGGATGCGCTGCTGAAGATCTTCCGGCGCTGGCACGGCAGAGTCTCGGTGGAACGCCTGCTCTGTGGCCAGGGAATGCTCGAGATCTATCGGGCGCTGGGCGAACTGCGCGGCCTGCCGACTCCGCTCGAGAGTGCCGCGGACGTCAGCCAGGCCGCCCATGCCCGCGATGCGCACGGGCAACCCAAGGACAGCCTGGCTTGCGATGCCGTGCTGCGCTTCATGAAGATTCTGGGAGACGTGGCCGGGGATCTTGCCCTGGCACTCGGCGCACGTGGCGGCGTGTATCTCTGCGGCGGCGTCCTGCCGCGCAACCTTGACCTGCTCAGGCAAAGCGATTTTCGCCGCGCCTTCGCCGACAAGAACCGCATGAGCCGTTACAATGCCGCGATCCCTACCTGGGTGGTGACCGCGCCGTGGACCGGTCTGCTGGGGGCCGCCGAGGCACTGCACAATGAAGAGGTGGCCTGACGCGATGCCGTCGGCCACGCTCCTGAACCGTCGAGGAAGCTCGAGATGATTCCTGAAAGTCTGCGCGCACTGGTGGATGCCACGAGCGGCCAACGTACCTGCGAATGGCAAGGCCGCATGCTCCTGATCCTCAACCGCGCCTGGGGCGAGCTGGTCGTCTGCCACCAGGGCGCCCAGGTGCTGCATTACCAGCCAGCATCCCAGCGCCCCTGGCTGTGGGTCACCGAGACACCGGCGGCACTTCCGGGCAGCATTCGTGGCGGCATTCCGCTGTGCTGGCCCTGGTTCGCTGACGAGTATCCTGAGGGCGAGACAGAGCTGCATGGCCCGGCGCGCAAGGCCGAGTGGCGTATCGACGCGGTAGAGGAAGACGAGGAGGAAGGCGTCGAGATCCACGCCTCTCCGCAATCTCCCCTGCACGCGGCACTCTCGCCTCGCGTCGTCATCTTCGCGGGTCGCCACTTCCTGAAGGTGGAGCTGATCACGGAAAATCGCGGCGAGAACCCGGTCAAGATGACCGGCGCCCTGCATACCTACTTTGCCGTGGAAGATGCCTTCCAGTGCCGCGTCACTGGCCTCGCCGGCGCCAGCTATCTGGACAAGCGTCAGGACTTCTCGCGTCTTGATCAGCAAGGCGAGCTGGGCATTCGCGGCCCGCTGGATCGCATCTACCAGTCAAGCCAGGTCCAGGTGCTCGAGGATGGCCAGCGCAGGCTGCGCATTGCAAAGCAGGGCTCCGACTCCACGGTCGTCTGGCACCCGGGCGATGCACCGCCGGCCGATACCAGCGTCGAGAACGCCCGTGGCTTCCTGTGTGTCGAGACTGCCTGTACCCGCCTTGACCCCGTCTGGCTGCCGCCGGGCGCGCAACATCTGCTGGTACAGCACATCTCCCCTCTCGAACAGGAAGGGTGACACTCACGATCCATACACCACCTGTCAGCTTCCCACTGACAGGTGGCTACCGAGCGGCGATCAGCAGGCAATCATCGGCAGGCGCCTTTCCATGGCACTGAATCGTGTCATGCCACGCCTGCCAGCGTCATTCGTCAGCTCAAGGCGCGCTGGTCAGCGACGGACTGCAGACTGGCGACACAAGCTATCCACAACCCATACGATGGACACTTCCATGCTGCAATTGACCCGTAGTGTTTCCTGGCAGGCGCTGACCCGGCTAGGCGAGGTAACCCGCAACGACCGTATTCGCGACTACTTTGCCGCGGACCCCAAGCGCTTCGAGAAGATGAGTCTCCGGGTCGGCGGCCTGTTCCTCGACTATTCCAAGCACCACATTTCCGACGAGGTGA
This sequence comes from Cobetia sp. 3AK, assembly GCF_029846335.1. Lineage (NCBI taxonomy): Bacteria > Pseudomonadati > Pseudomonadota > Gammaproteobacteria > Oceanospirillales > Halomonadaceae > Cobetia > Cobetia sp. 3AK. Next base: position 299,397 of record NZ_JARWKR010000002.1, on the reverse strand, counting down.
TGAAGGCACTGATCGAGCTGGCAGACCACTCTGCCCTCGTTCAGCGTCGCTCCCAGATGTTCTCGGGTGACATCATCAACGTGACCGAGAATCGCCCCGTCCTTCACACGGCCCTGCGCAGCCAGTCCAATACGCCGGTCATCGTTGACGGCAAGGACGTGATGCCGGAGATCCACAGCACTCGCGAGCAGATCCGCGCCTTCTGCGAAAGCGTGCGCAGCGGCGAATGGAAAGGCTATGACGGACAACGCATCCGCGATGTCGTCAATATCGGCATCGGAGGCTCCGACCTCGGCCCCAACATGGCCTGCCGCGCCCTGCTCAAGCATCGTCATCCGGAGCTGAACTTCCACTTCGTCTCCAACGTGGATGGCAACCACATCCAGAAGGTGCTCAAGCGCCTCGATCCGGCCACGACCCTGTTCATCGTCTCCACCAAGACCTTCTCCACGCAGGAGACCCTGCTCAATGCGAAGTCAGCACGTCGCTGGTTCCTGGAGCAGGCAGGTCAGGATGCCGACGTCGGCGCCCACTTCGTCGCGGCCTCCACCAACCGCAAGGCGGCCAAGGAATTCGGCATCCGCGAAGAGAACGTCTTCGAATTCTGGGCCTGGGTCGGGGGCCGCTATTCCATGTGGTCATCCATCGGTCTGCCGATCGCCCTCTCCATCGGCTATGACGGCTTCATGGAACTGCTGGAAGGCGCCTATGAGATGGACCAGCACTTCATCGAAGCGCCGCTGGGCGAGAACATGCCGGTCCTGATGGCCCTCATCGGTATCTGGTACATCAACTTCATGGGTGCCGAGACCCAGGCCATCGTGCCCTACGATCAAGCCTTGCATCAGCTGCCCGCCTTCCTGCAGCAGCTCGACATGGAATCGAATGGCAAGTCGGTGGACATCTTCGGGCGTCCTGTCGACTACAAGACCGGCCCGATCGTGTGGGGCGAGACCGGTTCCAACGGTCAGCATGCCTTCTTCCAGCTGCTGCACCAGGGAACTCGCTACGTTCCCATCGACTTCATCGCTTCCCTGAAGCCGGAGCCGGGTACCGAAGAGCACCACTTCGCACTGATCACCAACATGCTGGCCCAGGCCAATGCCTTCATGGAAGGCAGCCAGGATGGCAGCAACCTCGACCCGCATTACAATTGCCCGGGCAACCGTCCCTCGAGCACGCTGCTGCTTGATGAGCTGACACCGCGCAACCTGGGGGCGCTGATCGCTCTCTATGAGCACAAGGTCTTCGTGCAGGGCGTGATCTGGAACATCAACTCCTTCGACCAGTGGGGCGTGCAGCTCGGCAAGCGCATCGCAGGCGAGATCAGCGCACGCATCGATACTGACGTCCAGGCCTTCGATCCCTCCACCCAGGGCCTGCTGGCACTGGTACGCGAGCACTTCCCGGCCGCAGGAGACAGCATGCAGCCAGAGGCAGGCGTGACCAGCACCAAATCAAGCAAGAAGGCCCCGACGGCCACCACCAAGGGAGCAACCTCCTGATGACTCCGGTAATCGCATTCGGCGAAGCGCTCGTCGACATGCTGTCCAACAAGCTCGGCGGCCAGGCCGTCGAGCAGGAAACCTTCACGCCCTACGCTGGTGGTGCGCCCGCCAATGTCGCCGTGGCCTGCGCACGTCTCGGGCTGCCCAGCCACTTCGTGGGCATGCTGGGCCAGGACAGCTTCGGTGACTTCCTGCACGACGAACTGGCCACCCATGGCGTACGCCTGGATCACGTCAAGCGCACCAGCGAGGCACGCACCGCGCTGGCCTTCGTCTCGCGCGACGAGGATGGCGAGCGTCGCTTCGACTTCTATCGTCCGCCGGCAGCTGACCTGCTGTTTCGTCCGGAACATGCAGGCCCGGAACTGTTCGCTCAACCCGCCATCTTCCATCTGTGCAGCAACAGCCTGACCGACGCCGGTATCGCGGACACCAGCTTCGTGCTGGCGTCTCGCGCACGTGCTGCTGGCTCCTTGGTCAGCGTGGATGCCAATCTGCGTCACAACCTGTGGCCGAATCAGCAGGTCGACGTGTCACTGGTCACTCGCCTGCTGGACAACGCCGATATCCTCAAGCTTTCCCAGGAAGAGGTCGAGGCACTCACTGACGGCCAGCAAGAGTCCGATTGGCTGCAGGCACGCCTGCAGGCCGGCGTCCGCCTGATCGTGCTGACCGACGGCCCGGGCACCATCCGTGCACTGGTGCGCAAGCAGAGCGGCGAGATCAGGACCGTCAGCATCACGCCGCCGGTGGTCAAGGCCATCGATACCACGGCCGGCGGTGATGCCTTCATCGGCGGCTTCCTCTCGGCGCTCAGCGAAGCCGGCGTGGATGCAGCCCTGCTGCATGACTGGTGCGAGGAGGAGAGCCATCTTCAGGCTGCGCTTGAGCGTGCAGCAGCCTGCGGCGCCTTTGCCGTGACTCGCCCTGGTGCCTATGCCGCGCTACCGACTCGAGAAGACCTCACCGCCATGCAGTGAGCGGCCCGAGTGACGTCACTGGCCACCCCTCAGAGCCAGCGACAATCTTGAGACGCGCACGTAAAAGCCCCGCTGATCTGATGATCAGCGGGGCTTTTGGTTTTCTGAGTTCAAGTTCCTGGTTCATGTTCTGAGTACATGTCTTGAGTACATGTTCTACGTACACGTGCCAGGTGTCATGACAGCCCTGCGTCTTTTGACCAAGACCAACCAACAAGAAATATGCCTGCGAAGCGCAGCAGAAAGCCACGCAATCTCCGTCTCAAGTCGGCACCTATCAGACGTAAAAAAGCCGGCCCCGAGGGACCGGCTTTCGTTAGCTTGCTAGACGTTTGAGAGCGTCTTAGAAGCCGTAGTAGATGCCGACTGCAGCGCCGTCACCGTCATCGCCAGAGCGATCGTACTGGGCGTATTCAATGTAGGTGTACATCGCGGAAGAGATGTTGTAAGTCACACCCAGGTTGAATTCGTTGAAGCTGTCGTCGCCACCGTTGTCAGAAGCAAGAGTGGAATTGTCTTCAGCGTCGACGTACTGGTAGCCGCCGTAGACGTCGCCCATGCCGTAGCCGTAGCGTGCGCCGATACCGTAGTAATCAACGTCGGTGTCGTCTTCTTCACCAGCAAAGCGCTCAGCCTTGACGGCGATGCGCAGGGCGTCAACGGTGTACTGACCGGTGATACCGTACTGGTCGCCGATGTCACTGCCGTTGGTGGCTTCGAACTGGTCCAGGTTGTCATACACACCAGCGATGGAGAAACCGCCGACGGTGTACTTGGCACCTGCGAAGAAGGACGCCTGGTTGGAATCAGTGACGTTCTCGCTTTCACCGTCGCCTTCGAAGTTGGAACCGACAGCGAACTGCAGGCCGCCCATGACCGGAGACATGTACTGCAGCTTGTTGCCTTCACGAGTTTGAGACGTAGTATCAGTCCCATCGGAAATGTTGCTGCTGGAATCAGTCAGGTCGAAATATTCGTTGTTGGAGATCGGATCCTGGATCCAGTCGTCCATCAGCTGATCCCAGGAACCGATACGCGCGTCACCGAAGGAACCCTTGGCACCGACGTAGGACTGGTCGCCATCGTTCAGGCCGTTACCAGTACCCTTGGATTCGTCAGCGTCGTATTCCCACTCGGCCTTGAAGTAACCAACGATGTCGTCGTTGATCTTGTGCTCACCCTTGGCACCGAAGGTGGAACCGTTGTCGCCCAGTTCACTTTCCGGGTCACCGCCGAGCTGGTCGACATAACCGTATGCCAGCTGAACGTTGCCGTAGATGTCCAGCTTGGTGCCGTCTTGATTGTAGACGGTTGCAGCGGAAGCGGAGGTAGCAGCCAGGGCAGCAGCGCCGGCGATGGCAGTAGCCAGAAGTGTCTTTTTCATCGCGATAGTTCCTTAACTAGCGTTAACTGTTCGATCGTGTCTGCCGGTGGCAGTGGCCGAGGTTCCGGGCGCTTGATGACGCCTCTAAAACCCTGTGGCCTTGTTATTATCCAATGCTCGCAGGGAAACCATATACCGGGCTTTCAGGATGTGCAACAGAAAAAAACACTGTTTTCGATCACTGGTCCTGAACCAATACGCCGGTCAATTGTCTGGCGTGCCAACACTCTAGAGCGGAAGAATGAAGGATTCATGACAACCATGGGTTTTCTCGAGGGTTTTGACGTTCGCTGATTTCCCGGCAGTCAAAGCGAAGACACACTTGCCTCAGCCATGACATGCAAGACAAAAGTAGCATGCACTGAGCCGATGAATTCTTTGTCATCTCACGCCATTGGAAGCTCATCATTCCCCTTGCATGCCATCGTGCAAATCTCTGGAATCGAAAGGAAAACGAGCATGGACGCGCCTCGGTGAAAAATGACGTGGCAGTCAATTTTCGGTGTCTTCTTCAACGACTCACCGCTTTCCTCCGATGACCTTGACGTGATGAAACCCCGATCACTCGATGGAGTGACCGGGGTAGTCCATGGTGGCCTGATCATGATCAGGCTGAATGCCGCTGGTCAGAGCATCACTGACGGCAGTACCTCACGTCGCGACTCTGGTGAGGGATAGCGCAGGATCGACATGTCGCCTGCACGAAGTTTCCACATTCCTGTCGCCTCAAAACCGCGATGGAGCATGGCGCCATCATTGGCTTAGCCAGTTGGGCAGGAAGAGTGAGATCGACGGGACATAGGTGATCAATACCAGGAACAGCAGCAACAACGACAGCCACGGGAGTGCGGCACGAATGACCCAGGTCATCGGCTTGCCGGTGATACCTGCGGTGACGAACAGGTTGAGCCCCACTGGTGGCGTCAGCATGCCGATCTCCATGTTGACCACCATGATGATGCCGAGATGGATCGGATCGATGCCCAGCTGCGTCGCGATGGGAAACAGGATCGGGGCCATGATCAGCAGAATGGCCGAGGGCTCCATGAAGTTGCCCGCCGCCAGCAGCAGCAGATTCATCACGATCAGGAACCCCCAGGCTGGCAGCCCCCAGCCGATGATGGTCTCGGCGATGGTGTGAGGAATGCGTTCAGTGGTCAGCACATGGGCGAACAGCATCGCATTGGCGATGATGAACAGCAGCATCATCGAGACGCGCGCACCATCCAGCACCACCTTCTTGACCTCCTGGTCCGAGAATGAGCCCACCAGGCCTGCCGGCACCTGCCAGAGAGCACGCAACCCGGCCCTGCCCCATGCTTCGTTGCCTCTGCGCCATGGCACGTCCTTCAAGGGCCCCATGTCGCGATAGCCCACCACTGCGATGAACCAGGCGTAGACCGTCGCGACCGCCGCCGCCTCGGTGGGGCTGGCCACCCCGCCGTAGATCGAGCCCAGCACGATGAAGATCAACATCAGCCCGCCCATCGCGACCAGCCCCGAACGAGCCAGCGTCCTGAGGCCCGGGAACGGCTGTGAAGGCAGTTTCTTGATTCGGGCAGCGATATAGATGGCCACCATCAGGATGCCGCCCATCAACAGCCCGGGGATCAGGCCCGCCATGAACATCTTGGCCGCCGAGACCTCCGTGGCCGCGGAGTACACCAGCATCACGATGGAGGGAGGAATCAAGATCCCCAGGGTACCGGCATTGGTGATCACCCCGGCCGCGAAGGATTCGCTGTAGCCCTGACGCACCATGCCCGCGATCACGATGGAGCCAATCGCCGCGACCGTGGCCGGAGAGGACCCCGAGACGGCGGCAAACAGCATGCAGGCCAGTACCGAGGCCATCGCAAGCCCGCCACGGACATGGCCGATGGCATCGGTCGCGAAGGTGATCAGGCGGCGTGCCACGCCTCCCGTCGAAAGGAAGGTGCTGGAAAGAATGAAGAAGGGAATCGCCAGCAAGGTGTAGTGATGCGACAGGGCTTCAAACAGCTTGATGGCGACCGAGCCCAGCGAATCACTCGAAAACAGCAGTATCGTCGTGACACTGGAAAATCCGAGCGCGAAGGCGATCGGCATGCCGAGAAAGATGCCACCGAACAGCAGCGCGAACAGAGTGGCTATGGTCATCGTCTGGGTTCCTGATCACTGTCACGTTTACCACCGGCACCATCGGAGCTGTCACCAATGACCGAGTCAGCCGGCTGCACCAGGTGCATGCTGTCCTCGCCTTCGTCGTGAAAGCCGAAACCGCTGGCATCTCCGCGTATCACCTTCCAGCCCAATACCGCGAAGCGCAGCATCAGCAGCAGCATCGCGATGGGCAGGATCGTCAGGGCATACCACTTGGGTATCGCGATATCCTCGAGTTCGATACCGATCATCTGCATCAAGGACAGATATTCGTAACTGCCGACCAGCAGCATCACGCAGTACGCCATGCAGATGACCAGCGCGGCCAGGGTAGCCACCCGCTGCCAGATCAGTGGCAGCATCTTCACCACGACATCCACACCGATGTGCGCGCCCTGCTTGACGCCCCACGACACGCCGATCAGCACGAACCAGCCCGCCAGATAGAGAGTGGCTTCCTGGGACCAGCTGATACCGGTATTGAAGACGAAACGCAGCACCACCTCGACGAAGACCAGCAATACCATCGCCACCAGCAGCAGCGAGAACAGCGTCTCTTCTGCCTTGTGTAGCCATCCAAGTTTCATGGCAATGTCCTCATGCCCTTCATGGAGACTTGCCTCGCACGAGAGGACGGACATGTCGCGTCTCCCGGCGAGGCAAGTGATTGTCGGCCTGCGCGTCTCAGCGATTGGCATCCTGAGCGGCATCGATGATGTCCTGACCGATATCATCGGCGAATTCACCCCACACCGGCTTCATCGCATCCACCCACTGCTGGCGCTGCGCATCGTCCAGCGTGATGATCTCGCTCTGACCGGAGTCGATGATGGCCTGCTTGGCCTCGAGATTCTTGGCCTGGGACAGCTCATTGCCATAGGCGATGGCTTCATCCAGCGCTGACTTGACCTCGCCACGCACCTCCTCCGGAAGCCCATTCCAGAAGCGTGCCGAGGACACCACCATGTAATCCAGCACGCCGTGATTGGATTCGGTGATGTAAGGCTGCACTTCAAAGAACTTCTGGGAATAGATATTGGAATAGGTATTTTCCTGACCGTCGATGGCCTTGGTCTGCAGCAGGATGAAGACTTCGGAGAACGGCTTCTTCAGCGAGACGGCGTCCAGCGCATCGAACTGCGCCTCGAGCACGTCAGAGGTCATGATGCGGAATTTCTTGCCATCCGCATCATCTGGCACCGTGAGCGGTGAGGACGCGGAGAGCTGCTTCATGCCGTTGTGCAGATACCCGAGTCCGACCAGCCCCTTGGGCTCCAGCGCCGTCAGCAAGGATTGGCCTGTCTCGCTGCTCTGGAAGCGCTCCACCGCTTCCATGTCCTTGAACAGGAACGGCAGATCGAAGACCTGCAGCTGATCCGTGTATTTCTGGAACTTGGAGAGTGACGGAGCCGCCAGCTGGACATCGCCCAGCAGCATGGCTTCCAGCACCTTGTCATCCCCATAGAGCTGGGAGCTGGGATAGAGCTCAACGGCCACCTGATCCCCCAGTCGCTCTGCGACCAGCTCCTGGAACTTCTTGCCCATCTGCCCCTTGGGGGTGTTTTCCGCGACGACGTGAGAGAACTTGATGGTGATAGGGTCGGCCATGACAGCGGTCGAGGCCATCAGAATGGCGGCACTCAGGGCTGTCAGGGCAGGCTTGAAAAGGCGCATGGCAGTTCCTCTCGGAATCTTGGTTGTTATTGGGGGTTGGTCATCTGTTGATCATCCCGCCTGGCGTGTGCTGCATCACGACACTCGGCATGAGCGCGAGTCGCAACGCCAGACATGAGCGCGAGCAGGGACACCTGGGTATAGCGAGTACCGCGCCATGAGCAGCACATTCCCAGTTTTTTCGATTGGATTCAGATACCTGTGACTAAAACCCTTCTTCGCGACATGAGTGGGCTTGCCGACAACGCCGGCCCGATGTGCGGATTTCCACCCACCAACGACAGAGCCCCTGTGCGGCAATCCGCACAGGGGCTCTGAACACTGACGATCGAGGTGACATGTGCGGGCTGGCCATGGGGCCTGCCTGCACGACACGTCGCTAGCGGTGCTTGGTCATCAATTCACTCAGCTTGTGGCTGATGCGCTGGCTGGCAGCCTGCTCCTCACGCTCCTTCTGCTGACGAGTCAGCTCCGCGAGTTGCTGACGTGCATGCAATGCCTCGTCTTCCGTGACGGCACCCACGGACTGACCTTCAAGATCGACCCGCTGCGTGCCGGCACGAACGGCCTTCAGGTATCGAGGCAAGTGGACGTAGCCCGCCAGAGCGCGGCGCACGAGCTTCTCGTCCCAGGGCTCGTTCTCCAGCAACTCGACATGGATGCCGATCTTCAAGGGACGGGTGTGGCCCTTGAAGAAGGTATCCGGATAGCGCTTGTACCATTGCTTGAGCAGCGCCTGGGGCGACGGCGGCGTTGCCTGGTCCGGTGTCTCGTCAGAGCCAGCGGATTCGGCTGGCGCGTCGTTAGACATTGCTGGCGACGGTGCAGACTCGGCGTCAGCGGTCTCACCCGAGGCCACACCGGGTGACTCGCTCGCGGAGGCCAGCTGCTCCGCGGCAGCTTCCACCTGCGCAGCACTGGGACGCGCATCCTCCACCGGCTGTGACGCGGGGGACTGTGCGCTGCGTTCGCGCAACTCGCGCAGCTCGGCATCACGCGCCATCAAGGCCTCGCTCAGCCCGGTCAGCTGCGCCTGCTGCTCCTGCATCTGCTGGCGCAGCGCGGCCAGCGTCTCGCGTAGCTGGGCATTTTCCGATTCCAGCGCCAGACGAGCCTGACGCTCTCCGTCACGCTGCTGTCGCTGGGTGTCGGCTTCATGTTCAAGCGCAGAGTACAGCGCTTCGAGGCGATCCATCGTCAAGGCCTGAGCCTCCCTTGCACGCTATGGGCAGTTCCGTTTGGCACCAGTCTGTGTCAGTACCTGCTGACTGTAAAGTTCCCGCTGGCAGGCGCAAGCGCTAGTCGTCCCTGCGCTCATAGCGCACGAAGTCATAGGCAGGCAGGCCTTCACCACTTTCTCCCGGCACACGCTGAGCTTCTTCCCAGTCAGCACCAAGCTCCGGGAAGTGCGCATCGCCTTCGATCTCGACCGCTACCTCGGTCAGGTACAGACGCGTGGCGACGGGCAGTGCCTGTGCATAGATCAATCCACCCCCGATCACCATGATCTCGTCCACACATTCGATCATCGCATGGTGGTCCGCCATGTTGAGCGCCGCCGCCAGATCGTGACAGACCCGTACGCCATCGTGGTGGAACTCGCTGTCACGCGTGACGATGATATTGAGTCGATTGGGCAGCGGCTTGCCGATGGAGGCAAAGGTCTTGCGCCCCATGATCACCGGCTTGCCCTGGGTCGCATGCTTGAAGAACTTCAGGTCTTCCGGCAGGTACCAGGGCAGATTGTTGTCGACACCGATCACGCGATTGATCGACATGGCGGCGATCATCGCCACCGGGACCACGGTCTCGGCGGCGGCACTCAGCGGAGAAAATTCCTTGTCACTCATACGGCCACCTGCGCCTTGATATGCGGATGGGATTCATAGCCTTCGATGGCGATGTCATCGAAGGTGAAGTCGAACAGATCCGTCACGTCCGGATTCAGCTTGAGCGTCGGCAGGGCCAGCGGCTCGCGCGTCAGCTGCTCACGCGCCTGCTCCAGATGATTGCTGTAGAGGTGGGCATCGCCGAGGGTATGAATGAACTCCCCCGGCTTGAGGCCACAGACCTGAGCGATCATCTGGGTCAACAGCGCATAGCTGGCGATGTTGAACGGCACGCCGAGGAAGATGTCGGCGCTGCGCTGATAGAGCTGGCAGGACAGCCGACCCTCGGCGACATAGAACTGGAACAGGGCATGACACGGCGGCAGGGCCATCTCATCCACCAGCGCCGGATTCCAGGCCGAGACCATCAGACGGCGCGAGTCCGGGTTGGTCTTGATCTGCTCGATCAGATGCGTGATCTGATCCACGCTGCCGCCTTTCGGATTCGGCCAGCTGCGCCACTGGTAGCCGTAGACCGGCCCGAGATCGCCATTCTCATCGGCCCACTCATCCCAGATACGCACGCCATTTTCCTTGAGATAGGCGATGTTGGTGTCGCCTTTCAAGAACCACAGCAGCTCGTGGATGATCGAGCGCAGGTGCAGTTTCTTGGTGGTGACCAGCGGAAAGCCTTCGGCCAGATCGAAACGCATCTGGTGACCGAAGACACTCAAGGTACCGGTACCGGTGCGGTCGCCCTTTTGCGTGCCGTTTTCCAGCACGTGGCGCATCAGATCGAGATAGGGTTGCATGGGCAGCGGGTCCGTACGGCGGATCAGAGGCTGGCTCGGCGAGCGGATCCGGGGGGATCGGCTCTGCACCAGCCTCTTCATGAATTCGAATCGTTCACTTGACGATATTTTACGCTGCCAGATACGCAAGAACGCGGCCCGATGGCCGCGTTCTTGCGTATCTGGCAGGGGGCCAGTTTACACCGATTGCCCCCTGTAATCACACCTGCATTCCCACCTCAGGATGCGCGAGGCAGCGGCGGCTGCGCCACGTCCTGACCACGCGACCAAGCCATCAGCAGCAACCCGAACAGCACCATCGGCAGCGACAGCAGCTGACCCATGGTCAGCCAGTCGAAGGCGATGAAGCCGAGCTGGGAATCCGGTTGGCGGAAGAACTCGGTGATGAAGCGGAAACTGCCGTAGCAGAGCAGGAACAGACCGGAGATCAACCCCTTCTGGCGCGGCTCACGCGAGGCGAACCACAGGATCGCGAACAGCGCGACGCCTTCCAGCGCGAATTGATAGAGCTGAGAGGGATGGCGTGGCTCCGGCCCGTAGAGCGGATAGACCATGCCCCATGAGACATCGGTGATACGCCCCGGCAGCTCCTGGTTGATGAAGTTGCCCAGGCGCCCTGCACCGAGGCCGATCGGAACCATCGGCGCGATGAAGTCGGTCAGCTGGAAGAAGGTCAGCTGGTGACGACGCGCGAACACCAGCATGGCGATCAACACACCCAGCAGGCCGCCATGGAAGCTCATGCCGCCATCCCAGACCTTGAAGATCCACACCGGGTCCGCCAGCAACTTGTCGAAGCCGTAGAAGAACGCATACCCCAGGCGCCCACCCAGCACCACGCCCAACGCACCGAAGAAGATCAGGTCTCCCACGGCATCCTGACTCAGGCCGACCCGTCCGCGCCGGGCACGCGCCAGCCCCCAGGCCGCCGCGAAGCCGATCACGTACATCAATCCATACCAGTGAATCTTGAAAGGCCCCAATGCCAACGCCACGGGGTCGATCTGAGGATATTGCAACATGAGAAAACCTTGAATGAATAAGTCGGCACGACTGACGCCAGTCGCAAGTCTTTCGCCATCAATCCGATGCGCTACCGGTCAGGTGACGAAGGGTAACAGCTCGCGCATGAACGCCACCTAGCAGCCCTTCCCCGCAAAGCGGACATGCCGAGATGTCTCACGAGACGAGAAAGCGCAGCCCCACGATCACGAGAATCAACGCGAACAACCGCTTGAGCAACAGCGCCGGCAACGCATGGGCCAGCCGTGCGCCCACTCGCGCGAAGGGCACCGACACCAGCACGATGCCGAGCCAGGCAACCCAATGCACATAGCCGATGGCATGCTCCGGCAAGCCCGGGGCGTGCCAGCCCACCGCGATATTGGTCAGCGCTGCCACCAAGGCGATGGGAAACCCGGCCGCGGCCGCAGTCCCGACCGCCTCGGTCATGCGCGCCTGCCAGCTGGTCAACATCGGCACCATCACCGTCCCTCCTCCGATCCCGAAGAGCGCGGATACCACCCCGACGGTGCCACCGCCAAGAAACTGCCCGGCACGCCCCGGCGCCTGCGCCAGCTGACCCACCTTGAGATCCAGTCCCATCTTGACGGCGACCAGCAGCACGAAGCCACCGAACAGCAGCTTGAGCATCTCGCTGCTCAGTCCGCCCGCCAGCACCACCCCCAGCGCGGTTCCCACCACCAGTCCGGGCAGCAGGCGCTTGAGCCAGTCCAGACGCACGGCGCCACGCTCATGATGCGCACGCGCCGATGACAGCGAGGTCACCACGATGGTCGCCAGTGAGGTACCTATCGCCAGATGCATCAAGACATCAGTGGCGACACCTTGCAGCGCAAAGGCTGCCGCCAGCACCGGCACGATGACCAGCCCGCCACCGATACCGAACAGGCCGGCGATCAGACCCGCCACGGCCCCCAACACGGGATACCACCACCACATGCCCCACTCCTTGCACCTGTCTTCATCGAGAACCTCTGTCAAAGGGCCGGGTTGAGGCCATGAACCGATGGCTCATCGCTCACCCTTGCCAACTCAGACCCCATCACCCGTCACGCCACCTTCTGCTCCCGGTGCCTTCATCGTGGCCCGAGGCAGCCATTTGCGAACCTTGTCGATCAACGCCTGAGGACGATAGGGCTTGCCAAGATAATCATCCAGACCTGCCGCGAAGAAACGCTCGCGGTCCGCCTCGCTGGCATTGGCCGTCAGGGCAATGATCACGCTACGCCTATCACTGCCGGCCCCGGCCTCCTGTTCGCGCCAATTCCGGGTAACGCTGACGCCATCCATGCCGGGCATGAAGATATCCATGAACACCAGGTCGTAGAAATGGCGCTCGCGCGCGGCCAGCGCATCTTCTCCACTGCTCGCCGTATCCACCACCAACCCCTGGCGGCCGAGCACCGTGCGCGCCAGCATGGCGTTCACCGGACCGTCATCGACGACCAGAATGCGAGTTTCGACAGGATTGTCCGGCCAGGACAACGGCACCAGGATCTCCAGCACCTCCTCCCCTTGCGTCTCATGCTGTCGGTAGCGCCCGCCGAGCTCCTCCACCAGACGACGAGCCATCAACAGCGAGGAAGGCGCATTGCGCCCGACATCGAGGCCACAGTGATCGTGAAGCTCAAGCCTCAGCCAGCATTGACCCCCTGTCTCCGTGTCCCTCAGGCCAGCTCCCGTCGGGCCACCGGCCAGCGACGACGCACCCTCGGCGTCCACCACCTCGACGAACACGCGATGCCGACCCGCGCTCGCGCGTCGACAACCATCTTCCGACAGATGCTCGAAGAGCTGCGCCAGACGCCGTACATCGCCACGCAGCAATGCAGGCAGCGCGCCCAGCTGCCACTCGAAGGGCAGTCCCACGTCGTGGTAGCGCTGCTGCATGTCATTGAGCAGCGCTCCCAGCGCCTCGGCCGGCGTGAACAGATTCTCCTCCAGCGGCGTGCGCACGACATCGTCGCGCTCCGTCAGCACATTCAGCAGCTGTGCCACGCTATCGAGACGCCCCTGCAGCAGGCTCAGCTCGGCATCCTCCAGATGACGCTCACGACGCAACTGCCCCAGCTTGCGCACCAGTCCCTGCAAGGGAGGCGTCAACTCGGCGTGCAGCATGTCCAGGTAGTCACTCTTGAGGCGGGCTTCCTCGCGCGCCCTGTCGCGTGCGACCAGCAACTGCTGGCTGGCCTGATCATGTTCTGATTCATCAATCATCACGCCCAGCACCTGGGCGGGGTCGTTGTTGAAACGGCACAGCTCGAGACGCATGCGCCGCATGCGGCCCTCGGCATCATGGACGCGCAATTCTCGACTGTTGGGTACGCTCGGGTTGGGCTCCAGCATCAGCAGACTCCCGACCGAGCGCCCCAGCGCTTCATGTAGCACCAGCCCGAACAGCTTCTCGAAGGCAGGATTGGCCATCGCCAGCAGGCCATGACGCATCACGAAGGCAGGCAGTGGCAAGGCATCCAGTTCGTGGCCACGACCACGGCGCAGCAGTGCCACGGCAGCACGGTGACGGCGCAGAATCTCGTCGGCCGGATACGCCTGATGGGCCGAGACGGGATACTCCTCCATGACCTGCCCCTGCTCGAGCCGCACGCTCTGGCGTGCCAACCATTCCAGTGGCTGCCCCAGGCGCTGATCAAGGCGACGCAGGCGCCATTGCAGAATCAGCATGCTCACCGCGAAGACCAGCAGCAAGGCACCGGCGCTGCCCAGCAGCAATGACAGCAATGGCATCTCGCCCGGCACGTCAAGATCGCGCCGCGCCACCAGTCGCCAGCCATTGACGGGCAAGGTGTCCCAGACGACGGCACGCGCCGCAGGTCCTGGCAGCAAGGTAGCGCCACGCAGACCGCCGTCCACCGCCTGGGCCACGTCATCGGGCAGGCGTCGCGGCCGAGGGTCACGCGTATTGCTGCTGGCCGCCCACACTTCCAGGTCCTGACCGATCAGCCAATAGGGGGCCGTGCGGCCCTGACCAGGCAGCAGCAAGCGAGATTCCATCTGGGGGACCGCGAGATCCAGCCCGACATGGACCTTCTGTCCCGCGTTGAGTTCCACCTCGACCAGCGCGGTGATCTGAGGCAGGCCCGCCGGACCGGGATGTGGCGGCAGCCAGACGACCCGCGGCGCGCCGTTGTCCGAGCTGCTGGCCAGCTGGCGCTGAGTGGCAGGTGTGACATCGGTGTAGGGAAGGAGCCTGGTGCCCGGTGAGAAGGCATCCAGCACGTTGAACCAGGGGTAGAGCATGATCATGCTGTTGTCGAGACTGACGAACAGTCGCGAGATCAATGGGTCCGTGGAATACAGATCCGACAACAGCCATTGCATCCGGATCAGGCGTCGCGCCACGTCGTGATCCTGCTCATCCAATGCGCGGTGAAACTCTCCGTACAAGGCAGCGCCGCCACGCGTGATCGGCCGGAACAGCTGACCTTCCTCGGTCAACACCAGCTCATTCAATGACGAATCCGCCTCGCCCCCGGCATGGTCGAGATGGCGACGCGTGTAGCGCGCCAGGATCTGCAGACGACGCTGCTGCGCCTCGAAGCGCTCATTCACCAAGGCAGTGGCCAGCGAATGCTGCTGGCGAAGCTCGCCCAGGGCGCTGTCCACGAGCTTGTGCCGCTCGCTGTCCCAGGTGACCCAGGCCCCGACCAGACAGCTGAGCGCCACTGCCAGCTCGGCGAGCAGCAGCGGGCCCACCGTCAGGCGACTCATGCGCCGCCATACCGATTCCAGTCCACTGGGGCTGCTCTCACTGCGGTTCCCCGCACTGCCGCCATCCTCGAGACGAGTGGCGTCGCCGGTGACGCCGGACGCTCCCGTCGGGGGAGCCTCCGCTTGGGAAGATTCAGCCTCGGGCGAGCGTGACGCTGGCTCGACAGGGGGAGGACGGCGCGAGAACATGGTCTGGGAGCATCCTGTAGATGGACCTGACAGCAAAAACCATCGGGCATGGGTGCAGCGATTCGTGATGTGGCGTGACATTGCCGCAGCAGTACGATCGGGTCGCATCGAGCCATGCTGCCCGTAGCCCGACGTCACGGCAGATCGTCGGCCCGTTCGCCACAAGACTGCAGCATACGCAAGCCACTGACGGGCGTCATGTTCCCGGCGCGACACCTGTCACATCCTGATCCCCGGGAACCTCGCCCACCCTCTTTCGGAGTCTCGCCATGTGCCTGATGGCATTCGATTGGCAGCCAGATGCCACGACAGGTCACTGCCTCACGCTGCTGGGCAACCGCGACGAGTTTCATGCCCGTGCGACCACTGGCCTGTGCCGCTGGCCGGATACCGCCCTGTGTGGTGGTCGTGATCTGGTGGCAGGAGGGGGATGGCTGGTCATGCACCGGGCCGGCGCCCTGGCGACGCTGACCAATGTCCGCCAGCTGGACCGCCCCTCCCATGCAGCCACCATCAGTCGCGGTCAGCTGGTCACGGCCGCCGTGCGACAGGCGGTGGCCAATGCCTCCACCCTGTCGCCTGGGGACTGGCTGGAGGCCCTGAGCGCTGGCGAGACCGTCATGGCAAGGCTCGCGGCGGACTCTCCCGAGCACTGCGAACCCCTGAGCTTGAGCGCACTTGACTGGTGCAATTTGCTGGTCTGCGATGGCCGGACTCTCTGGCGACTCCATCATGGGCCCGACGGCAGCCAGCTGATCCGACTCCCCCCTGGGCTGCATAGCCTGTCCAATGGTCACCCGGACAATGAATGGCCAAAGCAGCGGCGACTCAGACAGCGCCTTGCCGCGCTGAAGGCGTCTGCGGTCATGCACGATGACGATGCCTGTCTGGGTATCCTGCAGGATGGCTGGCGGCCGCCGACGGCACAGTTGCCGGCCACCGGCCTGGCACTTGAGCGGGAAGCCCTGCTGTCCAGCCCCTTCATCACCAGCCCCGAGTACGGCACCCGCGCTGCCACCCTGGTGCGCTGGCAGCGAGATGACAAGCGGACCTCACTGACACTGCATGAACGCCGCTTTTCACCACAAGGCCAGTGTGTCGCTCATCGCAAGGCCGTGTCGCACCTCCAGGAGGAAGCGACACGGGGATGGCAGCTGAGCTGACGATTGCCTGCAGGGGACGTCTTGAAGGAAGGCCAGCGAGAGGACGCCACCCGAGGCAGGAGCACAGGTCTGCGATCCTGCCTGCAGGTCGCTAACGAGAGACTGCCGCCTGGGCCGCACTGGCATCCGGCGTGTGGTCACGCGGTGGCAACAGATGCGCCAGCTCCCATGCCTGCATGCGCTCCAGCAGCAGGCCATGCACCTGATTGGCCGTCGGCTGACACAGGACCTCGCTGACCAGCCCCTGGGCTGCCGCCAACGACACGCGGCGAATGGCGGCACGGACACGTGGCAGGCTGGGCGCATTCATCGACAGACCATCAAAGCCCATTCCCAGCAGCAGCAAGGCGCCGGCAGGGTCACCGGCCAGCTCACCGCAGACGCTCACCGGCATGCCCAGCGCTTTCGATTCTTCCGCCAGGCGCGCCAGCGCGCGCAATACCGCCGGGTGACACGCATCATAGAGACTCGCCACTCGTGGGTTATTGCGGTCCACCGCCAGCAGGTACTGGGTGA
This sequence comes from Cobetia sp. 3AK, assembly GCF_029846335.1. NCBI lineage: Bacteria > Pseudomonadati > Pseudomonadota > Gammaproteobacteria > Oceanospirillales > Halomonadaceae > Cobetia > Cobetia sp. 3AK. The sequence goes on along the minus strand of NZ_JARWKR010000002.1, from coordinate 282,448 downwards.
GGTCGTTGGACCCCACCGAGAAGAAGTCGACCCGGGTCGCGAGCGCTTCCAGCTGATAGAGGGCCGCCGGCACCTCGATCATCACGCCGACGCTGGGCCGTGAGACGTTGACACCGTCTTCCGCCAGCTCGATCAAGGCACGATTGACCAGCGCCAGCGCGGCATCCACCTCCTCGATCCCCGAGACCATCGGCAACATGATACGCAGATTGTCCAGGCCCTCGGCGGCGCGCAGCATGGCACGCAGCTGCACCATCAGGACTTCCGGGTGATCCAGTGTCACGCGTATGCCGCGCCAGCCAAGGAAGGGGTTGGCCTCCTTGATGGGGAAATAGGGAAGATCCTTGTCGCCCCCGATATCCAGCGTACGCATGGTGACAGGCAGAGGGGCAAAACCGGCCAGCTGCTCACGGTAGAGTCGTGCCTGCTCCTGCTCGCTGGGGAAGCGATCATTCATCATGAAGGGCACTTCCGTGCGGTAGAGCCCCACGCCGCCAACCCGGGTCTTGAGCGAGGCCACGGCATCCAGCGCCAGGCCGGTATTGACCATCAATGGCATCACATGGCCATCAGGCGTCACGCTCGGCAGATCCTGCTCCTGCTCCAGCAGCACGCTCAGCGCCTGCTCCTCGGCGATCAGCCGCGAATAATGCACGCTGAGTTCATGCTCCGGACGCACCACCAGACGACCGCGATGGCCATCGAGGATCACCGGCGCGCCACCCAGGCGTGACAGCGGCAGGTCCACCATCCCGAGCACGGTCGGAATTCCCATGGCCCGCGCCAGGATGGCGACGTGGGAGGTGCTGGATCCGCTGACCGCCACCAGCCCCTTGAGCCGCTCCCGCGGTACCTCGCCCAGTGTCGCCGGGCTGATCTCATGGCCGATCAGGATGGTGTTCTCGGGGTACTCGATCGGGCCGCTGTCGCCCTCCTCCTGCAGATGCGCGAGCACCCGCCGGCCAAGATCGCGGATATCCGCGGCGCGCTCACGCAGATAGTCATCATCCACGCGCTCGAGATACTGAACATGCCGGCGCACGATATCGGCCAGTGCCGCAGGCGCCCACTGCCCTTCCCGGATACGCTTCTCGACCTCCTGGCCCAGCGCCGCGTCGCCCAGCATCTGCTGGTAGACCTCGAACAGCGCATGCTCCTGAGTGGAGATACGACTGGCCAGCCGCTCTGCCGCGACACGGATTTCCTCGCGCACGGCGTTGATCGCCTCCTTCAGGCGAGCGATCTCGAAGTCGATGTCGGTGGGAATGAGGTCCGGCACCGAGTCCAGATCCGCCGGCGGAGAGAGCACGAAGGCCTTGCCGATGACGACGCCGGGAGACCCGGCGACTCCCTTGAAGGTCGCCTGGCCGCTGGTCCCGGCCAGCTTGCCCAGTGCCCCGGTCGCCAACGCATGCGCCAGCACACCCGCCAGCTGCGCGCCCAGCGTGACAAGAAAGGCTTCTTCGCCCTCATCGAAACGACGCTTCTCGTGCTGCTGGATGACCAGTACGCCGAGCACACGGCGCTGATGGATGATGGGGACGCCCAGGAAGCTGGAGAAGCGCTCCTCGCCGGTTTCCTCGAAATACCGGAACTGGGGATGCGCCGGGGCATCCTCGAGGTTGAGCGGCTCCTCTCTGAGCGCCACCATGCCCACCAGCCCTTCACCGCGCGCCATGCTGACCTGTCCCACGGAAGACGAGCGCAGGCCAATGGTGTCCTTGAGCACGAATCGGTCCGTCTCGGGCGCCAGAAGGTAGACGGAACAGACATCCGTCTTCATGGCCTTGCGAATGCGCAACACCATCGTCGCCAGCGCCGCGTCGAGTGAACGCGCGCCATTGACCTCCTGAACGATACGCCGCAATACCTCAAGCATGGTGTACCTCGAGCATGACGCGCCTCACGAGGAAACAGGGTTCCTGGCCCGGACGCGCACGTTGCAGATGATGAGCCCGACCTCAATCGGGGATGTGGCGATCATTTCCCGTCGGCCTGATGGCGACCTTGTCCTCGCTGCAGGGCATGTTGCCTTGCACCGCCGAGAGCGGCAGATTGCCCTGCGAATCCACCAGTCGTTGCAGACGCGGTGCCAGTTCACGCAACGCGCGCCGGTAGACCTCGCGCTTGAAGGCCACGACCTGACCCAGCGGATACCAGTAACTGACCCACCGCCAACCATCGAACTCCGGCTTGGGCGTGGAATCCACACTCACGCGGTTGTCCTGACAGCGGATCTGCAACAGGAACCACTTCTGTTTCTGACCGATGCAGATCGGTCGGGAGTGCGTTCTCACCATGCGTCTGGGCAACCGGTAGCGCAGCCATCCTCGGGTACAGGCCAGTATCTCGACGTCCTCGGCCTTGAGGCCGATCTCTTCCTCGAGTTCACGATACAACGCCTGTTGCGGTGTCTCGTTTGGCTTGATGCCCCCTTGCGGAAACTGCCACGCATTCTGTCCTACCCGGCGCGCCCAGAGCAGCTGGCCCTCACAGTTGGCAATGATGATGCCAACGTTGGGGCGAAAGCCGTCAGCGTCGATCACGGATGTCACCTTTGATTCGTTAATTGAAACCATTCTTCCACAAAGGCTGAAAGCGCTTCAATACGCGGTTTGGCGGTGTGAAAGGCCAGGCACGTCTGCAATAATCGACCCCTTCACCGTATTGCACTGCAACACCGCCTTCGGAAATCCTCCGTTGGCCCCCGTACACCCGCGCAAACACTGGGCCGGCGACCTTGCCGCGCCCCTCTGTCTGCGTCCGTCGCCCACGCCAACGGCTGGGCTGAGCAAGGAGTTCTCCGTGAGTCTGGCCATCTTTGATCTCGACAATACCCTGATCGCCGGGGACAGCGATCACGCCTGGGGCGAGTTCCTGGTTGAACAAGGCGCTGTCGACGCTGACACCTACCGTGAAGCCAACGAGCGCTATTTCCAGCTCTATCAGAGTGGCGAACTGGACATTCACGAGTACCTGGCCTTCTCACTCAAGCCGCTGGCCGAGAACAGTCCGGAACAACTCGCCGCCTGGCACCAGCAGTTCATGGCCGCCAAGATCGAGCCCATCATTCTGGCACGGGCAGAAGAGCTGCTGGCGCGTCACCGTGCACGCGGCGATACGCTGCTGATCATCACCGCCACCAACCGCTTCATCACTGCCCCCATCGCCGAGCGCCTTGGTGTGGATGACCTGATCGCCATCGAGCCCGAGATCATCGACGGGCGCTACACCGGCCGCGTCGACGGAGTTCCCAGCTTCCAGGGCGGCAAGGTCACTCGCCTCGAAGCCTGGCTTGCCGAGCGTGATCACACCCTGGATGGCAGCACCTTCTATAGTGACTCCATCAATGATCTTCCGCTGCTCGAGCGTGTCGATACTGCCATTGCAGTGGACCCGGATGAGCAACTGTTGGCGACCGCCCAGCAGCGCGGATGGCGCATCATCTCACTGCGCGACTGACAAGCCATTGATTTTAAAACAAATAATCGATCTATAAGGGAATGCAGCTTCATCTATAAGGTTTTCATGTGGCTACAGGCATTCACCATAAAGTCGACCTTATTTGCTGAATCATTTCGCGTCCGATGTGTCTATAATGTGTGTCCATCGAACCGTCGAGCCTGACGAGGCATGCCCCGTCACGGCAGGACGGCCCCCGGTAGCCCGGTCGGGTGCCGGGGGATGTCCCTCACCAACTCTGAGCGTGAGCAGCCATGTCCTCAACGACATACGATGTCCTGATTGTGGGTGGCGGCGTGTCCGGCACCGCCCTTCTCTATGAACTCGCCCGCTACACCGACCTCTCGTCGGTCGGCCTGGTGGAAAAATACGACCATGTCGCGATCGTCAACTCGCACGGTCGCAACAACTCCCAGACCATCCACTGCGGCGACATCGAGACCAACTACACGGTCGAGAAGGCGCGCGTGACCAAGCGCACCGCAGGCATGGTGGTCAACTTCGCCACCAAGCTCAGCGAGAGTGAGCGCGATCACATCGTCTACAAGTACCCGAAGATGGTACTGGCGGTCGGTGCCAAGGAATGCCAGTTCCTGCGCAAGCGCTTCGAGACCTTCAAGCCACTGTTCCCGAATCTGAAGCTGCTCGAGCGTGATGACATCGCCGAGCTTGAGCCGAAGGTCGTGGAAGGTCGCCGTCCGGACGAGGAAATCGTCGCGCTGGGTTCCACCGACGAATACACCGCCGTCAACTACACCACCCTGTCGGAGGCCTTCGTCAGCGAAGGCGAGAAGGCAGCGGCCGAGAAAGGCATGAACTTCGACGTTCGCCTCTCGACCGCCGTGGAAGACATCCGCAAGGAAGGTGACGTCTACAAGGTCAAGACGGACAAGGGCGAGCTCAGCGCACGCTATGTCGTGGTCAGCGCCGGTGGTCACTCCCTGCTGTTCGCCCACAAGATGGGCTACGGACTGGACAAGTCCTGCCTGCCGATGGCTGGCTCCTTCTACTTCACGCCGAAGGTGCTCAACGGCAAGGTCTACACCATCCAGAACGAGAACCTGCCGTTCGCCGCCGTCCACGGCGACCCGGACGTGCTGGTGGAAGGCAAGACCCGCTTCGGGCCGACCGCTCTGATGCTGCCGCTGCTGGAGCGCTACAACGGCAAGACCTTCTGGGAGTTCCTCAAGGTACTGCGCATGGACCGCAACGTCGTCAAGGCCCTGTGGGACCTGATGAAGGTGCGCGACATCCGCAACTACATCTTCAAGAACTTCATGTTCGAGGTGCCGGTACTGCGTGAGCGCCTGTTCCACGGCGACATCAAGAAGATCGTCCCGAGCCTGGACGTCAAGGATGTCAGCTTCGCCAAGGGCTTCGGCGGCGTGCGCCCGCAGCTGATCGACAAGAGCAAGCAGAAGCTCGTGATGGGCGAAGCCAAGATCAATCCGGGCACCGGCATCGTCTTCAACATGACGCCGTCACCGGGTGGCACCAGCTGTCTGGGCAACGCCGAGAAGGACATGTATCTCGCTCAGGAATTCCTTGGTTTCAACATCGACAAGGATGCCTTCGAGCGTGACCTGCTCACCGGCGAGATCGAGCTGACCGAACTCGAACGCCCGGAAGCCTCTTCCCTGATGTGATACGCCGCGCGGCGCCAACCGCCGCGCAGGTGAACTGAAGGAAGTCGAGCCGAACGAAAAGCCCCCGCCAGCATCTGCTGACGGGGGCTTTTTCGTGTTGCCACTGACGGCGGCTGGCACTCAGCACTCAGTACTCAGTACTCAGGCGGACAGCATGTCTGCCTGAGTCATTCACTCATGCCACGGGTTGCCGCGAGTGAGCCAGTGGCTCGTGTACCGCATGCAGGCGCTGAATCAGTTGATCTTCCAGCGCGAAGCGCTCCGTCAGCCCCTCCTGAAGACGGGCCAGCCACTCGGGCAAGCGTGTGCGGTAGTGCTGGCAGCGGGTCGGACTCGAGAAGTCTTCATCGAAGGACAGTACCAGCTCCGTCGAGGGCTCCAGACGCAGCATCAACTTCTCCGCAGCGGCCAGAGCCTGGGTATCCTCGAAGACACGCCCCTCTTCCTTGAGCTGAGGATAGACTTCGAAATGGCCCGCCGAGATGTAATCCATCAACAGCTCGATGAAGCGATTGACGCGTGTCATGTCGAGCTGCTCGAGATCATTGACGCAGGCCTCGTGCAGATCCATGAAGCAGACCAGCATCTCGCGTCGCTGATCCAGCCAGCGATCAACCAACTGATGAACGCCACGAAAGCGTTCCGCCGCAGTGGTGCATTCCTCCAGCATGGGCGCCTCCTCTGGCATGACCCGAACGGTGGGGCTGACATCAGGTGCTCACCCCGCTGCCAACCCACTATCCTCCATGCGACGGACGCTGCCAACCCCCCACCATGGTGGCAAACGTCATGCCCTCAACGCCGGAAGCTGCTCCACAGCATGGCCAGCGGTACCAGTGCCAGAGCACAGAAGCCGATCAGCGACCACTGAGGGATCGAGAGCCCCAGCCACTGGGCACTGATCTGCGCGCATTCACCGGAGGCATTGAGCACCTGGGTGATCACGTCCCATACCGGCAGCACTTCCAGCATGTAGTTGAGGCCCGGGCCACAGGCCGGCACCTGATCCGGCGGAAGGGATTGCAGCCAGACATGACGACCGGCCAGCACGATGGCACCCACACTGCCCCCCAGCGCACCCAGCGCGTAGACGCGGTTACCGATACGCCCCGGTCCATGCACGGCACCCAGCAGGAAGAAGACGCCTGCCACGGCCACCGCCACGCGCTGGAAGATGCACAGCGAACACGGTGCCAGACCAAAGGCAAACTGCAGCACGAAGGCGACACCGAGCAGCAACGCGCACCCCAGCGCCCCCAGCAGGCACCACTGACGACCGCTCCAGCGCGCCAGACAGGCGAGCCCCCCACCCTGGCGTGTCGGCTGTTGTCCTGATTGATTGTCCGCGTGTGTCATTTGCTGTCCTTGCCGTCCGACTCCACTGGAGTCATTGGTGAGAAATGGCGCGATCACGAAGACATCTCTCCATGACCACCTCAGAGCATGCGTGGCGTCATTGCCTGGCCAGGACGCACGCATGGGCCAGAGACATCATCGGCGCCTCAAGTCTGAGGCGCCGATGATGTCGCGATGGCCGGTGTCGCCGCGATCAGCGATGGATGCCTATCATGCCGCGCAGGGATGACCTGAACATGAATCGGCGTTGCATCGACGAGTCAGGCCGGTTGCGTAGCATGCGCCGAGGCAAAGTATTCGGCCATGAAGGTATCGAAGTCCTGATGGTCGCCGGCCTCGATATCGCCCTGTTGCTGCAGGGAGGTCTCGACCAGTTGATCCAGCAGGTAGCCACGTGCACGCTCCATCGGCTCCGTCTTGAACTGCTCGGCCTGCCCCTTGGCCAGTGCCAGCACTTCATCGACGAAGTTGCTGCCGTTGTCGAGCATGCTGGTCAGCAGATGGCCCGAGGGCGTGGTCTGGGCATCGTCAAAGCGCGGCGCGAGTGCCGCCAGCGCATCGCGATGCTCGCTGCCTGACTTGTGATTCTCGTCCAGCAGGCTTGCCACTTCGCCAAGCTCATCCATCACGTTGGCGGCCAGTTCACGCAGACGCCGCTCCTCACCCTTGACGTTCAGGGTCAGCTCGGGGTCACGCCCCGCCTCCACGACGCGTCGCTTGCTGTCGTCAAGGTTGGCGCATTCCTCGTCATCGATCCATGGGCTCTCGGTCAGCAGACACCAGATCAGGAAGGTATCGAGGAAGCGGATCTGCGTCTCGTCGATCCCCACCGGCAGGAAGGGATTGAGATCCAGACAGCGCACCTCGATGTATTCGACACCCCGGCCTTCCAGCGCCTGGCTGGGCGTCTCGTTGTGCCGGGTGACACGCTTGGGACGGATGTCGGAGTAGTACTCGTTCTCGATCTGCAGGATGTTGCTGGAGAGCTGCGACCAGCTGCCATCGGCCTGCTTCACCCCCAGCTTCTCGTAGTCCTTCCACGGCGTGACGATGGCGTGACGCAGCGTCCCGACGAAGTTGTCCAGCGAGTTGAAGCAGATCTTGAGCTGCGCCTGGACCTTGTTCTGGTAGCCCAGGTCCGACATGCGCAGGCTGGTGGCATAGGCCGAGACCAGACTGCGGTCGGCCTGACGCTTGAGACGGTCATCATTGCCGCCATCCAGGAAGCTTTCGTCGATCCCCGGCGAGGCGCCGAACAGATAGAGCAGAATCCAGCTATGGCGACGGAAGTTGCGGATCAGCTCGAAGTAGCGGCGCGAGCGGAAGTCACGCGCATCCTCGCCTTCGGCATTCTCCATCTTCTGAAGCAGCGTCCAGAAATCATCCGGCAGCGAGAAGTTGTAATGGATACCGGCGATGGACTGCATGATGCGCCCGTAGCGCACATCCAGTCCCTTGCGGTAGACATGCTTCATGGTGCCGGTGTTGGAGGTGCCATAATCCGCGATCGGCACGCTGTCATTGCCGTTCAGCCTTGGCGGCATGCTGGCCGGCCAGATCAGCTCATCCCCCAGATTGCGATAGCTGAAACGATGCAGGTCCGCCAGAAACTCCAGGGAATCCTTGGGACGCGAGAAGACCGGCGTGATGTACTCGAGCAGCGACTCGGAATAATCCGTGGTGATGTACGGGTGAGTCAGCTTGGACCCCAGAGCACGCGGGTGCGGGGTCTGGCTGATGCGGCCGTCGGCGTCGACCCTGAGGCCTTCTTTCTCGATGCCACGGCGCAGACGCCCGAAGAGTCCCTGACGGGCGGGGGCCTTGAGTCGCGCAATGGCGGACGCGAGTTGCTCGGACAAGGTATTGACCCTTTCGCATGGGGAGAAGCCCAGCCTCTCCGGTCGAGTTGGATGACCATGGCCCGCGGACTGCACCGGATGCCATGCAAGACGCGAACGGCATCCACCGTTCGCGTCAGTCAGTATGCCCACATTATGGGCGCGTAAAAAATGCTTTCAAGGCTTATGATTTCGACTTGCGTGCATTGAGCAGGGCCGCTGCCATGGCATTGTTGGCGGGTGCCGCTCCGCCTCCTGCACTGGAGCCGCTGCCGCGACCGCCTCGTTCCTGACGGCCACCCCCGGCCTGGGAGCGCCCTCCACGATTGCTCTCGCCCCCGCGTCGCGCCTCGCCTCCCGCGCCTTTTTCACCGGGAGTATCGCTCATGCGCATGCTCAGCGCGATGCGTCCACGCGGTATGTCGACCTCCATCACCTTGACGCTGACGATGTCACCGGCCTTCACCACCTCACGCGGGTCGGCAACATACTTTTGCGACAGAGCAGAGATGTGTACCAGGCCATCCTGATGCACACCGATGTCCACGAAGGCCCCGAAATGGGTGACGTTGGTCACGACACCTTCCAGTGTCATGCCCGGTTCGAGATCCTTGAGCGTCTCGACCCCTTCCTTGAACTCGGCGAAGCGGAATTCAGGACGCGGGTCGCGCCCCGGCTTGTCCAGCTCCCGCAGGATGTCCGTGACTGTCGGCAACCCGAAGTGCTCATCCGTGAACTCGGCAGGCTTCACGCTGCGCAGGAAACTGCTGTCGCCCAGCAGGCTGGGCAGCTCACGACCATGCGCTCTGGCGATACGCTCGACCAGCGGGTAGGCCTCAGGGTGAACGGCGCTGGCATCCAGCGGGTTCTCACCCTCGGCGATACGCAGGAAGCCGGCGCACTGCTCGAAGGTACGTGGCCCGAGCCGACTGACCTTCAGAAGCTCCTTGCGCGAGGCGAAGCGGCCATTGGCATCACGATGCGCGACGATGTTCTCGGCAAGCGTGGTATTCAGACCCGCGACGCGTGACAGCAGCGCACTGGACGCCATGTTGAGATCGACACCGACGCCATTGACGCAGTCCTCGACCACCGCCTCCAGACTGCGCCCCAGCTGCACCTGACTGACATCATGCTGATACTGGCCGACTCCGATGGACTTGGGCTCGATCTTGACCAGCTCGCCGAGCGGGTCCTGCAGGCGACGGGCAATGGAGACCGCGCCACGAATGGTCACGTCCAGATCCGGGAACTCACGCGCGGCATATTCCGAGGCGGAGTAGATGGACGCCCCTGCCTCGTTGACCATCACCTTCTGCAGGCGACGACCAGACAGGCGGGTCAGCACGTCGGCGGCCAGCTTGTCGGTCTCGCGTGATGCGGTCCCGTTGCCGATGGCGATCAGCTCGACATCATGACGCTCGACCAGCCTGACCAGCTCCGCCACCGAGGCATCCCAACGATTGTGAGGCGCATGCGGGTAGAGGGTGGCCTGATCGACATACTTGCCGGTGGCGTCCACCACCGCGACCTTGACGCCGGTACGCAGGCCCGGGTCCAGCCCCAGGGTGGCCTTGGGCCCCGCCGGGGCTGCCAGCAGCAGATCCTTCAGGTTGTCGGCGAAGACCTGGATGGCCTCCTGCTCGGCACGCTCACGCAGGCGGCCGATCAGCTCGCTTTCCAGATGGGTATAGAGCTTGACCCGCCAGGTCCAGCGCACCACCTCCTTCAACCAGCGATCCGCGGCGCGCCCCTGGTCCTCGAGGGAGAAATGCGCCGCGATGGCACCCTCCATCGGGTGCCGCGGCAACTCGTCCTCGCCTTCCAGCTTGAGCGCGAGGCTCAGCACGCCTTCATTGCGACCCCGCAGCATGGCCAGCGCGCGATGCGACGGTGCCTTGTGCAGCGGCTCGTCATGCTCGAAGTAATCGGAGAACTTGGCGCCTTCCTGTTCCTTGCCCTTCATCACCCGGGCACTGAGGATACCGTCATCCCACAGACGCTGACGCAGACGACCGACAAGCGCGGCGTCTTCCGCGAAACGCTCCATCAGAATCTGCTTGGCCCCATCCAGTGCCGCCTTGGGGTCGGCCACGTCCTTGTCGGCATCGACGAAGCCAGCCGCCTCGTCTTCCGGCACGAGCGTCGGGTCGCCAAGCAAGGCATCCGCCAGCGGCTCAAGACCCGCCTCACGGGCAATCTGGGCCTTGGTACGACGCTTCTTGCGATACGGCAGGTAGAGGTCTTCCAGACGCTGCTTGCTGTCGGCAGCCAGCACGTCGCGCTCGAGACTCGCGGTCAGCTTGCTCTGCTCGGCAATGGATTCGAGTACCACCTGACGGCGCTCTTCCAGCTCACGCAGGTAGCGCAGGCGCTCTTCCAGCAGACGCATCTGGGTGTCATCCAGCCCGCCGGTCGCCTCCTTGCGGTAACGCGAGATGAAGGGCACGGTGGCGCCGCCATCCAGCAGCTCCACCGTCGCGGTGATCTGTTCTTCACGCACGTCCAGCTCCGCCGCCAGCGCCTGCTGGATGCGGCGAGCGGTGGCAGCAGGCGACAGCGTCGGTGCAGGGCGAGCGGTAGTGGCGTCAGTTGCGGTAGCGTCCATGAAACATCGATCCCTTCACGACTATGATTCTGGTGACAAGACGCAGGCGGCCCGGTCGCTGAGTCGACCGGGCCGCCTGCATCACGATGCCGTCACGTTACCACAAAGCCCGTGGATTGCTTTAGCTTCACAGGCCCCCTCAGGCCGGCACGAAACGCAGCGCCACCCCATTGTTGCACCAGCGCAGTCCCGTGGGCCTGGGGCCGTCCTCGAACACGTGTCCCTGATGCCCTCCGCAGCGTGCGCAGTGATATTCGGTACGCGGCCACACCAGCCCGTAGTCCGTCTTGGTCAACAGATGCCCTTCGATATGATCGAAGAAACTCGGCCAGCCAGTGCCGGACTCGAACTTGGTACGCGAGGTGAACAGCGCAAGGTCACAGCCGGCACAACGGTACTCACCGTCACGCGCTTCCTTGTTGAGCGCGCTGGAGCCTGAGCGCTCGGTGCCTTCCTCGCGCAGCACGCGATACTGCTCTGCACTCAGGCGTGCGCGCCACTCGTCGTCATCCAGCACGAGCTCGGCAATGTCCGGCGAGCGCTCCAGCTCAAGCTCCGGGCGAGCGGCAGCCAGTCCCGGCAGTGCCAACATCGCACCGCCACCCAATACAAGCCCCATGAATTGGCGACGTTGCATGACGAATCTCCTTTATCCGATATGAACCGCGATACCGGGATTACGCACGGCACGCCTCGTTGGATGCATGTCACCTTGGCCCTCGCACGCAAGTCGACTCTCTCGCATGCACGAAAAAGCCCCCATATCGGCAGATCCGGCATGGGGGCTTGCGCATTCACAGAGGGAGGCATGACGTCAGGCAGGAGACATCGGCTCAGATACGCAGACCGCCATCACATTCGATCACGCGCCCCGTGAAGTAATCATTGTCGAAGATGAAGGCCACGCTGCCCGCGATGTCTTCCGGACGTCCCAGATCACGCATCGGGATGCCACTCTTGATCTTGTCGAGCATCTCCGGCTTCATGCCGGCGGTCATTTCAGTGGCGATGAAGCCCGGTGCCACGGCACCGACACGAATCTTGTAGCGCGCCAGCTCCTTGGCCCAGGTGACGCTCATCGCGGCGACACCCGCCTTGGCTGCGGTGTAATTGCTCTGCCCCATGTTGCCGGCGCGCGAGATGCTGGAGATGTTGACGATCACGCCCGGCTGACCGGCCTCGATCATCTGACTGGCGGCTTCACGCGTGCACAGGAAGACACCGGTCAGATTGACATCGATGACCTGCTGCCAGCTGGACAGCGACATGGTCTTCTCCACGACTCCATCACGCGCCTTGATCAGCAGACCATCGCGGGTAATGCCGGCATTGTTGACCAGACCACTCACCGGGCCCAGCGCCGCCTTGATGGCAGAGAAGGCTTGCGTGACGGAGGCCTCGTCCGCGACGTCGGTCACGAAGCCCTGCGCCTTGATGCCCGCCGCTTCCAGGCTCGAGACAGCGTCATCCAGACCGCCCTGTTCGATATCCAGCAGCGCTAGCACGGCGCCCTTCTCACCCAGATGTCGCGCCATGGCCAGCCCCAGCCCACGAGCGCCGCCCGTAATCGCGATGACCTTGTCGTCAAGCTTCATGTCCCGTCTCCCAGGTTGTCTGCCGACAGCGAGAAATGCCTGCCGGGTGCGAGGCCCGCATGCCGTACGAGCGTCACGATCAATGTGTCGAGTGTCCCGCACCGCGTCCATCCGCGTGTGCCACCGTGACTGGAGCTGTCACGGATGACGAACGCTGCAGGCTCACGGTGAATCTGCATGACGCAGTGCAACAGATTGCGACGTGTCCTGCCTCAACGCTGGCCCAACCGGCCAACGCAACCGGTCTCGTCATCAACGTAGCGGCCTGCAGGCGGGTGCTGATGCGACGTGCCCGCGTCCTTTCCGGCCGCCATGGGGCCCGCCTGGTCAGGCGTATCGTTGCCACCTTCGGACACTTGAGACATCCGTCGCGCCTGACACGGTATCACTCGCTGTCATTGTGCACTGCAACATCCAGCATGGCACCGCTCTACCACCAGCGCCAGCCATCCACGTCGGCCGGCATGAGCCTTTCATGACACCGATTCGACTGTTCCCCATCCTGCTGCTGGTTTACCCTTGACGCATTGGTGCAAGCTGCCATTTACCGGATTCGGGAGAGACGATGCCCATACTGCTAGTGATTACCCTGTTCGGGTTATTGGATTTCGTGGTGCTGTTCAGTCTTGGCAGCCAGATAGGGCTGTTGCCGACGCTGGCACTGGTACTGATCACCGGCGCCGTGGGCCTGCATCTGATTCGACGCGAAGGTCGCGCGACATTGATGCGTGCTCAGGAGCGCCTGCAACGTGGCGAGATGCCCTCCGGCGAACTGATGGAAGGCGCGGCGCTGATCTTCGGTGGCGCGCTGCTCATGGCACCGGGATTTCTCTCGGATGGCCTGGGGCTGCTCTGCCTGCTGCCGGCCTCGCGTGGACTGCTGACCCGAGGCCTGAGCGGCAACAACGTCATCGCACGCTTCTTCAAGGGTCGCTTCTCCGCACAGAGTCAGTCACGTCAGACGCACTCCGGCAACTGGCAGTCCACGGATCACGGCACTGCCCAGCAGGAGGAGCCACAGCGCGAATCAGGCCGCGCCAATAGCGGTGACAAGGGTGGGCAGCCGCTGGAAGGCGATTACATCAGCCGCGATGAGCCACGTCTGTAGGCCGGCATCGCGCCTCGACAGGCAAAGAGCCCGACGAGCCCCCACTGCATGATGATGATCAAAGCCCGGTACGGGAGCCCATCTCCCCTGCCGGGCTTTTCGTTGCCATGCATGGCCGCGCTGCGCAACGCGCCTCATCGCTGACACCTAGTACCAATGGACGTCATTCACCGTCGGGCGTCCACATGCCAGAGGCGTATGGCTCAGATACACTCAACTGCTTGATTCAACTCACAGTAGTGCATCGGGATAGTCGGCACCTCAAGTGCGTGCCTTTCAGGCGACGCAGTTGATGACGAGATTTGAAATTTTTTTATGTTCGCCTACTTGAAAGCTGTCCTCTCGCCACCATAAAAGCGGTGCAATGGATAACGGCCTCGCCTCTGCGAGGCCCAACACTCGGTAGGCAACCCCATTGAACGCCAGACGTGCCGGCAAAGACCGGCAGATGGCGGGATTTACCATCAGGAGAACGTGAGCAATGAACATCCGTCCCTTGCACGATCGCGTCGTGGTCCGTCGCGTGGAAGAAGAACAGAAAACTGCAGGTGGCATCGTTCTGCCCGGCAGCGCTCAGGAAAAGCCGACGCGCGGTGAAATTCTTGCCGCCGGCAACGGCCGCATCCTCGAGAACGGTGAAGTTCGCCCGCTTGACGTGAAAGTCGGCGACACCGTCATCTTCAAGGATGGCTACGGCGTCGAGAAGCAGAAGATCGACGGCGAAGAAGTGCTGATCATGAGCGAGAGCGACATCCTCGCCGTGGTGGAAGGCTGATTTCCAGCGTTTCCGGTTTAAATGCTACGACTTACTGATTAAAGGTAGAGATAACAATGGCTGCAAAAGACGTTCGTTTCTCCGATGATGCTCGCAAGCGCATGGCGCGTGGTGTCAATGTCCTGGCGGATGCCGTCAAGACTACCCTCGGCCCGAAAGGCCGCAACGTGGTGCTGGAAAAATCCTTCGGCGCACCGACCGTGACCAAGGACGGTGTGTCCGTCGCCAAGGAAATCGAGCTGAAGGATCGCTTCGAGAACATGGGCGCCCAGATGGTCAAGGAAGTCGCTTCCAAGACTTCCGACGTCGCGGGTGACGGCACCACCACCGCCACCGTGCTGGCTCAGTCCATCGTCAATGAAGGCCTGAAGGGCGTGACCGCCGGCATGAACCCGATGGACCTGAAGCGCGGCATCGACAAGGCCGTCATCGAAGCCGTCAAGGCCGTGCGTGAGCTGTCCGTGCCGTGCACCGACACCAAGGCCATCGCCCAGGTCGGTACCATCTCCGCCAATGGCGACTCTCGCATCGGCGAGATCATCGCGGAAGCGATGGAGAAGGTCGGCAAGGAAGGCGTCATCACCGTCGATGAAGGCCGTGGCTTCGAAGACGAGCTGGAAGTCGTCGAAGGCATGCAGTTCGACCGTGGCTACCTGTCTCCGTACTTCGTCACCAACCAGGACACCATGGCGGTCGAGCTCGAAGACCCGTACATCCTGCTGGTCGACAAGAAGATCTCCAACATCCGCGAACTGCTGCCGGTGCTGGAAGGCGTCGCCAAGTCCGGCAAGCCGCTGGCGATCGTCGCCGAAGACATCGAAGGCGAAGCGCTGGCGACTCTGGTCGTCAACACCATGCGCGGTATCGTCAAGGTCGCGGCCGTCAAGGCGCCGGGCTTCGGTGATCGTCGCAAGGCCATGCTGCAGGACATCGCTGTCCTGACCGGCGGCACCGTGATTTCCGAAGAAGTCGGCCTCAACCTCGAGCAGGCCAACCTGGACCACTTGGGCACCGCCAAGCGCGTGACCATGTCCAAGGAAAACACCACCATCATCGATGGCGCCGGCAACGAAGGCGATATCGAAGCTCGTGTCTCCCAGATCCGCGCGCAGATCGAGGAAACCTCCTCTGACTACGACCGCGAGAAGCTGCAGGAGCGTGTCGCCAAGCTGGCCGGCGGTGTTGCCGTCATCCGCGTCGGTGCTGCTACCGAAGTCGAAATGAAAGAGAAGAAGGCTCGCGTCGAAGACGCCCTGCACTCCACTCGTGCAGCCGTCGAGGAAGGTGTCGTGCCTGGCGGTGGTACCGCCCTGGTTCGCGTCCTCAACCAGCTGACCGAGCTGAAAGGCGACAACGAAGACCAGACTCACGGTATCGCCATCGCGCTGCGCGCCATGGAAGCGCCGCTGCGTCAGATCGTCACCAACGCTGGCGAAGAAGCCTCCGTCGTGCTGAACAACGTCAAGGCAGGTGAAGGCAACTACGGTTACAACGCCTCCACCGGTGTCTACGGCGACATGTTCGAGATGGGCGTGCTGGACCCGGCCAAGGTGACGCGTTCTGCCCTGCAGTCCGCAGCCTCGATCGGCGGCCTGATGATCACCACCGAATGCATGATCGCCGAAGACCCGGAAGACAAGGCAGCTGCCGGCGGCGGCGACATGGGTGGCATGGGCGGAATGGGTGGCATGGGCGGCATGATGTAAGCCAGCCTCCCCCACGACTCACCCGTCGTGACCCGAACCGCTCCTGCGCAAGCAGGGGCGGTTTTTTCATGCCTGACATTCACGCTCCCCGCCGTGACATGCCTCGCTTGCACGGCGCAGGCCGCTACCTGACTCCTCTCGCCCGTCACGCTACACTAGGCGCCACTTTTTTGCGGCGACCTGAGACATTGCCTCTTCGTGATGACAGTGCATGACGCTGGCAGTACACGAGGCTGGCAGCGCATTGACGCCCACGATCAATGACGACAACCGCTCAGGCCGCGCGCCTCGCTTGCCCAGGATCTTCTTCTCATGACTGATACCTCCAGCTCTGCCTCGAGCCCTGCCACCCTCGACAATGTGCGTGTCGTGCTGGTGCAGACCTTCCATCCCGGCAATATCGGCGCTACCGCTCGCGCCATCCTGACCATGGGCATCAAGGACCTGGTACTGGTCAACCCGCGCTGCTTCCCCGATGAGGAAGCCACACGCATGGCCAGCGGCGCCGCGGAGCTTCTGGAAAACGCCCGCGTGGTCGAGCATCTCGAAGACGCCGTCAATGACTGCCAGCTGGTCATCGGTGCCAGTGCCCGCCTGCGCAGTCTGCCGCTGCCTCACTTCGATGAGCCGAGCGAGATGGCCGCGCGCGTCATCGATACCGCCCAGGATGGCAAGGTGGCGCTGGTGTTCGGCCGTGAACGCTTCGGGCTGACCAACGAGGAGATCGGCTGCTGCACGCACCAGGTGTCCATCCCCACCAACCCCGACTACGGCATCCTCAATGTCTCCCAGGCCGTACAGGTACTCGCCCACGAGTGTCGCAGCGCCTGGCGTCGCACCCTGGAGCCGACCAGTGAGGCTCCGGTCGCGCGTCGTGAGGATGACCAGCTGCCGACCCGCGAGCAGCTCGGCCACTTCCACGAGCACCTCGGCCGTGCCCTGCGCGGTTCCGGCTTCCTCAATCAACCGCACTCACAGACCGAAGAGCGTCTGCGTGCACTGTTTGCCCGCGCCGAACCGACACGCCGTGAGCTGTCCATCCTGCGCGGCATGCTGGCCAACCTGGAACGCCAGACCGCGGCCGCTGAAGCCACCAAGCCCGATCAGAGCGAGAACGACTAGACCACGCAGGGCTGGGCGGGGATGGACCAATCAAGAGACGATGGGGCCGGCAACGACTGGTGCTTGGTCTGCTGGCCCGACCCGCCAATCCCACAGGCAGACTGTCAGCTCGACGTCATCGTCCTGACATGGATCAAGGCGCACGCTTGAACATCGTCCAGACTGTAGTGGTCACGACGATGACTCGCGACGGAAGGTGGCAGGGGCACGCAGACCCCGCCGCCCCTGTCGCCACCTCAGGCAAAGACTCCCGATGAGTGCGCGACAGCTCGCCACGAGAGGCGTCACGCCTGACCCTTGCAATGATGTTCATTGAACTCAAGGAGCGCCCACCATGACTCAGACAGCCTCTCTCAGCCCTCAGCAACTGGCCCGCGACATCCAGCAACTGGAAAAGCGCCTGCATCAGATCGATCCGACAGCGCAGCCGGCACAGTACCGCAGCCTCTACTGCACCATCTCCCTGCGCCAGATGCAGCTTCTCGCCCAGAACAGTCAGCGCGTGGACTCCGGGCATTCTCTCGCCAGCGGAATCAACCGGTAACGTCCGCACAGCGAGGACAGGGTGCACAGGCACGATCTCTGCACTTCCCGGACACGCTCTCTGGACACAAAAAAACCGCCACCCCGAAGGGTGGCGGTTTTTTTCGTTCCTGCGCATGACATGCGTCGTGTGCAGGATACCGATTCGGAGACGCTGAGGTGGCAACCAGAGGCATGTCACCTCAGCGTGGATCCGGACATCCCGCCTCACGAGGAAGCGGAATGTCTCGGGATCACTCCTGACCCAGCTGCTGCTTGATCAGGTCACCGATGGTCGTCGGGCCGTTGCTCTCGACTTCCTGGGTACGCGGCTTGGCAGCATCGCGACGCGGTGCTTCCACCTGGTCCTTGGACTTGACGGACAGGTTGATCAGGCGGCTCTTGCGATCCACACCGACGATCTTGGCTTCGACAGCATCGCCGACGCTCAGGACGTTGCGTGCGTCTTCGACACGATCAGCGCTGATTTCAGACGCCTTCAGGATGGCGATGACGTCAGTGGCCAGCTCGACCTGAACTTCCTTGGCGTCGATGTCGACAACACGACCGGACACGATGGCGCCCTTGTCGTTGACGGCCAGGTATTCAGAGACCGGATCGCTCTCGAGCTGCTTGATGCCCAGAGAAATGCGCTCACGTTCCGGATCGATGGACAGGATGACCGCTTCAGCTTCTTCACCCTTCTTGTAACGACGCACGGCTTCTTCGCCAGCTTCGTTCCAGGAGATGTCAGACAGGTGAACCAGGCCGTCGATGCCGCCTTCCAGACCGATGAAGATACCGAAGTCAGTGATTGACTTGATGGTACCGGAGACACGGTCGCCCTTGTTGTGCTTGCCGCTGAAGTCTTCCCACGGGTTGGTGGTGCACTGCTTGATACCCAGGGAGATACGACGACGCTCTTCGTCGATGTCCAGAATCATCACTTCCACGTCATCGCCGACATTGACGACCTTGGACGGGTGGATGTTCTTGTTGGTCCAATCCATTTCGGACACGTGGACCAGACCTTCGACGCCCTCTTCCAGCTCGGCGAAGCAGCCGTAGTCGGTGAGGTTGGTGACGCGTGCGTTGATCTTGGCGCCTTCCGGGTAGCGAGCCTTGATGTTGACCCACGGATCTTCACCCAGCTGCTTGAGACCCAGAGACACACGGTTGCGCTCGCGGTCGAACTTCAGCACCTTGACGTTGATCTCGTCGCCGACAGCAACGATCTCGGACGGATGCTTGATGCGCTTCCAGGCCATGTCGGTGATGTGCAGCAGGCCGTCAACGCCGCCGAGGTCGACGAAGGCGCCGTAGTCGGTCAGGTTCTTGACGATACCCTGAATCTGCTGACCTTCCTGCAGAGTGGCCAGGAGGGCTTCACGCTCAGCGCTGTTCTCGGCTTCGAGGACGGCACGACGAGACACGACAACGTTGTTGCGCTTGGCGTCGAGCTTGATGACCTTGAAGTCCAGTTCCTTGTTCTCGAGGTGGGCGGTGTCGCGCACAGGGCGGACATCGACCAGAGAACCCGGCAGGAAGGCACGGATGGTGTTGATGTCGACGGTAAAGCCACCTTTGACCTTGCCGTTGATCACGCCCTTGACGATCTCGTCCTTCTCGAAGGCGGCTTCCAGCTCTTTCCACGCTTCGGCACGCTTGGCCTTCTCGCGGGACAGGCGGGTCTCACCGAAGCCATCTTCGACGGCTTCCAGCGCGACCATGACTTCGTCGCCGATGCTGATGGACAGCTGGCCACTTTCGTCACGGAACTGTTCAGACGGAATCTGACCTTCAGATTTCAGACCGGCATTGACAGTGATCCAGTCGCCATCGATATCGACGATGGTAGCGGACACGATTGCGCCCGGCTCCATGTTGATGTCCTGGAGTGACTGTTCAAATAAATCAGCAAAGCTCTCGCTCATGGTATTCCTACATGATCAACGTTTGGGGCGGCTTGCACCGCAGTCTCCGTACCACCAGCAAGCACGGGCCATATCTACATATCCCCGGGGGCGTTGACGCTGGTTCGAGATACACCGGCTTTCCGCTTGCCGCCGATGCACCCCATGACACCTGGCCGGGGGGTTGATGACACCGCAGTGTCATCTGGGTCGTGCCTTGTCCTGCGTCTCCGCTCGCAGAGCGAGCGAAGCCTGCCACTGCCCGGCCCGAAGGCCTTGATGCAGCAGCAGGCTATCAATCGATTGTCCTGACACAACAGGTACGCTTGCCGATGAAGGCCACGGACATGCCGTTTCAGCGTTCCGCCACCAGGCCATACTCGACCAGCAGCTGCTGGATGCGCTCGACCACCTGCTCGATGTCGAGATCCGTCGTATCGAGGATCACGCCATCATCTGCCGGCTTGAGCGGGGCGACTGCCCGGCCCATGTCGCGTGCATCGCGCGCCTGTATTTCTGTCAAAAGGCTCGAAATATTAGCATCCACACCCGCTTCCTGCAACTGGGCATGACGTCTGCGCGCACGTTCCTCGGCCGAGGCGGTGAGGAAGATCTTGAGCGGCGCCTCGGTGAAGACCACCGTGCCCATGTCGCGACCGTCGGCCACCAGGCCCGGCGCACGCGCGAAGGCACGCTGACGTGCCAGCAGTGCGGTGCGCACGCGCGGCTGGGCCGCGATGATGGAGGCGTTGTTGCCGACCGTCTCGAGACGGATGTCACGCGTGACGTCTTCACCCTCGAGAATCACGCGAGTGGCATCCCCCTCGGCATCGAACTGGACATCGAGGTGCTCGGCGATGGTGGCCACCGCGGACTCGTCCTCCAAGGCCACACCGTGACGCTCGGCAGCCAGAGCCGTCAGGCGATACAGCGCACCGGAGTCCAGCAGGTGCCAGCCCAGGCTCGCCGCGACCAGACGGCTGATGGTGCCCTTGCCGGCCCCGCCGGGGCCATCGAGGGTCAGCACCGGCTCATCGCTCACCTGGCTGTGATGCGGAGTCGCTTCACCACTCATGACGCCTCCTGTCCGGGTGCCACGGCACCGAGGTTCTCGACCTGCATGCCGACTTCACTGGCCAGCGCCACGAAGTTCGGGAAGGAGGTCGCGACATTGGCACAATCATCGATCAGTATTTCGCCCTGCGCACGCAGCGCCGCCACGCTGAAGGCCATCGCGATACGGTGGTCACCGTGACTGTCGACCAGACCGCCACCGTAGGCACCGCCACGGATGTCGATACCGTCGGCGACGACTTCGTGCTCGACACCGATCTGCGCCAGACCGTCCGCCATCACCTGGATGCGGTCGGATTCCTTGACGCGCAGCTCCTCGGCGCCACGCAGGCGGGTCATGCCCTCGGCATTGGCCGCCGCGATGAACAGCGCCGGGAACTCGTCGATGGCCAGCGGGACCTGATCTTCCGGGATGTCGATCCCCTTGAGCGGCGCATAGCGGATGTGCAGGTCCGCCACCGGCTCACCGCCGACTTCACGCTCGTTGGAGATGCTCAGATCGGCGCCCATCGCCTTGAGGATGTTGATCACGCCGATGCGCGTCGGGTTGATGCCGACGTGCTCCAGCACCAGATCGGCACCCGGCGTGATGGCCGCGGCGACCAGGAAGAAGGTCGCGGAGGAGATGTCGGCCGGCACGTCGATCGGGCAGGCCTCGAGGCTGCCACCACCGGTCAGCCATGCCTCGGCGCCCTGACGCTCGACCTTGTAGCCGAAGCCGTTGAGCATGCGCTCGGTGTGATCACGCGTCGGTGCCGGCTCGATGGCGCGGGTCTCGCCTTCGGCGTAGAGACCGGCCAGCAGCAGGCAGGACTTGACCTGAGCGGACGCCATCGGCATCTCGTAGCGGATCCCCTTGAGCGGCTGACCACCGTGGATACGCAGCGGCGGACGGCCATTCTCGGCGGTATCGATCACCGCGCCCATCTCGCGCAGCGGGTTGGCGACGCGGTCCATCGGGCGCTTGGTCAGCGAGGCATCACCGGTCAGCTCGGTATCGAAGGCCTGACCGGCCAGCAGACCGGCGAACAGACGCATCGCGGTGCCGGAGTTGCCGACATACAGCGGGCCCGGCGGCTGCTTCAGGCCGTTGAGGCCCACGCCATGAATGGTCACACGACCCTGATGCGGGCCTTCGATGACCACGCCCATGTCGCGGAAGGCCTGCAGCGTGGCCAGGCTGTCTTCACCCTCGAGGAAGCCCTCGACCTCGGTCACACCGTTCGCCAGCGCGCCCAGCATGATGGAGCGATGTGACATGGACTTGTCACCCGGCACACGAATGCGCCCCTGAACCTGCCCACCCGGCAGTGCACGGTACCGCACGTTCTGCTGTTCCATTGTCTGATAACTCGTCTGTTTCAATAGGGTATTGAAGTAGTGTCGAGCGTGGCTGGCGCGGGTGAATATCCCCAGCATCGCCTCGCCATCGCCCGCGGTCACGGCAGCACGCACTCGCGCTACCCCGGCCTCGAATTCATCCAGCGCCTCCAGCACCGCATCGCGGTTGGCCAGATAGACGTCACGCCACATCACCGGGTCACTGCCCGCGATACGCGTGAAGTCGCGGAAACCGCCCGCCGCGTAGCGGAAGATCTCCAGGCGCTCATCCTGACGCGCCAGGCTGTCCACCAGCGAGAACGCCAGCAGATGCGGCAGATGGCTGGTGCGTGCCAGAACCTCGTCGTGGCGTGCCACGCTCATGTCCAGCAGCTGAGCACCACACACCGACCACATGGCGGCCACGCGTGCCACGGCCTCGGGATCACTATCCGGTTCCGGCGTCAGAATCACCTTGTGATCGCGATAGAGCTCGGGATTGGACGCCGCCACCCCGCTCTTCTCGGAACCGGCGATCGGATGCCCGAGCACCAGATTCGGCGGCATGTGACCGAACACGCCGATCGCCGCGTCGCGGATCGCGCCCTTGGTGCTGCCGACATCGGTGACCACCGCATCATCGTCCAGCAGCGGTGCGATCTCCGCCATCACGCCCTGCATCGCCATCACCGGCACGCACAGCACCACCAGCGAGGCGCCGGGCACCAGCCCAGCCAGCTGAGTACTGCCGCCATCGATCAGCTTCATGCGCTGACCGAGGCAGATCTCGTTGGAATCCCGATCACAGGCGAGAATCTCGCCGCGATGACCCGCCGCACGCAATGCGGCGGCAAGCGAGCCACCGATCAACCCCAGCCCGACCAGCAGGATACGCCGCTCGCCGGCCAGCCGCTCCGAGGACAGCATGTCCGCCGCCGCGCCAGTCACTGCCTGTTCCGACTCGCTCACAGCACACCGACCGGGTAGGACCCGAGCACCTTGACGTCCGCCGCGCACTGACGCAGCTCTTCCAGCGTCTCCGTGATGAGCGGATCATCACGGTGGCCACGGAAGTCGATGAAGAAGACATAGTTCCAGGCACCCGAGCGCGACGGCCGCGTCTCGACACGGGTCAGATCGATCTGGTGGCGATGGAACGGTGCCAGCAGGTCATGCAGCGCGCCCGGCTGGTTGCGCATCGCCACCACGATGGACGTCTTGTCATCGCCGGACGCCGGCACCGAGCTGTCGCCGATGATCAAGAAACGCGTGGAGTTGTCGGGGCTGTCCTCGATCTTCTCCTCGACCTTCTCCAGCTCATAGAGCTTGGCCGCCATGTCACCGGCAATCGCCGCACTGTGCCACTCGGTGCGCACCTGACGCGCGGCCTCGGCATTCGAGGACACCGCGATGCGCTCGGCGTGCGGGAAGTGGGCATCCAGCCACTTGCGGCACTGGGCCAGCGACTGGGCGTGGGAATAGATGCGCGAGATCTTCTCGCGACGCGTATTCGGGCCCACCAGCAGGTGATGGTGAATGCGCAGCACCACTTCGCCGGAGATCTTGAGCTGCGAGCCCATGAACGAATCCAGCGTGTGATTGATGACGCCCTCGGTGGAGTTTTCCACCGGCACCACGCCGTACTGCACCGCGCCGGCTTCCACTTCGCGGAACACCTCGTCGATGGCGGCCATCGGCTTGGTCACGGCGCTGTCACCGAAGTGCTTGAGCGCGGCCTGCTGGGTAAAGGTGCCTTCCGGGCCGAGATAGGCCAGACGAATCGGCTGCTCCAGCGCCAGACAGGCGGACATGATCTCGCGGAACAGACGCGCCATCTCCTCGCCCTTCAGCGGGCCGGGGTTGTCGGCCATGATACGGCGCAACACCTGGGCTTCACGCTCAGGACGATAGAACTGCACCTGGCCATCCTCGCCCACGTCACCGGCCGCCATCTTGACCTCGGCCACCTGCTGCGCACAGCCCGCCCGCTCGCTGATCAGGCGCAGCAGCTCGCTGTCGATGGTATCGATGCGCTGACGTAGCTCGTCCAGCGTGACCGCCTTGGCAGCCACCTGCGGCGCAGGATTCTGCTTGGAATCCGTCATCTCACCTCTCCCTTAGCCGTGACGACGCGCAAAGTCGCCCATGAAGTCCACCAGCGCAGTGACGGCAGCTTCCGGCACGGCGTTGTAGAGACTGGCACGCATGCCACCGACACTGCGGTGACCGGCCAGGTTGAGCAGACCCGCCCCCTCGGACTCGGCAAGGAAGGTCTTGTCGAGACGATCATCGGCCAGCACGAACGGCACGTTCATGCGTGAACGGTTCTCGGTGACGATCGGATTGGAGTAGAAGTCGTTGCCGTCGATGGCCGCATAAAGTGCCTGCGCCTTGCGATCATTGATCGCATTCATGGCATCGAGACCCCCGACCTCATCCTTCAGCCACTCGAACACCAGGCCTGAGAGATACCAGGCATAGGTCGGCGGGGTGTTGAACATGGAGCCCGCCTCGGCGGCCGTCTTCCAGTTCAGCATGGTCGGGCAGTCCTTGCGCGCACGCTCGAGCAGATCTTCACGCACGATGACCAGCGTCAGACCCGCCGGACCGATGTTCTTCTGGGCACCGGCATAGATGACACCGAAACGGCTGACATCCAGCGGCCCCGACAGGATGGAAGACGACATGTCACACACCAGCGGCACGCCATCCGCTGCCACCTCGGGAATGTAGTCGAACTCGAGGCCGCCGATGGTCTCGTTGGCGGTGTAGTGCAGATAGCCCACATCACCCGAGAGCTGGATCGCATTCTGACGCGGCACGGCAATCAGGCCATTGCTTTCGCTGGAGGCGGCCACATGGCTGCCCACGGCCAGATGCTCGGCTTCCTTGATCGCCTTCTTGCCCCAGATACCGGTATAGAGATAGTTGGCGCTGCCACCCTCACCCAGCAGGTTCAGAGGCACCCCCGCGAACTGGGTGGAAGCGCCGCCCTGCATGAACAGCACGCGATAGTGGGACGGAATGTCGAGCAGTTCGCGCAGATCCGCCTCGGCCTTCTCGGCGATGGCCACGAAGTCGTCGGAGCGATGACTCATCTCCATGACGGACAGTCCGCGGCCCTGATAATCCAGCATCTCGGCGCGTGCGCGTTCCAGGACAGCGGTCGGCAGTGCAGCAGGACCGGCGCAGAAATTGAACTTGCGTGTCATGTCGTCTTAATTCCCGAAAGTGAAGCGACCGCCCCGAAGGCGGTCGCAATCCAGCGTCTTATTCCACGTCTGTCGGCGGGGTATCCGTCGACTCGGCAGCGTCTCCCGCCTGCACCTGTTCATCGGTGCTCAGCGCGTCCTTCTTGCCTTCTTCCTGACCCTCGACGTCGTGAGCGACCGTACCGTCTTCGTCGATCACCACGACATCTTCCGGCTCGTCGACACGCACCGTGGTCACCAGTCGCTCCTCTTCCGCCGTGCGGATCAGGGTCACGCCCTGAGTGTTGCGCGAGGTGATGGACACCTCGGCCACACGGGTCCGCACCAGGGTGCCGCGGTCGGTGATCAGCATCAGTTCATCGTTGTCGCTGACCTGAACCGCGCTGACCAGATCGCCGTTGCGCTCGCTGGTCTGCATCGCGATCACGCCCTGGCCACCGCGGCCACGCAGCGGGAACTCTTCCAGGCGCGTACGCTTGCCGTAGCCATTGGCCGAGGCCGTCAGGATGTAGCACTGCGGCACCTCACCGGTCGCGACGCCTTCATCCGTCGCGACATCAGTGGCTGCCACATCAGCACTCTCGACGCCATCCGCCGTCACATCCAGCGAATCATCGACGTCAGCCTCGTTGTCATCGATGGCCGTGGTGCGCGGGATGATCAGGCTGATGACCTGAGCATCGCCGATCAGACGCATGCCGCGCACACCGCGAGCGGTACGGCCCATGACACGCACGTTCTGCTCCTCGAAGCGGATCGCCTTGCCGTTGGACGACAGCAGCATGACGTGGTCGGAGCCGGAAGTGATGTCGGCGCCGATCAGACGGTCGCCTTCCTCGATGTCCAGCGCGATCAGACCGACGCTGCGCGGACGCGAGAACTGGCTCAGCGCCGTACGCTTGACCGTGCCGTTGGCCGTGGCGAAGAAGATGTAGCTGTCGGCGGCGTAATCACGCACCGGCAGGATGGTGGTCACCCACTCGCCTTCCGCCAGCGGAATCAGGTTGACCAGCGGCTTGCCGCGCGAACCACGCGAGGCCTGCGGCATCTCGTAGACCTTGAGCCAGTACACCTTGCCCTTGTTGGAGAACAGCAGCACGGTGTCATGGGTCGAGGCGACCAGCAGGTGCTCGATGACATCCTCGTCCTTCATCGCGGTGGCGGACTTGCCGCGGCCACCACGCTTCTGGGCCTGGTAGTCAGACAGCGGCTGGGTCTTGGCATAACCGCTGCGCGAGACCGTCACCACCATGTCTTCCTCGTTGATGAGGTCTTCGATGGTCAGGTCACGACGGCTGGTCATGATCTCGGTGCGGCGCTCATCGGCGTACTGGGCACGCACTTCGCGCAGCTCTTCGCGGATGACTTCCATCAGGCGATCGGCAGAGGACAGGATCTCCATCAGCTCGGCGATGCGCTCGAGGATGGAGGAGTACTCGGCCAGCAGCTTCTCGGTCTCGAGACCGGTCAGGCGATGCAGGCGCAGCTCGAGGATGGCCTGGGCCTGGGCCGGCGACAGACGATAATGCCTGGCATCTTCAGACAGCCCCAGACCTTCCGGCAGGTCTTCCGGACGGCAGGAAGTGGCACCGGCGCGCTCGAGCATCTCGACCACCTGACCCGGCTGCCATTCACGATCGATCAGCTTTTCCTTGGCTTCCGCCGCACTCGGCGAGCCCTTGATCAGCTCGATCACCTCATCGATGTTCGAGATCGCCACCGCCAGACCTTCAAGAATGTGGCCGCGTTCGCGCGCCTTCTTGAGTTCGAACAGCGTACGACGGGTGACGACTTCACGACGGTGACGCACGAAGGATTCCAGAATCTGCTTGAGATTCAGGATCTTCGGTTGACCTTCGTGCAGCGCGACCATGTTGATGCCGAAGACGGTCTCGAGCTGGGTCTGGGAGAAGAGGTTGTTGACGACCACTTCACCGGATTCGCCACGCTTGGTCTCGATGACCACGCGCAGACCGTCCTTGTCGGACTCGTCACGCAGCTCGGCGATGCCCTCGATCTTCTTGTCCTTGACCAGTTCGGCGATCTTCTCGATCAGACGCGCCTTGTTCACCTGGTAGGGAAGCTCGGTGATGATGATGTGGTCACGACCGCTCTTGTCGTGGTGCTCGATGGTATGCACGGCACGCACATAGATGCGACCACGGCCGGTGCGATAGGCATCGAGGATGCCGGCACGGCCGTTGATGATGCCCGCGGTCGGGAAGTCCGGCCCCGGGATGTATTCCATCAGTTCATCGATGGTCAGGTCGCCGTTGTCGATCAGCGCCAGACAGCCATCGATGACCTCGCCCATGTTGTGCGGCGGGATGTTGGTGGCCATGCCCACGGCGATACCGGAGGAGCCGTTGACCAGCAGGTTCGGGGTCTTGGTCGGCAACACGGCAGGAATGCGCTCGGTGCCGTCATAGTTGTCGACCCAGTCGACGGTGTCCTTCTCGAGGTCGGCCAGCAGCTCGTGCGCCAGGCGCGCCATGCGCACCTCGGTGTAACGCATCGCCGCGGCGCTGTCGCCATCGATGGAACCGAAGTTGCCCTGACCATCCACCAGCACATAACGCATGGAGAAGTGCTGGGCCATGCGGACGATGGTGTCATAGACCGCACTGTCACCGTGCGGGTGGTATTTACCGATCACATCGCCGACGACACGGGCGGATTTCTTGTAGGCCTTGTTCCAGTCATTGTTCAGTTCGTGCATCGCGAACAGCACGCGACGGTGAACCGGTTTGAGGCCATCGCGGACATCCGGCAAGGCACGCCCGATGATGACGCTCATCGCGTAATCGAGATACGACTGTTTGAGCTCGTCCTCGATGTTGACTGGCAGTATCTCTCTGGCGATCTCACCCATGATTCGTCAAATCCTTGAACTCAACTGTTGGCGCCACTGCGGCAGCGACAATGTTTCGGGGCAGCAACCGTATTTCGGGCAGCATCAGGTTTCGGTCGCTACTGCAGCGCGGCAGTGGCGTGAAGCGGACACGGGGTGCCAGCTCCGCGGCACCGAAGTGGCGGGATTATATCACTTGCGCGCTCACCTAGCAGCTCACACGAGCCCGCAAACGGATGTCAGTACGGTAGTACGGCCTCAAGGGCACGCGGCCCACTGCCGCGCCCCTGTCGCTGACAGCGCTCATTGCGGCTCGGGCGACAGCAATGATACCAGCAGCGTGCCGATTTCTCCCTCCAGCGGCATGGCCCGTCCGGTCTGGGTATTCATCAGCACGAAGGTGAAATCCGCGCGGGAGACCAGTGTGCCGGAGCGCGGATGCACCTCGCCCATGCGCGTCTCGCCCAGATGGATCTCCTGATGCATGATCATCTTGCGCCGCCCGACCCGAGCGAGTCGCGTGGTGATCACCAGCTCATCATGCACGGTGGCCGGATAATGCCAGTCCAGATTGACATTGACCGCCACCATCGCGATGCCCTCGCGCTTGAGGTCCGCCAGGTCCAGATGCGCGAGCATGAACTCCCAGCGCCCTTCTTCGTAGAACTCCAGATACCGGGCGTTGTTGACGTGCCCATAGCCATCCAGGTGATAACCTCGCACCGTCAGTGTCGTGCGACTGAAAGTGCCGGCGGTCTCATCGGCGGCGTCCTGTTGACGGCTGTCCTGTTGCATCCTTGCCTCCTGTGCGGGAAACGGATGAGCCTGCTCGGCCCTCGTCATCAGATCTTAGGCCGGGCACGAGCAGAAAAACAAACGCTTGGTTGAATGATGGCGCCTGCCCTGCACGCCATCCTGACAAGGCGGCGGGATCTGCCACGGACGATGCCCTTCACGTCCAGACCTGCAGGACGGCTACTCGCCGGGCGGGCCCTGCGGCGGCCTCTCGCCTCCCTCCTCGTCGAGGAAGTGCCCCTTCTCGCCCATGAAACAGCCGAAGATCTGGTTAACCCCCGGCGCGGAGGCGTGGTAGTGATAGCCACGCTCCGGGTCCGTCTCGCCGCCACAGTCATCCAGCTCAGCGGGAACATTGCCGTCCTTGTCCTCTCTGGCATAGATGGCATAGCCATCCAGCGCATAGCCGATCATCGGCGAATGGCCATCCTCCTGAATGCCGATCTCGGAGCAGCCGGTGGCGGTGTGATAGTGATAGCCCTCATGCGGATTGGCATGCGCGCCACAATCATCGAGCACCCCCAGGGTGTGAGAGCTCAGGATCAGCTCCAGCGGTGCCGGCGGGCCGAACAGCACGCCATTGAGCGCCACGCCGGTGTTGGCGCGGCCGGCCAGCGAGGTCGGCTCGGCGGCCGGTACCGGCACCCTGGGGATCACGACAGTCTTCTCGATGCCGCCGTCCAGTTCCTCAAGCGGACACTCGAGACAGAAGTTGTCGAAGCCTTCGATGGGGTTCGGGTCCCCCGCCACCTCACAACCACGCGCGCCATCGATCACGGTGATCTCGCCCGTGTTGACGTCGTACATCTGCCACTCCTTGTCCTGATAGAGAGTGGCAAGATTCTTGATGAACTCGCCGTCCACCTGATAGAGGGTGCCCTCGCCATCCATCCAGGTGCCGCCTTCCTCCTCACCGGAATGGATATTGGGTGGGCAGAAAGGCCCCTCCGGCGAGGTTTCCGGGTCCGCGGGCGCACCGGCCACACGGAACTGATAGCAGGTCGTCTGCGTGCCGCCGCTCAGGGTGCAGTCGACGGTCTCGACCTCACCGACGATCGCGCCCGCGGCAAATATCTGAGGATCCAGTCCAACCGCCGCCGGGGCAGGTTCGCCGTCCGTGGCTTCCTCTGCAGCGACTGTCTCTTTCGTGACCGTTGCACTGGCCGCCGCCGTGCTGGCCGCCCTGTCGTGCGCGTCAGCGGCCGTGCCCGTTTCAGCGCGCTCGCGCCCGATGCTCTGCTCTTCACAAAAGCCGCCACAACCGTCTCCTCAGCAGTCCCCACAGCAGTCCCCACAGCAGTCTTCATAACACCGTCGTCGATCACTCTGCCGCCCTCCGCGTCTCAAATCTGATGGTCGATGCCTGCGGGTCGATATCTATCGGGCGATACCGCAAACCGCCAGACCGCGAACCGGCAGGTCGATCTCAGACTAGCGCCACAGCGTGCACACAGTATGTCTTTGCGCTCGCGCGCGATGGCCGGCAACCGCAGTGTGACGCAGGGTCACGTCCACGGCGGATGACCCGCCGCATGAGTTTCGCCATAATATGCGCCATTCAGACGGGCAGCCCCCGTTCACCGGACTCAAGGACTGGTCGCATGTGGTTCAAGAACCTGCAACTGTATCGCCTGCACGATAGCGCACCGCTGGAAGAGGGTCGTCTCGCCGACGCCCTGCCGGAGCATGTCTTCCGCCCGGTCACCGGCGTCGAAGCCAAGCGTATCGGCTGGGTGGCACCGGGCGGTCGCAACAGCGACATGCTGGTCCACGAGATCCAGGGCCATTATCTGATCAGCGCACTGCGTCAGGAACGTGTCCTGCCCGCTGCCGTGGTCAAGGAAGAACTCGAGGAGCGAGTCGCCGAGCGCGAGACGGCGGAAGGTCGTCCGCTGCGTCGCCGCGAGAAGCTGACCCTCAAGGAGCAGATCTACGAGGAGCTGCTGCCACGCGCCTTCACGCGCTCCTCGCGCACTGACCTGTGGTGGGACAGCCGTCGCGGGCTGATCGCCGTCAACGCCTCGAACGCCAAGCGCGCCGAAGAAGTCCTCGACCTGCTGCGCCAGACGCTCGGCTCGCTCAAGGTCACGCCGCTGGCCGTCGCCCAGCCGCCCTCCCAGGTGATGACCACCTGGCTGAAGGACGTGGCCTCGCGTCCGGATGACCTCATCGTCGGTGATCAGGTCGAGCTCAAGGCGCCGGGCGGCGAGGATGGCGTGCTGCGCGCCCGTCAGTTCGACCTCGACGGCGAGGAAATCCAGACGGCGCTCACTCTGGGCCGCGTGGTCAGCAAGCTGGCACTGGAAGTCGAGGGCCGCGTCGCGTTGATCCTCGGCGAGGACATGGCGCTCAAGAGCCTCAAGTTCGCCGATGCCGTCATCGATGAAGCCAATGCCCAGGAGGATGGTGAAGACCCCATCCTGCGACTGGAGACCGACTTCGCGCTGATGGCCCAGGTGCTCTCCGGCGTGATCGAGCAGATGACCGCCTGGCTGGGCGGCGAAGCTCAGCCGGGAAGCTGAGCGCCACCCCCTTTCTTCTCTTCTCAAGAATGACAATCCGGATGACGTGCGTCGATGACTGACACAGCAACGCCCAAGCCTGCCACGCCTGACGAACAGGACCCGTTCGCCAGGATTCGCCCCTACCACGATCACGAGGTAAGTGAGGTACTGGTGCGCCTCGAGCAGGACCGCGAACTGCTCGACACCCTGACTCGCTTCCGCCTGCCGGGACTGACCCAGCGCTTCCCGTGGCTGGCGCGCCAGATCGCTCGCCTGGCCATCAAGCGCGAGATGATGGGCGTGAAGGACGTGGCCAGTTTCCAGACCCGCATCGCCAGCTACATGGCGCGCATGATCCATACCACCACCACCAGTTTCGAGACGGTGGGACTCGAGCGGCTGTCGGAAGACACGCCGTATCTGTTCCTGTCCAATCACCGCGACATCTCGCTGGACCCGGCCTTCGTCAACTACGCGCTCTATCGTCACGGCCGCGACACGGTGCGCATCGCCATCGGCGACAACCTGCTGCAGAAGCCCTTCGTCACCGACCTGATGCGCCTCAACAAGAGCTTCATCGTGCCGCGCTCCGCCAAGGGCAAGCGCGCGATGCTGGCGGCCTACCAGTCACTGTCGGGCTATATTCGTCACTCCTTGATCCACGATCGGCACTCCATCTGGCTGGCCCAGCGGGAAGGACGTGCCAAGGATGGCCGTGACGGCACCGAAAGCGCCATCATCAAGATGCTGACCATGGCGGCCCGCACCGCCGACAAGACACGCCCCTTCAGCGAGAGCGTCAGCGAGCTCAACATCGTGCCGGTGTCCATCAGCTACGAATTCGACCCCTGCGATCTGCAGAAGGCGCGCGAACTGGCGGCCATCGCCAATGAAGGGCGCTACGAGAAGGTGCAATACGAGGACATCCAGTCGATCGCCGCCGGTATCAGCGGTCACAAGGGGCGCGTCAAGCTGGTGTTCGGCGAGCCGCTCAAGGGTGATTTCGCCACTCCGGACGACGTGGTCGCCGAAGTCGACCGTCAGGTACTCCAGCACTACACCCTCTACCCGAGCCACCAGCTGGCACTCGAGAAACTGGCTGCCAGCCGTCCGCAGCTGCGTGACGAGCCACGCCTGGCCGCCGCGCTGGATGTCTCCGCCATCAGTGGTGCCGAGCGCGCCGTGTTCGAGAATCGTCTCGCCCGCGTGCCGAGTGAGCTCAGGGACTGGTGGCTGGTGCAGTACGCCAACCCGATCCTCAATCGTGAAGGCCTGTCCATCGATCTCGACGAGAAGCTGGACGCCGCCGAGGCCACCGCCACCGACTGATCCCGCTCACGGGATACCGCCCTGGACACGACAACGCCACCGTCCTGCGACGGTGGCGTTGTCGTGTCTGGCCGCTTCATGCAGCCTGCTGCCGGCGAGCGCCTACTTGCGCCAGAAGCTGGGCGAGAACAGCACCAGCACGGTCAGGATCTCGAGGCGCCCCATCAGCATGCCGATGCACAGCAGCCATTTGGCGCTGTCAGGCAGCGGTGCGAAGTTGCCGGCCGGGCCGATGATGTCCCCAAGCCCGGGGCCAACGTTGGTGACGGCGGTCACGGCACCGGTCACGGCGGTCACCAGATCCAGCCCGATCAATGACAGCGCCAGTGCCAGCCCGCCGATGGTGATGAAGAAGAAGAACGAGAAGGCGATGACCGCGCGCACCACTTCATCCGGCAGGGCGCGCCCGTTGTAGCGCTGGGAGAAAACCCCGTTGGCATGGATCAGCGAGCGCAGGTGATTGCCGAGCATGATCAGGCCGATCTGCAGGCGAAAGATCTTCATGCCCCCACTGGTGGAGCCGCTGCAGCCCCCGACGAAGGTCAGATAGAAGAAGGCCACCACCGCGAAGGGCCCCCAGGCACTGTAGTCATCGCTGGCATAGCCCGTGGTGGTCACCACCGACATGACATTGAAGGTCACCTGGGTCAGCGCCGTGAAGAGGTCCTCCCCCAGCACGACGCGATAGAGCGTCAGCGCCGCGATCACCCAGCCCAGCAAACGCAGGAAGCCGCGCACCTGGGCGTCGCACCACATCACCCCGGCACTGTCCTGCCAGGCGCGGATGAACAGCACGAAGGGCAGCGCCCCCAGCAGCATGAAGGCGGAAGCCATCCACAGCAGATGCGGGCGATCGGAATAGATGCCCATCGAGCTGTCGTAGTTGGCGAACCCGCCCGTGGCCAGCGAGGTCATGCCATGCACCACGGCATCCAGCGGCAGCATGCCCCCCAGCCAGTAGCTCAGGATCGCCAGCAGCGTCAGCCCCACATAGACCAGCCCGATCGCCTTGGCGACACCCCCGGCACGTGGCAGCACCTTGTCGGACCAGTCCGAGGATTCGGTCTGGAACAGACGCATGCCACCCACCTTCAGGAACGGCAGGATCGCGATGGCCATCACGATGATGCCGATCCCCCCCACCCACTGCATCAGGCCCCGCCACAGCTTCAGGCCATCCGACAGTCCTTCGATGTGGGTCAGCACGGTCGAGCCGGTGGTGGTGATCGCCGAGACCGACTCGAAGACGGCATCGGTGACGCCCAGGTGGGTCGCGCCGAAGATCAATGGCAGGCTCGAGTAGGCTGACACCAGCACCCAGCTCAGGGTCGTCAGCACGAACATCGCGCGGGGCTTGAGCTGCAGCTCCACCTGGTGCGAGACCAACAGCATCACCAGAGCCGACCCCAGCGTGATGCCCAGCGATATCGCGAAGGCCCACGCATCCGCATCGCCCTCTTCCAGCAACAGCAGCAGCGGCACCAGCATCATCACCGCCACCACGCACAGCAGCAGGCCGAGCACCCGGACCACCGGCAGCCACTCCGTCACCTGCAGACGGCGCATCAAGGCGGCACCGTGGCCCCCCGCTCTCGCCTCCCTCGGCGTGCTCATGACGTTACCTCACGCATGATCGGCTTCATTCCCCATCCTCACCCTTCGTTATGACCACCAGAAGGCATGACAGGACCGCCCGGCAGGCGCACACGCCCCCGCTGCCGGCGCTCCCATCGCCCTCAGGCCCTCGGCCTCTGGCTCGCTGAAGCGACACCTTACACCGTCATCGCGGGCAGTCCAGTGCTCATGCCCGCAAGGCGCCCAGCGCGCGGTGGCGCGAGGCGCCGGGTCCGCGACGTCTCACTCGGGCGGCACCGGGCATTAGTCCACCAGAGCGACAACGGTCGGCCTGATGGGCCGCTGGCTTGGGCTGGCCGTTTCCCCTGCGGTACACTGAGGCTCCAATATGGCAACGATGCGTTCACGGACAGGAACCTCATGCGTCTGACTGATTGGCGAGCCTGGCAGGCGAGTGCGACACGCACGACCCACGACGGTCGCACCGACATCACCCCCTCCCCGCGTGCCGAACAGGTACCGGCGATACTCCGCCGCCGACTGAGTCCGGTCGGGCAGGCATGCTGCAAGCTGCTGTTCACCCTCGACCCTGAGGGCGATCTGCCGATCATCCACGCCTCCCGACATGGCGACACCAGCAAGATACTTGCCCTGCTCGACTCGGCCACCCAGCCGCAGGAAGCCTTGTCACCCGCACGCTTCTCGCTCTCGGTGCACAACGCCATCCTTGGCATGTACTCGATCACGCGTCAGTCCCATCAGCCGCTCGAGGCGCTCGCCGCCTGCGGTGACGAGTTCGATGCACTGATGAGCGAAGCGCTCGGCTATCTGGGGGAGCGGGAGGAAGTCATCGTGCTGTTCTCCGATATCGCCGCGCCAGAGGCCTTCCAGCACCACGGCGACTATCCCGAGCATGCCAGTGCCGTCGCCATGCGTTTGAGCCGCACCTCGCCTGAGGCCCCGCGGCTCGCCGCATTGCCAGTCGACGCCGAGGAGCCGGCCCGCCACGCCCCGACCCCCATCGAGGTGATCGAGTGGCTGGAAGCCGCCGGACAGACACCGCTCGTCTGTCGCCGGCAGGCCTGGCAACTGAACCCTCCTCCCGCCACTGACGCCGCGCCGCAGTGATGACGCCTCGTCATGCCTTCTGGCTATCCTCGCCCCTCGGGCGCCTGTGGCGTGGCATCGCCACCGCCATCAGCTTCAGCGTCTTCGGACTGGGTGGCCTGCTGCTGGGGGGGCTGCTGCCCCTGCTGACAGTGAGCATGCGCGATGGCGAACGCCGCCAGCGCCTGGCGCGCCGCATCATCCATCACGCCATGCGCGGCTTCCTCCAGCTGATGCGCGGCCTGGGTGTGCTCGACTACCGTCTGCACGACTGTCAGCGTCTGCAGCGCCCGGGGCTGCTGGTGCTGGCCAATCATCCGACACTGATCGACGTGGTCTTCCTGATCGCGCTGATCCCCCACGCCGACTGCGTGGTCAAGGGGCGTCTGGCCCGCAACCCGTTCACTCGCGGTCCGATCCGCGCCGCCGGCTATATCACCAACAACGAGCCACAGGGCGTGCTGGATGCCGCCCGCGAGAGCCTGGCCAAGGGCAACGCCCTGATCCTGTTTCCCGAGGGGACGCGCAGCGTGCCGGGCCGCGCCCTGAAGTTCCGTCGCGGCGCCGCCAACATCGCCCTGCGCACGCCCTGTGACATCACCCCGGTGCTGATCGACTGCCAGCCCAGCACGCTGACCAAGGGCGAGCCCTGGTACCACATCCCCGCGCAGCGCGTGATGCTCAACCTCAAGGTACTGCCGGACATGGCCCCCGAGGTCTCCCGTACACAGGAGCAGGATGAGCCGGAGGCGCCGCTGTCCCGGGATGCCCGCGAACTGACCCGCCAGCTGGCGGGCACCTTCGCCACGCAGCTCGAGCGTTTCCAGCAGGCCATCGCGGAGCCTGACAGCCCCCATCAGGCATGAAAGTCTGTGCAGGAAGGCCAGGCATGAGTGGCAGACATGTCACGAAGGCATGCCGCAGATTCATCCAGATGGCATATCTGCCGTTATTGAATGACTGACCCCCGACATCATCGCTGATCCATGGATCAACGACCCTGACGCGCTAGAGAGAGGATTTCCCATGAGTGATACCACCTCGCTGGAACTGGAACTCAAGCAGCTGATCATCGATACGCTGGAGCTTGAAGACATCACCCCGGACGACATCGTCGCCGATGAGCCGCTGTTCGTGGACGGCCTGGGACTGGATTCGATTGACGCCCTGGAGCTGGGCCTCGCGCTGCAGAAGCGCTACGGCATCACCCTGGATGCCGAGTCCGAGGACACCCGGGCCCACTTCGCCAGCCTCAACGCGCTGCGCGAGATGGTGGAGGCCCGTCGTGAGCGCTGATCAACCGACCCCCTCCCGCGAGGAGATCTACGCCCATGTCCGCAGCACCCTGATCGAGCTGTTCGAGATCGAGGCCGCTGACATCCACCCTGAGGCGCGCCTCTACGAGGATCTCGACATCGACAGCATCGATGCCGTGGACCTGGTGGTCGAGCTCAAGAAGTTCACCGGCCGACGCATCGACGCCAACGACTTCAAGAGCGTGCGCACGCTCAACGATGTGGTCACCGCCGTCGAACAGCTGACACAGCGCCAGGCATGACGCCGTCGTCCCCTGACAGCCGCACGCGCCCCGCACTGAGCAGGGTGCTGCTCGGCGTGCTGGGCATCGTGGCCGCTCTTGGCTGGCCACTGCTGGTCTACGCCCTGCTGTCGCGCCTCACCGCAGACAGCGGCGCGGTCAGTGGACACTCGTCGCCCTGGGTG
This sequence comes from Cobetia sp. 3AK, assembly GCF_029846335.1. Classification (NCBI taxonomy): domain Bacteria; kingdom Pseudomonadati; phylum Pseudomonadota; class Gammaproteobacteria; order Oceanospirillales; family Halomonadaceae; genus Cobetia; species Cobetia sp. 3AK. The sequence continues at coordinate 245,308 of NZ_JARWKR010000002.1, read as the reverse complement.
TGGGCCTTGATCCTGTTCGGCGCCCTGCTGATCCAGCGCCTGCCGCTGCATCCGGCACTGCGCCTGGGTCTGGCCGCCCTGCTGGTGGGCATCAGCGTGGCGAGCGAGGCCGAACTCGGGCTGCGGGCCTATCCGGTACTGGTCAATCTGGCCATGCTCAGCGTCTTCGCCACCAGCCTGTGGCGCGGCATGCCGGTGATCGAGCGCCTCGCACGCCTCAAGGAACCCGACCTGCCCCCTGCCGGCGTGCGCTACACCCGCCAGGTCACCCGGGTGTGGTGTGCCTTCTTCCTCTTCAATGCCAGCATCGCCGGCTGGACGGCCCTGCATGCCGACCTGGCGACCTGGACGCTCTACAACGGCCTGATCAGCTATGTGCTGATGGGCCTCCTGTTCGGCGGTGAATGGCTGGTTCGCCGTCGCCTGCGGAGTTCACACACCTGATGCCTGACTCATCTCCCGTCAGCCCGGATACGCCGGTCACGTCGCTGTTGACGCAGCATGTCTGGCGTCAACTCGCCGAACAGTCACCCGAGGCGCCGGCCTGCTGGCTGGCCATCCCCGGTCACCCACTGCGCGCATTGACGCGTGCCGAACTGATGGCGCGCGTGGACGCCTGGCATCACTGGCTGGACTGCCTGCCCGGTGATCACGACGCCCGCCAGCCCGGCGCACGCTGGGTGCTGTTCCAGCCCACCACGCTGGGCGCCTGCGTACAGCTGCTGGCGCTGTGGGAACGCGGCATGCGGGCGATCCTGCCGGGAGATGACCGCCCCGAGACCCTGGCACGTCTGGCGGGCGACAGCGCCGGCCAGCTCCCCGAGACCACCGCCGATGGCTGGCCACCGGGACAGCCCGACCCTGCAGGTACTGCCGCGACGGCTTCTGCCCCTGCCCCTGTACGACCGGACACCACGCCCGATGCCGCACGCATCGCACTGGAGCTTTGCACCTCTGGCTCCACCGGCGAGCCACTGCGCATCGCCAAGCGCTTCGACCAGCTCGAGGCCGAACTGGCCGTGCATCGCGTGCTATGGCCGCTGGCGACAGGCCCTGATACAGCCCTGGCGTCCACGCCGGACACCGTCAGCCTCAGTCAGGTCAGCCATCAGCACATCTACGGCCTGCTGGTCTCGCTGCTGCGTCCGCTCAGCGAAGGCGTGCCGTTCCTGAGCGAAGCCTGCCACTACCCGGAGCAGCTGGCCGCCGCCATCGCCCAGCTTTCCGGGCTTGGTCATCGCTGCCAGCTGGTCAGCTCTCCGGCCCAGCTGGCGCGTCTGCCACAGACCGATGAACAGACGCCATCCGCCGCTCCTCTGGCGGAACTCGGTCAGGTATTGCGGGTCTTTTCTTCGGGCGCGCCGCTGCCGGCCGAGGCTGCCCGTCATGCCGAGGCCAGCCTGAAGGCACCGGTGATCGAGCTCTACGGCAGCACCGAGACGGGCGGCATCGCCCGGCGCCGCCAGCAAGAGACAGACCACTGGACGCCGCTGCCGGCAGTAGAGATCACCTTCTCGCCGGACTTCGCGGTGCGCTCGCCATTTCTGGCAGCGCCTGATCAATGGTGGCAGCAGGCCGACAAGGCGGCGCTGGTGGAGGACGCGGCAGAGGGTGACGACGCACGGAACGCGGCGCCACGCTTTCAGCTGCTGGGGCGCAGTGATCGGCTGGTCAAGCTGGCCGGCAAGCGGGTCTCGTTGAGCGCGGTGGAGCGCTGCCTGAGCGAGCAAGCGGAGGTGCTTGAAGTGCGTTGCCTGCCGATGCCCACGCGTGAGCATCGCCTGGGCGCAGTGGTGGTGATGGATGAGTGCGCGCTGCCGCAGGATCACGCCAGCCGCCGCGATCTGATCGCCCGCCTGCGCCGCGCGCTGATGCCGGGCTTCGAGCGCATCGCCCTGCCGCGCTACTGGCGCTTCGTCACGCGCCTGCCGCTCAATGCCCAGGGCAAGTTCACCGCGGACTCCATCGCGCGGCTGTTCGCCGATCTCGATGATCCGCGCCTGCCACGCTGGCTGGGAGACACCTCCAGCGGGCCACAGCAGAACACCCTGGAAGCCGAGGTGCCTGATGGTCTGGTCTATCTCGACGGCCACTTCGCCGCCCAACCGCTGGTGCCGGGCGTGGTGATGCTCAAGTGGGCACGCGAGCAAGGCAGGACACTGCGGGTGAACGGCGTAGGCATGGACGATGCGCCCTTTCTGCGCCTGGAACGCCTCAAGTTCTCCAACCTGCTGCTGCCCGGCATGCGCTTCACGCTGAGCACTCACCTGCTGGAAGACGCCCAGGGCCTGCGGCTCGACTTCCGGCTGGAATCCCGCGCAGGCCTGCATGCCAGTGGACGGCTGCGTCATGGTCAGCCGCATGCTCCGGACGTCGCCCGCGACGACGGGCCCGCGGCCACCCCATCCCCCCATTCCACCTCGGAGGCGTCATGAGCCAATCCCCTGCGCCTGTGAGCGACTCGCAGCACGATTCTGAGCAGCATCTCTCTCGCCAGAACGCTCCTGAACAGAGCAACGCCCTGCGCGCCTGCGTGGTGATCCCGGTCTACGATCACCCCGCCACCATCGCCGGCGTCTGTGCGGGCCTGGCACCGCTCGGCCTGCCCATCGTGCTGGTGGATGATGGCTGCAGTGCCCCCTGCGCCGAGGTACTCGATCAGCTGGCGGCCGAGGGCCATCACCTGGTGCGTCGCACGCACAATGGCGGCAAGGGAGCGGCGGTGCGCAGTGGCCTGCAGGCTGCCGAGCAGCTCGGCTTCACCCATGCCCTGCAGGTGGACGCCGATGGCCAGCACGATGTCAGTGACCTGCCCGCCTTCCTGAAGGGCATGCAGGACAATCCCGACTGCCTGCAGATCGGCTATCCCGAATACGATGCCAGCGTGCCGCGCATCCGCTTCTACGGTCGCTACGCCTCACATGTCTGGGTATGGATCAACACCCTGTCGCTGGCCATCCGCGACACCATGTGCGGCGTGCGCCTCTACCCGCTGGCCGCCACCAATCGCCTGTTGGCGCGCAATGACTGTGGCGATCGCATGTCCTTCGACACCGAGGTACTGGTGCGCTGGTACTGGGCCGGGGGCGAGGTGGCCAACCTGCCGGTGCGTGTCAGCTACCCCACCGGAGGCGTCAGCCACTTCCGCCCCTGCCACGACAACCTGTTGATCAGCGCCATGCATACCCGTCTGTTCTGCGGCATGCTGCTGCGCTCGCCGACACTGGCCTGGCGCACGCTGAGCCGCCGAGGCGGCAAGCGGCAAACCGCCCACGCTCAAGATGACGCACTGACAGATGGCGAAGACCGTGCAGCACAGACCGCCGACGACAGCGTCGCGCCCAATCACTGGGCCCGCCTGTCCGAAACCGGCTCATTGAGCGGCATGCGGCTGATGGTGACGATCCGCCGTCGGCTCGGGGCCTGGCCGTTTCGCATCGCGCTGTTCCCGGTGCTGATGTGGTACTTCCTGCTGCGCGGCGTGGCGCGACGTGCCTCCTTCGATTACCTCAGACGCCTGGAGCCCGGACTTGGCGGCGTGCGCCTGTGGGCCAGAAGCTTCGCCCACTTCATGCAGTTCGGTGAGGCGATCATGGACAAGGTCTCGGCCTGGAGCGGCGAGATTCCGCTCTCCTCGCTGACCGGCACCGGTCCGGAAGACCTGCGCGATGCCGCGCTGCGTGGCGAGGGCGGCATCATCCTCGTCGCCCACCACGGCAATCTGGATGTGATCAATGCCATCGGCGAGCGCCACGACATCGACCTGTGCGCGCTGGTGCACACGCGTCACGCCGAGAAGTTCAACCAGTTGCTGGAACAGGCCACCGGGCGCAAGCCGCCGCAGATGATCGAGGTCAGCGAGATCACCCCCGCCACCGCCATGGCGCTGGGTGACCGCGTCAATCGCGGTGGCTTCGTGGTCATCGCCGCGGACCGCGTGCCGATTCCCCCCGAAAGCGTGGCGGCAGAACGGGAAAACGCGGGGGGAAGCGAGCGGGAGAGCGTGGAACAGAGCGCCGTCACCCGCGCCCGTGTCCAGCACTGCGACTTCATCGATCAACCTGCGCCCTTCCCCGTGGGCCCCTTCATGCTGGCGGCGCTGCTGCGCTGTCACGTCTACACCCTGAGCTGCGTGCGCGAGCAGGGCGGTGCCAATCCCCGCTTCCGGGTCGATTTCGCGCCCTTCGATGACAGCCGCGCCGTCAAGCGCAGCACCCGCGAGGCATGGATTGAGCAGGCCATGCAGCGCCATGCCGGTCATCTCGAGGCGCGTGTCAGACGCCACCCGCTGCAATGGTTCAACTTCTTCGACTTCTGGCACCAGGCGCCCGACGTCCCGACCTCTAGCGAAGGTGCCTCGGAGTCCGAGCGAGTGACCTGACGGCTGGCGCGTCACCCCGTCTTTCTCAGTTTCAGTTTCAGGTTCAGGTTCAAGCTCAGATTCAGTTTCAGATTCAGTTGTCCGGCATTCCGTCTTTCAGGCTCTCGGCTTTCAGGTACCTCGTCATGTCATATCCCGTCTCAACCACTGCCCCGGCGCTGACGCTCGACGGCAGTGATATCACCCTCGAGCAGCTGATCGACGTCGCCGAGGGCCGGTGTGGCGTACGTCTGAGTGATGCGCTTGCCTTCCGAGCGCGCATCGAGGCCGGCCCCGCCCTGCTGGAACGCTTGCTGGAGGAGGAAGGCGTGGTCTACGGCGTCACCACCGGCTACGGCGATTCCGTGACCCGCGCCGTGCAAGGCGCGGAAGACCTCGAGGCCCTGCCACGCCACCTCTACACCTTCCACGGCTGTGGCATGGGCGCGGACCTCGATGTGGTCAGCAGCCGCGCGGTGGTGATGGTGCGCCTCGTCTCGCTGTGCCGTGGTGTCTCCGGGGTCAGCCTGGCGCTGCTGGAACGCCTTGTCTGGCTGCTCGACCACGACATCCTGCCGCGCATCCCCGAGGAAGGCTCGGTGGGCGCCAGTGGCGATCTCACTCCGCTGTCCTATCTCGCCGCCGTGCTGTGTGGCGAGCGCGAGGTGTGGGTGCGCCCCGGCGCAGGTCAGCCACATGAACTGCGCCCGACCGCTGACGTCTTCGCCCAGCACGGCCTGACACCCTATGTGCTGCGCCCCAAGGAAGGCCTGGCGCTGATGAACGGCACCGCCGTGATGACGGCCCTCGCTGCACTGGCCTTCGGTCGCACCTGCTACCTCAGCCGTCTGAGTGCGCGCATCACCGCGCTCAGCGTGCAGGCGCTGGAAGGCAATCCCTACCACTTCGATGCCGACCTGTTCGCCGCCAAGCCGCATCCCGGTCAGGCCCGCGTGGCGCAGTGGCTGCGCGATGATCTCGCCCACCCGGCGGCGCCGGAGGTCGATGCCACACCGATCAACTCACCGCGCCTGCAGGACCGCTACTCGACGCGCTGCGCGCCCCACGTCATCGGCGTGGTCGAGGACAGTTTCGACTGGTGGCGCCGCTTTCTCGAGACCGAGCTCAACAGCGCCAACGACAACCCGCTGATCGATGTCGAGGCCGGCAAGATCCTCCACGGCGGCCACTTCTACGGCGGCCATGTGGCGATGGTGATGGATAGCCTCAAGACGGCGGTCGCCAACCTGGCCGACCTGCTCGACCGCCAGCTGGCCCTGCTGGTTGACAGCCGCTATAACCGTGGCCTGCCCAGCAATCTCAGCGGTGCCACGCCGGAGCGCGCGCCGCTCAACCATGGCTACAAGGCGGTGCAGATCGGTGCCTCGGCCTGGACGGCGGAAGCCCTCAAGCTGACCATGCCGGCCAGCGTCTTCTCGCGCTCCACCGAATGCCACAATCAGGACAAGGTCAGCATGGGCACCATCGCCGCGCGGGATGCCCTGCGCGTGCTGGCGCTGGTCGAGCAGGTCGCCGCCGCCACCCTGCACGCCGCCGCACAGGGCTGTGAGCAACGCGCCGCCATCGCTGGCCACAGCGCCACGCCGCCGAGCCTGGCGGCCTTCGTCAGCGAGCTGCGCGAGGACATCGCCCCGCTCGAGGAGGACCGCGGCCTGGAAGCCGACCTGCGCCTGCTTTGCGCACGCATCCTTGAGCGCCACTGGGCCCTGAGCGCAGACGAGGCCCACGCATGAGCGAGCGGACAGCCTTGAGCGAACAGACAGCCTTGAGCGAGAAAACAGCCCTGAGCGAGAAAACAGCCCTGAGCGAGCAGACAGCCTTGAGCGAGAAAAACGCCATGAACCAGCCCGCCGAAACGCCGATGCCCAGCGCCACGGTGGAAATGGAAGTGCCCTTCCACGACGTCGACATGATGGAAGTCGCCTGGCACGGCCATTACGTGCGCTATCTCGAGATCGCCCGCTGCAAGCTGCTCGACATGCTCGACTACAACTACTCGCAGATGCGCGAGTCAGGCTATGCCTGGCCGGTGATCGACCTGCGCCTGCGCTACGCGGGCCCGGCGCGCTTCGGCCAGCGCATCGCCGTCACCGCGCGCCTGCGCGAGTGGGAAAACCGCCTCAAGCTCGATTACGTGATCCGCGATGTCGAGAGCGGCAAGCGCCTGACCCGTGGCCATAGCGTGCAGGTCGCCGTCGGACTCGCGGATGGTGAGATGCTGCTGGCCTCGCCGCCTGCGCTCAGCGAGCGGCTGGCCGCCTGGCAGGCCAGCCAGTTACAGACCAGCCAGTCACAGACCAGCCCGTCACAGGTAGCCCCGTCACAGACAGGCGACGAGGACGCGCCTGCCACCCCGCCCCCGACACGAGGAACGCCGTGATGACGTCACGCCTTGCCATTGCCGCCACTGCCCTGCTGCTGACTGCCAGTGCCTTCGGGGCCAGCGCCGCCGAATTCGACGCCCGCGCCCTGACCCAACAGCTGGCGCGCACCGCCCCTGTCTGCGGTGATTTCCAGCAGACCCGCTGGCTCGAGGATGTCGGCGCACAGCTCAAGAGTCGTGGCCAGTTCCATCTGATCGGGGATCCGAACGCGCCCGAAGGCCTGGTGTGGGACACCACCTCCCCCATCGAGGACCGTCTCGAGATGCGCCCGAATGCCAGCGAAGGCCCGGATGGCGAGCCGCTGCCCGCCGACCAGCAGGCGATGGCGGAGCTGTTGGTCAACTTCTTCCACGGCGACTGGCAGGCGCTCGAGGAGCACTTCACGCTCCAGCTCACCGGCAGCGCGGATGACTGGCAGGCCAGCCTGACACCGCGTGATGCCCGTCTGGCCGAGGCCATCGAGCACCTCGAGATCGAGGGTGGCAGCTGGCTTGACCACCTGACCCTCACCAGCGGCGACGGTGACCGTCTCGCCCTGACCCTGACACCGCGCGATCAGTGCCCCGAATGACAGGGCGCGGCGACTCGCATGACACGGGGCTGGATCGCGCCGCCTGGCGCTGGCTGTGGGCTGGCGTGCTGCTGCTGTGCGCGGTGCTGCTGGCCGGAAAGCTCGCCCCGCAGAGCCCATGGCGTGGGGCGATCGACACCCGCATCACCGCCATGCTGCCAGCGCAGGAACGCAGCCCGTTGGCGGCGCGCGCCGAATCGCTGGAGGACACCGCCAACCGGCTGGTGATTCTGGTCGGCGCACGCGATGCCAGCGCCACGTCACTCAAGCAGCGTGACGCCGCCGCCCAGGCGCTGCGTCAGGCGCTCGCCCCCCTCGCGACGCTGGATGACGGCAAGAGCCTCGCCAGCCTGCGCCTGCCGGCCGAGGTCCAGCCAGCCCTGATCGCCCCGCGGCTTGCCGAGCTGAGTGACGAGCAGTGGCAGGCGCGCGCGCTCAGGCAGCTGTTCCAGCCCGGCGGCCAGCGCGACCTGATCCATGATCCCTTCGGTCTCGCCGGCGCCTGGCAGGACTGGCTGACGCCCGCCAACCTGTCGCTGTCCGGCGGCCAGCTGTTGCTGCGCGCGCCGACGTCAAGCGGTGAGCAGCCTGGCAGCGGCTATCGGCTGATCAGCGCCACCCTCACCGGCAGCGCCTACGCGATGGGGGATCAGCAGGCGCTGGAACAGGCCGTGAATGGCGTAAAGGCCGACTACCCCGACGTCAGGCTGCTGCGCTCCGGACTGGTCTTCCATGCCAGTGCCGGGGCGCAGCAGGCCAGACAGGAGATGTCGACCATCGGGCTCGGCTCGCTGATCGGCGTGCTGCTGTTGCTGTGGGCGGTGTTCCGCACCCCGCGACGGCTGCCGTTGCTGCTGGTACCGGTGGCCACGGGCGTGCTGTTCGCGCTGCCGCTGACCTGGTGGGCCTTCGGCAGCCTGCACGTGCTGACGCTGGCCTTCGGCGCCAGCCTGATCGGCATCTCCATCGATTACGTGCTGCATCTGGAATGCATGCGCCGCCTGGCGACGACGAATGGCCGTGGCGGACTCGCCGCGCTGTGGCCGGGCCTGACGCTGGGGCTGTGCTCCAGCCTCGCCGCCTATCTGGCCATCACCCTGACGCCAATGCCCGGCCTGCGCCAGATGGGCATGTTCGCCGCCCTCGGCTTGCTCGGCGCCTGGCTGAGCGTGCGCCTGTGGCTGCCGCAACTGCCACTGCCGGCGGATGCCACCCGCAAGGATTCCCCCGCCGCCCGCGCTGCAGGATGGCTGGCACGCGTACTTCCCGGCAGGCGCAGCTGGCAGGCGCTGGGTCTGCTGCTGCTGGCCGCGCTGGCAAGCCTCTTCGGACTGCGCAGCGATGACCGTCTCACTCAGCTCAACCCCTCGCCTGCGTCGCTGATCGATGAGCAACGCGAGGTGCAGCGCCTGCTCGCCGAACCGGACGGCCTGCGCTACCTGATCGTGCAGGCCGAGAATGACGCCGCCCTGCTCTCGCGCCTGCAGGCACTGGAAGGCACCTTCCAGCAGCTGGATGCCCAGCAGCAACTGGGGCACTGGGCGAGCCTCGCCCAGCAACTGCCGACGCTTGAACAGCAGCAGGCCAACCTCGGCGCCATGCGTGAACGCACCCGCACCCTGCTGCCCCAGGTGCTTCGTCAGGCGGGCCTGCCCGCCGCGCTGGTGAAACGTGCCGAGCAGGCCATCGAAAGCGCCCATCCGTTGCGCCCGGCCGACTGGGTCACGCTGCCTGCCGGCGAGATGGGCCAGCGACTGTGGCTCGACTCACGCACCGCCGCCATCGGCATCGTGCGCTTTGGTGACGTCACGGCCGAGGGTAGCGCCGCCCTGGCACATCTCGCGGCAGGCGATGACCGCCTCGAGTACGTCGATCAGGTCGCCAGGCTTTCGACGACGCTCGGCAGCATTCGCAGCGAAATGGCCTGGCTGGTCAGTGCTGCGGTGGTGGTGATCAGCCTGCTGCTGGCGCTGCGCTATCGCCGCAGCACCTGGCGCGCCCTGCTGCCGCCGCTGGGCGGACTGGTACTGACGCTCGCCGCCCTGACGCTGGCGGGCGTCGGCCTCAACCTGTTCCACCTGCTGGGCCTGCTGCTGGTACTGGGAATTGGCCTCGATGCAGGGATCTTCTGTGCCGAGCACCCTGCTCGCAGCGCAGAGAAAGACAGGAGCGGAGACACCGCCAGCCGCGCCTCGCAGGCCAGTCTGCTGGCGATCTCGCTGTCATGTGCCTCCAGCCTGCTAGCCTTCGGATTGTTGAGTTTCAGTCAGACACCGGCATTGGCCGCGCTGGGGCTGGCCTGCCTGCTGGGGCTGACGGCCACCTGGTGCCTGGTGCCCTTTGCCCGCAGTTGAGGCGATATCGTCACGCGGGCCAGACGGAGGCGGGAACACGAATGCCGTCATGAACACATAACGACAACGACAGGGGACGATGCCATGGAATCGGCAGATCACAGCAACAACCCACCACGCAAGGAAGTCATCATCATCGGCGCCGGACCTGCCGGGGCGGCGGCGGCGGCCTGGCTGGCGCGCGCCGGCCACGCCGTGCGCGTGCTGGAGCGCAGCCACTTCCCGCGCTTCTCCATCGGCGAGAGCCTGCTGCCGCGCTGCATGCAGCATCTGGAGGCCTGCGGCCTGATGGAGGCCGCCGCTGCCGGAGGCTATCAGCGCAAGACCGGTGCGGCCTTCACCCGCCGCGGCGAGCATCGCGTGATCGACTTCCGCGACAAGTTCAGCGACGGCCCCGGCACCACCTGGCAGGTGGAGCGCGCCGACTTTGACCAGCGCTTGATCGAGGGCGCACGGGCGGCGGGGGCCGAGGTCGAATTCGGCGTCACCGTCACCGGTTTCACTCCCGCTCGCCCCACGCAGAGTGGCACTGCTGGCCATGCCCAGGCTCAGGGGCCGCGTCTCACGTTGGCCGATGGCCGCGAGCTTCACGCCGCCTTCGTGCTGGATGCCAGCGGCTATGGGCGCGTGCTGGCGCGGCTCGAATCGCTTGAGCGTGATCCGCGTCTGGAGCCGCGCATGGCGCTGTTCGGCCATGTCCACGATGGCATCGCCGACCTCGCGCCGCCCGCCGAAGGCTATCGTCGCGACACTATCCTGATCGCCTCGCACCCGGTACATCCCGATGTCTGGTACTGGCTGATTCCCTTCGCCAATGGCCGCGCCTCGCTGGGCGTGGTCGGCCCTCGGGAGCTGATCGAGCCTGCCGCCGAGGACGATGTGCAGACACGCCTGTGGCAGTGGGTGATGGAAGAACCGCGCCTGGCGGAGCTGCTGCGCGATGCCACGCCCGCCAATGCCGTGCAGTCGCTGGGCGGTTACAGCGCCGATGTCAGCCGCCTGCACGGCCCGGGCTATGCGCTGCTCGGCAATGCCGGCGAGTTTCTGGACCCGGTGTTCTCCTCCGGCGTGACCATCGCGCTGGAATCCGCCCTGCGCGCCGCGCCGCTGGTCGCGCGCGAACTGACCGCGACCAACGATGAGCAGCGCCCGGACTGGGCCCGCGAATACGAGCAGCCGTTGCGGCGTGGCATCGAGGTGTTCCGCGAGTTCGTCACCGCCTGGTACGACAGCCGCCTGACCGACATCATCTATCATCCTCGCTCGCCGGACCGCATTCGCCAGATGATCAGTTCGGTCCTCGCCGGCTACGCCTGGGACGAGGCCAATCCCTTCGTCAGCGCCAGTCGTCGTCGCCTGACCGCACTGGCCACGCTCTCGGCAGCACAGGAGCCGCAAGCGGAGACCTGCGAGCCCGCCGCAAGCGCTCTCTCAACGGCCGGCACGCGGCAGAATGACGCCAGAAAAGGTAAAGTATCGTCATGATATCCATGCGTCTCTCGCCTCATGCCATCTCAGTCGGGCGGCGATCCGTCGGACTGCGTACAGTCGGGCGGCGATCAGTCGGACTGCGCTCTTTCAGAAAGTGTTCTGTCGGACTGCGTACAGTCGGGCGGCGATCCGTCGGCCTGCTGCTGGCGACCAGCCTGCTGTTGAGCGGCTGCAGCCTGCTCGTGCCCGGTCCGCTCAGCGCCGAGAGCCCGATGCCGGCCCTGGCGAGCCTGCAGAAGAGCAGCACCCAACGTCTGATTCTGCGCGTTGAGCGTAACAAGAGTGAGGCCAGCGAGAATCGCGCGGCAGCAGACGCCGCTGAGGACGAGGCTCGCGACCTGCCGCCCCTTATCGGCGTGCTGCGCCAATCGCCCGAGGCCATGCGGCTGGTGCTGCTCAGCGTGCAGGGCCAGCGACTGCTGACACTGGTGCATGACGCCGATGGCAGCCGCTTCGAGCAGGCCCGCCCCGAGGTGCTCGACAAGCTGCCCTTCACCGCCGACTGGCTGGCCCGTCGCATCGCCTGGGTCCACTGGCCACAGGCCGCGATCGATGACGCCTTTGCCGGCAGCGCCTGGCAACTGGTGCAGCACGGCGAGTGGGACACGCCTCACCAGGCCGCGCAGCGCCTCATCCTGCGCGATGGCGAGCGCATGGCCGAGCTGACCCGCGACGCCGAAGGCCGCGTGATCCTGCGGGACCCGGCCACCGAGATGCAGATGACGCTAGATCCCCTGTCTTCCCCCAGCCCCTGACGACTCACCGGAAGCTTCCCCGCATGACTGAACCCGTCACACCCGAGGCACCTGATACCCGCCATGGCCTCACCCCTCGCAGCCCATGCCGTCTGTCTCGGCCCGGTATCGTCTGTCCGCTGGGCGCCGACCACGGGCTGATCAGCAGTGCGCTGTTCAGCGCCAGTCGTGGCCTGCGCGTCAGTGATGACTTCAGTCCCGGCACGCCGCTGTCACTGGGCCGTGTCACCGCGCGGCTGGTGGATGACAGCGACTGGCCGGCCCCGCTGCGCTCACGCAACAACCGCTTGCTGGCCACCGCGCTTGAGCAGCTGACACCGGAACTCGAGGCCCTCAAGCATCAGGGCATCGCGCCGGAGCGCATCGGCGTGGTGCTGGGCACCAGTACCTCCGGTATCGGTGAGACGGAAGCCGCGATGGACGCCCAGCGCGCCGCCGTCGCTCAGGGCACGCCGAGCGCCGACAGCTGGCCGGAGAGCTTTGAATACCGCCGTCAGGAACTGGGCGCGCCCGCCGAGTGCGTGGCCTGGTTGAGCGGCGCGCGCGGGCCGGTCTACACCCTGTCCACCGCCTGCACCTCCAGCGCCAAGGCCCTGGCCAGCGCACGGCGTCTGCTGGCCTCCGGCCAATGCGATGCGGTGATCGCCGGTGGGGCCGACAGCCTGTGCCACATGACGGTGAAGGGCTTCATGAGTCTGGAGGCCGTCAGCCGCCAGCAAAGCCAGCCGCTGGGCGCCGCGCGCGACGGCATCAATCTGGGCGAGGCCGCGGTGCTGTTCGTGGTCACGCCGGAGCACGGTGGCGTACAGCTGACCGGCGTCGGCGAATCCAGCGATGCCCATCACATCTCCGCGCCCTGCCCGGATGGCAGCGGTGCCGAGGCCGCGATGCGTGGCGCGCTCGCCAGCGCCGGCCGCGCCCCCGGCGAGATCGACTACATCAACCTGCACGGCACGGCCACGCCGCTCAATGACGCCATGGAAAGCCTCGCCATCAGCCGCCTGTTCGGTCCCGATGGCGACGAGGCCGCAAGCCGTCCGCCCGCCGTCAGTTCCACCAAGGCCCTCACCGGCCATACGCTGGGGGCCTGCGGGGCGCTGGAAGCCGCCTTCTGCTGGCTGACGCTGGAACATGGTCGCCTGCCGCCGCACGCCACCCCGCGTGAGGCATTGGACCCGTCATTGCCCGCGCTCAACATCGTCTATCGTGACCGCCCCGAGACCCCGCCGCTCAGAGTGATGAGCAATGCCTTCGCCTTCGGCGGCAACAACATCTCGCTGATACTGGAACGTCACGCCACCGACCCGGAGTCCTCTGCATGCTGACCCCGACCGCTACCCCCGCCACGCCGCTACCCGACGGCACGTCTTCCCGTGACGGGGGCTATCCCGTCATGCCCTGCGCCATCGGCCCCTATGTGCCACACGAAGCAGGCATGTGCCTGCTGGATGAGGTGCTGGCCTGTGACGAGCACTCGCTGAGCGCGAGCGTGCGCCCCTCGCCCGAGGATCTGTTCGCGGAGCTGGACGGCGCTGGCCAGGCCGTGATTCCCGCCTGGGTCGGGCTCGAGTGGATGGCCCAGGCCATCGCCGCCTGGTCCGGCCTGCAGGCCGCGCGCACAGGCCATTCACCCCGCGTCGGGTTTCTGCTCGGCAGCCGCCGCTATGAGAGCGAACTGCCCGCCTTCGCCTGCGGGCAACGCTGGCAGATAGACGTGCAGCTCGACTATCGCGCCGACAACGGCCTGGGCGCCTTCAAGGCCACCCTCAGCGACGAGCACGGCACGCAGGTCGCCCGTGCCGGCGTGAATGTCTTCGAGCCGCCCGCCCAGGCCGTGGCGTCTGCCGTGTCGGAGGAAGGAAGCCCTGAAGCAGGCCCACAGGGGCGCTCACCAGAACACTCACAAGAACACTCACAAGAACACTCACCCGGTCAGCAGGATGCTGCCGGTGCCGCACCGCAAGGTAATGTCTGATGTCCGTCACACCCCCCGCTACTCGAACTTCCCCTGCTGACAACCAGGGTGCCGCCGCTGCCAATGAGACGCGCGAGTGGATTCTGGTCACCGGCTCCAGCCGTGGCATCGGCCGCGCCATCGCGCTGCGTCTGGCCCGCGAAGGCTACAATCTGGTGCTGCATTGCCGCTCGCGCCGTGATGCCGCCGAGGAGGTCGCGCGTGAGATCAGCGCCCTGGGCGGTGAATCGCGCATCCTGAGCTTCGATGTCGCCGACCGCGAGGCCGCACGCAGCGCACTGGAGGCCGATGTCGAGGCCCACGGCTGCTACTACGGCGTCATCTGCAATGCCGGCATCCACGCCGACAACGCCTTCCCGGCGCTCACCGATGAGGACTGGGACAGCGTGATCCGCACCAACCTCGATGGCTTCTACAACGTGGTCAAGCCGCTGGCGATGCCGATGGTGCGTCGCCGCAAGCCGGGGCGCATCATCGTGATGTCCTCGGTGTCCGGCATGATGGGCAATCGCGGTCAGGTCAACTACTCTGCCGCCAAGGCGGGGCTGATCGGCGCGGTCAAGGCGCTGGCGGTGGAGCTGGCCAAGCGCCGCATCACCGTGAATGCCGTCGCGCCGGGGGTCATCGCCACCGAGATGACCGAAGGGGTCGAGATGGACGAGGCGCTGAAGATGATTCCCATGCGCCGCGCGGGCGAGGCCGAGGAAGTCGCCGCCACCGTGGCCTTCCTGTGCTCGAAGGATGCCGGCTACATCACCCGCCAGACCATCGCGGTGAACGGAGGGATGTTCTGATGACAGCCTCCTCTTCCCCGCTGCGCGGCCATCGCGTCGTCGTCACCGGCATGCATGGTTTCTCGCCCATCGGCAATGACTGGCCGACCCTGCGCGCCAATCTGGCCGCGGGCCGCACCGGCATCCGCTATATCGAGGATTGGGACAAGTACGAGGGTCTCAACACGCGTCTCGGCGCGCCGGTCAGCGATTTCGAACTGCCCAAGCACTACAACCGCCGCGCGCTGCGCAGCATGGGGCGTGTGGCACAGCTGGCGACCCGCTCCAGCGAGCTGGCGCTGGAAGCCGCGGGACTGAGTGACAGCCCGCTCAAGGAGAGCGGCCAGATGGGCATCGCCTACGGCGCGTCCGCCGGTGAGCCGGACGCGGTGGCGGACTTCGGCAACATGCTGATCAACCACTCCACCGATGGCCTCAACGCCAACTCCTACATCCGCATGATGGCGCATACCGCGCCGGTGAACATCGGGGTCTTTCTCGGCATCAAGGGACGGATTCACACCACCTCCAGCGCCTGCACCTCCGGCAGCCAGGGCATCGGCTATGCCTATGAGGCGATTCGCTTCGGCCGCCAGATAGCGATGGTCGCCGGGGGCTGCGAGGAGCTGTCCGCCGCCGATGCCGCGGTGTTCGACACCCTGTTCGCCACCAGCACCTGCAATGACCGCCCGGACCGCTCGCCGCGACCCTTCGATGCCGAGCGCGATGGCCTGGTGATCGGCGAAGGTGCCGGCACGCTGATCCTCGAGGAGCTGGACCACGCCCTGGCGCGTGGCGCGACCATCCACGCCGAGATTCTCGGCTTCGGCACCAACTCCGATGGCCGCCACGTCACTCAGCCGGACGCCGACATGATGGAGGCCGCGATGCGCATGGCCCTTGACGATGCCGGCCTCTCGGCCAGCGAGATCGGCTATGTCAGCGCGCATGGCACCGCCACCGAGCGCGGCGACATCGCCGAGAGTCACGCCACCCATGCCGTGTTCGGGGAACGCACGCCCATCAGTGCCTTCAAGAGCTACACCGGCCATACCCTGGGGGCCTGCGGTGCGCTGGAAGCCTGGATCGCCATCGAGATGATGCGCGAAGGCTGGTTCCACGGCACCGCCAACCTCAAGGACATCGACCCGCGCTGCGCGGCGTTGGACTACCTGCGTGACGGCGGCCGCGAGATCGAGACGGATACGGTGATGAGCAACAACTTCGCCTTCGGCGGCATCAATACCTCGCTGATCCTGCGGCGCTGGCAGGGCTGACGACGCCCGCACGGCCCTCGGGGTCATCGGGCGCGTGACTGTCGCCACCAGACGACTTTGCAGCGGGTCACAACTGGCGCAAGATACGCGCCCGCTGCATGGTCTATGGTGTGATGGGCTCACGCCGTTGGCTGGATGAAGGCGATATTCCCTGGCGTCGAGCCAGTCAAACCCTGTCAGGAGAGGTGTCAGATGGCGTCATCCGTTGCTCAGTCGTTCGTTTCCTCGTCACACCCCATGGCCCACGCCAGCACGGCGCCGGTCGGCCGCCTGTCGCGGGGACGCGTGCTGGTGTCCGCCCTGGTGCTCGGCGCGGCCGGGCTGCTGGCCTCCGCGCCGGCACAGGCGCGGGATACGCAGCACTTCCTGCCCATCATGCCGGTGATGGCCAGCACCGCGGCCAGTCAGCGACTGGGCAAGGACGTGGCCTTCTTCTTCGGTGACAAGCAGCCCTACGAGCGGATCGAGAAGCGCGGCTGGGCGCGGGTGAACCCGAAGACCAACGCGACCAACAAGAGCGATGCCGCGGCCTGCCGCTGGGTGTTCCTGTCGGCGCTGCGCGAGCTGCAGGAAAAGGCGCGGGAATACGGGGCCAATGCCGTCATCAACATTCGCAGCGACTATGACAACGTGCCCTACTCCAGCAGCGAGAAGTACGAGTGCCACGCGGGCAATGTCGTCGCGGGCGTCGCGTTGCGCGGGGATCTGGTGATCCTGCATCCGAAGAACTGATTCGCCATCATGACGGCCAGGGAAGGCAAGGATGTGAGTGAGACAGGCGAGCCGGTCGAAGGCAGCTCGGCGCGCGCGGCGGATACTCCTGCGGCGCGCCCGACCGATCACCCCGCCTACCGCTGCGTGGTGCTGGGGCCTGCTGCAGCGGATGGCTCAGGCGCGCTGAGTGGCGTCTCGTCTAGTTGCGACCCGCTGGTCTCATATGACCCCCATGCCCTCGTCGCGTCGCTGGTATCTGCTGCACGCTCCGACTCAGAATCCTCCTCTCGGCCAGCCCACCTGTGGCTGGCCGAAGCGTGTGTGCTACCCGCATTCAGTACCCGCTCATCCGATGGCTCATTGAGAGAGCCTCAAGCCGGTGTGGATAACGCAGACACCCCCGTGTCATCTGCCAAGGCCCGCCGTCGCCAGCAACGTGAAGCCGAATCGCACCTCGCCCGCGTGCTACTCGGTGAACTCGCCGCTGCTCAAGGCATCCAGCTTGCGCTGGCCGACTGGTCGCCGCGTGGCCAGGCGCCCCATCACCCTGCACTACCGACAGGCTTCTACGTCTCCATCGCCCACCGCCACGGCCATGTGCTCGTCGGCCTCGCCACCGCCCCACTCGGGCTGGACCTCGAATACCGCAATCCCCGCCACATCCACGACCTCGACGCCCGCATCGCCATGCTACCTGCAGACGCACGCGAACGCCTCGCTGAAGTATCACACCTCAGCGAGACAGAACGACTGGACGGATTTTATCGGGGATGGGTGAGGTATGAGGCTCACTTAAAAATAAACTAGAAGTGAGGAAAATCAAAAATATCAGCCAAACAAAATAACTAGCTGACTTCTTTTTGTTTATATTGTCTAGCAAGAGAAACCAAGTCTAAATTCGCATACCTTTCGCTTGAACTAACAGGGTAAGTTGAATATACGTAATCTATAAACTCATTAAAATAAAACCCCTTGGTTTTATTAATAATGGCATCGATTATAGATCTTTCTTTATTTGTAAGATCGATGGCTGACTCATTACCAGAAAAGCACAAAACATCTTTTGTAGAGCCATAAGAATTTAGTTGATGATCAATTTGAAAATCTTCTCGTTGTTGAGCTGACTCAATCACGTCAGAAACATAAGGGCCGTAGTGATTAAACGTCCATTGTATGTCAGTCATCTGCTTATCATTCAGCAATGATGAATACCAATCTGCCAAATAAACAAGCTTGGTTATTCTAGCCTTAGAAAGTTCATTTTTTAGTGGGTATGCAATACAAATGTAAGCCAAAATGCTGTGAAGCTTGTTCATGACTCGCTCTCCACCATTTTAATAATCTCAGCTTCAACTGAAACCTTTTGGCCAGTCTTGCTATATTGTAAACCATCCCTAACAAACTCTGCAAGATGTGCTTGATGCTGGTTACAATGCTCTGAAAAATCTCTGATTTTTTCTTGGGTGAATAAATCGGGGTTCTCACTTTCGAATACAATAACTCCTTTATGCACATCTGCATCCACTATTGCCTTAGCAAAATATCTACAACTTTTCATAGTCAAAGAGTCAATTTTATCATTATCATATCCATATCTTTCTCTAAGATGCTTTCGATATCTAACAATATCATCACTAGTGGGACACTCTAGTTCTATACATTCATCATGGCGCCATGCTTTACTAATTACTCCTTGATTAATGGCAAACTTTTGCCGGTGTTGTTTGTTAAACTCAGGGTTTTTAGAATACCTTGCCAAAAGGCTAAACCCCCCTAAATTCTCATAATATATAGTTATGCGCTCTGTACTTTGAAATTCAAATTGTTTATAAACACTTTTTAGCCACGTACCAACTAGCTCTTCATGTATTTTCTTTATCTGCGAGCGCTTCTCAGATATTACCTCTTGCGCAGAATTTTTCTGCTGTCTTAATTCTTCACTAGCTGCCTCCAATTGCTTCTCTAAATCTTTGGCATTAACCTCTTTCAATGCTAGCTCATCAATCTTATTCTGCTGTTCTTCTTGATCCTTGTAACTACCCCACATACCTAAGAAAAATAACACCCCTCCAAGAACAACCCAGACGAATGATGAGTCAACGAAAGCATCAATTATTTCCGAATGATTATCATACGACCAATCAGTTATATTAGCCAATTTCTCTTTTTTTGCAAAGAAACCTGCAACAGCCAGCATAATAGTGCCGAGCGATGATAATAATACATACCATCCTTTACTTAAAACTCCTGCGAAATCAACAAACATAGTAGACTGACCAGTAAAACCGAATTTGTGAGACAACTCACGATCCTCTAGTTAGCATCGAAAGCCTTATAATATAACAATATAAAAATGCCCGCTATACTTTATAACGGGCTTAGAAAAACCATACTGCGAGTTACTTAACGGCGGCGACCACGGTAATTTCACACAGCAGTTCCGGGCTGGCCATGGCGGCTTGGACGCAGGCGCGGGCGGGGGCGTGACCTTCCGGCACCCAGGCGTCCCAGATGTCATTGAAGGTCTTGAAGTCGTCCATTGTCTTGAGATAGACGGTGGCGGAGAGCAAGTGCTCGCGGTCGGTGCCGACTTCTTCCAGCAGCGCATCGACGCGCGCGAGCATGCTGTTGGCCTGGTCCGTGATATCACTGAAGCGTTGTTCCGGCCCGGCGACCTGACCACACAGGTAGATGGTGTTGTTGTGGATGACGGCGCGACTCATGCGTGCCTTGGTGTCGTGACGTTGAATATCGCTCATGGAGAGTGTCCTTGTGCCGTTCTTCTTGGAGTGGTGAAAGACGCACCTGCGTTAGGGAAAGCCCCTCAGCGGCATGGCGCGCAATGAGGATAAGCGGCCATCAGCGTTCCAGATTCCGGCGAGCGGCGCAACGCGACCTGCGGGGTATTTTCCAGTCGTCGTGAGGGTTTCTGCCTTGCGTACCTGTAGCCACTGCCCAAGGGGCAGAAATAAAGACGCCGCGCCATCCCGACATGACACGGGAAGGCGCGGCGTTCTCATTGCCCGGCAGGGCGTGTGCTGAACGTGCTAGCGCAGGATCAGCAGCGGCACCGTGGCATTGCGGATCATCTCGGTGGTGGTACTGCCGACCAGCAACTGACGGATGCGCGAGTGGCCGTAGGCGCCCATCACCAGCATGTCGATGGCGTGCTCCTTGGCGTATTCGCGCAGACAGGCTTCCACTTCACCGGCCTTGAGGCTGGCCTGCACGTTGAAGCCCGCTGACTGGAGGGTGTCACGCGCGGTCTCAAGCGGAGCCTGATGCTCCACCGAGTCCGCGCCGACCATCACCAGATGCAGCTCGGCGCCCTGCAGCAGGGGGCTGGCCGCCAGCACCTCGATGGCACGCTTGATGGTGGCGCTGCCATCGAAGGCGATCAACACGCGTGTCGGCGTCTGAAACTCGCCCGGCACTACCAGCACGGGACGATGCAGGCTGCGGATCACGCGCTCCAGATTGGAGCCGAGATGCTCACTGGCCTGCTCCGCCCCTTCCCCGCGCTTGCCGATCACCAGCAGGCGAATCTCGTCCTCAAGCTCGGCCAGTGTCTCGACCAGCTCACCATTGCGCTGGCGAGGGCGTGGTTCGGTGATACCGGCCTGGGTGGCGCGCTCACAGGCGGCTTCCAGCATCAGGCGGCCCTGCTCCTGGGCGATGCGCCCGCGCTGCTCATCGAGGGTGGCGAGCTCCTCCAGCAGGTGCTCCCGCGCACCGAGACCGATGCTGCCGGAGAGATCGCCATTGGCGGGTTCGGCGCTTTCATTGCGGTCGATCACATGCAGGATGCTGAGAGGTGCCGACAGGCGCTGGCTGGCCCAGACGGCGGCGTCACACACGGGGGCGGCGAAGGCGGAGCCGTCAATGCAGGCGGTGACCTTGTCATGGCCTGTCGCGGCACTGGCAGAGGATTGGCTCATGGCGGGCTTCCTTGTGCTGACAACAAAAAGTACTGACAACGGAGATGGCGTGCCGACCGGGGCGACGCAGAAGGAGGACTGACATTCCCCCCGCGATGCCGGCGCGGCCTGTTTCGAGATTACCACTTTCCGACCCCATGAACGCAAACGGCGGGCAGCCCGTGAAGGACTGCCCGCCGTCTGACCTTGTCACGCGGCGCGATCAAGCGAAGTGACTCGATCGCGCAGGATCATGCGTGCGTGATCAGTGACCCATCAGTTTCTCGACCGCGTCCGGCTTGTCATGCACCGCGAAGCGATCCACCAGCGTGGCGCTGGCTTCGTTGAGGCCACGTACCTCGACCTCGGTCCCCTCACGACGGAACTTGACCACCACGGTATCCAGCGCGCCGATGGCGGTAATGTCCCAGAAGTGCGCACGACTGACGTCGATGACGACACGCTCGACGGTCTCCTTGAGGTCAAAACCGGCCTGGAACTGTTCGCTGGAGGCGAAGAACACCTGACCGACCACGCGGTATTCGCGGGTACGACCATCGGCATTCATGTCGCTGCCGATATGCAGCACCTGGCCGATCTTGTTGGCGAAGAACAGCGCCGAGAGCAGCACGCCGACCAGCACGCCGATCGCCAGGTTGTGGGTCGCGACCACCACGGCCACGGTCCCCAGCATGACGATGTTGGAGGACATCGGGTGGCTCTTGAGGTCACGGATCGACTGCCAGGAGAAGGTGCCGATGGAGACCATGATCATCACCGCAACCAGTGCGGCCATGGGAATCTGCGACACCCACGGGCCGAGGAACACGACCAGGATCAGCAGCACGACACCGGCCACCATGGTGGAGAGGCGAGTACGACCGCCGGATTTCACGTTGATCATCGTCTGACCGATCATCGCGCAACCCGCCATGCCGCCGAGGAAGCCGGTGACGACGTTGGCCGCACCCTGGCCCTTGCACTCACGGTTCTTGTCGGACGGCGTGTCGGTCAGATCATCGACCAGCGTGGCCGTCATCAGGGATTCCAGCAGACCCACGACCGCCAGCGGCAGCGAGTACGGCAGGATGATCCACAGGGTGTCCAGATTGAAGGGAATGTCCGGAATCAGGAACACCGGCAGGCTGTCCGGCAGTTCGCCCATGTCACCGACGGTGCGGATATCCAGACCGACGGCCATCGCGAAGAGGGTCAGCACGATGATGCAGACCAGCGGCGACGGCAGCAGCTTGCCGATCTTCGGCACCAGCGGCAGCAGGTAGATGATGCCCAGGCCCGCGGCCGTCATGGCATAGACGTGCCAGGTGACGTTGGTCAGCTCCGGCAGCTGGGCCATGAAGATCAGGATCGCCAGTGCATTGACGAAGCCGGTGACCACCGAGCGCGAGACGAAGCGCATCAGGGAGCCGAGCTTGAAGTAGCCGAAGATGACCTGGATCACGCCGGTCATCACGGTGGCGGCCAGCAGGTACTCCAGGCCGTGGTCCTTGACCAGGTCGACCATCAGCAGTGCCATGGCACCGGTGGCGGCGGAAATCATGCCCGGACGGCCACCGGCGATGGCGGTCACCACGGCGATGGAGAAGGAGGCATACAGGCCGACCTTGGGGTCGACACCGGCAATGATGGAGAAGGCGATGGCTTCGGGGATCAGGGCCAATGCCACCACCAGGCCGGACAGGATGTCGGGCCGGAGGTTGGAAAGCCACTGCTGTTTGAGGCTGCTTGTCATCGAGTCGTCCGCAACAGGTTGGGGAAGGTGGTGTGCGTGCTGAATCCTGGCGCTGTCGAGTCAGTCTGGCGTCCGGTTGTGGCAATCTTCATCGCTGCCGTCAGGGGCAGTGCCGCTCGCGCCTGGCTTGCGTCGTGATGCCGCTGTCGTTTCCGGTCGCCCTGTGGCTTTCTTCGCGCCATGAGCTATTCGCTCCGGTCGCCGTGAGGCGTCCAGAGGGCTGTCATTTGACAGTGAATAAACTCGGGGATGGGCAGGATTGTATCAGCTGCGACCGGTGGACGCATCCGCAGAACGCGCGCTCGCCGTCACCGATTGACGGTGACGACGGTCGATCAGACTCTTGATGAGCATCGCGCCCAGCACCAGTGCACCGCCCGCCCAGCCACGCGGGGTAAGCGATTCTTCCAGCACCCACCACACCCACAGGATGCCGAACACGCTTTCCAGCAACATCAGCAGCGCCACTTCCGCGGAGGGCAGATAGATCGGGCCACGCTGGATCAGCGTGAAGCCCAGCGGCGAAAGCACCAGGCACAGCAGCACCAGCCAGCCAGCGCGCTGGGCGAAATCGGCACCGTGCGAAGGCCACAGCTGCGTCAGCACGTCACCGCCGCCCTGCGTCATGCTCCACAGGCACGCCAGCAGGCCGCACAGCGCGGTGACCAGCCCGGACAGTGTCAGCATCGGGCTCATGTCATGCCCCGGGCGCGTGCGACACAGCGTGAAGTTGCCGGCCAGCGACAGGCTGCAGCCCAGCGCCAGCAGGTTGCCGGTGAGCGTGCCGCTGCCGGCCTCATCGAGCACCAGCAGCGTGATGCCCGCCAGCGAGGCCAGAATCGCGCCCCACACATGCCGTGGCTGACGCTCGCCCAGCCACAGGCGCGACATCAGCGCCGCGAACAGCGGACTGGCGGCGAGGATGATCAGCACGTTGCCAGCGCGGGTGTATTGGTTGGCGAGCACGAAACCCAGGGTGGAGCCGGTGAACAGCAGCGCGACCCATACGCCGGTACGCCCGCAGCCACGCATGCGCGCCAGGGCGCTGGCGATGCGCTGTGCGGGAGTGCCGCGCTGGAGGGCCAGCAGGAGCAGTGCAAAGCCGATGGCCGTCAGCAGACCGCGCCAGAACACCAGCGGGCCATCGGCGACATCGGCGAGTCGCAGCAGCAGCGCGTCCGGTGAGATCAGCAGTACGCCCAGCGCCGTCAGCGCGACGCCCCGTGCCTGCCGCGAGGCGCGGGCGGCGGCCTCTCGCCCGGCCAGCGGGTTCATGACATCAGTCCGACAGGCGCGACAGGCGCCAGTCAACCACTGGCCAGCCGCGCGCTTCGGCCAGCTGGCGCAGCGGTGCGTCCGGTTGGGTGGCGTGGGGGAAATCGACCCGCTCCAGCAGGGGCAGGTCATTGTGGGAGTCGGAATAGCCCCACAGGGATTGCGGCGTGCGATGGATGCGCTCGGCACCCGCAAGCCAGTCATCCAGCGCCGCCAGCTTGCCTTCGCGGAAGGTGACGATACCGCTGGTGGCTCCGGTGAAGCAGCCCTGCTCATCAAAGGCCGGATGGGTGGCCAGCGCCCCATCAGCGGTCAGACGACTGGCGATGGGCCCGACCAGATGATGCATGGAGGCGGAGATGATCAGGGTGCGATGGCCGGCCTCACCGTGCTCGGCCAGTCGCGCAATGCCACCTTCCAGCAGTCGCGGCATGACCATTTCTTCCACGAAATCATCGACTTCGCGACGCACCTCATCACGATGCCGCCCGACGAGCGGGCTGAGCAGATGGCCGGTGTGCTCGTGGATGTCCAGGGTGCCGGCATGGTATTGCACCTGATGACGCTCGCCGATGGCCATGAAGGCATCGACATCCTTGATCCAGCCACAGGCGACCATCCAGCGCATCCACATGCCAGTGCAGTCGCCATCGAGCAGCGTATCGTCGAGATCGAACACCGCCAGCGGGGCATCCAGCGCACAGTGGTGGCGCACATGGCCCTCCTCCGGCGGCGAGAGCGGCGGCAGCAGGGTCACGGCGTCACAGTCGGCGCAGAGATCCGCCAGCGGTGTGCGGCAGATCTCGACATCGGGCGCAGCGCTCAGGGCACGCGGCCGGGCGGCAGATGAGGACGAGGTACGAGTCACGACAGGCTCCGAGTGGCAAGGGGCGTCAACGGCTTCCTGCCGTCACCTGCGTGACCCTCGCATGCGGCGACGCTGCGGGCAAGTCCGCCGCACCATTCAGGCGCTCCAGCGCTGACGCTGCCAGTACCGACGTTTTCCGTACCGACACTTCCCGTACTAACGCCGGACGAGCCGCGAGAGCGCCAGGCTGGCGATGGCCGTATCCTGCACGCCGGTACCGGTGAGATCCGCCACCGTGATGCAGGTATCCGGGGCCGACCCGCCTGAACGCAGATCACGCCCCTCGGCCAGCAGACGGCCCAGCTCATGCACGTCACGTGATCTGGCCTGCTCGGCCTCCAGCCCTTTCAGCTCGCCGTTGGTCTCGGACTGGGCGCGGGTATCACACACGAAATGATCGCACTCGAGGAGCACATCGGCTTCCAGCTCACGCTTCTCGGGGCTGTCGGAGCCCATCGCGGTGACATGCACGCCCTCCGGCAGCATCGAGTAGTCCAGCAGCGGCGTTCGCGAGGGGGTGGCGGTGACGATGATATCGGCGTTCTGGCAGACCGCATGCAGGCTGTCATGACTGCGTACCGTCAGCCCCAGGCGCTCCTCCATCTCCCGCGCGAAGGTCTCGGCACGCTGCTTGTCCCGCGCCCAGACATCGACACTCTCGATGTCGCGCACCAGCCGCAAGGCCTCCAGCTGCAGGCCGGCCTGCTCACCGGCCCCGATCAGCGCGACCCGCTTGCTGTCCGGGCGAGACAGGGCATCAGCGGCCACGGCGCCGGCCAGCGCGGTTCTCACCGCCGTCAGATAGCCGCCATCATTGAGCAGCGCCTCGGCAAGGCCCGTCTCGGCGGAGAACACCACCATCAGGCCATTGAGACTCGGCAGGCCGCGGGCGGGATTGTTGAAGAAGCCGGGACTGATCTTGATCGCGAAGTGCTTGAGCCCCTGGATGTGGGCCGTCTTGACGTCCACTTCGCCGTTGGCCTCCTCGATGGCCATCGACAGGATCGGCGGCTGCACCACCTTGCCCTGCCCCAACGCGATGAAGGCATCACGAATGGCCTTGAGTGCCGTGGTATCCAGCCCCACGACCTCGGCGATCTGTTCGCGTGAATAACTTTGCATGCTGTCCTGAGTCGGTTCCGTCATGCGTCCTCCTCCGGGGGTCGGGTGTCATCGAGCGCGCTGATGTCTTCAGGCACTCTGTTGTCTTCAGGCGTTCTGGTGTCTTCAGGCGTTCTGGTGTCTTCAGGCGTTCTGGTGCTTCAGGCGTTCTGGTGTCTTCAGGCGTTCTGGCCTTGCCCCTGAGCGTCTGCCAGCAGCGCTCTGGCCTGATCGAGCGTTTCCAGGCTGACGCCGTTGCCGCTGATGATCAGCGCGACGCGCTGGCCACGGATCGACTCCGCGAGCGCAGGGTCGGTCTCGCCTCGCCGCGAGGCCTCGAGTGCGGCAAGCCCGACCACCGCAGCGCCCTCCACCAGGATCTTCTCTTCCTCCAGCAGCATCAGCATGGCGCGGGCGATGGCGCGCTCGCTGACCTGATGGTGATGATCCATCACGCGATGCACCAGCGGCAGCGTGGTGTGGTTGTCCAGGCCAATGCCGCCGCCCAGTGAATCGGCGAGGCTTGCGACCTCCTCCACCTCCACCGGAGCGCCCACCTGCAGGCTGTGCCACATGGCGGCGCCCTCGGTGAGGCTGACGCCATGCACCTGGGTATCGGGGCGAATCGCCTTGAGCGCCGCCCCGATACCCCCGAGCAGTCCACCGCCGGAGAGCCCGATCAGCACGTGGTCAAGCGACGGGCAATCCTCCAGCAGCTCCAGCCCGATGGTGCCCTGACCGGCCGCGATGAGCGGGTCATCGAAGGGGGGCACCGCCAGCATGCCCTCCTCCTCGACCAGCCGATGGACTTCCCGGAAGGCCTCGTCCTGACTGCGGCCGACACGGCGTACCTCGACGCTGCCGCCGGAGGCGCCGCCCAGTTCGCCCAGCGCCTCGATGGCCCGTACCTTGTTGGCGGGCACCTGCTCGGAGAGACAGATGATGGCCTTCAAGCCACGGCGCATCGCGGCATAGGCCAGCGCCCGACCGTGATTGCCGGTGGAGGCAGTGGTCACGCCGCGCGCCAGGCGCGTCACGGCATCCCCCGACGACTGCTCGGCCACGGCCGCCAGCAGGTGGCTGGCACCACGCAGCTTGAAGGCGCCGGTGGGCTGACGGGTTTCCAGCTTGAGCAGGATCTCGGCATCGAAGCGTCGCGACAGCGCCGGGGATGGCACCAGCGCCGTACGCTCGACACCCGTGTCAGTCGATGAATGAAACAGCCGCTGGCGCGCGGCATGGATATCAGCCAGCGCCAGCGGCGTTTCCCGTGGATGCTTGAGCGGGGGTAGGGTCAATACCATGGCTTACTTGTCACCAGAAGCGGGGTCACCAGAGGCCAGATCACCGTTGTCGAGAAGCTCCTGATGCACCTTGTCCACGGCGCGACGCGCGCGGGCGATGATGTCATCGATCTCCTCGGGGGTGATCACCAGCGGCGGTGCGAAGCCGAGGATGTCGCCCTGGGGCATGCCACGGGCGATCAGCCCTTCCTCGAGTGCCGCCGCCGAGATGCGCGGGCCGACCTTGAGTGCGGAATCGAACGCCTTGCGCTCTGACGGCTGCGGTGAGAACTCCAGCGCCGCCAGCAGGCCGATGCCACGCACGTCGCCGACGATGGGGTGATCGGCGAAGGCTGCCTTCATGGCCTTCTGCAGATAGGCGCCGGTATCGCGGGCGTTGTCCACCAGGCCCTCACGACGGATGATCTCCAGGTTGGCGACACCTGCCGCTGCGCCCAGCGCGTGGCCGGAGTAGGTCCAGCCGTGGCCGATGGGGCCGAATTCCCCGGTGCCCTGCTCCAGCACCTTCCACACGCGGTCGCCGACGATGACACCGGACAGCGGCTGATAGGCGCTGGTCAGGCCCTTGGCGATGGTGACCAGGTCCGGCTTGATGCCGAAGTGCTGGTAGCCGAACTGGCTGCCGATGCGCCCGAAGCCGCACACCACCTCGTCACAGATCAACAGGATGTCGTGACGCTTGAGCACGGCCTGGATGGCGTCCCAGTAGCCCTCCGGCGGTGGCACGATGCCGCCGGTGCCCAGCACCGGCTCGCCGATGAAGGCGCCGACGGTCTCCGGCCCTTCGGCCTGGATCATCGCCTCGAGCTTGTCGGCACACCAGGCGGAGAATTCACGCTCGCTCATCTCGGCGCATTCCGCGGGGCGACGGTAGTAGTCCGGCGCCTCGGTGTGCAGGATGCCGGCGATCGGCAGATCGAAGTGATCATGGAAGGCCGCCAGGCCGGTCAGCGAGCCTGAGGCGATGCCGGAGCCGTGATAGCCGCGCCAGCGCGAGATGACCTTCTTCTTCTCCGGCTTGCCGATCACGTTGTGGTAGTAACGCACCAGCTTGAGCTGGGTCTCGTTGGCATCGCTGCCGGACATGCCGTAGTAGACCTTGGACATGTCAGGCCCGGCCAGTTCGAGAATCTTCTCGGACAGCGCGATCTGCGGCTCATTCGAGTGGCCGACATAGGTGTGGTAATAGCTGAGCTTGAGGGCCTGCTCGTGAATGGCATCGGCGACTTCCGTGCGCCCGTAACCGATGTTGACGCAGTAGAGGCCGGCGAAGCCGTCGATCAGCTCACGCCCATCGCGCTCACGGATGCGGATGCCTTCGCCGCCGGTGATCACGCGGCCCGGCAGATCGCCCTGGGCGAAATCACGCAGGTGGGTGGAGGCATGGAAGGTGACCTTGCGGTCACGGCGAATCAGCTCGTCGGTGCTGATGCTGTCATCGAAGCCGACAGACTGGCGTTGGGTGTTATCGGTGCTCATGTGACTCTCCGAATGGTCCACAAGGGGCGATCGCGCCGTGGCCCTGACCGCCCGTGACAATGAATGATGTCCGTCTCAACTCCCGGAGGCGCTTTCCATCCCACCCAGGCAGTAGTACTTGATATCCAGATATTCCTCCAGCCCCTGGCGACCCCCTTCGCGCCCGAGACCGGATTGCTTGACGCCGCCGAAGGGAATCGGCGCACCGGTCATCTTCACCGAGTTGACCGAGACCATGCCGAAGCGCAGGCCGCGCATCAGCTGCCAGACGCGGCGAATGTCGTGGGTGTAGACATAGGCGGCCAGGCCGTATTCGGTGTCGTTGGCCATCGCGATCACCTCTTCCTCATCGTGCCAGGCCGTCACGCCGGCCACCGGCGAGAAGGTCTCCTCGCGCCAGGCGCGCATGCTCGGCGTGACATCCGCCAGCAGCACCGGCATGAAGAAGTTGGGGCCGGGGGCCATGCTCTGATCGCCGTGGATCAGCCGCGCGCCCTGCTCGACGGCGTCATCGACGATGGTCTGCGCCTTGGCCACGGCGTCACGGTGGATCAGCGGCCCCATGTCGATACCCGAGACCAGCCCATTGCCGACCTTGAGCTGCTTCATGAGGCGCACGAAGTGGCTCAGGAAATCCTCATACAGGCTGTCGTGCACCAGGATGCGATTGGCGGCGAGACAGTCCTGGCCGGAGGTCTGGAACTTGGCATCGACGGCGGCACGCGCCGCCTCCTCGGGGTCCATGTCCGGCCCGACGATGAAGGGCGCATTGCCGCCCAGCTCCAGCGAGACGCGCTTGACGCTGTCGGCGCACTGGGAAAGCAGCAGACGCCCCACCCGGGTGGAACCGGTGAACGAGAGCCCGGCGACACGCGGGTCATCACACAGCTGCTTCGAGACTTCCGCGGCCTCGCCGGTGATGACGCTGAAGACACCGGCGGGAATGCCGGCGCGCTCGGCAAGCTCCGCCAGCGCCAGCGCCGAGAACGGGGTCTCGCCGGCGGGCTTGACCAGCACGGTGCAGCCAGCGGCCAATGCAGCCGCGGCCTTGCGGGTGATCATCGCCAGCGGGAAGTTCCACGGCGTGATCAGCGCGGCCACGCCGATGGGTTCACGCACGGTGCCCAGCGCGGCATTCGGGATATGACTGGGGATGGTCTCGCCGAAGGCACGGCTGCCCTCCTCGGCGAACCAGTGAACGAAGCTTGCGCCGTATTCCACCTCGCCACGGGCATCGTCCAGCGACTTGCCCTGCTCACGGGTCATCAGCATGGCGAGATCCTGCTTGTGGGCGCGGATGAGGTCATACCAGGCATCCAGCAGCTCGCCGCGCTGGTCCGCCCGCAGCTTGCGCCATTCCCGCTGGGCCTCATCGGCCGCGGCAATGGCAGCATCGATCTGCGTGGACTCGAGCCACGGCACCTGACCGAGGCGCTCGCCGGTGGCGGGGTCGAAGACCGCTTCCTCACGGCCTGCCTCACCATGCACCCAGCAGCCGTTCACGTAGGCAAGCTGACGAAACAGTCGCGGGTCTTCCAGTGCCATGCCATCGCTGGCGCTGGCCCACTGACGGGTAAGGGTCTGGACACTCATGGCGCTCTCCCCGGCCGAAGGGCCGTCATCTGGACACTCAGACGATCTGCCCCTTGTGGATATCAGCAAGGATGCACATCACTGAGCACTGCATGGGCAGTGTCCTTCGCGCAGCCCGAGGCCTGCGAAGGACGCGTTTCAGTGACTTCAGTGTGGGGGATGTGACGGGAGGAGACTTTCGGGAATGCCCGCCAGAGGCTTGGCGTTCTTTCTGTTGTGGCGGGCGAAATGACGGTTTTTTTCTGTCAGACGGGGGCGCGCTCCGGCGCAGTGCTCTGGAGCGCGACCTCACCTTCACGAGACGACAGGGCCTTCATGTGCAGGGGATCAGGCGGTCACGACCTCACTTTCGGTCAGCTCGGCGTAGAGTTCCGGATAGGCTTCCTGCAGACGCTCAAGCTCTGCACGGGCATGCGGGATGGCATCGGTCAGCTGCTGCCATTCCTCATCACTGAGATTGTCCCGCATCAGCGGAAACAGCTCGGTACGCTCGGCACGCAGGTAGTCACGATGCGCTTCGACATAGTCGCGCAGATCATGGATGAACTGATCCATCGGTATGATCTGATCCATCAGGATGCTGTCGAGATTGTCGGACAGCTTGGAGAGACGGCCGTGCAGAGTGTGATACTGCTGGATGAGCCGCTGACACAGGGGTGAGGCGTCCTCGGAGCGCTCGCACAACATCTGCGTGCATTGACGCTCCAGCGGAATGATGAAGCCCTGCATGTAATCGAGAATGTAATCCACCACTTCCCGCATCATGCGAAAGTCCGGACGTTCGCCACTGACCAGTGTCCTGTGGCGATGCGAGAGCACGTGCAATAGACGCGCCATGTTGGCGTGGTCCTGGCGCAGCTGAGTCACATTGGGCATGACTTCCTCCTCCTGACGGAACAGGTGGCCGATGCTGGCAGACAGCGCTGCCGCCTCGGGCATTGCTACCGAATGTAGCAATGTCGTCATCCTGAAGTGTAGGACACATCCCATGAGCGCCCGTTAGACGTTGGGCGGGATTGCCTGAATGCGCGAGGCATGCTGTCAGGAAAACATGACAGTCCGTGAAGAAGTCACGGATGGCCTGATGCCGTTGGCAGGCCGCACCAGCCCTGCTGATTTGTACAGGCTTGCGGGATCGGCCATGATGAGCGCATTCCCCGCCCACGCCTGCCGGAGCCTGACTCGCCGATGGATCTCTTTGCCGATACCGCCTCGAATTCCCATGCGCCATTGGCCTACCGCATGCGACCGCGCTCGCTGGAAGATTACATCGGCCAGGCGGCGCTAGTCGGGCCTGACATGCCGCTGCGCCAGATGGTGGAATCCGGCGTGGTGCGCTCGATGATCCTGTGGGGGCCGCCGGGCGTCGGCAAGACGACGCTGGCCGAGATACTGGCCCACGGCTGTGATGCACACCTTGAACAGCTGTCGGCGGTGATGGCGGGCGTGAAGGACATCCGCGAGGTGGTGGAGCGAGCGCGCCACCATCAGGCCAGCGAGCGCCAGACGGTGATGTTTCTCGATGAGATCCACCGCCTCAACAAGAGTCAGCAGGACGCCCTGCTGCCGCATGTGGAGTCGGGTCTGCTGACGCTGATCGGCGCGACCACCGAGAACCCGTCCTTCGAGGTCAACTCGGCACTGCTGTCGCGGGCGCGGGTCTATGTGCTCAAGGCACTGGACGAGGAGGATCTGATCGAGGTGCTGACCCGTGCCTTGCGCGATGAGGTCAATGGCCTCGGTACGCGTCAGATCGACGCCAGCCGCGAGACGCTGACCCGAATTGCGCGAGCAGCCTCGGGAGATGCGCGTCGTGCCCTGGGCCTTCTGGAAACCGCCTGCGACTTCGTGCGCCGTGAGCCAGATGCCCAGGGGGGAACGCGCGAGATACTCGAGGACAGCTCGCTGGAGGCCGTGCTGGGCCATCAGGCCTCAAGCTTCGACAAGCAGGGCGATGACTATTACGACCTGCTGTCGGCGATCCACAAGTCGGTACGCTCCTCGCGCCCCGACGCGGCGCTTCTGTACATGGCACGGTTCATGGATGGCGGCGGGGATCCGCTGGATGTGGTGCGTCGGCTGGCGGCGATTGCCTCCGAGGATGTGGGCAACGCCGACCCGCGCGCCCTGCCGCTGACCATCGCGGCCTGGGACGCCTATCTGCGCCTGGGCGACTACGAGGGCCAGCGTGCCATCGCGCATGCGGCGATCCACCTGGCCATCGCCCCCAAGAGCAACGCCATCGACACGGCGTGGAAGGAGGCCAGAGCCTTCGTGCGCCAGCAGCCGCATTTCGGGGTGCCGGTCTATCTGCGCAATGCGCCGACGACCCTGATGAAGGAGCTGGGCATGGGCGAAGGCTATCGCTATGCCCACAACGAGCCCAACGGCTATCCCGCCGGCACGGCGCACAACGCCTGGCCCGAGGAACTGCCGGTACAGCAGTTCTACCGACCGACCCAGTATGGCGGCGAGAAGCGCTTTGCCGAGATAGAGCGCTGGCGCCGCGAGCTGGATGACCACGCCGACCGGCACACGCCTGACGCCCAGTCGTGAGCGCCAGAAACGACAACGCCCGGGCCATCTGGCCCGGGCGTTGTCGTCTGATCATCATGTCACTGCTCGCGGATCACTGCTCGCGAATGACATCCGCACCTTCAGGAATCTGGAACACGAAGCGACTGGCCTCCAGACTCGGGTTGTACTGGACATCATGGAAATCGATGGCCGTACGCTGGCCGGTGGAATCGGCCATCTGCAGCATGTCGAGCTGCTCGCCGTCGAAGGTCAGCTTGAGGCTTTCA
Organism: Cobetia sp. 3AK; assembly: GCF_029846335.1. Taxonomy (NCBI): domain Bacteria; kingdom Pseudomonadati; phylum Pseudomonadota; class Gammaproteobacteria; order Oceanospirillales; family Halomonadaceae; genus Cobetia; species Cobetia sp. 3AK. The sequence continues at coordinate 212,539 of NZ_JARWKR010000002.1, read as the reverse complement.
AACAGGGTGTCGGCCTGCTTGGGCGTCAGCGTGAAGGTCTCGCGGGCCCCCTGCTGCTGGCGCTCGACATCGTAGTTGGCGGTCAATTCGCTGGAACGCCCGGACAGCAGCAGTGCCGGCGTGTGGGTCACGCGCTCATCCAGCGGCTGCACGGTGACCTGCTCCAGATCCGGGTCATGCAGATAGACTTCCTTGCCGTCGGAGACCACCTCCTGGCGGTATGGCGCGTCGACGCTCCAGCGGAACTTGCCCGGACGTGACAGCCACATCTTGCCGTGGGCTTCCTGCAGACGCTGGCCCGAGGCATCGAGAATCTGCTGATCGAAGTCGGCGGTATAGGTCTTGAGGGGCTCCAGCAGGCGAGAAAGACGCTCTCCGGCGGCGTCATCGGCGTGGGCCGGCAGGCTGGCCATGCCCAGCATCAAGGCGGCGCCCAGCCCCTTGGCCAGACGGGTGGTCAATGAGGAAACGAAAGAACGTGACGGTGTATTCATGACACTCCTTGCAATGAGACGGACATGGCTGCGGCCTGAGGCCTCGACGCGCGATATCCACCTCATGTCAGCGATTCGGGTTGTGGCCTGCCAGTCTCGCCGCGAGTCTGACAGGTGATCTGACGTCTTTGACACGAAGGGGAGCCAAAAGCTCCCCTTCGTGTCTTTCATGTTTCAACTCAAACGCTTGGCTGCACTAGCCGCTATGGTTGGGGGCGAGCACTTCCCGCGAGCCGTTGGTGCCCATCGCGGAGACGACACCGGCCATTTCCATGGCCTCGACCAGCCGTGCGGCACGGTTGTAGCCGATCTTGAAGCGCCGCTGCACGGCGGAGATGGAAGCACGACGCGACTCGACCACATAGGCGACCGCTTCATCGTAGAGCGCATCCTGCTCGGCATCGCCGTCCTCGCCTTCGGCCTCAAGCCCGGCCAGCGCATCCGCCTGCACGCCGCCGGTGAGGATCTCCTCGATATACTCCGGCGTGCCGCGACGCTTCCAGTCATCTACCACGCGGTGCACCTCGTCATCATCGACGAAGGCGCCGTGGACACGCGTCGGCATGCCGGCACCGGCCGGCAGATAGAGCATGTCACCATGGCCCAGCAGATCTTCCGCACCGCCCTGGTCGAGAATGGTGCGCGAGTCGATCTTGGAAGAGACCTGGAAGGCCATGCGCGTCGGGATGTTGGCCTTGATCAAGCCGGTCACCACGTCCACTGATGGGCGCTGAGTGGCCAGAATCAGGTGAATCCCCGCGGCACGCGCCTTCTGGGCCAGACGTGCGATCAGCTCCTCGACCTTCTTGCCGACGATCATGAACATGTCGGCAAACTCGTCGATCACCACCACGATGTAGGGCAGCTTGGCGAGCACCGGCGGATGCTGGTGCATCTCCCAGGGCTGTGGCTCCCACAGCGGGTCAGCGATCTGGGCGCCATGCGCCTCGGCTTCATCGATCTTGGCATTGAAGCCGGCCAGGTTACGCACCCCCATGGCGGCCATCAGCTTGTAGCGACGCTCCATCTCGGCGACACACCAGCGCAGGGCATTGGCGGCCTCCTTCATGTCCGTCACCACCGGTGCCAGCAGGTGCGGGATGCCGTCATAGACCGACAGCTCCAGCATCTTGGGGTCGACCATGATCATGCGCACTTCATCTGGCGTGGCCTTGAGCAGCATCGAGATCAGCATCGAGTTGATGCCGACCGACTTGCCCGAACCGGTGGTACCGGCCACCAGCAGGTGAGGCATCTTGCCCAGATTGGCCACCACCGGTGCGCCCCCGATGTCCTGACCCAGCGCCAGCGTGACCGGCGAATCCGCCAGCTGATAGGCATCCGAGTCGAAGACTTCGCGCAGGCGGATCATGGCGCGGTTGGGGTTGGGAATCTCGATGCCGACCGTGGGACGCCCCGGAATCACCTCGACCACCCGCACGCTCTTGACCAGCAGTGAACGCGCCAGATCGGTCGACAGGTTGGAGATCTTGGAGGCCTTGACCCCCGGCGCCGGCTGGATCTCGAAGCGCGTGATGACCGGCCCCGGCCACACATCCGCCACCTCGGCCTTCACTCCGTACTCGCGCAGACGCACCACCAGCAGCTCGGCCATCTGGTCGAGTTCTTCTTCGCTGTAGTTGGGCTTCTGCTCATCCGGGGGCGTCAGCAGGCTGAGCTGTGGCAGATCGCCCTCCGGCGCCTCTTCGTGATCCGAGCCCTCGTGACGCTGACTCTGCAGGTGCTCCACGGTCCAGAGAGTCGGTCCGGAGGGATCCCGTACCGCTTCCTGCGCATCTTCCGCCGTCGCCAGTCGCCCGGCACCCGGCACCATGCCGGACTCATCGCCGTCATAGGCCCAGCTCGGACGCTCAGGCGTCGCGTTGGCGGGGGGCTGCTGCGGCTCGATCTCGTCTTCCGGCACCTGCGGCTCTGCCGGCTGCAACGGGGCGGCCGACTCACGAGCGGCCAGCTCTCGAGAAGCTGGCTCTCGGGAAACCTGCTCAGGCTCTGGCGCACGTGGCGCCGGCTCCGTCGGTTCCGCCGGTGTCGGTGTCGGTGTCGGAGCCGAAGTTGACGTCGAGACGCCACCAGCACCGCTCGCACCAGCCGTTGCCGGACCCGATGCGGTGGGTGTGGCATCGGTGGATTTGCCGGTGGGAGCCTCGAAGGCATCATCCCAGGAGACGACGGCCTTGCGCGAGGCCGCTGCTGCCACACCGGCAGCCATCACGCCGGCACCGACCGCAGCGCCTGCCAGGGAGGACTCTCTCGGTAGCGGTGCATCCTCTTCATCACGCGGCTCAGGCGGCTGAAGCGCCGGATTGGCTGCCTTGTGAGCACGTTCGGCTTCCTGCGCGGCGGCCTGACGGGAGGTCTCGGCCTCATGCTGGGCCTGACGTGCCGCTTCTGCTTCACGGACTGCCTTGGCTTCACGGGCCGCTTTTGCTTCACGGGCTGCTTCAGCCTCACGTGACGCTTCTGCTTCGCGGGCCGCCTCAGTCTCACGGTCTGCCTGGCTCTGCGGCGCCTTGTCAGCTTCGCGGGAGGTCGACTCTGCCTGGCGAGTGTCCTGACGCGCTGCAGGTGCGAAGGCGGACGCAGCGTCCCACTCCTTCACTGGCCGAGACTCTGTCACCGGTGGGGTTTCGCTCACCGAGCTATCGACTGGCGGCGTGCTGCCGGACGTCGACGCCTCGGCGTCACGGGTCGCCGAGGCGTGACGCTGACGCTCGGCTTCGATGGCAGAGGCATCCGGCAGGCGCGAGCGGGTCACATCGGCGCGTGAGTCTGCGGCGCTCTCGAGCGAGGCTGCCGTTCTGGGGGCCGCGGCAGCCTGGGACGCCACGGCTGCCTGCACGGCGCTGGCAAGCTCGACGCCCTCGATGTTGACCGTGGCACTCTGCACCGTCATGCGTTCGGTGTAGGCAGCTCCCGGTACCTTGGCGGAAGGCGTGGTCTCGGCTGTCTGCCAGGGGATATCCGTGCTGCGATCATTGGCGAAATCGTCGTCACCGCCAAGCGAGGGTTCCACCCGACGCTTGCCACGTGGCTCAGCCGCCAGAGTGTCGTCAGCCTGCGCTGCGCCAAGCAGTATCTCGTCACTGTCTTCTTCCCACTCGACACGCTCGTCTCGACGGCGCGGCAACAGACGCTGCCACCAGCTCAGTCGCTCATCATCACGCTCCGGCTCGTTGTCGGCATCGTTCTCGTCGTGTGTCAGCGCTTCCTCGGCATAGGTCGCCTCGTCATCGTATTCATCATCACGACGACTGTTGAGTCGCTCCTTCAGCCAGACGCCAAGGCGCATGCAGCCATTGCCCAGCTCGTCCATGACCGTCAGCCACGACATGCCGGTAAACAGCGTGAAACCACACAGGAAACTGGCAAGCGACGCCAGCACGGTGCCGCCCATGCCGATCAAGGGCGTGAGCGCTCCTGCGATGCCCTTGCCGAGGATACCGCCGGCACCGTTGGTCAGCTGGCTGTCAGGGCTGTAGAACTGGATATCGCCGATCACGCAAGTCGCCATGATCAACAGGAAGAGCCCGCCGGCACGCACCGCGATGGTGGTCGGGTCCCACACCAGCTCGGTGCTGGGTTGACGCATCAGGCGCCAGGCACCGAAACCGAGCATGGCAGGCCACCACAGGGCGCTGCCACCGAACAGGGAATACAGGACGTCGGACAACCAGGCACCGATGCTGCCCATCCAGTTGCTCGTCGTCGACTCAGGCCCGCTGTAGGACCAGCCGGGGTCCGTCGGCGCGTAGCTGAACAACGCCAGCAGCATGAAGACGCACAGGCTGAGCATGAGGATGACCACGCCTTCACGGCTGACACCCTGCAAGGTGGTCGTCAGTCGTGAAGGCGGGCGAGCCTGGGCTTCCGCGCGTCGTTCGGCACGGATGGCCTTGCGCTCCTCGCGTTCAGCCTGGCGCTCTTCACGGCGCAGGGCCGCCGCGCTCATCTCGCGCGGTTCATTCCTGCTCGTGTCCTTCTTCGCGGGCTTGCCCGAGACTCTGGGCGTCTTGCGGGGCGCGGGCTTGCTGGCCGCTGAAGCGCCCCGCAGACGAGCGAAGAAGCCTGGCGCATCCGCCTTCTGGCGGGCACGCTTTCTCGGTGTTGCTGCCGCGCGGCGGCTGCGGGTCTCCGGCTTCGCCTGATCCCGACTTGTCTTTCTGGCACTCTTGGCAGTCAAGTCGCCATCCCCCTTGCACCTTGTGGGCGATTTTCCATGTACCTTCAGCCGGTTATCATAACCATCCGATGGCAGTGACGTCACAATTGCCGATTCACGTCTGCCCATGACATCCAGGTGTCACGAGCGCATTGCACTGAGCTGTTCACGATCCAACAAGAGACTGCCCATGCTGCCCTGGCTTCCTCCTGCCCCCGTACGCTTCCCGCATGCCAGCGAAGCGCTGAGCGACCCCGATGGCCTGCTGTGCGCGGGCGGCGACCTCAGCCCCGAGTGGTTGCTGGCGGCCTACCCTCGCGGGATCTTTCCCTGGTTCAGCCCGGGTGACCCGATACTGTGGTGGTCGCCAGACCCGCGCATGGTGCTGAGACCCGAGGAGGTGCGCGTACGTCGCAGTCTGGCCAAACGCCTGCGCAATGGCGGGTTCCACTTCAGCATCGACCGCGACTTTACCGGCGTCATCGATGCCTGTGCCAGCATTTCCCGTGAGGGGCAGGCCGGCACATGGATATTGCCAGAAATGCAGCAGGCCTACATCGCTCTGCATGCCATGGGTCACGCCCACAGCGTCGAGGTCTGGCAGGGTGACAGCCTGGTAGGCGGCCTGTATGGCGTGGCCTGTGGCCGGGTCTTCTTCGGTGAGTCCATGTTCTCTCGCACCACGGATGCCTCGAAGATGGCACTGGTCGTGTTGTGCCGTGAACTTGAAGCACGCGGCTTTCCGCTGATCGATTGCCAGATGCACACCCCGCACCTGGAGAGCCTTGGGGCTTGCAGCATCGCTCGCAGCGAATTCATCAGCTATCTTGACCAGTATGCCACTGGCGAAGGGCATGAGGGCAAGTGGTCACTGACAACCGAGCCCTTGAAACACGGCAATCAAGACCTGTGAGCCATATCGCAAGGTGAAGGTCATCAGGTCCTTGGAACGATACCGCCATCCTGGCGCAGGTCATCACCGACGATGGGCTGCCGGCGTCCACACTGATGCAGTGAGGGAGATGAAGCGAAGGTGAGCAGCAATACCCCCAAACAACCGCAACGCGATCTGCGCTTCTTCCTGACCGTGCCCCATGCCTGCAGCTACCTGGAAGGACGCCAGGCGACCACGCTGTTCCTCGACCCACAGGAAGCGCCCAACTCCGGCGTCTATGATGCTCTGGCTCTGCTCGGTTTTCGTCGCAGCGGCTCACACCTCTATCGACCGCACTGCGGCGATTGCCGCGCCTGCATCTCGGTACGAGTCCCCATCGCCGACTTCACGCCCAACCGTACCCAGAAGAAATTGCTCAAGCGCAATGCCGACCTCACCATCGAGGAAGGCCCGGCACTGTTCGACCCCGAACACTATCGTCTGTATGCGCACTATATCCGTAGCCGTCACGCCGATGGCGACATGTTCCCGCCAAGCCACGAGCAATACCGTACCTTTCTGACGTCACGCGATGAATATGCACGCCTGATCAGCTTCCGGCTCGATGGCAGGCTGGTGGCGGTCGCGGCCATGGATCGCATGAGCCATGGGCTGTCCGCCATCTACACCTTCTACGACCCCGATGAAGCCTTCCAGTCGCGCTCCCTCGGCACCTACGCCGTACTGTGGCAGATAGAGCAGGCGCGCCGGGAGGCTCTGGCGCATCTTTACCTGGGCTACTGGATACGGGATTGCCGCAAGATGAACTACAAGCAGCATTTCCAACCGCTGGAATACCTGGATGGCAGCCATTGGCGTCGCCGGATTCCCTTCAGCTTCCATGATACTCACCTCCCCCTGAGCCTCATCAAGACTGGTGACAGCCTGCAGCGCGACGCCTAGGGCCCGCCTTCGCCTTCCCGCTCCTGAAAGGATGGGGAACCTCATGGCAGTGCCGCTGCCCAACCTCAGTGCAGCGGGTTCTCGAAAGGGGAGCTCGAGAGTGGACAGGGGCAGCCCCTGCCACCAGCGGAACTTCTCGGTGGCACTGGATACGATTTTATCGCTCCTGCGGCCTGCCCACGAGCGCTCAAGGAGCGTACAATCTCGCTTCGACTTTGCCTTGCTGCCGCCCTTGCGGCACAATATCGCCTATCGAAGTCCCGAATCCGGCACTTTTCTGTGCGCGGATGGCTCGGAACCCACCGCATTACTCCCTGTATCAGATGAGGATCAGCCTATATGGCGCGTGAAGATCATATTGAAATGGAAGGCGTCATCGTCGACACCCTTCCGAACACCACTTTCCGTGTAGAACTGGAAAACGGCCACATCGTGACCGCACACATCTCCGGCAAGATGCGCAAGAACTACATCCGCATCCTGACCGGTGACAAGGTCAAGGTTGAGCTGACTCCCTACGACCTGTCCAAGGGCCGTATCGTCTACCGTTCGCGCTGAGCACGGTCTGACTGCCTTGCCGGTCACTCGACATCGAGCATCAGGCTGCGGGGGCATGGCAAATCAAGATCTGCCCTCACCCCACTTGCCAATGCTCCCTGTGACACCGGCTGGCTGAACCGGCCGTCCTGGCATTTCAGACATGGAAGCCCTTTCCTGCCTGATCCCCCCGCTCGGACCCGGAACAGCGCACCACCAGCCCTTCGTGACACGACTCCTCGTGATATGGAAGGCGCGTCTCGATGGTGCGCGCCAGAGTATTCCGATGATGCCGCTTTGCCCCGTGGATGCGTCCTGAGCCCGAACGCCCGTCTGGCCTTCGCTCCCATCCCATGAGGACAAGCGGCTCATCCATGCCCCCGCCCCTGCCATGACACGCTGCCCTTGCGGCAGAGGCCTTGGCGTGGGCGCCTTTCACCTTTCCCCTTCTGCGTAATCCGCCCCACTCCCTCTTCTTCCCTGCCCTCTTGCTTATCTCGACTGCACCATCGGCCGTCCTTTCCGCCATGGACCCTGCTGTCGGCATTTGACCCTCGGCGGAGCGGAATCACTGCGCAAATGCGCTCTTGCGGGCAAAAGAAAACGGCCAGTGCCTGAGCACTGACCGTTCATTGTGATGATGCTGCGGGGCATCAATACATCACGAGACGCGGCGACCCTCAGGCCATTTCAGCCTCGGTCTCCAGGTGCAGTTCGCCGTTATCGACCGTGACATGCACGATACCACCGGACTCCGACAGATCACCGAACAGGATCATCTCGGCCAACGGCTTCTTGAGCTTCTCCTGAATGACGCGCGCCATCGGACGAGCCCCCATTGCCGGGTCATAGCCCAGAGTCGCCAGCAGGTCTCGCGCTTCATCCGCCACGTCCAGCTGCACGCGTTTCTCGTCAAGCTGTGCCTGCAGTTCGACCAGGAACTTGTCGACCACATTGCGCACCACGGCGAGATCCAGCGCGCCGAACTGGATGATGCCATCCAGACGGTTGCGGAATTCCGGCGAGAAGGTCTTGCGGATGACTTCCATCGCATCGGTGGAGTGATCCTGATGCTTGAAGCCGATGGAGCGACGCGCCACCTGCTCGGCCCCTGCATTGGAGGTCATCACCAGGATGACGTTGCGGAAGTCCGCTTCGCGACCGTTGTTGTCGGTCAGGCGGCCGTGGTCCATCACCTGCAGCAGCAGGTTGAAGACTTCCGGGTGTGCCTTCTCGATCTCATCCAGCAACAGCACACAATGCGGCTGCTTGGTGATGGCTTCGGTCAGAAGCCCGCCCTGGTCATAACCGACATAGCCCGGCGGTGCCCCGATCAGGCGCGAGACAGTGTGACGCTCCATGTACTCGGACATGTCGAAGCGCACCAGCTCGATCCCCATCAATGCTGCCAGCTGACGCGCGACCTCGGTCTTGCCGACACCTGTCGGCCCAGCGAACAAGAAGCTGCCCACCGGCTTGTCCGGCGCCTTGAGTCCGGCACGCGACAGCTTGATGGCTGCCGAAAGGCCGGTGATGGCATCGTCCTGACCGAACACCAGCATCTTGAGATCACGCTCGAGATTGGACAGCAGCTTCTTGTCGGAGCTGGAGACCGTCTTCGGCGGAATGCGGGCGATGGACGCCACGATCGCCTCGACCTGCTCGGTATCGATGGTATCGACACGGATGCTCTCGGGCAGCAGACGCTGGTGTGCACCGGCTTCATCGATCACGTCGATGGCCTTGTCAGGCAGCTGACGATCGTTGATGTAGCGATCCGCCAGTCGCACTGCCGTCTCGAGCGCCGCATCGGTGTACTTGAGGGCATGGTGTTCCTCGAAGCGACCTCGCAGCCCCTTGAGGATGCGAATGGTGTCGTCCACCGACGGCTCCATGACATCGACCTTCTGGAAGCGACGTGCCAGCGCACGGTCCTTCTCGAAGATGCCGCGGAATTCCTGGAAGGTGGTGGAACCGATGCAGCGCAGCTCACCGGAAGACAGCAGCGGCTTGAGCAGATTGGAGGCATCCATCACGCCACCGGACGCCGCTCCCGCCCCGATGACGGTGTGGATCTCGTCGATGAACAGGATCGAGTTCGGTTCCTTGCGCAGCTCCGCCAGCAGAGCCTTGAGGCGCTTCTCGAAATCACCGCGGTACTTGGTACCCGCCAGCAGCGCGCCGAGATCCAGCGAGTAGACGACGGCTTCCTTGATGACTTCCGGGACGTCTTCCTCGACGATTCGCTTGGCGAGACCTTCTGCGATGGCGGTCTTGCCGACACCGGCCTCGCCGACCAGCAGCGGGTTGTTCTTGCGACGGCGCACCAGAATCTGCACCACGCGTTCGAGTTCTTCATCACGGCCGATCAGCGGATCGATCTTGCCCAGACGTGCCTGGTCGTTGAGGTTGGTGGCGTAGTTGGTCAGCGGGCTGTTGCCGCTCTCGCTGCTGCTCTCCTCTCCTTCCTCGCTCTCGACCGACGCCTGAGGCGCCTGGGTGTGACCCGCCACCTTGGAAATGCCGTGGGCGATGTAGTTGACCGCATCGACCCGCGCGACATTCTGCTGCTTGAGGAAGTAGACCGCCTGGCTTTCCTGCTCGGAGAAGATGGCCACCAGCACGTTGGCGCCGGTCACTTCACTCTTGCCGGAGGATTGGACATGGAAGACAGCACGCTGAAGCACGCGCTGGAAGCCCAGCGTCGGCTGCGTCTCGCGGTCTTCCTGCTCCTCAGGAATCAGCGGGGTGGTGGAGTTGATGAAGTCCTGAAGGTCGACTCGCAACTTGTCCAGATTGGCGCCACAGGCGCGCAAGACGTCCGAAGCGGAGGCATTGTCGAGCAGTGCCAGCAGGAGGTGTTCCACGGTCATGAATTCGTGGCGCTTGGAACGTGCCACGGTGAAGGCCGTGTTCAGGGTCAGTTCAAGTTCTTTGCTCAACATGGCAAGTCCCCTCTAGGCCGCGTCTTGGACGGATCACTCCGCCCGGTCGATGTCGCACAGCAGCGGATGCTGGCACTCTCGAGCATATTGATTCACTTGGTGGCATTTCGTTTCCGCGATGTCGCGGCTGAAGATGCCACAGGTTCCTTTTCCCTGATGATGGACAGCGAGCATGATCTGTACTGCCTGCTCCTGATCCTTGTTGAAGAAGGTGGTCAGCACCTCCACGACGAAATCCATCGGCGTGAAGTCATCATTGTGCAGAACGACCTTGTACATGGGCGGTGGCGCCAGTTCGGGCTCAGCGGTAGCGAACGCCAGATCGCCATCCTGATCCTCCTGGTGCGACGGCTCCTGTGCCGAGGGAGCCTGATTCCTGATCCGCAACAGCTGCGAGAAAGAGAAGCTGCTGCACGATGTGTCTGTCTTGAACATAAGGGGCTGATCCGGTGAACACAAGCAGTGGCGAAGCTGATTGCCTCAACGCGCCACGACGGAAGGCCACTTCCATCGCCGGGCATTGACGTTGATGGGATAAGGAAAAGATGAGGGCATGTCGCGCATGATGCAAGCGCCCTGCGCTCAAGTGTGCTTACGAGCGGGCGCAAAGCGCGCCGGAATGTCGTCTCCTGGAAGACGAAACGACATCTCAAGACGCAAGAAGGCCCCCGGACACGTCCGGGGGCCTTCTTCTGAGAACCCTGCACTGCCTGAAACGGAACGTCAGTCCCGGTCAGACAAGTGTCGGATCTCAGGCATCCATGTTGTCAGCGACAGCCTGACCGAACTCGGAGCACTTGAGCAGCTTGGCATCGTCCATCAGGCGATGGAAGTCATAGGTGACTTCGCCCTTGGCGATGGCCTTCTCGACGCCTTTCAGCACGAGATCCGCGGCTTCGACCCAACCCATGTGACGCAGCATCATCTCGGCGGAGAGGATGACGGAGCCCGGGTTGACCTTGTCCTGACCGGCGTACTTCGGTGCAGTACCGTGAGTCGCTTCGAACATGGCGACGGTGTCGGACAGGTTGGCACCCGGCGCGATACCGATACCACCCACTTCCGCCGCCAGAGCGTCGGACAGGTAGTCACCGTTCAGGTTCAGGGTAGCGATGACATCGTATTCCGCCGGACGCAGCAGGATCTGCTGGAGCATGGCGTCAGCGATGACGTCCTTGACCACGATGTCCTTGCCGTTGTTCGGGTTCTTGAAGGTCATCCACGGGCCGCCATCCAGCAGCTCGCCGCCGAACTCGTCCTTGACGATTTCGTAGCCCCAGTCCTTGAAGGCACCTTCGGTGAACTTCATGATGTTGCCCTTGTGCACCAGGGTCAGCGACTCACGGTCGTTGTCGATGGTGTACTGGACAGCCTGACGGACCAGACGCTTGGTACCTTCTTCGGACACCGGCTTGACGCCGATACCGCAGTTCTGCGGGAAGCGGATGTTGGTGACACCCATCTCTTCGCGCAGGAACTTGATGACCTTGTCGGCTTCCGGCGTTCCCGCTTTCCATTCGACACCTGCGTAGATGTCTTCGGAGTTTTCGCGGAAGATGACCATGTCGACGTCGGCCGGCTTCTTGACCGGACTCGGCACACCCGTGAACCAGCGCACCGGGCGCAGGCAGGTGTACAGGTCAAGCTTCTGACGCAGCGCGACGTTCAGGGAGCGAATACCACCGCCCACCGGGGTGGTCAGCGGACCCTTGATGGAAACGACGTAATCCTTGACAGCCTCGAGAGTCTCTTCCGGCAGCCAGGTGTCAGCGTCATAGACGTGAGTGGCTTTTTCACCGGCGTAGACTTCCATCCAGTGAATCTTGCGCTCACCGCCATAGGCCTTTTCGACAGCAGCGTCGATGGCAATCTTCATGGCCGGAGTCACGTCCACGCCGATACCATCGCCTTCGATGAACGGGATGATCGGATTATTCGGAACGTTGAGGGTATTGTCGGAATTTGCGGTGATCTTGGCACCGCCTTCCGGGACGACAATCTTCTGGAACCCCATTGATAACTCCCCTGTCATGGATTCAGTGGAGGCGCGAGTATAGCACCCGTGCCGCTTCTCACAGTAGGCTTATACGGCAGCCGCGACAAAAGTCTAAACCATGTCTCTCATATATCTGCTACACAAGCCCTACCGCGTTCTGACGCAGTTCACCGACCGCGATCAAGGCCGTCAGACCCTCGCGGACTTCATCGACGTGCCGGATGTCTATGCCGCCGGACGCCTAGATTACGATTCGGAAGGATTGCTGCTGCTCACCAGTGATGGCGCGCTCTCCCACCAGATCGCACATCCGAAGAAGAAGCAACCCAAGACTTACTGGGTGCAGGTGGAAGGCGCCCCTGATGAGCAGGCCATCGCCGCGCTGAGAGCCGGCGTGGAGCTCAAGGATGGCATGACCCGACCGGCCCAGGTCAGGCTCATCGACCCACCGGCGTTGCCAGAAAGGCAACCTCCCGTGCGCTTTCGTGCCAGCATTCCCACCCACTGGCTCGAGATCATCATCAGCGAGGGTCGCAATCGACAGGTACGCCGGATGACCGCACATGTCGGTCTGCCGACACTGCGCCTTGTCCGAGCCGCCATCGGCCCCTGGAAGCTCGATGGCCTGGCACCCGGCGAGTGGCGCAGCGAGGAGGTCGAGATGCCCGTGCCGCCACGTAAGGCGCGCCCGCCCGCTCGTGGCAGGAACGCTGGCGGCGGCTCCGGGGAGCGCAAGAACGGCTCGGGGCCGAAGCAGCGCACCAGGGGTGCCGACAAGCGCAAGCCTCGACAGTCCGACAGGCAGGCCGGCCACCATGCCGACGGCAAGCCAGCGTCGGGCAAGGCAGCCGCAGGCAAACGCAGCGGCGGATCTTCGCGTCCCTCCTCCTCGCGCCCCCCCTCCCACAAGAAAGGAAGAAAATCCTGATGGCTGCACGCTGGACCCCGAATGCCACCGTTGCCTGTGTCGTGGAACGCGCCGGGCGCTACCTGATCGTCGAAGAGGACAAGGGCGGCCCCGCGACGCTATTCAACCAGCCGGCCGGCCACCTCGAGCCCCACGAGCGCATCATTGATGGCGTGCAGCGCGAGGTACGTGAGGAAACGGCCTGGCGTATCCTGCTGACGGGCTATCTTGGCCTGTACGTGCACGTCGCCGAGGATGGCACCCATTTCCACTCGCATGGCTTCGAGGCAGCGGCGCTGGAGCACCTGAACACGCCACTCGACCCAGACATCGTCAGGACCCACTGGCTGACTCTCGAGGAAATCGAGCAGCTGGAGGCAATGGGGCGCCTGCGCAGCCCGCTGGTGACCCGCCGTATCCGCGACAGCCTGCGTGGCAAGCGCTTCCCGCTCGACGTCATCCACGATTGACGCGCGCCATCGTGACCGCTCAGGCGCCTGCCGTGCGTCAGAGGCTGCAGGCGGGGTGAATCCCACCCACGCCTTCAGGTATAATCGCGGTCAATCAAGCGGTGCCAGAATGACGTATCCGCCGCCTCCCCTGTTTGTGACGACTCGCGGCCACGCGGGTGACGAGAGAACTGATGACCGCTGAAACCGGTACCGGAACCAAGGTCATCGTCGGCATGTCCGGCGGTGTCGACTCCTCTGTCTCTGCCCTGTTGTTGATGGAGCAGGGCTACCAGGTCGAAGGCCTGTTCATGAAGAACTGGGACGAAGATGACGGCAGCGAATACTGCACCGCCATCGAAGACCTGGCCGATGCCCAGGCCGTGTGCGACAAGCTCGGCATCAAGCTGCATACCGCCAACTTCGCCGCGGAGTACTGGGACAATGTCTTCGAGCACTTCCTGGCCGAGTACAAGGCCGGTCGCACGCCGAATCCCGACATCCTTTGCAATCGGGAGATCAAGTTCAAGGTCTTCCTCGAGTATGCCGAGATGCTGGGTGCCGAGCTGATCGCCACCGGCCACTACGTGCGTGGCGGCGTGCGTGACGGTCGTGCGCGCCTGCTCAAGGGCCTGGACACCAACAAGGACCAGAGCTACTTCCTGCACGCCGTGCCGGAGTCCGCCATCGCGCGCACCCTGTTCCCGGTGGGAGAACTGGAGAAGCACGAAGTGCGGGCCATCGCCGAAAGGCATGAGCTTGTCACCGCGCGCAAGAAGGATTCCACCGGTATCTGCTTCATCGGTGAGCGACGCTTCGCCGACTTCCTCAAGCAGTACCTGCCAGCCCAGCCGGGCAAGATCGAGACACCTGACGGCGAGGTCATCGGCGAGCACATGGGCCTGATGTACTACACCCTCGGCCAGCGCCAGGGCCTGGGCATCGGCGGACTGCGCAACCATCCGGACGCTCCCTGGTTCGTCTGTGCCAAGGACCTGGAGCGCAACGTGCTGATCGCCGTGCAGGGCAAGCACCACGAGCTGCTCTACACCCAGGTCCTGAGCACCGAGTCCGTCGACTGGGTGGCGGGCGAGCCGCCCGCGGCCGATGCCAACGGCGAACTGTGTATCCGCTGCAAGAATCGCTACCGTCAGGAAGATCAGGCCGCGACCTTGATCGTCAATGACGGCCAGCGTGTCGAGGTACGCTTCGATGAGCCACAACGTGCCGTCACGCCCGGTCAGTCAGCCGTCTTCTATCTCGGCGACATCTGTCTGGGTGGCGGCGTGATCGATGCCGCCTGGAAACTTCCGGCAGCGGCCAGCAGCATGGCCGCCGCCCCGCTCTCTGGCCCCGAGGAGTCTGCCGCGCAATGACCAGCGTGCCGATCCGTCCCGTCACTGATACCACCACCCGCCAGGCGCTTTCGCTGGCGGGCGTCTTCCAGGCGGCCGCGCTGGTCGATGAGCTCGCCCGTCATGGCCAGTGCGATGAGCGCGCCTGGGAAACCCTGGTCAACGCCACTCTGGACACCAACCCGGAAAGTTTCGAGGCCATCTACGGCGGGCATCACAACCGCCTGCGCCTGGGCATCGACACCGTGAGTGCGGTGATGGATCGGCGTCAGGTCTCCCCCGTAGTGATGCGCTATGGCTTCTCGCTGGTGATGCTGATGAGCAAGCTCAAGCAGGACCCGGACATGCTGGACAAGCTGGGGGCAGGCCTGACGCGTATCCAGGGCCAGGCCGAGCACTTCGGGCCGACCCACGAGAACGTGATCGCAAGCCTTGGCGAGCTCTACCAGCAGACCCTCTCCACCTTCCGTTACCGGATCGTGGTGCAGGGCGATCCCGGTCTGCTGCAGCAACGCATGATGCCAGAGCGCATCCGTTGCGCCCTGCTGGCCGGCGTACGCTTCGCGCTGCTGTGGGACCAGCAGGGCGGCCGTCGCTGGAAGCTGATCTTCCAGCGCTCCGCGCTCAAGAAATCCCTGCGCCAGCTGGACTGATGCCGGTTCGCCTGGCCGGCAGCACGCCCGCCAGGCAACACCGCGCACACCCCGAATTCGCTTCAACAACGCTGGAACCCGTCAAGCGGGTTCCGAGACACTTGAACTGGCAGCACGTCCTGTCCTGCCACCATCGGAAGATTCTCATCATGCAGCTGTCCGCCCTCACCGCTCTGTCTCCTGTCGATGGCCGTTATGGCGCCAAGACCGAGGCCCTGCGCGAGCACTTCAGTGAATTCGGCCTGATCCGTGCCCGTGTCACCGTCGAGGTGCGCTGGCTGCAGCGCCTGGCCGCCCACGCCGAGATCGCTGAAGTGCCGGCTTTCTCGAAGGAAGCCAACGCCGTACTGGACGCCATCGTCAGCGACTTCAGTGTCGAGGATGCCCAGCGCATCAAGGACATCGAACGCACCACCAATCACGACGTGAAGGCGGTCGAATACTTCCTGAAGGAGAAGGTCGAGGGCAACGCTGAGCTCAACGCCGTCACCGAATTCATCCACTTCGCCTGCACCAGTGAAGACATCAACAACCTGTCTCACGCCCTGATGCTGCGTGGCGGTCTGGACAACGTGCTGCTGCCGCAGATGCGTGAAGTGACCGAGGCCATCGTCGCACTGGCCCACCAGCACGCCGAACAGCCGATGCTGTCGCGTACCCACGGCCAGACTGCCAGCCCGACCACCCTGGGCAAGGAAATGGCCAACGTCGCCGCGCGTCTGCGTCGTCAGCTGGCGCAGATCGAACGCCTCGAGATGCTCGGCAAGATCAACGGTGCCGTGGGCAACTACAACGCCCACCTGACCACCTACCCGGCCATCGACTGGGCGGCCAATGCCGAAACCTTCGTCGAGAGCCTCGGCCTGACCTTCAACCCGTACACCACCCAGATCGAGCCGCACGACTACATCGCCGAGCTGTTCGATGCCGTCTGCCGCTTCAACACCATCCTGATCGACTTTGATCGTGATGTCTGGGGCTACATCTCGCTGGGCTACTTCAAGCAGCGCACCGTGGCCGGCGAAATCGGCTCCTCCACCATGCCGCACAAGGTCAACCCGATCGACTTCGAGAACTCCGAAGGCAATCTGGGCATCGCCAACGCCGTGCTGGGCCATCTGGCGCAGAAGCTGCCGATCTCCCGCTGGCAGCGTGACCTGACCGACTCCACCGTGCTGCGCAATCTCGGTACCGGTCTGGCACAGGGCCTGATCGCCTACCAGGCGACCCTGAAGGGCATCAGCAAGCTGGAAGCCAACCCGGAACGTCTGAACGCGGATCTGGACAACAGCTGGGAAGTGCTGGCCGAGCCGATCCAGACCGTCATGCGTCGTTACGGCATCGAGAAGCCCTACGAAAAGCTCAAGGAGCTGACCCGTGGCAAGCGCATCGACCAGGCCGGTTTCGCCGCCTTCATCGAGACGCTGGAACTGCCGGAAGACGTCAAGACCGAGCTGAAGGCTCTGAGCCCGGCCAGCTACATCGGCAACGCCATTGCACAGGCCAAGGCGCTCTAAGCGGCGCAGGTCACTGCAAGTCTTAAGACGCCGGGGCCTCTGCTCCGGCGTCATGCATTGCGT
Source organism: Cobetia sp. 3AK (assembly GCF_029846335.1). Classification (NCBI taxonomy): domain Bacteria; kingdom Pseudomonadati; phylum Pseudomonadota; class Gammaproteobacteria; order Oceanospirillales; family Halomonadaceae; genus Cobetia; species Cobetia sp. 3AK. Next base: position 195,606 of record NZ_JARWKR010000002.1, on the reverse strand, counting down.
ATTAGACAGCATGCAGCACGCTGCACATTGAACGACACACTGGATTCACGACCACTGACGTATCCACGTCAGTGCGCACGACATGTCACGCCCCACGCGGGCCGGCATGGATCGCATTGCCGCCAGCCAACCGGAAGCGGCTTCACCGACGTCATCGCGAGACACGCAGGCCCACCAAGGGCTGCGGCTCACGTTCGAGAGGTTCTGCATGAGCACATCCCCCGCCCCCCACGACACCGACACGCCACTGGCACTGTTGGGCGGCCTGAGCATCCGCGAATTCCTGCGCGACTACTGGCAGCAGAAGCCGCTGCTGATCCGCGGGGCCTTCGCAGACTTCGAGACGCCGCTGGAAGCCGATGAACTGGCCGGTCTGGCCTGTGAAGATGGCATCGAAGCCCGTCTGGTCGAGGAAAACGGCCCGGACAAGGCCTGGCAGGTCAGCCACGGCCCCTTCGATGAAGCGACCTTTGCGCGCCTCGATGCCAAGGACGACAGCCAGTGGAGCCTGCTGGTGCAGGCAGTGGACCATTACGTCCCGGACGTCGCTGCCCTCTTCGAGCCCTTCACCTTCCTGCCGCGCTGGCGCCTCGATGACATCATGATCAGCTACGCGCCCACCGGCGGCAGCGTCGGCCCGCACCTGGACAACTACGATGTCTTCCTGCTCCAGGCGCAAGGCCAGCGTCACTGGCAGCTGGGCGGCATGCACGGTGATGACGCCGAGATCATCGATGGCATCGACCTGCGCATCCTCAAGCACTTCGAGGTCACGCCGGGCGAGGATTGGGTGCTGGAGCCGGGCGACATGCTCTACGTGCCGCCGCGTCTGGCCCACCACGGCGTCAGCCAGTCCGATGACTGCATGACCATCTCGGTCGGCTTCCGTGCCCCTTCCGCCGATGAAGTCGTCACCTCCTATGCCGATTACCTGGGCGCCAGCCTGCCGGAATCGCTGCGCTACCGTGACCAGGGCATGGCACCGGTCGCCAATGCCGGCGAGCTGGACGACGCCTCGCTCGAGCGCGTACGCGAACTGTTGCTCAGCACGTTGGACAACCCGACCCAGCTGGCCCAGTGGTTCGGTCGCTACATGACCCAGCCCAAGTATCTGGAGCAGCTCGCCGCCCGTGAGCCGGCGCTCAAGACGCATGAACTGGTCGAGTATCTGGAAGATGAAGGCGTACTGGTGCGCTCGCTGGGCTCGCGCTTCGCTTTCCGTCACGGTGAGAATGACACCAGCACCCTGTTCGTCGATGGCGATGGCGTCCCCGCGACCCCGGCGCTCGCGGAAGCGCTGGCCTCCAGCGAACGCCTGACGGCGGTGTTGCTTGACTACACGACGGCCGACCTTGATCGCAAGGCCGTGGTCAGCCTGCTCACGGCACTGGTCAATCGCGGCAGTCTGATTCTGGAATGCGACCTGCAGGACGAAGAGGACGAGGAGGAAGATGACGCATGAGTGACGCCATGATCAGTCTGGAACGCGGTGACTGGCAGACCCTCGCCGATGAGGCCAGCGAGATCCGTCGCGTGGTCTTCATCGAAGAGCAGCAGGTCCCGCAGGACGAGGAATGGGACGGCCGCGACGAGCAGTGCGTCCATTTCCTGGCACGCCTTGAAGGGCGTGCCGTCGGGACCGCTCGCCTGTTGCCGGATGGCCATGTCGGTCGCGTCGCCGTGCTCTCCCAGGCACGGGGGCTGGGGCTTGGTCTGCGCCTGATGGAGGCGGCCATTCATGCCGCTCGCCAGGCGGGTCACGCAGAGGTACTGCTCGATGCCCAGATCCACGCTCTGGAATTCTATCAACGCCTGGGCTTCACGGCCTTCGGTGAGGAATTCATCGATGCCGGGATACCGCACCGCAGCATGCGCTTGATTCTCAACTGAAAAGCGACGTTTTGTCACCAGAAACCGGCTCCCTGTGGGGGCCGGTTTTTTTATGCCTTGAAATATCTTGTAGTCTGGCTACAACGTGAAACGTGACCAAGTCATCATTCCCCAGAGCCCATGAAACCTGACATGATGATGATATTGAAAATATTAAAACACTCGTTTGTCATGCGAATTATCCTCAGCGTTGAAACGGTATGAAACGGGCGTTTTAATACGACCAAGGAATGAAAGACAACGCGGTGATTCACAGCGATGCTAGGAGTCATCCCCATCACGCTGCATTGCGGCATCGCCAATCAGGAGGCCTCCCCATGCATGGCATACCCTCTGCAACGCTTGCCACATCCAGCGGGAGCGCCATGGCCAACGTCAGCAGCCATGTGTCGGGACGCAGTGCCACCAGCGGCATCACGGGGAAGCCACTGGAGGAAGCCCGGAGTGAGCTGTGGCACTCCCGAGAGATGCAGGCACGCCTCGCCAGACTGGCTCGCCCGATGATCGACCTCCTGCCCAGCGTTCCACCAGAACCGACCGCTGCACAGGCACAGACGATCTGTCATCTGAGCCGTGACAAGCGCTGGCACCTGGCAGGCAACGACTGGCAATGGCAACGATTCGATGGGACCTCGCAGCCGGCGTCGACGGGACCGGAGCCGGGATTGCGCGACGATACCTGGCAGGTGGCACGTCAGGGTGACGGACTGGCGGCTGATTCACGCCTCGCGCTACCCGGGCTTGAGCAAGCCGTGAAGGGGCTCATGATCGCCGGACGCCCCCTCCCGCTGGCCTTCTGGACGCTGGCCGCCGCGCGGCATCGCGGCGAACGCCATGCCGGGCTCGATATCGCTCACATCGGCAGTGTGCGAGAGGCGCTCTGCTGGGGGGAGCTCATCGCGCGCCTCAGAGCGCCGGATGGCCGCCCTCCCCGCGTCACGGCAAGACTTGCGAACTGCACGGTGCCAGTCCTGGAGGCCAGCCTCTACTTCCTGCAGCCCTGGCTCGAGCGTCTGACTCTGCAGCCTCATCCTGAGATGCGCGAGGGCTGCCATCAGGTACTGCTCGAGAGAACTCGCCTGACCGACACGACTTCAAGACCCACAACAACAAACGATGATCTCGCTATCCCACGATGACAATGACAAATGATGGATAGCGCTTGGCGGCGATGAGCGGCAGGCAGCCCGGAGGGTCTCACGACATTTCCGCACGCCAGTTTCTGACCAGGTCCCGCCCTGATTCACCAGATGACACGGCAACAGACTCAAGACACCACGACATGCCAGGCGCCCTCGAGGCCCTGCGACGAAGCCATCAGGAGATGCACCATGACTCAATCACGTGCCGAACAGATTGCAGCGCTGGAAAAGGACTGGGCCGAAAATGCACGTTGGGAAGGCGTGACACGCCCGTATTCCGCAGAGGATGTGGTGCGCCTGCGCGGCTCCGTCCAGGAAGCCAACACCCTGGCGACGCGTGGTGCCGAAAAGCTCTGGAAACTGGTCAATGGTGATGCCAAGAAGGGCTACGTCAACTGTCTTGGCGCCCTGACCGGTGGCCAGGCCATGCAACAGGTGAAGGCCGGTATCGAAGCCATCTACCTGTCCGGCTGGCAGGTCGCCGCTGACAACAATACCAGCGAGGCCATGTACCCGGATCAATCCCTTTACCCGGTGGATTCCGTGCCGACCGTGGTCAAGCGCATCAACAACACCTTCCGTCGCGCCGACCAGATCCAATGGCAGAAAGGGGCCAATCCGGGCGATGCCGGCTTCGTCGACTACTTCGCGCCCATCGTGGCGGATGCCGAGGCCGGCTTCGGTGGCGTACTCAACGGCTATGAGCTGATGACCGCCATGATCCGCGCGGGCGCCTCCGGCGTGCACTTCGAGGACCAGCTGGCGTCAGTCAAGAAATGTGGTCACATGGGGGGCAAGGTGCTGGTGCCGACCCAGGAAGCGGTGCAGAAGCTGGTCGCCGCGCGTCTGGCCGCTGACGTGGCCGGCGTGCCGACGCTGGTCATCGCGCGTACCGATGCCAACGCCGCTGACCTGATCACCTCTGACGTCGACGACTACGACAAGCCGTTCCTGACCGGCGAGCGCTCCGACGAAGGCTTCTATCGCGTCAATGCCGGCCTGGATCAGGCCATCGCACGCGGTCTGGCCTACGCGCCCTACGCCGACCTGATCTGGTGCGAGACGGCCAAGCCGGACCTCGAGGAAGCACGCCGCTTCGCGGAAGCGATCAAGAAGGAATACCCGGATCAGCTGCTGGCCTACAACTGCTCGCCTTCCTTCAACTGGAAGAAGAACCTCGACGACGCCACCATCGCCAAGTTCCAGCAGGAACTCTCGGACATGGGCTACAAGTACCAGTTCATCACCCTGGCCGGCATCCACAACATGTGGTTCAACATGTTCGATCTCGCCTACGACTACGCCCAGGGCGAAGGCATGAAGCACTACGTCGAGAAGGTACAGGAAGCCGAATTTGCCGCCGCCGAGAAGGGCTACACCTTCGTGGCACACCAGCAGGAAGTCGGCACCGGCTACTTCGATGACATGACCAATGTCATCCAGGGTGGCAACTCCTCCGTCACCGCCCTCACCGGCTCTACCGAGGAAGACCAGTTCTGATCCCAGCACTTCCCTGCAGACAGCAGACAACCCTCGGCGAGACAGCGACTTGACCGAGGGGCACCATCCGAAGACACGCAAGCCCGTTCACGCGGGCTTGCGTGTCTTCGTCGTTCCAGAATTCGGTGCATGGGGCGCGACGCAACAGTGGCACGGGTGCTCCCGCCCGGGATGGCGTACAGGGGAACCCGAGAATGGCGGCGTGGTCTATACTGTTAGGAAACAGTGTTCTTGCACTGTCACGGGGGGCATTGCCTCGGCCCTCGACAGCGCAACGACACGGTGGCGGCCAACGGACGTGCCAGCCAGCTTCTCTCATCCGTCGTCATCGGCCTCCACACCCCATGACCTCATCACAACCGAATGTTGCACCGCTTTCTGCGAGGAAATACACCATGAGCTTCCCGACCCACTCACAACGACGTCCTGACGCGAAACGCTCGGCACGCTGGTTGCCAGTGATCGCCATTGGCCTGCTGACACTGGGTGGCTGCGCGAACAGCGATATCTATTCCGGCAACGTCTACACCGGCGATCAGGCCAAGCGCGCGCAGTCCGTCAGCTACGGCACCATCACCTCGCTGCGCCCGGTGCAGATCCAGGCACAGGATGAAGGCAGTGGCGTGCTTGGCGGCCTGGGTGGCGCCGTCGTCGGCGGCCTGCTCGGCAGCCAGATCGGTGGCGGTTCCGGCCGCGCGATCGCGACCGCCGCCGGTGCCATCGGCGGCAGCGTCGCGGGCAAGTCGATCGCCGACAACGTCGACCAGATCGACGCCTACGAGATCGAGGTGCGTCGCGATGCTGGCGACAGCCTCATCGTCGTCCAGAAGGCCGATACCGCCTTCTCGGTTGGCCAGCGTGTCCGCCTGGTCGGCTACGGCGCCAACCTGAGCGTCGCCCCGTATTGATCCTCTTGATGGCTGGTGCCCTTGCCGGGTGCCAGCCATTCAGTGTCTTCCCTCCCTGAACGACTTCTGTTGCAGGCCTCTCTGCACTCAAGAGGCTCCTGCCGTTTTGCGGCTTTGCTTGCTGCCCTCGCCTTCCCGGTATTCATGCGCTTGCCTGGTCCCTCGCACGCGCCTGACGCTGGCGTATCGATATTTTCCTCTCTCTTTCTCTTGCCCTTGCTCTCTTTCTCTTCCTCACGCATGAGCAGCGCGCCGTACGGAGTGATCCATTGGTCATCTATTGATTAACAGGCTATGAAATCGTGATTTTTTGTGCAAAGTTATACACATGCAGCTTAACTAGACTCTGTGTACAACTTTTCGTCCCAGGAGTTGCGATGCGTCCCGTCACTGCCCGTCCTACAGATTCTCCTCAGAGTGCCCGCCAGGCGCCTTGCAGCGCGTCATCCTTGACCAGTTCCTCCCACGGACACCGCCGTTATGGTGATGAGCGTCCGTGCGCGACTATCGTCACCCGCCATGTCCCGCAGATGGCTCCCGCCTTCTCCACGCGACGGCTGGGGCTGGCGCTGATCATGCTCGGCGCGGTGGCGCTGGCCCCCATGGTGGAAGCTGACGAGGACGAGGGTGGCGTGCTGTCTCTCAAGGTCGAGAATGACCTTCTCGCCTCCGGCGATGACGGCCACTACACCAATGGGTTTGCGCTGAGCTATACCTTCGCGACACCGGATCAGCATTGGTCTCGCGCCTTCGCCGACTGGGTGCCCGGTTTCAGCGCTGCACGTCTGGATGCCACGGCCTATCGCTTCGGACAGCAGATCTATACCCCCAACGACATCACTCGCGAGCAACCAAACGAGGATGATCGCCCCTATGCGGGCTATCTGTTCGGTGGCCTTTCGCTGTTCGCCGGTGAAGAGGGAGAGGGTTGGCGACGGGTCGATACCTTCAATCTGGATCTCGGCATCGTCGGTCCCGCCTCAGGTGCCGAGAAGGCGCAGAAGGGAGTCCACGAGATCACCGGCAGTGATGACCCGCAGGGCTGGGACCATCAGCTTCACAATGAAGCCGTGGTCAATGCCGGCTGGCAGAGCCAGCTGTGGCTGCCGGCAAGCCTGGGGGGCCTGGAAATGGAGTACGGCCCCTCTGCCTCGATGGCGCTGGGCAACCTGTATACCTACGCTGGCGTGGGGGGCGGTGTGCGCATCGGCCAGGGACTGTCACGCAGCTACGGCATCCCGACCGTCGCTCCCTCCCAGAGCGGGCGTCAGTATTTCGAGCCGGATGGTGAATTCGCCTGGTATCTGTTCGCCAATCTGGAAGGCCGTGCCGTGGCGCGCAACATGCTGCTGGACGGCAACAGCTTTGAGGACAGTGACTCGGTGGACCGTCGCCCGCTGGTAGGAGATGTCCAGCTCGGCTTTGCCCTGAGCTGGCAGCGCTGGCAGCTCGCCTTCGTCAACGTCTGGCGCACGCACGAATTCGAGACCCAACAGGAAAGCGATCAGTTCGGCTCCATCACGCTCTCCACCTGGCTGTGAAGACCAGAGACCGACGGTGAGAACAGCTGTGCCAGACACACGAAGGCCGGGCAGATGCCCGGCCTTCGTGTGTCCGTGGGAGGCAACGGATCAGCGCGTCACACGCGGACTGAAGCCTCCCGGGATGATAAAGGCAGATCAGTGCATCTTGACCTTGCTCATGCCCCAGCAGATCAGCTTTCCGCCGATGAAGGCGATCAGTGCCAGCATGATCAGCGCCATCAGCATGGAAATGGGGTTGACGATGAAAGTAGCGCCCAGCACGGCAAGCGCTGCGCCCCAGACATAGCGATCACCGCTGTCGATGCTCAGGGCATCCGGCAGGATGCGCTTGACGGTGGCACCCAGCGAGCCCTCCCAACGGTTCAAGCACAGCATGAAGAGCGCGGCGAAGCTCACCAGCCAGATCAGTGTCACGGTCATCGAAATTCTCTCCTGAAAGATAGGGTCGCATGGAACATGTGATTGTCGTTTCCCGCCAGCGGCCACGGGGCAGACCTTGCGAGCGGAGCCGGTAACGAAAGGCCCGCGTCAGAATTCGCAGTCTGAACAGGCAGAGTAACGGCCCCCCGATGCCCTCGCAAGCGGACAGCACCAACCATTGTCGGTCATTGGTCATGAGACCGTGATTGGCGCCTGAAGTTGCCCTGCCTCGTATAGCGAAGCGCGGCCAGCTCCCCCTTTCTTCTCTCGTGTTCTCCTCTTTCTTCTCTCCTGTTCCTCCCCCTTTCCTTCTTCCCTCAATCTTCCCTAAAGCCCCTCTCTCCTCCATGCCCGTCGCCTTCCCGCCCTGGAAGCTCGCGCAGGCGTGTAGTCTCACCCGGGGCAACAGGCAAGAAAAAATTCGGGGACCGGGTTGAAAAGCCTCCTTCAGGGCGTCACCTAGTATTTCAAGACACGGTGACGTGGATGACATGCCCTGCAGGATGGCTGTTCAACAAGCTGCAAGCCACGCGATACGCGGGATTTTTCCTCGTAGCCCCCTGACAGCCACCTCAGGGTCACGTTACCATTGACCGTTCATATACCTATCGAAAGGCCCTCAACATGCAAATCGCCCAGAATGCCGTCGTATCCTTCCACTACACCCTCACCAACAACGAAGGTGAAGTGCTGGATAGCTCCGAAGGCCGTGAGCCGCTGGCCTACATCCACGGTGCCGGCAACATCGTTCCGGGCCTCGAGAAGGAACTCGATGGCAAGACTTCCGGCGACAAGCTGAAAGTCGCTGTCTCTCCGGAAGAAGGTTACGGTGATGTCCAGGAAGCGCTGGTGCAGGAAGTGCCGCGTGAAGCCTTCCAGGGCGTCGAAGAGATCGAAGCCGGCATGCAGTTCCAGGCACAGACCCAGGGTGGCCCGCTGATGGTCACCGTCACCAAGGTCGAAGGCGACACCGTCACTGTCGATGGTAACCACCCGCTGGCCGGTGAGACCCTGAACTTCGACGTCGAGATCACCAACGTGCGCGAAGCGTCCGCCGAAGAGCTGGAACACGGCCACGTTCACGGTGAAGGTGGCGTGGAGCACTAAGCTCCGCCCCTTCCCTCATCGGGTGGCCCTGTCGCCCGATGAGTGCTTCACACGAGAATGTGTGACGCCTGAACCTGAAGCCCCGCCACCGAATTCTCGGTCGCGGGGCTTTTTCATGTCTGAAACCAGGTTTTGAGGCCCAGTTCTGAGGCCCGGTTCTGAAGCCCGGTTCTGATGATGCTGTCTGTGATGAGGCTTCCCGGGGATTCGCTCTGCAGATCAGGCGCCGCAGCTGGGCGGCGTGGCATCACTGGAAAGGCTCAGCCCACGGAACAGCGCCGTGGCGTCGCCTCCGGCATTGTCACCGTCAGCCATCAACGCAAGCCCAGCTATCTCGTCTGGCGTGCTACCGAACAGCGCCGAGTAGTCGGCACGCAGGTCGCGTACCTCGGCGACCCACTGCCCCACCTTCTGATCACCGGACTCCACCGCCAGCAGCACGGCGCGGTCAGTGAAGGCATTGTCCCAATGACTGTCCTTCGCCTCACTGCTGGACCAGACGTAATTGATGGCCTCTACCTGCCACGGCAGGATGCCGGTCTTGTTGACCACATAGAGGCGCGCCGGGTAGTCATCCCCTTCCTTGGTCTTCTCGTTTACGCCCGGATAGATGCTGTCCACCTGCCAGCACCACTTCAGATAGGGCGTCTCCTCGAGCGAGATATCTTCCTCAAGATAGCGTGCGGAGGCCTGCCCCTGAGCACGCGCCTCGAGAGCGGGCCGGCCTTCGCGCTCCACCACGCGATACGCGGTCTGGCCTTCAAAGGTCTTCTCGCCCCAGGCGAGAATCTCGGCCGGCGTGAAGGTCTTGTCAGCCGCCAGCGCCGCAGAGGGCATCGCCGCCGCCAGCAGGCCACTGGAGGCGACTGCCGCGAGCATGGGGAGGAAGCAAGACAACTGACGGGAAGTGGTTTTCATTGGCAAGACTCCGGAGCGCTTGAACAACGCGATGAGAAAAGATGACGGGACGAGTCATCTGCAGGGCCAGGTACCGCGCTTGGCACGTATCAATCCGGGTCGGTGCCATGCTGCTCGCTTCGGTCCTGGGCCCGCAAGGTGACATACCCTCCCCATACGCGCGTCAGCGTGGTCAGGATGCATGCCGCCGCGAAGATCCACGCCAGCCACGCGAAATGCTGTGGCATCAGGCAGGCCAGCACGAAGAAGGCGATGGTCTCGGTACCCTCGGTCAGGCCATCCAGATAATAGAAGGCCTTGCGGGTGAAATTGGGGCGCTCCAGCTGGTGCTTGGCCGCCATGATGGCAAAGGCCAGAAAGCTGGATCCCGTGCCCACGAAGGCGAACAGCAACGCCACGGCCGGCATGGCATTGGTGGCCGGGTCTGCCAGTGCAAAGCCCACCACGACGGCGGCGTAGAACAGGAAATCAAGACAGATATCCAGAAAGCCGCCGGCGTCCGAGCTCAAGCCCGCATGACGCGCCAGGGCACCATCCAGCCCATCCACCACCCGATTGATCAGGATCGCGATCAGTGCCAGCCCGAATTGCCCATAGGCCAGCAGCGGCAATGCCAGCATGCCGATGACGAAGCCAGCCAACGTCAGTTGGTCAGGATGCAGACCGCGTTCCGCTGCGCTACGTGCCAGGCGTTTCAGGGGTGGCTGTACCCAGCGTGAGGTCCACTTGTCCAGCATGCTTCATCGACTCCAGAATGATTGAATGGGGAAGGTGTCAGGCGTCAGCCACGTATCGGTGCCAGCGCGCGCCCGGCAGGCACGGCTCTCGCCAGCAGGAAGATCAGCAACGGCAGACAGGCCTGCAGGCAGGCCGCGACCGCCGTCAGGCGAGGATCCGCCCCCGTGGCCAGCGCCAGCGTCTCGGTGGTCAGGGTGGGGACGCGTCCACCGCCCAGCACCACCGTCGGCACGTACTGCGCGATGCTGACCGCGAAGGCCACTGCCCAGCTGATGGCCAGAGGCCTGAGCATCAAGCGCAGCCGGATGCCGATCAGCACCTCAAGCCGCGAGCGCCCCAGCAGTCGTGCTGCCTGCTCGAGGCGCACGTCGAAGCGGGCCCAGGGGCCGGCCAGCGTCAGCCAGGCATAGGGCAAGGCGAACAGCAGGTGGCCGATCACCACCCCCACCCAGCCCGGATCCGCGCCGAGGCTCAGCCAGCCGACCTGGAAACCGAACAGGAAGCTTGCCTGAGGCAGCAGCAACGGCAGGTAGAGGCACACCACGAAGCCTCGCAGGCGACCCACCTCACGCTCACGCTCGAAGACCGCCACACTGAGCATCACCGCCAGGGTGGCGACCAGCACGGCGAGCCACAGACTGTTGCTGAAGGCCCCACCCAGTCCTGAAAGCGCCTGTTGCCAGCTTTCCAGCCCCCAGCGAGCCGGCAGCAGTGACGGGAAGAACCAGCTTCTGGCCAGCGACTGAACGGCGATCACGGCAAAGGCCAGCAGCGAGACTGCCGTCACCGTGCCGAGCAGGACGCGGATCACGCGCCCGCGCTGCCCCTTGCGTACCGCCGCCCGAGGTGCAGGGTTGTCGAGCACCCAGTCACGATGGCGATTCAACAGATAACGTCCCACAGCGGCACCCAGCGCCATCACCACGATGACCAGCAGTGCCAGCAGGAGTGCCCCGACACTGGCCGGTAGACGTGAGCTCGGGTCACTGTCACGCCACAGTTCGACCAGACGCACCGCCAGGGTCGGCGTACGTGTCGGCCCCAGTACCTGAGCGACATCCACCACCGCCAGCGAATAGGCCAGCACGGCACCGATGGGCAGGGCGATGGCCCGCATCACCTGCGGCATCAGAATTCGCCAGCGCAGCTGGGGGATGCTGTAGCCGAGCGCCTGGCCCGCCTGCAGTTGCGCGGTGACCGGCAGACGCGAGAGCGCCGTCTGGGCCATCAGCATCAGAAACGGCGCTTCCTTGAGTGCCAGTCCCAGCGCCAGCGTGATGCCATGGGCGTCCGGCAGAGGGTATTGCGGGGGGACCAGCACCTCGAAGGGTGCCAGCAGCAGTCGCATCAGCACGCCGCTGGGAGCGGCCAGCCACAAGAGCCCCAGAGCCAGCGCCAGATGCGGCATCGCCAGCACCGGTGCCAGCAGACGTTCGAGGCGCTCGCCGAAACGGGTACCGGCGGCCGCGGCCAGCCAGCCCATGGTCAGCAGTACCGCCAGCAGCGTGCCGCCGATCCCGCTGACCAGGGTCAGACGCAGTCCGTCGGCCAGTCCCGGCAAGGCCCACCAGCGCTGCCAGGCGATCGCCGAGACCTCCTCGAAGCCAAGCGCCGGCCACAGCCCGAAGGCCGGTGCGACCAGTCCTGCCAGCCCCAGCGCCGTGGGGCCGAGCAACAACAGCAATACCGCCCAGCGCAGCAGGCGAGCCGGTGTCAATGCCAGGCGACCCGCCGGGCGCTCAGCGCGCCAGCGCTCGGCAAGCCACTGCGTCAGTTGCGATAGCGTCGCGCCCACTCGGCCTCCAGTGCATCGGTCCAACTGGGATGCGGCTCGCTCAGCGGCGTGCCCAGCGCTTCGGGCGACATGCCACCCGCAAGCTCCGGCAAGGCGTCGAAGGCAGCGCGCTGTGCCGCCGGCAGGCGCGTCACGTCCAGCACCGTCTCGTCACCCCAGCGTGAGGGGTCCGCCTTGGCAGCCTGTGCCTCGGCGGACATCAACTGATTGACCCACACCAATGCGGCCGCCTTGTGAGGCGCACTGGCCGGAATCGCTAGATAGTGCACATTGCCGAGAGTGCCGCCGTCATGGATATACGGCTCAATGGTCGGTGGCAGCCGCCCTTCCTGACGGGCATTGGCCACTTCCTGGGGCACGAAGCTCAGCGCGATCCAGACACTGCGCTGAGCCAGCAGTTTCATCTGCTCCTCGGCGCCGGCTGGCTGTCGCTCGCCCTGCGCCCACATCAGCGGATGCAGTGCATCGAGATAGTCCCACAGCGGTGCGGTCACCTCAGCGAACAGAGCATCACTCGCCACGGGAGATGCCAGCAGCTCACGCTGCTCACCCGGCATCAACTCAAGCAACGCCTGCTTGAGAAAGGTGGTGCCATGAAAGCTCGGTGGCTGCGGATAGGTCACGCGCCCGGGGTTGGCCTTCGCCACGTCCAGCAGCGCCCGCATCGAGCGTGGCGGCGATTCCAGCAAGGCACTGTCGTACATGAAGATCAGCTGGGCACGCCCCCATGGCGCCTCCATTCCCTCGGTGGCGAGCCCGAAGTCACGCGCACCGATCTCCTCGAGCAGATACTCGCTGTTGGGCAGGCGTTCGACGAAGGGGCCCCACACCAGCTCGGCCTGCTTGAGCGCGCGGAAGTTCTCGCCGTTGATCCAGATGACATCGATACTGCCATCACTGCGTCCCGCCGCCTTCTCGGCCAGCAAGGTCGAGACACTCTCGGCGGTATCGGCAATCTTGACGTGACGCACCTCGATACCGTGCTCACGTGCCGCGATCTCTGCCTGGGCGCGCAGATAGGCGTTGGTGGCTTCACTTCCGCCCCAGGCGTGGAAGTCGATGCGCTGACCGCGTGCCTTGTCGGCGATCACGTCCCACTCCAGTGCAGCCAGCATCGGCACTGCCCGCCCCTTGGCGGCATCGGCGGCATACGCCAGTGATGTGGCCCAGGGCATGGCACTCATGCCGGCCATCAACACCAGTGACCCACCCATCAATGCCAGTGCGCGACGTCGCCCCGGCAGACATGTCGTAGCCATGGAGGTTTCTCCTGATAGCAAGATGCCGCGACCCTGAACGAGCAGGTTCGCGGCATGGGAAAGGATCAGTGCTTGTCGACCGTCACGGGAGTAGTGACATCATCCGCCTGGCGTGTCTTGGTCGGCTCGAAGCGTCCATTGCGGCGCCAGGTGAAGTAACGATCCAGCACCTTGAGCACGCCTTCCGGCTTGTGGGCGTTCTTCCACATGCCTGCTGCCGCCTTGTTGGCCTCGGACAGTGTCGGATACGGATGGATGGTGGACAGGATCTTGTTGAGACCGATGCCATGCTTCATCGCCATGGTGAATTCCGCCAGCCATTCCCCCGCATAGGCACCGACCAGTGTCACGCCCAGGATACGATCGCGTCCCTTCTCGGTGAGCACCTTGACGAAGCCTTCCGTCGCACGCTCGGCCAGGGCACGGTCACTCTCGCCCATCTCGTAATGGGTCACTTCATAGTCATAGCCCTGGGCCTTGGCTTCGGTCTCGTTGAGGCCGACCCGCGCCACTTCCGGCTCGGTGTAGGTGACCATCGGCATGATGCGGTAATCGACCTTGAAGGTCTTCAATCCGCCGAACAGTGCATTGACCGCGGCGTGCCATGCCTGATGACCTGCCGCATGGGTGAACTGATAGGGGCCAGCGACATCGCCACACGCCCAGATGTTCGGCTGCAGCGTCTGCAGCGACTCGGAGACATCGATGGTGCCGCGCTCGGAGACCGCGATGCCCAGCTCTTCCAGACCGAAGCCTTCGACGTTGGCTTCGCGCCCGATGGCCACCAGCAGCTCATCGAACTCGATCCAGCTCTCCTCGCCGTCGGGAGAACTCACGACCAGATGGCGCATCGGCTGACTGTCCTTGTCCTTGAGCACCTCGATGCGCGTGGCGGTGGAATTGATGCGCAGGTCGACGCCCTCACCGTCCAGCTGCTCGTGCATCAGCGCGCTGACTTCCTCGTCTTCACGCGGCATCACCCGCGGGGCACCCTCGATGATGGTGACGTGACTGCCCAGGCGCGCGAAGCTCTGCCCCAGCTCCATGCCGATCGGGCCGGAGCCCAGCACCACCAGACGCTTGGGCTGCACCCTGAGATCCCACAGATTGTCAGAGGTCAGCGGCGTAATCAGCTCGATACCGGGGATCGCAGGAACACGCGGGCGGGCACCGGTGGCGATCACCACGTTGCGCGTGGTCAGCACGCGACCATCGACTTCCACTTCCCAGGGCGTCCTGAGTCTGGCATTGCCGGTGTGGACTTCCACGCCCAGACTCTCGTAACGCTCGATGCTGTCATGCGGTTCGACACTCTCGACCACGTCCTGCACATGCCCCATCACCTTGGCGAAGTCGATTTCCGGCTCATTGGCGGTGATCCCGAAGCGCTGGGACTGACGAATCTCATGAGCCGCACGCCCGGCACGAATCAGCGCCTTGGAGGGGACGCAGCCGGTGTTGAGGCAGTCACCGCCCATCTTGTGACGCTCGATCAGCGCGACACGCGCATTCACGGCGGAGGCGATATAGCTGGTCACCAGCCCGGCGGAACCGGCACCGATGACGACCATGTCGTAGTCAAAGGTCTTCGGCTTGTCGAAGGCCGCCTGCTGCTTGCGCTTGCGCAGCACGCCGACGATCTTCTTGGCGATCAACGGGAAGAGGCCCAGCGCGATGAAGGAGGCGATCAGCCCCGGCGAGAGGATGCCGGACAGCGACTCCAGCTGACCCAGCTCGCGACCGGCATTCACGTAGATGGCGGTACCGGCGAGCATGCCCAGCTGGCTTGCCACATAGAAGGTGACCACACGCATGCGGGTCAGGCCCATCACCAGATTGACGATGAAGAACGGGAAGACCGGCACCAGACGCAGCGTGAACAGATAGAAGCCGCCTTCACGCTCGACCCCGCGATTCAGGGATTCCAGCTGACGACGGAAGCGCTTCTCGATGCTTTCGCGCAACAGCGTGCGGGAGATGAGGAAGGCCAGGGTGGCACCGATGGTACTGGCGAAGGAGATCAACAACAGACCCCAGCCAAACCCGAACAGGGCGCCGCCCAGCAGGGTGAGCAATGCCGCACCCGGCAGCGAGAGTGCCGCCATCGCCACGTAGACAACGAAGAAGGTACCCGCGACCTTGAACGGCGATTCCTCGAAGAGTGCCTGAAATTCCGACTGACTGGCCTTGAGGCTCTGCAGAGTGAAGTAGTCCTGTGCCCCACTGGCAAAGAAGACCACGATGGCAGCGACGATGGCGCCCAGAAGCAGTAACTTGCGTTTATTCACTGGCGATTTCCTTTTCGATTCCTGCCGTCATGGGCATGTCATTGGGATGTACCGTGTCCTTACGAGACGCGTTGCTGACTGGATGCACTCATCAGGTCATGATGACGCGAACGACCTCATCATGATCACGGTAACAGTACCGTTTCATTCGACATCTTCGCATCCATCCCGCGTTGATTCGCGTAGTTCCCTGATACAGGCAGTGAGGGAATGGCAAGGCAAGCCACCTCGCGGCCCATCGAGACATGGAGATTTCCGTGTTCTCACTTCGAAGGAACGACGCCTTTCCCGGAGACACCATGACCCGATACACGCGATTCCCCTCCTCTGCGCTCAAACGTCTCACACCGCTTGCCAGCCTACTTGGCGGTCTGCTGATTGCCGGCCACGCCAATGCCTTTGACCCGGAACAGGCGCCCAGAGGCGTCGCCGAGGGTGTCACTCAAGGCCAGGAGGTCGCCATCTTCGCCGGTGGCTGCTTCTGGTGCATGGAAGGCCCCTTCGACAAGCTTGACGGCGTGATCTCGACGACGTCCGGCTACACGGCAGGCGAGACGGACAATCCCACCTATAAGCAGGTCTCGGCCGGCAGGACGGGCCATACGGAGGCGGTCAAGGTGGTCTATGACCCTGAAAAGGTCAGCTATGACACCCTGCTGGAGGTCTTCTGGCACAACATCGACCCGATCGCGGTGGATCGTCAGTTCTGCGATGCCGGCACCCAATACCGCAGTGGCATCTATCCGGTGGATGAAGCACAGCAAGACGCCGCCCAGGCGAGCCTCGACGACTTGAAGGACAGATTCCCCGAAGGCATCGCCACCGAGATCGAGGCAGCGGGCCCCTGGTATGCCGCCGAGCAATATCACCAGGACTTCTACCAGAAGAACCCGGTGCGCTATCGCTTCTATCGCGCGGGTTGTGGCCGTGATGACCGTCTTGAGGAAATCTGGGGAGATGACGCCCCGGCGCACTGAGTCTCACCGTCGAGTCGGCTCACCTGCCACTGACACGCAAACGGCTCGCCAGATGGCGAGCCGTTTGCGTGTCAGGCAGGAATCTCACGGTGGATATCAATGCTGCGGCGTAGCCCGTCGCCAGCACAGCATCGCCAACCCCAGGGTGACAAGCAGAACGCTGACGCCACCCACCACCACCCCTGGCCACCCTGCCTGCTGCCAGAAGGGCTCCAGCCAGAAGCCGCCCAGGCTCGCCCCGAGATAGTAAGCCGTCAGGTAGAGCGCGCTGGCGCTGGCCCGCGCCCCTTCGGCATTGCGCCCGACCCAGGCCGACGCGGTGGCATGCGCCAGGAAGAAGCCGAAGGCATTCAGGCTCAGGCCGGCCAGCATGCCGATCAACGAATGGCTCAGCGTGACCAGAGTGCCGAGAATCAAGAGCGCGGTGCCCAGCATCATTGTCAGTGCCTGGGCGCGGCGTTGCGCACCATCCTGCTCCTCCTGTCGCTGCGCTCCCTGCGCGAGTGCCTGCCCCCGCCCGGCGGCCAGACGCTGTGCCAGCCGGCCGGACTGCGAGGCACCGAAGGTGCCTGCCAGATAGGTCAGAAACAGCAATCCCAACCACTGACTCCCCAGTGACCAGGGGGCCGCGCTCAGGCGAAAGGTCATGTAGCTGTAGAGATTCACGAAGATGAAGAAGTTGAGTCCACCGAGCAGAAACACCGGCCACAGCCGTGGATTGCGCAGATGGCGCCCCAGCCCTGCCAGCATGCTGGCCGGATGGAAGGGCTGTGCCACGAAGCGTCGCTGACGCGGCAGCAACTGCCACAGCGCCGCCAGCAGCAACAGGCTGATACCGCCAATCACCGCGAAACTCATCTGCCAGCCCCAGTGCTCAGCCACGAAACCTCCAGCGACCCGCCCACTGATGCCGCCGAGCGAATTGGCACTGATATAGAGCCCCACCGCAGCCATCAACGCCGGCTGTTCCATCTCATCGCTCATGTAGGCGACCGCGACCGCCGGCAAGCCCCCGAGCAGAAAGCCCTGCAACGCACGTACTGCCAACAGCGACCAGAAACCTTCAGCCAGCAAGGCAAGTCCCGAGCAGGCCACCCCCCCGGCCAATGTCCAGAGCAGCAGACGTCGCCGTCCCAGTGCATCCGATAACGGGCCGAAGACCAGCAACGCCAGTGCCAGCGTGAGGGTGGTCACCGACAACGACAGACTCGCCTGCAGCGAGCTCAGGCCAAGGTCGGTCGCCAGCAGCGGTAACATCGGCTGCACCACATAGAGATTGATGAAGACGACGAAGGAGCCCAGACACAACGCCTGGGTCATGCGTCGCCAATCACGGCCATGCGCCTTGAGAGGGGACGGCAGCACTGGCTGCCCGGCAGTATCGTGATGCCCCGAGTCGGATGGGGCGGTGGAAGACGCACTCAGCGATGAAGCCATCAGGTACCTGCAGTCAATCATGGGGATGGCGTGAGTCTGCGCCCTCGAACACCATCAGTAAAATAGCTCGACATGATGCCAGCCATCAGCAAAAGTGATACCCATGAGCCTGACCCACCGGCCTGCAGGCCTCACGCCGTCAGACCGCCTGCGCATGGTGAATGACGTCCGGGGGACTGGACGGCGTGATGGCCGCAAGGGACGCCGGTCAGGGTCGGGGACAAGGGAAACGGATGAGGATGACGTCAGACATGAAGAGCGCGACATGAAACTGCCCTTCGATCTGCGGGCACTGGAGATCTTCGTGAGTGTCACGGAGCGCGGCAGCTTCACCGCCGCCGCCATGGCGCTGCAACTGGCCCAGTCGGCCGTCAGTCAGTCGATCGCCAACCTGGAGACCCGGCTGGGCCAGCCGCTGCTGATACGTGGCACCAAGGGCGTGAGTCTGACACCCGCCGGTGAGACATTGCTCATGCATGCACGCTCTCTGCTGCAACAGGCGCAGCGAGCGGCCCTGGCCATGGCCGAACTGGATGGCCTGGTCAAAGGTGAGGTACGCATCGGCGTGTCCTCGATGCTGGGGTCCTACTATTTCCCGCCCCTGTTGATGGCCTTCAAGGCGCGCCACCCCGATATCACCTTGAGCGTGATCGAGGGCGGCACCCTGAGTCTTCGCAAGATGATCGACAATGGCGAGCTGGATCTGGGCGTCATCGTCGAGGAACACCCCGGCAGCGCCACCAGCGGGCTGGTCAGCCAGCACTTCCTGCGCGAAGAGATGGTGGTCTGCCTGCCCAACGACCACCCGCTGGTGACACGGGAGCACATCAGTCTCGAAGCGTTCTTCGCTGAAGAGCTGGTCGTCTTCAAGCGCGGTTATTTCCATCGCGATTTCATCGAACGTCTGGCAAGCCAGCACGGCCTGATTCCCAGTATCGCCTTCGAATCCAACCTGATCGCGCTCAACAAGGCGATCGTGTCACGCGGCTTCGGTATCACCACCTTCCTCAAGCGCGTGGTGGAGGATGACCGTGAGGAAAACAACCTCACCGCCATCTCCTTCAGTGAACCCGCCTGGCTGGACCTGTCGCTGGCCTGGCGACGTGAGCGCGGGCTGTCGCGGGCCGAACAGGCCTTCGTCGACTTCGTGATCGAACATTCCGTGGTACGCGAAAGTCCATGAGGCGGGCTGCCGGACATGGCGGGGCTCGAGAATTCGCGGGCCGAAAACGACAACACCCAGCCAGGGCCGGGTGTTGTCCATCATGCGAGTGTCGTCATTGACTGCGCATGGCCAGTTTCATCTGCATGGCCTCGTGGGGCATGGGCCGCCGCGACTGCCAGTAGTGCTGCGACCAGTAGACATTGTCCAGCCGCGACAGCTTCACGCCACGTGACGTGGAGGCATGCAGGAAATAGCCGTTGCCCACATACACGCCCACATGGTTGTAACGACGTGAGGGGCGGAAGAACACCAGATCCCCCGGCTTCAACTGCGACTTGTCGATACGCTTGCCCCGCTTGACCTGATCACGGGTGGTACGTGGCAGTTCGATCCCGAAACCGTCACTGAACACATGCTGCATCAGCGCGGAACAATCGATGCCCCGTGAGTTGGTGCCGCCCAGGCGATAGGGCGTTCCCGCCCAGCGATCATGCTCTTCCAGCAACACTTCCCGGATACTGGGACCCGATGCCAGCTGCGGCTCTGCCGGGCCCTGCGGTTGGCCGGCCTGCTGACGGTAACGCTTGAGCTTGGGCAATTCCGGCAGATCGACATCGTAATAGGCCATGTCACTCGGAGGCTGTGAATGGCTGGCACACCCCGCCACACCTAGCGGCAACAGTAAAAGACAACACAATAACGTGTGACGCATCCAACATTCCTCGTCGTGGGCCCGGTGCCATGAGACAAAACGTGATCAGCACTTGCGGACGGCGATAACAGGTGATGCATGACAAGACAAAAAGCCGGCAGGAATCCCGTCATCACGAGATGCCTGCATGCCTGAAACGTGAATCAACAGGATCAACGGCATGCCCTGAGACCTGTGACGCAATTGAATGCCGTTCGCAGCAGGGTAGTGCATATTGCCGCAATCCGTATGCCATCGCCTCACAAGATAGACTAAAGCATCAGAAAATACTCAATGCAGCAGACGAGCATCGCCGCTCAGGGTATCCAGATGCAGCGCCGGCCAATGCCCCGGACGCGCGCCCGGGAAATCCAGACTGGCCCAGGGCCCGGCCAATGGCGGCGCCGCCGTCAGCCACTGGATCAATACATCACGGAAGCCGCGCAGGAAGCTGTCACGCTGATCGGTATCGCCCATGAAGAAGGCATAGCCGGCGAACAGCCCGCGCGCATATTCCTTCCAGCTGCCGTAGTGTGCTCGCGCCATCGCATGGGCGCTGTCCAGATAGGCCGTGAAGGTGGCCGCATCCAGCCATCCCAGCTGACGGCCGGCAATCGCCAGATCCACCAGCTGCGCGATGTCCCAGGCTGCCATGTCCAGCTCATTGCAGCGGGCCTCGTTGTCACGCACACGGCGCAGACGATCGAGATGCACCTGCTCATCCTCGCCGCGTTCACCGCTCTCGAGCACATCGATCTCGTTGTCCAGACGCGCACGATTGAGGGTATAGGGGCCGTAATTGATCTGATATTCGTCCCGATCCCCGGCATCACGCAGGAAATCGAGGAATCCGATCAGCATCTCGGCGTTGGCCAGACCATAATGACCTTCCAGCCAGCCGGTCAGTTCCTCGACTCCCCGGCCATGCTCGACCATCGGCTCGCCCCAGCACGGCGAATTGAGCGGGCCACTGAGTGCCAGCGCCGTGAAACGATCCAGACTGGGGCGCTCGCCGGGCTCCTGCCAGTCACTGGCGCGCCAATCGAGCCAGTGGAACAGGCTGCCGGGGTCCTCGAGATGCCAGCGGATCTCGTTGACCAGCGGGTGGTCCTCAAGTTCCGGGACCGCGGATTCCCATACCGCCCAAGCCTCCAGCAGGCGGACGGCGTCCGGATAGAAGCGGCACAGTGCGCTGCGCAGGCGCTCGGCACACTGCGCCAGCTCACCGGCATCGAAATCGCGGCTGTCCTGCACCATCAGCAGATAGAACGCGTACTTCTCCGCCATCACGATGCTGGCAGGATGACGATGACAGACTGCCAGCCGCTGTCGCCGTTCCAGCTCGGCGGTATCGGCGCGTCCGAAGGGCGTCTGAGGATCAGGCAGCCCACCCCGTGCGGCATCGGCCGCCAGCTGATTGAGGTGATGGGCCTGCGCCGGCAGCCAGAAACGCGCCATGCCGGCCACGCCATCGCGGGTATCCAGGGCCAGCGTCTCGTTGAGGTACTGACGCGCCTCTTCACGCCGCGCGTCCGCCACATCCGCAGGCAGCCCCTGACGATAGAGCAGGTCCGGCTCTCGAATGCTGGCAATGGCCAGCACCCAGTGGCGGCTGTCACTGCGCCATTGACGCATGGCGACGCGTGAGCGATCCCGGATGGCCTCCGGCAGCAACGCGTGCAGCTCGCAGCGCAGCGGCGTCACCGGTGAGGCCATCAATGGCCGCCAGTCACTGTCGGTGGAGCCGGTGAGATCCGCCCCCTCGAACAGGCTGCGTCCGCGTTGATAGGCGCGCGCCACGCCCTGCCAATCCGCGTAGCGACGCACCAGCAGGTCGATACCATGCGCGGCGAAGTCCTCGCCCTCCTCACGACTCAACCAGCCGGCACACAGACCGGCAAAGGCCAGATCCACCAGCCGCAGCCAGTCCCAGGCGGCGAATTCCAGTGGCTCACCACGATCCAGATACTGGAGCAGCAGCTCCCCGTAGGCCACGGGCGACGGGCCCTGCTCGAGACCCGCAGCGGCCGCCAGCTCCGCACTGGCCGCCGCATGTGCCGGGGTGCCGGCGAGACCCTGAGCCTTGCGCTCGGCCTCCTCGGAGGCGGCGTCAGACTCCAGCTCGTCGAGCCACTTGTCACGCTCATCCTGACTGGCCGACAGCATGCGCGCGCTGTCGATGTCCCAGCCATAGCGATGCCCTTGCGAGGCCAGCCACAACAGCAGACGGATCAATTCGTCACGAGTGCGGATCGCCCAGGTATCACGCAGCCAGCGTTGCACGTCGGGCCAGTGACCCTGCGCATCGAAACCGCTGTCACTCGCCTCGCAGAGGCCGTCATCCGTCGACGTCAGTGTCGTCCCGCCGACCCAAGGCGCAAAGATGGCGCGCGCCATCCACACCCGGTCACGCTCACCCTGCGGCCACAGCTCGGTGGCGGGTACCGGCTGACGGCCTTCCAGCGCCTCCAGCAGACGCGGCCAGGTGACGCCCGCCTCTTCCTGCTCCAGCCGGGACAGCGCGAGACTGGCCTCGAAGAAGCCGTCATCGCCGCGTGTCCAGCCAGCATCGCTGCGCGAATGCGCCAGCGCCTTGAGCCAGTCATCCAGCGAGGTGAAACGTGATGCGATGGCCATGAGCAGTCGCACCAGCCAGGCACGCGTGCGCGCCTCGGACAGCCAGCCAGCCGTCCGCGCCAACGCCAGCAGCTCCAGCGCTTCCAGCTGACGCAGCGAGTCGGGCATGTCACTGGGGAACGCTTCCAGCAAGCGCCAGCCCAGCTCGCCGGCATCCGGCACTTCCAGCGCCTTGAGGCGCGCACGCGCCTCCTCGGATGTCCACACCGCTTCGGGTGTCGCACTGAAACGCCAACCGCACAACACCAGCTGCTGCCCCCACCAGGCACTCAGGGGTTCGACCAAGGCACACCTCACGACTCGACAGGTTTTGATGACGACGGGCCAGCAGCGGACCCTAAACACACCACTGGCGGCGCATAGTGTAACGGAAAGGCGCTGTTGGCGATGCCCCCATGCGGGATCGACTGCATCGCGATGACGCGTGAGAACACCGCTGACTCGCCAACGGCAGTGCGCCCGACGACAGGCGCTGTCATCGGGCGCACGGCATGCCTCAGTGCTTGCCATCAGTGCTTGGCATCACGGCATGGCGCCCTCCCGGGAGGATGGCCATGGGGGACGTGACTACGCCGCCTCGTGCTTGCCTGCCGGAATACGGAACAGTGCACAGTAGGCCACCGGCAGCACGACCAGCGTCAGCAGCGTCGCGACGCCCAGACCGAAGACGATCGCCACCGCCATGCTCGAGAAGAAGGCATCCGAGAACAGCGGAATCATGCCCAGCATGGTCGTGATCGCCGCCATCGAGACCGGCCGCACGCGGCTGACCGCCGCCAGCATCACCGCCTGGAAGCGGTCCTCCTGTTCGGTCAGCTGCACGTTGATCTCCTCCACTAGCACGATGGCGTTCTTGAGCACCATGCCGACCAGGCTCAGGGTGCCCAGTAGTGCCATGAAGGTGAACGGCGCCCCGAACACGATCAACCCGCTGACGATACCGATCAGCGTCAGCGGCACGATGGACCAGATGGCCAGCGCCTGGCGCAGGTTGGAGAACAGCAGCACCGTGATCACGAACATCCCCAACAGCCCCATCGGCAGCGAGGAGAACAGCGCCTTCTGCGCATCGGTGGACGTCTCGTATTCACCGCCCCACTCCAGATGATATCCCTCCGGCAGCTCGATGGCCTCGACCTTGGGTCGGATGCGACTCAATACACTGGCGGCCGTCTCGCCGGACAGTGGCATCGGCTCCGCATAGACCGCCAGCATGCGCTCGCGATTGCGCCGCTTGATCAAGGGATCACGCAGTTCGGCCTTGAGCGGGCCCATCACCGCCCCCGCCGGCACATAGGTTTCCTGTTCGTCGCTCCAGACGTTGAGACTGGCCAGGGTGTCGAGATCAAAGCGCTGACGCTCCTCACCGCGCAGCAGGATCGGGATCAGTTCGGAGCCCTCGCGATAGACGCCGACGCTCTCGCCATCACTGTTTATCAGCAATGCCTCATGCAATGCATCCCGCGTCACGCCGACACGCCGCGCCTGATCATCCAGGAACTCGGGTTCGATGCGATTGACGCGATTGCGCCACGACAGGCGAATGCTGTCTGCCAGCGGCTCCTGCTCGAAGACGTCACGCACTTCGGCGGCCAGCTGGCGCAGTACCGCCGGGTCCTCGCCGTAGAGGCGCGCCTCGAGACTGGCCTTGGCGGACGGGCCGACCTGCAAGGCCTGCACCTTGTATTCCACCTGCGGATATTCGGCGCGCAACAGGCGTATCACCTCCTCCATGCGCGCTTCGCGGCTGTCGCGGTCCTCGGTCTCGACGATCAGCTGACCGAAGCTCGCGTAGCTGTCTTCCGGCGAGTAGGTCAGGGTGAAGCGCTGGGCACCGCCCCCGGTCACGCTGGTGACATGGTTGACGCGCTCCATCTTCAGCACCTGCTGCTCCAGACGCGAGACATGCCGTTCGGTCTCCAGCACATCGGTGCCTTCCGGCATCCAGACATCGACGAAGAACAGCGGTGTCGAGGCATCCGGGAAGAAGGCATTCTTGATCTGGCCAAAGCTCATCACGGCCACGACCAGCAGTGCCAGCGCCCCGCCCAAGGTCAGCCAGCGCAGACGGATCGCCCAGCCCAGCAGGGTACGGAAGCCACGGAAGATCACGCCCCGGTAAGGGTCTTCATGCTCGGCGCCATCCTTGTCGTTGCCCGATGTCTCACGCGCTTCGCGGAAGAACATGTCGAAGAAGAACGGGGTCAGCGTCAGGGCGGTGATCCAGCTCAACAGCAACGAGTAACACAGCACCCAGAACAGCGAGCCGACGAATTCCCCGGTCGCATCCGGCGACAGACCGATGGGCGCGAAGGCGGTGATCGCGATCACCGTGGCCCCCAGCAGCGGCAGGCGATTCTGGTTGACCACCTCGAAGGCAGCCTGACGCTTGGTCTTGCCACGCTTGAGGCCGATCAGCATGCCTTCCGTGACCACGATGGCGTTGTCCACCAGCATGCCCAGCGCGATGATCAGCGCGCCCAGCGAGATCTTCTGCAGCTCGATGCCATGGATCGACATCATCACGAAGGTGCCGAGGATGGTGATCAGCAGCACCAGCCCCATCAGCACCCCGCTCTTGACGCCCATGAACAGCAGCAGCACCAGGATCACGATACCGACGGCCTCGGCCAGATTGAGCAGGAAGCCGGAGACCGCCTCATCCACCACCTGCGGCTGGTGATAGACGGTGGTCAGCTCCATGCCCAACGGCATGCGCGATTCAAGCTCCCCCAGACGCTGGTCGACTCGCTCGCCGACCTCCACCACATTGACGCCGGAGGCAAACGAGATCCCCAGCGACAGAGCGGTCTCGCCATCGGTGTGATAGAGACGTGACGGCGATTCGGTGTACTCGCGGCTGACCGAGGCGATATCCCCGAGACGGATCAGACCGCCATTGCCGGGGCGACCGACCACGAGGCGCTCCAGATCCTGCACGCTCTGGAACTCCCCGCCCGGCTGCAATTCCAGCGACAGGCCGTTCTGACGGATACGACCGGCATTGCCGACCACGTTCTGGGCGTTGAGCAGATTGGAGAGCTGGTCCGGCGAGATGTTCAGCGCCTGCATGCGATCACGGTCCAGCGCCACGATCACCTGCTCGCTGCGCGCGCCGACGATGGAGACCTTCTTCACGCCCTCCACTAGCGTCAGTTCGCGTTGCAGGAAATCGGCCTGATCCTCGAGATCATGCGCCGAGTAGCCCTCGCCACTCAGGTTGTAGAGCAGACCGAACACGTCACCGAAGTCATCATTGACCACCGAGGAGGAGCTGCCGGGTGGCAGGCTCGACTGGGCATCATTGATCTTGCGCCGCAACAGATCCCAGTACTGCTGCATCTCGCCTGCGCGCACGCTGCTCTCGAGTTCCAGCGTGATCTGCGAAAGGCCTGAACTGTTGACCGAACTGACACGCTTGAGATTGGGAATCTGCTGGATGGCCTTCTCCAGCGGCAGCGTGACCTCCTCCTCCACCTGCTTGGGGGTGGCGCCCGGATATTGGGTGATCACCACCGCATTGCGGATGGTGAACTCGGGAAACTCCAGCTGGCCAAGATTGAAGAATGACACCACGCCGCCCACCGACAGCAACAGCGTGACCATCCAGCTGATGACCTTGTGTCTCAGGAAGTAATCGACCATGGATCAGAGCCCCGCTTCCTTGACCCAGGGGCGCACAGGCTCCCCGGCTTGCATGCGGCTGGCACCCGCGGTCACCAGACGATCACCGGCATTCAACTCCCCCGTGATCACCAGCCCCTCGCCCGTGGCCTGAAGCACCTCGACGGGCACGGCTTCCACCGTCCCCTGCCCTGCCTTGTCCTTGTCCTCGACGTCCGGAGACGTCTCGGTGGCAGCAGAGCCGTCTTCCACATAACGCCACACCACGGCCTGCTGCGGGTCGGCATCGCGCATCACCACCGCTTCCACCGGCACACGCCATTGCCCCCCGGTGGCCCCCGTCAGCTGCTGCATGTCCAGCTCGACCGTCGCGCTCATGCCGGACAGCACGGTGATGTCCTGAGGCTCCGGCAGGGTCAGGGTGACCTGATAGCTCAGCGAGCCCTCACTGGCGCTGGTGTCATGCTCCTTGTAGCGCGCCGGATAGCGCTGTTCACCGCGCCCGAAGCGTACCCAGGCCAGCGCTGCATCCTCCTGACGCCCGGCCATGGCACGCTCACGGTCGATGGCGCGCACCTGGCGTTCCGGCAGATTGAAGGTCACGTCGATCTGACCGGGCTGCTGGAGCACCGCGATGGTTTCCTGCGCCGTGACCACCTGATAGTTGTCCACCGGCACTCGGGCGATCACCCCGTCATAGGGGGCTTTCAGCTCGGTATAGCTGAGCTGGTCCTGCGCCTGGGAGTACTGGGCCTGTGCCGACTGGAATTCCGCCTGCGCCTCATCGAAGCGTGCACGGCTGATGGCGCCCTTCTCCACCGAGTACTTCATGCGCTTGTAGGTCGCCTGGGCGAGATTGAAGCTGGAACGGGCGTTGTTGAGCTGACTGCGGGCATCACGATCATCCAGCTGCGCGATCAGCTCACCCTGCGTGACCTCCTGGCCGGCCTGCACGTTGAGCTCACGCAGCTCACCGCCGATCCGGAACGAGAGATTGGAACGCTCGGAGGCCTCGACCACGCCGGGATAGCGCTGTATGACACCGCCCCCCTCATCCGACAATGACAGCAACTTGACCGGATGCACCTTCTGCTTCTTCAGCGGCGCCTCGGCCTCGCTGCAGGCCGAAAGCCCGAGGGCCAGCAGCAGACCGGCAAACAGCTGCAGGGCAAGGCCTCCGCGCCAGGCGGCGGGAGTACGCAGGTGTGGCTTGGCACCAGGTCGAAGTTTCATCAGCAGGCCCTTGAGTCATTGGAATGGAAAAGCACAAAACGAAGATCTGTCATCTGTCCGGCAATGCGTACGGCCGTGGCTCACGGTGCTGGATGACGAAGCGCTATCGCGTCCCAGGCCATCTCGAAGGCCTGGTCGAAGCATGCATCACTGATGGCCGGCACCTGACAGCCCGAGCCCTGCAGCAGGCTGTAGATCGAACGAAACATGAACACCTCGATGAGAGCGATGTCGATCTGTTTCAGAATGCCGGTCCGCTGGCCCTGCGCGAAGGCTTCCAGCAAGGGCGCGGCCCGCTCCTGGTTGGCCACCTTCAGGGCGTCCCGCATATGCGAGGAGTGAAGAAACTGATCATGAAACCGGAACAAGGCGGGCTGGCGGCGCCCCAGCATCACCAGGGCGTGCCACACCCGACACAGCGCTGACTTGAGCTGCCAGGCCGCGGGGGACATCGCGGGCGATGTGCCCCGTGATACCTGCGCGTCCGGCTCGGCCTCGAAGGCATCAAGCGCCACCTCGATGATGCGACGGCTGACCTCGCTGAAGGTGGCCTCCAGCAAGTCGTCCTTGTCGCGATAGTAAAGATAGAGCGTTCCGGGGGACATGCCGGCAGCACGCGCGATGCGTGCCACGGAGGTCACGGCAAAACCATGCTCGGCCACCTCATGCAGAGTGGCTTCCAGCAGCGCCTGCTGCTTGTGTTCATCACGATGGCGCATGGCCTGTCTGCCTCTGGATCTGCTCAGGATGAGAATCCACACAAAATAAATGAACGTTCATTTATTTACAACCAGCCATTGCGCCAGCCGGCCCCCGCCTTGCCATGCAGACGGCGGCTCTGACGCAGACACCACCAGGCCCCACCTGCCTCAGACCAGGCAAGGAAAAACGGACAAGGAAAAACAGGCAAAGAAAAAGCGCAGCTCAAGGAGCTGCGCTTGCACGATCAAGACGGGCAGACAGGGAGACGCGAAAACGTCAGCGCCTCAGCTCTCCGGGTCGATGATCGCGATGATATGGTCTTCCAGATCCTGCTGGCGCACCGAGGCCTCGGAGACGGCGAAGCGTGACACCGCGACACCGGCACGCTTGACGCTTCTGGCATCCCCGGTCAGCAGCGGATGCCATTCTGGCAGCTCACGGCCTTCATTCAGGCGGCGATAACCACAGGTTTCCGGCAGCCAGCGCAGCTTGCCTACCGTCTCGACATCCAGCGGGATGCAGCCCGGCACGCGTGTGGCGCGATTGGGGTAATCACGGCAGCTGACCTTGCGCACATCCAGCAGGCGACAGGCGACATCCAGTACCGCGATGTCGCCACTGTCTTCATCCTCGAATTTCAGCAGGCAGCATTGGCCACAGCCATCACACAGTGCCTCCCACTCGGCCGTGTTCAGCTCCGAAAGCGCATGCCGCTCCCAGAAACGCTCACGTTTTCCGCCGTCAGGTTGCGGAACATCACTCATCTTGCTCTCCTCGCCCTGCCGGGCAGCAGGGTCGGTCCAGTCGGTCTCGTCTGACGACGGGCAGTCGTCAGTAGTGCGTTTCCGGCGGCGTCACGCCAATCTCCTTGAGGAGATTTTCCTTGACCGGCGGCATCTGCAGGTAGAAGCCCTGCTCCCGAATCTTCTCCAGCACCGTGGTACTGGCCACACGTGCCAGCGGCTTGTCGGCACGGATCAACAGCGTCATCAACGGCGCAGGCCTGCCGAAGATCTCCAGCAGGGACTCCGGCACATCCTTGAGACCTCGCGTCTTCTCGACGTACAGATACATCTCGTCCTTGCGGGCGCTCTTGTAGATCTCGCAGATCATCTTGTCATCAGTCATCGGGACCACCCATCACGTCATCTTGCAGCGCATGCGCGCATCAGCGTGCGCACGGGACACGAGCGCACGACGTCTCACATTGGTTACGTGATCGCCCCCGGCCATGCCGGAGGCAATCCTTGACTCATTCCGGCTGGAACGCCTTGGCGAGGCGCTCGGCCAGCAGCGCGCCGCGCCAGCCACCCGGCAACGGCAGCGGCTCACCTTCGTAGTCGGCGATCACCAGCGCTTCCATGTCGCGACGCTTGCCGAGAATCTCCGGCTTGAGGTCCTGGGCCTCGGCGACCGCGTTGACCTCACGCTTGAGGCGCTTCATGCGCGCCTTCCATTCCGGCGCCAACGGCGACGGCGGCACGCGCGGCAACTGGCTGTCATCGATCATCGCCACGTCCTTGAGAATTTCCAGCACGCTGTCGCCGATGCGCTTGATCTGCGGCGGGTGGAGCCCCTCGACCTTGGCCAGTTCGAAACGATTGACCGGCAGACGCTCGCAGATGGCGAACAGCTGGGCATCCGCCAGCAGGCGCGAGCGCGGCACGTCACGCAGACGAATCTGGGCCTCACGCCACTCGCACAGGGACTGCCAGGCGGCCAGCCCACGCGGCGTGAGCTTCCACAGGCTGCGATGGCGCTTCCAGTACTCCGGGTCCGGCGTGGCACCCCCGCTGCTGCCCGGGGCACTGCAGTCCTCTTCCAGCCAGGCCATGCGACCCAGCTGATTCAGGGCCTCACGCTGCTGTGCCCAGACCTGCGGCAGGAACAGCACGTCCAGAGCGGCATAGTCACACTGCGCCTGACTCAGCGGACGCTTGAGCCAGTTGGAGCGCGTCTCTTCCTTGGGCACCGTGATGCCGGCCACACGTTCGACCAGACGCTGATAGCCCATGGAGGCCTCGCCACCCGTGAGCCCTTCGGCGATCTGGGTATCGATCAGCGGTGCCGGCGCCACGCCCGCCCAGCGCAGGAAGACTTCCATGTCCTCGCCGCAGGCATGCAGCAGCTTGAGCGGCCCCTCAGGACCCAGCAGACGCTTGAGCGCGTCACTGGCCGGCACCACCGTGGGGTCGATCAGGAAGATGCGCGGCGTCTTGCCATCCGCACCGGGCAGCTCACCATCGCGGGCCGCCATCAGCTGCACCAGTGCCGGAATCGGGAAGAAGGTGGACTCACGGATGAACTCGGTGTCCAGCGCCAACCAGTCGGCGCCCTCAAGTTCGGCACAGGCAGCGGCCAGCGCTTCGGGGGTCTCGACCCAGATGGCATCGAAGTCTAGCTCTGACAGCAGTGCGGTGGCGGCGGATTGATCACTCATCTGCAAGAATATCTCATGGTGACTGGCTTGCCCGGGCAAGCGATAAATGAAGGGTGACGGGCACTCGCCAGACACCGGGCGGAAACGACGGCGGGCGTGGTGGTTCCTGACCACCACGCCCGCAGACGTGCTGCTGTTGTTGCCTTTCGGACGCTTTGCGTCAAGGACATGCCGCTGGCGAAACACGATCGGGCGAACCCGACACGTTCAGATCTCGCCGAGGGTAAAGGGCAATCGGCCGCTGAAGGCACGACTCAGCGTACCACCATCGACATATTCCAGCTCGCCACCCATCGGCACGCCATAGGCCAGTCGTGTCAGCTTGAGGGGCTGCCCGCCATGCGCCACATCGCGAAGCTGCTCGGCGATGTAGTGCGCGGTGGCTTCGCCCTCGACCGTCGGGTTGGTGGCCAGCACCAGCTCTTCGATCTGACTCTCGCGCACGCGGGTTTCCAGCGCATCCAGGCCGATGTCCTCAGGCCCGATGCCGTCCAGCGGTGACAGGTGGCCATGCAGCACGAAGTAACGTCCCACGTAGCCACCCGCCCCTTCGATGGCAAGCTGGTCCGCGGGGGACTCCACCACGCACAGCACTCGCTCATCACGCCGAGGACTCAGGCACAGCTGACAGATCTCTTCTTCCGTCAGCGTCCGGCAGCGCGCGCAATAGCCGACACGCTCCAGCGCCTCGCCGAGTACACCGACCAGCCGGTCGGCCCCCATGCGATCACGCTCCAGCAGATGCAGCGCCATGCGCTGTGCGGTACGCGGACCGACGCCCGGCAGCACGCGCAGGGCATCCAGCAGCTGATCGACCAGCGGCGAGAATCCCATCAGAACGGCATCTTGAAGCCGGCCGGAAGGTTGAGACCCGCAGTCGCCTCTTCCATCTGCTTCTTGGAATTGACCTCGACCTTGCGCACCGCGTCGTTGACGGCAGCGGCCAGCAGGTCTTCCAGCAGTTCCTTGTCCTCTTCCATCAGGCTCGGGTCGACCTCGACGCGCGAGACGTCATGGCGCCCGTTCATGGTGATCTTGACCATGCCGGCACCGGCTTCGCCCTGGACTTCGGCCTTGGCCGCTTCTTCCTGGACCTTCTGCATGCGCTCCTGCATTTCCTGCGCCTGCTTCATGATGTTGCCCATACCGCCTTTTCCACCAAACATGGCTCACCTCATCAATGACGTGTTGTACATGAACTAACGATAAATGCTGTCTGCCAGCCGCGCCATCTGGCATGGCTGGCGTGGGGGCACATGCCCGCAAGCACGTCCCCCCGGAATCCGGGAGCGTCACCGGTCGCGGTGACCGATGACGCTCGATCAGAAATTGTCCGGCTCGAAGGAGTTGACGCTTTCCTCGATCAAGCGCGCGCCCAATTGCTGCTCCAATGACTGGATATGCGGGTCAGCACGCAAGGCTTCAACCGCCCGCAGCTGACGCTCGCCCAGCAGTCGAATGCGTCGGCTGTGAGGTGTCTCGAGACCCTCCGGCAGCGGGCCGACATTGATCTCGAGTTCCCGCACCACGCCCTGCCCTGCCAGCGCCTTGTGAATGCGCTCCCGGTGAACATCCGCCATCATCGCGGACTGGGCAGGGTCCAGCCTCAGCTTGAGGTGCGTGCCATCATCGTGCTCGACCAGACAGTGCGCACCGATGTTGCGTGTGATGCCGCCAAGCCCCAGCGCCGGGAACAGCTCCAGCCACGCCGCGTGATTCAAGCGGCCATCACCACTCGGCGCATCGGATGGCGCAGGCGCTGATGCCTCAACCGGCGCGGGAGCCGCTGCCGGCATCGGTTCCGCTGCCTCGACAGGCTTGGGCATGACCGGCTCAGACATAGCGGGCTCAGACACGACCGGCGCAGCAGGCTCTGGTTGTGCTGGCGCTGACAATTCAGCAGACGTCGGCGCTGCTGTTTCAGCAGGCTCCGGTGCTGATGCTTCAGCGGGCTCCGGCTCCGGTTTCGGCTCCGGTTCCGGCTCCGGTTGCGCCGAACCAAAGGCGGCGCTCAGGCGTGACATCGCCGAGCTGGGCGCAGCGGCTGCCTGTGCGGGCGCAGCCACCGGCTCCGACGGCTGCGGCGCTTGCGCCCCCGTGGCAGACATCGCCGGAGCTGACTCGGCAGCCGGCGCTGACCCTGTCGCGGCCGATGTCTGGGGCTCATCTTGTGTCAGGTCGCGAAAGCCGGCATCCCGGGCGTCATGGGGAACGTCCTCCGTCGCCCAGGGGGGCGGCTCATCGGCCATCGGCGGCTGTACTTCAGTCACCGGTGCGGCAGACTGCACCGCGGCGGGAGCCACAGAGGCAGCCGGGGCCTGCTGTACCGGTGCTTCTTGAACAGGAGCCTGTTGAGCCGGAGCCTGCGGCGCGGACACCTGTGGTGCCGGGGCTTGAGCGGCGCCCTCCGGCTGGCCGGTCATCGGCAGCGGCGTCTGCGCCGGACGCGGCACGCCCTGCGGGCGGAAGGCCAGCATACGCAGCAACGTCATCTCCAGCGCGGTGCGGGCATCCGGCGCATTGGCCATGTCGGCGCGCCCCTGCAGGGCGATCTGGTAATAGAGCTGTACGTCTTCGCCAGTGAAGCGGCTGGCCAGCGCCAGCAGTGCATCACGGTCACCATGGCCGTTGTCCAGCGCGCTCGGCACCATCTGAGCGATCGCCAGGCGATGGAAGACGGAGGCCATGTCATCCAGCACCCCACCGTAATCCGGGCCCTGCTCGGCCAGCGTCGCGACCTCCGCCAGCAGACTCGCGGCGTTCAATTCCGCCAGACATTCCAGCAGCGCCAGCACATGACGGTGATCCAGGGTGCCCAGCATGGCGGCGACATCTTCGCGCCGCACTTGACCATGGCCGAAGGCGATCGCCTGGTCGGTCAGACTCATGGCGTCACGCATCGAGCCATCGGCGGCCTTGCCGAGCAACCACAGCGCGTCTTCCTCGAAGCTGACTTCCTCACGCCCGAGAATGTCGGTGAGGTGCTCGACCACGCGGACCGGCGGCATGTTCTTGAGCGTGAACTGCAGACAGCGCGACAGGATGGTGACCGGCAGCTTCTGCGGGTCGGTGGTCGCGAGCAGGAATTTCACGTGGGGCGGCGGCTCTTCCAGCGTCTTGAGCAGCGCATTGAAACTGTGGGTCGACAGCATGTGCACCTCATCGATGAGGTACACCTTGTAGCGTCCCTGGGTCGGGGCGTACTGGACGTTGTCCAAAAGCTCACGCGTGTCCTCGACCTTGGTCCGCGAGGCGGCGTCGACTTCGATCAGGTCGACGAAGCGCCCCTCGTCGATCTCGCGACAGGTGCCACACACGCCGCAGGGTCTGGAGCTGACACCCTCCTCGCAGT
Organism: Cobetia sp. 3AK; assembly: GCF_029846335.1. Taxonomy (NCBI): domain Bacteria; kingdom Pseudomonadati; phylum Pseudomonadota; class Gammaproteobacteria; order Oceanospirillales; family Halomonadaceae; genus Cobetia; species Cobetia sp. 3AK. The sequence continues at coordinate 161,839 of NZ_JARWKR010000002.1, read as the reverse complement.
TCAGACACTTGGCGAGAATGCGCGCCAGCGTCGTCTTGCCGACACCGCGAGTCCCGGTGAACAGATAGGCATGGTGCAGGCGCCCCTGATCGAGGGCATTGACCAGCGCACGGCTGACATGCTCCTGACCGATCAGTTCGTGAAAATTGCGCGGGCGCCACTTGCGCGCCAATACCTGATAGCTCATTGAGCGAGGCATTCCTTGGGTGATCTGAAACATGAGCGGAAAGCCTGCACGACCCGGATAAGCGTCACCACCGACAGTCGACAGACGGAGACCGATGACGCGGCCTCGCTGAGAATGCGCTCATTCTAGCGACTTGCCGAGTGGCTTCAAAGCACGTAACCACTTGTGCAACGGGATTGCTGTCTCCAGGCCCGCATGACGGGCCCGACGGCGGAACATGACAGTCGAACATGATGATCAAGCATGAGGATCGCACACGGGTGTTGGTCATAGATGCCGAACGCGAGTGTTGAACATAAGCGCCGAACGCGGGTGCTGGACGCAGATGTCGAACATAAGCGCCGAACAGGGAAGCCAAAGGCACAAGACGGACACGACAAGACGCCCGACAGGGCATGGCAACGTACGAAGGAGTCGATCAGGGAACTTGCGGGGGAACACGTAGACGTGGCATTTCAGGCATGCGGATCTTTGCTGCCCTGAAATGGAGGCGGCCCCATCAGCCACATCCCGGCACACGCGTCAGCCACTACCGTTGCTCCCTTCCGGGCCTGGCGGGGTTTGCAGCCTAGCATTGCGGGAGGACCAACAGGGCCACCACAGACATGATCAATCGGTGAACTACCGAGCCAATCGCTTGAACTTCAAGCACTTGGCGTGATCAAGGCGCACACTATAACAGCGTGTTGCCGCCCTCACAAGAGGGGATGTCGCAGCGCCTCAATCCCCCTTCCTCTCATCGCACGCCTCGCCGTCAGGTACCGGCGCACGCCTCCGGAAATGGCGCACCATCAGCGGTAGCGCCAGCATCAGTACGATCATGCGCAGAAGGTGATGAAAGGCGACGAAGACGGGATCGAGATCCAGCGCCACCGCCAGCAATGCCATCTCGCCGATCCCGCCCGGTGCCAGTGCCAGAAAGGCCACATCGCGCGGCACGCCCATTGCCTGATGGATCACTTCGGCGAAGCCACCCAGTACCGCAAGCGCGATCAGTGTCGCGACACCCGATTGCCCCATCAGCCCCGCCAGTCTGGCGGGCGACAGCCCCTTGAAACGTGCCCCGATGGCGCAGCCCAGCACCAGCTGCATCACGTCCGTCCCCCAAATCGGGGGCGCAAAGCGCACCACCTCGGCCAATGACAACGCCATCGCCACCAGCAATGGCCCCAGCAACGCGGCATTCGGCAAGCGCAGGCGCCTGCCCAGAGGCAACAGCAACGGCAGCGTCAGTACCAGCCACAGCCCGCTCACCGGCGGGTCGCCTGCCCCGTCCGCTCCACCGCCACCCTCCAGCAGCCAGTAGAGCGGCGGCAGGATGAGTATCACCAGCAGCACGCGCAGCGACTGGGCCACCGCGATACGCTGGGCATCGCCGCCACTGCGCTCCCCGATGATCACCATCGCCGTCAGCACCCCGGGCACCGAGGCAAACCAGGCACTGGTGGCATCGAAGCCGCAGCGTCGATACCAGGCGGCACAGGCCAGTGTCGAGGCCAGCACGCCGAGCAACAGCAATGTCCCCGACAGCCACCAGCTGGCAAGGTGCGAGACCAGCTCCGGCGACACTCGCGCTCCCAACGTCAGACCCAGCACCCCGAGAAACAGGCTGCGCAATCGCTCCGGCACGGCGAGTGTCAGCCCGGCCATGGCACCGAGCAGATTGGCGACCAGCGGCCCCAGCATCCACGCCAGCGGCATGCCGGTCAGCTGGAAGAGGCTGCCTCCCGCCACGCCCAGCGCCAGCGAGACCGCCAGCGATTTCCACTGATCGTTATCCACGGATGGAGTCCTGAAGCGCTGTCTGACAGCGCGCGCGAACGAGATGAGTGACATTCCGACATCCTTGTCAGCGGCACGAGGGGAGCCTGTGATGGTACGCTAGCCACATGGCTTGTTGCCCTGATGATCCTACCGTGAATCGTGGTGCCTTCGGCAGCCACCTGAACGGGAATACCGTGCATCTCCCGGAGCCCGGATGACCCCCACGCAATCGACACCTTCCACCCCTTCCCGACAGACGCCGTCACTGCTGCTGGTGGAGGACGACGCGCTGCTCTCCAGTACCCTGCACAGTGTCTTCATCAGCGAGGGACTCGACGTCACGCACCTGGCCGATGGCAGCGCGGCGCTGGCGCGACTCTCGCCAGGACAGCCGCACGGCTTCGCGCTGGTCGTGCTGGATCTCAACCTGCCCGGCGCCTCGGGGCTCGAGATACTGGCCGCCCTGCGTAAGCACGATCGCCATACCCCGGTCCTGATTCTCACCGCCCGCGGCGCCATCGAGGATCGCGTACGCGGACTGGATCTCGGTGCCGACGACTACCTCGCCAAACCCTTCGTGCTCGATGAACTGGAAGCCCGCGTGCGTGCTCTGCTGCGTCGTCATGCCAATCATCAGGCCAGCCAGGCCACGCATCAGGGCCGAACGCTCGAACAGCGACTGGTGGTGGGCAGTCTGGCCTTCGAGCCGCTGAATGGTCGCTTCCTGCTGGCCGAGGCACCGCTGTCACTGCCCCCGCGCGAGCAGCGTCTGCTTGGCTGCCTGATCCAGCACGCCGGTGAGCCGGTGGACAAGGCCCGCCTGACCCGCGAGGCCTTCGGCGAGCAGGAAGCGGTCGGCGACAATGCCATCGAGGTCTATGTCCACCGCCTGCGCAAGCGCCTGGACGGCAGCGACGTCAGTCTGCGCACCATTCGCGGCCTCGGCTATCTGCTGGAACAGGCCCCGACGGAGAGCCGGACTCCTTGAGCGCGCTCGACTCTCACCAGGCCACGGCATCCCCACAGCCACCACGCGATGCCCAACAGCCCGTCAGTCTCTATCGTCGTCTGCTGAGCTGGCTGCTGATCCCGCTGCTGGCCCTGGGTACCCTGTTGCTGGTGCAGGCCTTCCTGTCCGCGCGTGAAGCCGCGGACCGCGCCTATGATCGTCTGCTGGAAGCCTCGCTGGTGACCATCGCCGAGCAGGTCAAATGGCAGGATGGTCAGCTATGGCTCGACCTGCCGCCGGCAGCTCTGGAAATGCTGGCCACCGATGCCCAGGAGCGGGTCTTCTACAGCCTGGTGGACGCCGATGGCGAGCAGGTCACGGGCAACACGCGGCTGCCCGATGCACGAAGTGAGGCCGGCGCGCATGGCATGCGGGACGAGATGGCGGGACGCAGTGGCGAACTGGCCTTTCGCGACATCGCCTGGCAGGGGCAGGCACTGCGCCTGGGCACGCTCGATACCCGCCTCGGTGGTTGGGGTGATGACCCGCGTCATGGCCAACGCTTCAGCATTCGTGTCGCCCATACCCGCGAAGGGCGCGATGCGCTGACCCAGGAGCTGTACCGTGGCTCGCTGGTGCGCCTGGCAGGCATGGCCATTCTGGCCCTGATGGTAGTGCTGGTGGGCGTGCGCATGGCGCTTGCGCCCCTCACGCGGCTGCGGCGAGCCATCCGCGAACGCGACCCGCGCAGCCTGGCGGCCTTGCAGCTGACGCTGCCGCGCGAGCTTGAGGAACTCAAGCATGCCCTCAATGAGCTGCTGTCCCGCATGCGCCGGGTCCGTGCCAATCAGGAGCGCTTCATCGGCGATGCCTCCCATCAGTTGCGCACGCCCCTGGCCGGTCTCTCCGCGCATGCCGAACTGGCCCTGCGCCAGCAGGACCCGAGCGCCTGGCACGCGGCACTGGCACAGATGCAGGCCACCGCCAGTCACACCGCCCACCTGGCCAATCAGCTGCTGTCACTGACACGCCTCAACAATCCGGAAGTGCAACCTCCTCGGGTGCCGCTGGAGCTCTCGAGCCTGGTGCGCGACACGGTCAGCCGTCATTTCCTGCGCTGTGATCGCGCCGGTGTGGATCTCGGCCTCGAGATCGCGCCGGACATCGACCATGCCGCCTGGACGCCGGGTGTGGACTGGCAACTGCAGGAGGCGCTGGCCAACCTGATCGACAACGCCTGCAAGCATGGCGCGCGGGTAGTGACCGTGACGCTGAGCCGCGAGCACGCGATACCCGCCAGCGGAGAAGACGCGGTACGTGAATCGGCCACGCCAGGCCGTCTGCGCCTGAGCGTCGAGGATGATGGCCCGGGCATCACGCCGGAGCGGCGTCTGCTGGTGCTGCGCCCCTTTCATCGCCATGCCCGGGCAGACCAGCACCCGGCCGCCCAGCCGATGTCCGACACTTCTAGCGGCCAGACACCCGAACAGAGTGGCGCAGGGCTCGGGCTTGCCATCGTCGATGGCATTGCCCGCCACCACGATGCCCGGCTGTCATTGGAGGCCTCCGACCCTGTCCCCGCTGATGGCGCTCGGCCGGGACTGCGCGTGAGCTTTCACCTGCTGCCCTGCCCGCCTCCCGTGACCGCCACTGCCCCAGCCTCACGCGAGGCATCGACCGGCCCCAAGGGGGATGCATGTTGAGAACGCACCGCTGCTGGGCCGCCGTGCTTACCGTCGTCGGGCTAGCCATCGCGTCGTTGTGCTCGGCACAGGACACCGCGAGCTTCGACCCGCAACTCGATGAGCATCAGGCACTCTGGCTCAAGGCAGGAGAGCCCGTGGCCGCGCAGGCCGTCCAGTCCGGGGAAGAGGCGGATCTGGTGATCCATGCGGCGCTGGATCTGCCCGAGATTCGTCCGCTGCTGCAACGTTACAGCCGCGAACACCCCGAGATGCTGCTGCATTACGTCAATCGCTCCGCGCTGGCGCTGGAAGCCCGCTATCTGGCCGCCCCCCTGACACCTCGGGCCGACCTGATGATCTCCTCGGCCATGGGCCTGCAGTACCGTCTGGCCAATGGCGGCCATGCACGCCCGCTGCAAGCCGCGAACCTGACAGGCTGGCCCGAGAGCTCACGCTGGCGCAATGAGCTGTTCGCCATGAGCTTCGAGCCCATCGTGATGGTGGCGCGCCGCGATGCGCTGAAGCGTCTGGCCGACAGCGAAGGACTGCGCGACCCTCGCGATGCCCTGCGCAGTCATCGGGATCTCTGGCATCTGCTGGAGACACGCCGGGAGCTGCTGCGCGGTCGCGTGATCACCTACGACCCGCGTCGCAGCGGCTCCGGCTTCACCTATGCCGTCTCCGATGCCCGTCAGTCGCCTCGCTACTGGACACTGGTGCGCGCCATGGGTCAGGCCGATGCACGGCTGGTGACCACCACCGGCGCCATGCTCGAGGCACTGGCCAACGGCGAGGTGGATATCGCCTACAACCTGGTCGGACCCTATGCCATCTCCTTTGCCCGCGCGCACCCTGAGCTGCTGGTGATCGTGCCGGAAGACTACGTGCTGATTCAGCGCCGACTGGCGTTCGTGCCGCGCCAGGCACCGCATGGTGATGCCGGCGAGGCATTTCTGGACTGGTGGTTGAGCCTTGAGGGCCAACAGGCGGTGGCCAGTGACAGCGATCTGGGCGCATTGCATCCCGAGGTGAGCGGTGACGGCAGCGCGCGTGATCTGCGTGAACGTCTCGGCAACGCGCTGCGCCCCATCGAGATAGGCCCCGGCCTGCTCGCCACCCTCGACAGGCTCAAGCAGGCCAGCTTCCTGAGCCGCTGGGCGCTGGAGTTTCGGGCCCCGGCGCCCGGGCCCAGGTCTGGCTCTGAGCCTGAGTCTGAAACCAGGCCTGCGCCTGAGACTCAAGCAACACCGGCCTCACCGGCCTCACCGGCAACGCTCGACGACTAGCGGCCGCCGCCATCTCCCCCGTCGCCGTCCGTCGCGTCGGGCGCGGATTCGCGCAACCCGGCATCTTCACGGCCGCCCACGCCGGTGGTCGGCTTGCGACGAGCGATCAAGGCGCCGCCCTCACGATGTTCGCTGCTTGACGGTGCGTCTCCCGTCTCGGCTCCAACGCTTTCCGGCGAGCCGCTGGCCGCTCTGAGCGGCTCGCCCGTGGCCGCTCGCTGCTCGATGAGACGCTCGGTGCCATCCTGACGATGCAGCCAGACATCCATCTGCTGGAAGGCCACCTTGAGACCGTTCTCGCGGAAGCGTGCATCGACCCAGCGATTGATCTCGTCTGTCGCATACAGACGGTCGGTAAGGTCGTTGACGTAGATGCGCAGCTCGAAGCCGAAGTTGTCCTTGTTGTAGCTCAGACAGAACACCAGAGGCTCCGGGTCCTTGAGCACCCGCCTGTTCTCCTGGGCGGCCTGCATCAGCAGGCGGTGCGCCAGATCCAGATCACTGCCATGGGCGACGCCGAAGTTGAGCACCACCCGCGTCACGTTGTCCGAGAGTGACCAGTTGATCAGCTGGTCGGTCACGAACACCTTGTTGGGAATGATGATCTCCTTGCGGTCGAAATCCGTCACCGTGGTGGCACGGATACGGATACGACTGACCGTCCCGTGCAGATTGCCGATGGTGATGGTGTCGCCGATGCGTACCGGGCGCTCGAACAGGATGATCAGACCCGAGATGAAGTTGGCGAAGATCTCCTGCAGACCGAAGCCCAGGCCGACACTCAACGCCGCCACCAGCCACTGCAGCTTGTCCCAGCTGACGCCCATGCTGCCCAGTGTCATCACGAAGCCCGTCGCCATGATCACGTAGGACAGCAGCGAGGTGATCGCATAGCTCGACCCCTGCTTGAGTTCGAGCCGCGACAGGATCGAGACCTCCAGCAGGCCCGGCAGGTTGCGCGCCATCATCACCGCGACCCCGAGAGTGACCAGCGCCGCGATCAGGTCCGCCAGCGAGATGGGGGTCGCGGAATCTCCCTCGGCCGAGGCGGCGATCTCCCAGACCACGACGCTGTCCAGGTAGCTGAGCACATTGAGCAGATCCGCCCAGACCAGATAGAAGATGAACATGAAGCTGATGACCAGAATCAGCTTCGACAGACGCAACGACTGGGAGTTGACCTGCTCCATGTCCAGCGGCGGCTCCTCGACCACCTCGACGCCGCCCTCCGCGCCTTCCTGCACCTGGGCTCGCCGACGCGCCACGGCACGTCGATACGCCAGACGGCGCGCCGCGACTGCCAGCCCGCGCACCACGGTGGCCTCGACCAGAATCCAGGCACCGAACAGGAACAGCGTGGTGATGAAGCGTCCACTGAGGCGCAGTGCCGTGTACTCATACCCCAGGCAGATCAGCACGCCCAGCGCCACCGGCACCATGGCCATGGCCAGCCCCAGAATCAGGCGGAACAGCTTGAGACCGAAGAACGGCACATGCGCCAGGATCAACCGCGAGAGACAGAAGCTCATCGCGCATAGCCCCGAGAACAGGATCAGCAGACCCAACGGGCGCTCCAGCAGATTGAGATCCGCCTCGCTGATGATGTTGGTGGTCAGGATGACCGGCAGCAGCGCGCAGCCCAGCCACCACAGATGGCGGCGCAGCTCGGCCACGTAGTTGGCGGGCCACTGGAAGTGACGCTCGGCCACGCCATCCTTGACCAGCAGGCGCCGGAAGATGGCGAAGATCCCCCATGCCAGCGCCAGCTTGAGCAGCGCCTGGCCCAGCGCCCACAGCATGACGCCCTCCCCCAGCGACAGCACGCTGCCGATCAGTGCCAGCGCGAGTGCACCGGGGATCGCCAGCATCACGTTGAGCAGGATCGCCCGCGGAGTGTGCAGCTGGGTGTCCTGCTTGAGGCGGCCTATCTGGGCATGCAGGTCCGCCAGGCGCGATCGGATGTGCGAGCGCTTCCAGGTGATGAATATCAGCAACAGCAGCCCCGGCAGCGCCACCCACAGATCATTGAGCTGAAAGCCCTTGGACAGCCCCGCCACCACGCCGCGCCATACGGTGGGCTTGAGCTCGTCCGCCAGCATTTGTGGAGTACGCGACAGCCAGTCCAGATCCAGTGGCTTGCCGTTGGCGACCCAGAAGAGCTGCTCCTCGATGGTCTGGCGCAGGCGTCCGGAGACTTCGAGCAACTGCTGCTGGTTGAGCTGCAGATCAATGGCGCGCGCCAGCAGGCTGTCATATTCCTTGTCGAGCTTGTCGACCAGCTCCTTGCGGGCCTCCAGCTGGCGAGTCAGCGCCTGACGCAGCTCGGAGCTGACCGTCTGGGCATCGGCGTTGCCGCCGGGGCGCTCCAGCGCGGCGCTTTCGCTCAGCACTTCGCTTTGCAGATAGTGCGGAATGTCCGCGAGCTGTTCGCGCACCTTGTTGAGTTCGAACTGCTTGAGGCGCAGATCGGCGATCTCTTCCTTCAGGTCCTGACGCACGTCGACCTTGGGCAGATGGCTCTGTTGCTCACGCAGGATACGAGCCAGCAGCACGCTGCCCTTGATGGCCTCGATCTGCTCGCTCATGGTGCGCTCGACCTGGGTGACGCGATCCAGCTGGGTGCGCACCTCGAGACCATCGCGGATCACGGCGTTGACGCGATCCGTGATCGCCAGCAGCTGGCTGCTGAGTTCACGGTTGCGACTCAGGACCTGCTGGAAGATGGGGTTGCTGGCCAGCTCGGCATTCTCGCCGCTGGTGGCCTCCGCGATGGTCTGCTCGGACTGGTCTCGCCGCTTGGCGTTGACCAGGCTCTGCACCACCTTGAGGTCCTGCTCGAGAGTCTCGATACGCCGGCTGTAGAGCGTCTTGCGTACCTGCGCCAGCTCTCGCAGCTGCGAACTGGAGTTGAGCTCGGTGTGGCTGAGCTCGCCACGTGCCTCGGCCAGGGCCAGACGCGCCTCCAGCAGGTCTCGGCCCGTGCCGGTCAGTGCCTGGCTGTCGCTGCCGGAGAGCTGGGTCTGCAGGCGCTGCACCTGCTGCTGGGCATCCGCCAGGGTCGAACGAGAGCGCTCCGGCAGACTCTGGGCATTGATGAGGCGCCGATTGGTACTCGCGAGCTTGTCCTGCAGGCTCTGGAGCTCGTCCAGGATACGCGTCATGCGCGCATCCAATGCCTCCACCGATTCCTCGGCGAGACTCGCTTCGTCGAGCTGACTGGTGCTGTCGCGAGGCAGGCTCGCCAGCGCTGCCTGGGCCTCGGCCAGATCACCCGGCGCCGTCTTCACCTCGGCCTTGATGTCCTTGAGGTTGCTGTTGGCCTCACCGAGATCATCGAGTACCGTCAGGGTTTCCTTGAGATCCGCGATCCGCTGGCGTGTCTCCGCGTCAGGCTTCTCGACGCTCTGCAGGTCCTCCAGCTGGCCCTGCACATCGCTGCGCTCCACGACGGCCTGTGCCATGCCGGGCAAGGCGCACAGCAGCACGGCAAGCATCATCACGATCCATCGCGTCGTCGCTCTCAAGGAATTCATGCCTGACACATCCATCTCCTCACCCGCATCGTTACCAGAGGCAGACCTCTCGGGGTCCACGATGCCTGCATTGTCAACTGAGCCTCAGTCAGGCGCAATCGCTCCGACACCTCCCCGCCAAGCGCACCATGGGGATGTGAGCGGCAGGCGACAGAGGTGTCGTCGGTTGCCAGCTGGCACCCCACGCCTGCCAGCCAGTAGAATGGCAGACTTGTCATGATCGTTGCCCCATAATGCGCTGCTCGTCTCTTGCGGTGTTACAGACAGGATATTTCCATGCTTCTCTGCCCTACCTCCACCGGCTCTCGGCCAGTCGCGGCATGCCTGTCCGGAATGCTGGCGTCAGCGCTGCTGACCTGCGCCCCACTGGCCAGCGCAGACGTGCCCTACACCATGGACAGCCAGGGCCGCGTGGTACTGGCCAATGGCCAGCGCTTCACGCCCCGAGAACTTGGGATGACTCCGGCCCAGGCGCGTGCAGGGGCACGCAAGAGCGATCCACGTCGCACGCCGATCTATACGCAGCCCGCACGTGGCGGCGCAGAGCTGGCGGCGAGTGATGACGCCCCTGCCACCGTGGAAGGTCAGGAGAGTCAGGGGCAGGACAGCCTGGCTCAGAAACGTGCCGAGGAGCGGGTGGTGCTCGAGGACGATGCCGAGAGCAATCCCCTGGCCATCACCGCCTACAAGCGCAACTATCTGCTGCCCTGGGCCTACAACTCGACCCCGAATGAGAGCAGCTTCGCCCAGGTGACCCGCGAAGGCGAGGTGGACAACACCGAGGTGAAGTACCAGCTCAGTCTCAAGGTCGGGCTGGTGAATGACATCTTCGATGACAATGGCGACCTGTACTTCGCCTATACCCAGCGCAGCTGGTGGCAGGCCTACAATTCCGATGCCTCGGCGCCGTTCCGCGAGACCAACTACGAGCCGGAAGCCTTCCTTCAGTTCGACAATCGCTATGAACTGCTGGGCTGGACCAACACGCGCAATCGCATCGGTTTCGCCCATCAGTCCAACGGGCGTTCCGACCCGCTGTCGCGCAGCTGGAACCGGGTCTATGCCGACATGATGTTCCAGAATGGCGACTGGGCCGTGGCGATCACGCCGCATTGGCGCGTGCCGGAGGAGTCCGATGAGGACGACAATCCGGACCTCTACAACTATATCGGCTACGGCGACATCACCGTGGGCTATACCGCGGATCAGCACGAGTTCACCTGGATGGTGCGCGGCAACCCCTCCAAGGGCAATTTCGGCAACCAGCTGGATTACTCCTTCCCGCTGTTCGGCAAGGTGCGCGGTTACGTGCAGTACTACCACGGCTATGGCGAGAGCCTCATCGACTACGACCACAGCGTGAACCGCCTGGGGCTGGGGTTCTCGATCAACACCTTCTTCGCCGGCCTGCCAGAGACCTGAACTTCGGCCAGCGCGCCTCTCACGGGCCGCCGAGCCATGATCCCCTCGCCACGCAACGGGCAGCCCAGGCTGCCCGTTGCGTCGTTTCAGGCCGTGCAGACAGGATTCATCCTCCCTGATCCAGATCAACGAATGCGCCTCGGCTCCCCCGATATCATCATCCAGGCATTGCCAGCCCTTGTGTTTGTTCCCGGTGGCCCCAAGGATTTGTTCATGACCAGACAAGACGCAGCCAGGCAGGAATCGCTGCGACCTGAAAAGGTCATACCCTGCCGCCAGCGGCGCCCCAGGGAAGACTGAGTTCGAGAGTCATGCGCGCCATCTGGCGCTCACAATTCACGAAATCTGATTCGACACACGGGAAGGAGACACAACATGGCCATGCAGAAAATCGGTGATCATACGACCACAGCCAATTCAGCCACCGGTGCCAACACCGAGCAGCTGAAGGAAGACCTGCGTCATCTCTCCCAGACCGTCGAGGAACTGCTGCACGCCTCGGCCGAGGATTCCCGCGAGAGCATGAAGGAAGCGCGTGCCCGCGCCCAGACCCGCCTGGAAGCCACTCGTGCCCGACTGAGTGCCCAGGGTGACCGTCTGGCCGCCAGCGCGCGTGAATCCGCGGACTGCGCTGACCGCTACGTGCACGACAACCCGTGGACCAGTGTCGGTATCGGCGCTGCCGCCGGTGTCGTCATCGGCATGCTGCTTGGCCGTCGCTGATGCAGGAGCAAGGGCCGGTTGAACGCGTACTTGGCGCCATCCGTCGTCTGACCGCGAGCCTGGTGGAGAGTGGCGAGACGCGTCTGCGTCTCGCCGTGCTGGAGCTCGAGGAGGAACGCGAACGCTTGTTCGTGATGCTGCTGCTGTCAGGTATCGCCCTGATGCTGATCTGCTTCGGTATCGGCCTGGCGATCCTGCTGGTGGTCGTGGCCTTCTGGGATACCCATCGCCTGCTGGCCATCGCCTTGAGCGGCGGTATCCTGCTGGCACTGGGCGGATTGATCGCTTGGCGGGTCAAGGTGATCGCTTCCCAGCGCAGCCTGCTGCGCTCGACGCTCAGCAATCTGAGCCGCGACAGCGACAGCCTCAAGGACGTCCGCGCCGACGCACTGGAACGCCAGCGCCAACGCGAAAACCTCTGATGCCCCCGCCTGCCAGCCCCTGTAAAGGAGGCGAGATGAGTTCTTCCAGACAGTCCCTCGCGCAGCGTGAGCCGGCACTGCCCCCCTCAGGGGGGAACGGTCGCCGGCAAGCGCATCCGCGCGATGCCAGGCGTGCGGAACTCGAAGCACGCATCAGCCAGCAGCGCCTCGACGTCAGTCATGCGATGCGTGACCTCAAGGAGGCAACCGCCCCCATCGACCGTGGCTGGGCCAAGGTGCAGCAATACCGTGGCCCGTTGGTTCTGGTGGGCGGCCTGATTGCCGCGCGGGGAGGTTTCCGGCCAAAGAAGGGCCTGAGCCTGATCAAGCGCGGCCTGATGGGCTGGGTGATGATTCGCCGCCTGAGAATACTGTTCGACAAGTGATCACGATACATACCGAAAGCCCCGCCACCTGGCACTCAGGTCGCGGGGCTTTTTTCGTCGCACGTCTCGATATGCAGCGGGCAGGCGTTGCCCGGGATGACTCAGGCGCCGCGATTGTCGCGCTTGAGCAGATGGATGCCCAGATAGAGAGCCGCGAAGATCAGGCCCAGCACGGCGCCAAAACCGAAGACATGGCGGCCATCGCCGGGCAGGAACTCCAGGAAGGAGGTCAGGAACTGGCCCAGGAAGATCGCCATCGTCAGGTAGGCGAGATTGCGTCCACGCACCAGTGCGTGGCTGCGCTCCACCGTCATGTGGTTGAGCAGCGGAATCGAGAAGCCGAAGCCCATCCCGGCCAGCACGGCACCCACGCTCATCACCCCCATGTTCTCGGCCTGCTGGAAGACGAACAGGCTGGCGGCATACAGCACGAAGGCCAGTGCCAGCGTCGGCATCTCGCGCAAGGCACGTGAGACCTTCGGCATCCACATCGCCGCCACCACCGCGACCATCGAGATCGCCGCCAGGAAGATGCCGGTCGAGGCCTCGTTCAGCCCCAGCAGGTTCAGGCGCTTGGGCAGCATGACGATGGCGGTGAAGAACAGCGTCATGGCCATGGCCGCCGCCAGATAGACACTGGTGAGCGAAGCGGACAGCACCGGCTGGCCCGACTTGCCAGCCGTTTCATCAGGGGCTGCAGGTGACTGCCTGGGCACCATCATCCACAGCATGGCCAGCAGCAGCCAGGCCAGCAGGTAGAGCAGGAAAGGCAGCTGCCAGGCGATGCCTGCCAGCACGCCACTGACGAACAGGAAGATCACACCGCCAAGTTCGATGGACATGCCCTGCTGGGCAATCATCTTGAGTCGCGCATGGCTGTGATACCACTCGGAGATCAGCGTGGTGCCTCCCGCCATCACGACCGCGGTGACGCCCCCCAGCAGGATACGATCGGCGAACACGGCGACAGTGCCTTCCAGCAGTGCCCCGCCCGCCCCCAGCAGACCATACAGGAACAGCCCGCCAGTCAGCGCGCGATAGGCCCCGAGGCGGTCGATCATGCGTCCGGCGATAGGCGCAAACAGCACCGCACCCAGCGACGGCAGGGTGATCAGCCAGCTGGCATGGCTCTCCACCTGCAAGGCGGCCGCGATATTCAGAAGCCCCGGTGCCACCACGGTACCCACCATGATGGTCAGGCAGGCGACCGCCAGCAGCGTGAAACGCCCGCCGTCAGAAAGTGATCGAGAGGTATCGCGCGTATCCTGCGCGATATCTCGGGAAGTTGATGTCGTCATATCGGCTCCACTCGGAAACAGGGCCCTCTTGCCAGCCACTGCATCGCCGCGCCCTCCTGGCTTGTGAGACACGAAAGCCGGGAGGGCGCGAGAGGAAGAAAGCTGACGGAGGGAGGCTTGGCAGGTCCCCAGACTAATGAGCGAGCATTGATAATAGAAATGACGATACTTGATATGACTTATACTTGATGGACATCAATCAACTGACGAGAGCTGCCATGGAACTGCGCACACTGAGAACCTTCGTTTCCGTGGCGACGCACCGGAGCTTCTCGGCCGCCGCCCGCGAGCTGCACACCGTTCAGCCTGCCATCAGTCGCCAGATCGCCGATCTTGAAGCCGAACTGGGCGTGAGTCTGTTGTGGCGCAATACGCGGGAAGTGCGAGTGACGGCACCCGGCGAGGCGTTGCTGGAAGAAGCGCAGCGCATGCTGGCGCTGGAGGCACAGGCACGCAAGCGCGTGGCGATGGCCGCCAGCGGCCAGACCGGCACATTGCGCATCGGCTACATGAGCTCGGCCTGCGCAAGCTTCGTGCCCAGCCTGATGCGCGACTTCGCCGCCAGCCACCCCGAGGTCAGCCTCACCTTGCATGAGATGAGCGCCCAGCAGCAGCTGGATGCCTTCGCGCGTGACGAGATCGACCTCGGCCTGTCGCGTCCGCTGCCCATCGAGCAGCGCGATACCCTGACGGCTCTGCCGGTCTACGAGGATAGGCTGATGGCGGTGATACCCCAGGGGCATCGCTTGGCGCACCGCAAACGACTGGCCCTCAGCGAGCTTGCGCAGCAGGACTTCGTGCTGTTTCAGCGCACGCAGGCGACGGGGCTATTTGACCAGATCATCAGCGCCTGCGGCGATGCCGGCTTCTCGCCGCGCCTCCAGCGCCAGCCGGCCATGATGCAGACGCTGCTCAGTGAGGTCGCGGCCGGACTGGGGGTCGCCATCGCGCCCGGCTGCATCCGCCGTCTGCAGTGCGATGGCTGTCAGTTCATTCCCCTGCGTCCGGCGCTCGGGGCGGTGCCATTGGAGCTTCACTATCCGACCACACCGGGCCGACCGGTGACCGAGGCCTTCGTCGCGCTGGTCGAGCAGCGCCTGCCCGCCATCCGCCAGCAGATGGCATGAGACGCGGCCAGTGGTGAGAACGTGCTGGTCAGCAGTTCAGCCCGCAGGCCACCGCCGAGGACCACGCCCACTGGAAGTTGTAGCCGCCCAGTTCGCCGGTGACATCCAGCACCTCACCGATGAAGGCCAGCTGCGGGAGATCGCGCACGCTGAAGTCCTTCTGCGAGATGGCATCGGTGACCACGCCGCCCATGGTGACCTCGGCGGTGCGCCAGCCTTCGGTGCCCGCCGGCTTGAGCTGCCAGTGGTTGAGCGCCTTGGCCAGCTGCTCGAGACGCGCGTTGGAGAGCTCGGCGAGGCTGCGCTCGCTGATGCGGCCGGCATCGGCATCCTGCCACTCGACCAGCGACTGGGCGAGACGCTTGGGCAGGCGCTCGCCAAGCCAGGGACCGATCTGGCGCTTGGGATGCTGCTCACGCAGGGCCAGCAGCTCGGCGTAGGCGTCCACCCCCGGCAGCAGGTCGATGTCCAGTGGCTGACCGGGCGTCCACCAGCTGGAGGCCTGCAGCATCGCCGGGCCGGAAAGCCCACGGTGGGTGATCAGCATCGGTTCGCGATACTGGCCCTTGCCGGCAGTGACGCTGACGTCACAGGCAAGCCCGGACAGCGGCGAAAGGCGCTCCTTCCACTGCGAGGTCAGCGTGAACGGCACCAGCGCCGCGTAGGTCTCGGTGACCTCGAGCCCGAACTGGCGCGCGATATCATAGCCGAAACCGGTCGCGCCCAGCGTCGGGATCGACATGCCACCGGTCGCCACTACCACCCGCCCTGCCGTATGCGTGCCGTTGCTGGTCTCGACCCGCATGCCCTCACCCGCACGTTCCAGCGAAGTGATGCGCGTGTTGAGACGAATCTCCGCCCCGGCCCACTCGCACTCCGTCATCAGGATCGCCAGCAGATCCTTGGCGGAATCCGCGCAGAACAGCTGCCCCGGCTTCTTCTCGACATGCTCCAACCCGTGACGCTCCACCAGCTCGAGAAAGTGATGCGGCGTGTAGCGCTTGAGTGCCGAGATGCAGAAGTGCGGATTGCGTGAGAAGAAGTTGGACGGCCCGGCATCCAGGTTGGTGAAATTGCAGCGCCCGCCACCTGACATCAGGATCTTCTTGCCGGCCTTGTTGGCGTGGTCCAGCACCAGCACGCGCTTGCCCTGATAGCCCGCCGTGGCGGCACACATCAGGCCTGCCGCGCCTGCGCCGATGATGATGACGTCGTATGTGGCCATGCTGGAAACCTCGTGCAACAAGAAGAGAAAGACGGTGCTGAAACGCCCAGTGCTCGAGTAGCGGCACCGTGGTGGCCCGACTGTGCCAGACACCGGCCGCGCAGTTTACCAGAAGCCACGCCCGGTTTCGGGCTCTCGCCGTCCCCTGGCAACATGTGGAACGCGGAATGGCCATCAAAAGGAGCGCTGCGGATATCCACAGCGCTCCTTTTTATCTCGCACGTCAGCTCGCACGTCAGCTGACATGCCATCTCGTCAGGTTCTGTCGTGTCTCGCTGGACACGACATCAAGCCAAGAGCCTGCTCACCTCACCTGTCACATTCCGGCATGCAGCCCCAGTCCCAGAGCCGCCGACAGACCGATACCGGCCGCCATGAGCAGGCCGCCCAGGGGGCGCCGACGTTTCATCTGCCACCACATCCACAGGCCAGTCAGCCCCCACAGCACCATCACGCAGGCCATGACATCCACGACCACGGCCCACAGCCACTCCAGCACGCTGCTCTTGTAGCCATGCTGCTTGTGCAGATGCGTCAGGGTTTCGCCAAGCCCCGCGCCGGGCTGGACCTGCCCGACGGGCTGGCCCTTCAGCTTGCCTGAATACAGGTCCAGCTGGGCAGTGAAGCGCTGGCCGCTGCCGTCCTCCAGCGTGAAGTCGAGCGTCCCCTTGCCATTGAGCGGCTGACGTTCACTGGCGCCGATAGCCTCGCGCAGACGGGCCTGCTGACTGACCAGTGGCACCGCCAGTGGTGAGGTGTCAGGAAGCGTCAGGGTCTGGCCGGCCAGCGGCATGCGAGCAGGACGAGCCGACGCATTTCCCGCGGCGTTTTCCTGCATGGCGATGCGCCGCCCCTCACCGTGGGAAAGATCCACCATGTAGCGCTGACGCATGTCCGCTCCCCGGGAATCCAGCAGCAGAGACAACGGCGCCCCTTCGAGCGCCTGCGGGTCAACCAGCGTGAATTCGTGACGCCCCGAGGAGACTCGGTTCATTTCCGCCACGGTGGCCACGGCCAGAGCCTGGGCATCCACCGGGCCCAACGCGGCGCGTTGCAATGCCTCGGACGACAAGGGTGTCTGCTGGATGTCGCGATACAGACCGGGATGGTTCATCAGGAAGGCGCTCACGCCATACAACAGCACGAAGGGCACCAGCGCGACGCCGCAGTACAGATGCAGAGAGCGGATCCAGGGATTGAGTCGCTGCGCCAGGGTCTTGCGCCGCCCTCGCTGACGGGGGGTGTCCTGACGCAGGGACGTGGCGCGCGAGGCGGGCCGTTGAGCGGGGGCACCGGGTGCGACATCTGACATGATGACTCTGTTCCTGGGGTGAGCGACGACAAGGTGGATGCACACGCCTTCGCGCGGGTGCGATCAAGAGGCGCAGATGATAAGACAAATACACCTCATCGGCGAATGATTCTCACATGCAGTCGCATCGCGCAATCGAATGGCGCGGATCGTCGACGCCAGATGGCAGATCGCCCCCGCTGCCAGAGGCAACGGGGGCGATCAGAGCGACGATTTCACGCCAGGGAGCAGACGTGCTCGCTCAGACGATGACGCCCTGGCTGCGCAGGTAGTCATCGTAGGTGCCGGAGAAGTCGACCACACCCTCGGCATTCAGCTCGATGATGCGCGTGGCCAACGAGCCGACGAATTCACGGTCGTGGCTGACGAAGATCAGCGTGCCCGGATAGTTTTCCAGCGCGAGGTTGAGTGCCTCGATGGACTCCATGTCCAGGTGGTTGGTCGGCTCATCCATCACCAGCACATTGGGCTGCTTGAGGATCAACTTGCCGAACAACATGCGGCCCTGCTCACCACCGGAAAGCACCTTGACCGACTTCTGGATGTCGTCATTGGAGAACAGCATGCGCCCCAGGGTGCCACGCACGACCTGTTCGCCCCCACCGGTCCACTGCGACATCCAGTCGTAGAGGCTCATGTCGTTGGCGAAGTCATGGGCGTGGTCCTGCGCGTAGTAGCCGACTTCCGCGGCGTCGGTCCACTTCACTTCACCGGCATCCGGGTGCATCTCGCCGACCAGGGTGCGCAGCAGCGTGGTCTTGCCGATACCGTTCGGGCCGATGATGGCGACACGCTCACCGGCGGCGACCGTGAAGCTGAAGTTCTCGAACAGGGTGTTGCCATCGAAGCCCTTGGCGAGCTTGTCGATCATCACCGCGTTGTTGTGGACCTTTTTGGTCTGCTCGAAGCGGATGAACGGGCTGACGCGTGAGGACGGCTTGATCTCGTTGAGCTGGATCTTGTCGATCTGCTTGGCACGCGAGGTCGCCTGCTTGGCCTTGGAGGCGTTGGCGGAGAAGCGACTGACGAAGGACTGCAGCTCGGCAATCTGCGCCTTCTTCTTGGCGTTGTCGGCCTGCAGCTGTTCACGCGCCTGGGTGGCGGCGGTCATGTACTCGTCATAGTTGCCCGGGAACAGACGCAGCTCACCGTAATCCAGGTCCGCCATGTGGGTGCAGACACTGTTCAGGAAGTGACGGTCGTGCGAGATGATGATCATGGTGCTGGAGCGCGCGGTCAGCACGCCTTCCAACCAGCGGATGGTGTTGATGTCCAGGTGGTTGGTCGGCTCATCGAGCAGCAGGACGTCAGGATCGGAGAACAGCGCCTGCGCCAGCAGCACGCGCAGCTTCCAGCCCGGCGCGACTTCACTCATCGGCCCCAGGTGCTGCTCGATGGGGATATCGAGGCCCATCAGCAGCTCACCGGCACGCGCTTCGGCGGTGTAGCCGTCAAGCTCGGCGAATTCGACTTCGAGGTCGGCGACCTTCATGCCGTCTTCCTCGCTCATCTCCGGCAGCGAGTAGATGCGGTCACGCTCGGCCTTGACCACCGCCAGGCGCTCGTGGCCCATGATGACGGTGTCGAGCACCGTGTATTCCTCATAGGCGAACTGGTCCTGACGCAGCTTGCCCAGACGGGTGTTGGGCTCGAGCATGACGTGGCCACCGGACGGCTCAAGATCGCCGCCGAGAATCTTCATCATGGTCGACTTGCCGCAGCCGTTGGCGCCGATCAGGCCATAGCGATTGCCACGACCGAATTTGGCGGAGACGTCTTCAAACAGCGGCTTGGCACCGAACTGCATGGTGAGATTGGCGGTAGAGATCACGAGGGAATATCCGTTTGGAATGAAAAGGTGGGCGGTGACGAAGCGTCACGCTGGCGCCGGATGATACGGGGTCTGGAATCGCGGTCCGTCAGGCATCAGCCACGGAAGAAGACTTCCAGCAGGTGATAGCCGAACTTGCTCTTCAGCGGCCCCTGCAGGGTATTGAGCGGGCCCTTGAAGATGGCGCGATCAATGCCGCCGACCATCTGGCCGGGGCGCACTTCGCCCAGGTCACCGCCCCGCTTGCCGGAAGGACAGGTGGAGTGCTTCTTCGCCAGCTTCTCGAACGGCTGGCCGCGCTCCAGTGACTGCTTGAGACGCTGCGCCTCGGCCTCGGTCTTCACCAGAATGTGGCGTGCCATGGCAATACGAGCCATCTCATGTCCTCTTGCAAGCGAATGCGTGCCTGTCTTCTCCCGGTTCGCGTTCTGTCTTCGAGGTGCCGTCCTGTCAGCGACGACCTGCGACAACAGGCGCATGACGAGGGACATGGCGGGAGGCCAGACGAAAGATGAGGGAGACAACAGCCAACAAGGTGAATCTGAAGGCGGGCATGATAACAGCTCAGGAAGACAGACGCTGCAGTGCGTGTTCGCAGCCGCTTCTGACAGGCGAGCCTCCGGTAACGCCAGACGCAGGCGCGGAGATCGAGAACCGTCTCGCGCCATCAGGTGTTGCCGGGGGATCTCGGAGCGTCACACCGAAAGAAGGAGGGGGGAACTGGCGACACGCAGATGCCTGGCAGGACATGCGCGTCAGAGACTCACGCATGTCCTGCCAGGCATCTACGCGGGCCGGGAAAGGCAAGGTTCCAGCCCATGCCATGTTCCCGGCCACTTGCTCACGCCTTCCCCGTCATCTTGCGCCGTCTTTCTAGAGCAGGCCGGCCTGGACATCCTCCTGTATGCCCTGAAGGCCGACATCGTCGCTCATCGGCGCCTCCTCATCATTGGAGACCGGAATCGCGTCGCCGTCCTCGAGCATGCTCATCATCGCGAGTGCATTCGGTGAGCCAGCCGGAGCCACATCCGGATCACGCGTGATCTGGAAGGACGCCAGATCCTGTGAACCGCCATTGAAGGTGATACGCAACACCTGCACCCCCTCCTCCAGGTCCAGCGTCAACGAGGGGCCATCGACATAGACTCCCCAGGCGCCGGAATTGGGCAGCGTGCCACTGGCCTCGTCATAGAACTCGCCATTCTTCTCCACCGAGGCCGTGATGCTGCGCCCATTGTCAGGAGCGGAGGTGACGAATGACAGCGTGTGAGCGCCGGCCTGCTCGACATCGATGGTGTACTCAAGCCATTCACCATCCTCTACCCAGCCTATCGCTTCCCCCTCACCGACGATATCCACCGGTGTATCGCGATAGTTCGAGCCGAACTGAGCGCTGGAGAGCTCGTTGTAGGCCTCCCCTTGCCCGCCTTCATCAAAGTTGACGGCATCGAGGCTGAGTCCCTCATTCGCCTGCACCTGCCAGGGGATGCCTCCCGCATTGAAGGCCTGCTGACCATCAAGGGAGAGCGAGAATCCCTGCAGGTCCATGGAACCGCCATTGAAGGTCAGTCGCAGCACCTGCTCTCCAGCCTCCAGGGTCACCTGGGCGGTCTCGGTACCCACGAAACTGGTCCAGCTACCGGTCGGTGATACCCCTACCGGTGTGGCGCTGGCGTACGGGGCGTCGGCCTCCTTGGCAAAGGTTGCGGTAATGCTGCGCTGCCCTCCCCCCGTGACTCCCAGGGAAGCCAGGAAGGCCATGTCGTAGGTACCGGCCTGTTCGACGTTCAAGGTGTACTCCACCCATTCGCCATCCTCGATCCAGCCGATGGCGCTGCCGCCGCTGGCCATGTCCACGCCCTCACCGCGAACATCGGTCCCCTCCTGCACCTCGCTGGAATCGTTGTAGGCGACATCCTGTCCGCCTTCATCGTAATTCACCGCCTCAAGGCTGAAGTCACTGCCTACCTGCCAGGGCTGACCATCGTCGGTGTGCGCCTGCTGGCCATCGTCCACCGGCGCCACCAGCGTCAGATTCAGCGAGGCCAGATCCAGCTGTCCGCCGTTGAAGGTCAACCTGAGCACCTGCTCACCTTCCTCCAGCGTGAAGGTCAAGGGACCCACATCGGTGAAGTTGGTGAAACCGTCGGTGTCCGGTACCGCCACCGCCTGGCCCTCGGTATAGAAGCTGCCGTCCTGCTCGAAGGCGGCGGTGATCGACTTGCCGTCGGAAGTCGCCGAGGCGGAGAAGTTCAGCTCATAGGTGCCCGCCGTCTCGACATTCAGGGTGTACTCGAGCCACTCACCGTCGGCCACATAGCCGATGGCCAGACTGCCATTGGAGATATCCACCGCTTCGTCGGAACGGAAGCCATCGCCCTGGTGGGCCTGCGTGGTGTCGTTGTAGGCGACGCCCTGGCCACCGTTGTCGAACAGGCGCGCCTCCAGTGTCAGGCCATCGCTTCCCACCGCCCAGGCAGTCTCGCCGGCATTGAAGGCGCTCTGTCCCACCGGCTCGGGATTGTCGAGGAAGTTCGGCACACCGTCGTTGTCATCGTCGTCGTACAGATCCACTCGTCCATTGCCGTCAGCATCTTCCGCCCCTGCGGGATCGTAGGTAGTGACGTTCTCCACCAGGAAGATGTTGTCGTTGTAGTCGTAGTTCACCCCCGCGTAATCCTGGATCACGATATAGGTATCCGGGATTTCGTTGCCGGCGGCGTCCCTGGCCACATACACACGGATCAGGTGGCCATCATTCTCGTCCCAGTTGAGATTGTTGCCGGGAGTGCCGATGGCATCGACGGTGTCCTCATGGAGGTTGGCGTCGGGATCGGACCAGGAAATATAGCCCTGGCGGCCCGATATCTCAGCGAAGAAACCAAAGGGCGCATCGCGATCCAGGGTGGTGGTGGTCAGCAGATCTCCCTCATTGAGCGTGCGTGGCAGCAACGTCTGACCATCGGCCTCGTCGTGGGCCAGCACCTCGTCGATATCACGACTGTCGACGTCGTGGATGAACAGTCGTGCCACGTCGCCCTGGGTGTGGTAAGCCGCCAGCTGAGTGATCTTGATCGGCGAGCCACCATCGGCGCGCTGGAAGTACGGAGACAGGATCTCATCGCCGTTGGCCTCCACCAGCCCTCCCTGGTTCATCTGCCCTTCGGCAACATTGGTCGAGTAGCCGAAGGCATCGATGATCTCCTGCACTCCCGGTTCCTGGCCGCTTTCTGAGCGATTCTGGGCCAGGCCGGCAAGCTCGATGACCTTCTCTCCCTCATCCGCATCACTTGAGGTGATGATCAGGCTGGACTCGTAGAGGCTGCCATCGTTGGGGTCGTCGGCGATGAAGCGCACGATCACATCGACTGACTCACCCGGCTCCAGCGTCACCGCAGTGAAGGCCTCCGTCAGCTCGAACAGCGTCGCATCACTGACCTCGACGCGACTGATGTCGAGACTCTCGAAGCCATCGTTTCTCAGCGTAACGGTCACCTCGTCATGCACCTCCTGCGCGGCATTGGCCGGATTCTCGATGCGCGACATCACCAGGCGATCGTTGGAAGGCACGCCGTCATTGTTGATGACCGTCAGCTCACCACCAGACACCGGTGTCACGCCCTCGATGAGGAACATGTTGTCGTTGTAGTCATAGTTGATCCCGGTGTAATCCATGATCCCCAGGTAGGTGTCGGGGATCACGTTGCCCTCGGCATCGAGAGCCCGGAACATGCGCACGGTATAGCCGCGCTCGATACCCTCGGCATCGGCCGGCGGGGTGCCGCCTCCGGTCGGGTTGAGTGACGGGTCCGTGGACAGATTGGCCACTTCGATACCGAACACGCCACTTCCGGCCCACCCGGCCGGGATATCATCGAGCCCGAAGGTCGCGGTGGCGAAGTTGCCGTTGCCCAATACCGGCAGGATCGACTGGTTATTGTCGCCCGCGTGATTGGAGAAGATCACGTCCTGCCCCTTGTCGCCGGGGTTGTGGATACCCAGCGTCGCCCCGCCACCGCCGTGATAGGCCGCCAGCTGGGTGATCCTGGCCTCGCCAGCCCCCTCGGCCAGAGACCAGTAACGCGATAGCACCTCGTCATCATTGACCGGGCGATACAGATCGAAGTCGTTGAGTACCGAATTCTCCCCGCCACCGACGGTCGACAAGCCTTCGATACGGTTACCGAAGCCGAACACCTCCCACACCTCGTTGACGTTGGGCTCCCAGCCACCCTCGTCACGCGCCTGCCAGAAGCCTGCCATGTGGATCTCGGCGATCGGAGAGTCGGCATCGTTGGTGGTGAGGCGGATACGGCCCTCGAAGACCCCATCACCGGCATTGTTGGACGGCGCGGTGTAGCTGTCCCGGTCGAACAGCACCGTGACCTCGAGGGATTGCCCCGCGGCCAGCGTCAGGCCATCAAACACCTCGGGGTCCGCCAGCGTGAAGGGGCCGTCGATGTCGGCATCGAGCACTTCCAGCACATCGCTGCCGGTGTTGGAAATGGTGACCGTGGCACTTTCCTTGAAGTCACGATCGGGATTCGAGCCGCTGTTGTCGTCCAGATAACTGAAGTGCAGGCGATCGGAGTAGTAGGCGGCATCACCGCTCTCTACCACGATATCGGCGTCGTCGCTGCCGACCACCGGCATCACATCGAGATAGTCGAGATCATCGGCACCATCGGCGGTGGACACCGCACGCAGGTTGTACTCCACCCCGGCCTCGAGCTCGACATAGGTACCCTCTTCACCAGCGTCACCCACTCCCGGATAGGCCAGCAGTTTCACCGACTGCCCGTTGAGCGTCAGGGCCAGGCCCTGACCATCATCGGCGCCCGCGTTCGCGGCCAGATCCAGACGATAGAGTCCGCTGCTGTCCACGCTGAAGTAGAAGTCGGCGGTCAGCTCGTTGAGGGTGCGTGCGCTGTCACCGCTCTCGAGCTCGATGCGCGCCCCGTTCGAGACATCGGCATAGACCGGGATGAAGCTGTCGGACGGTGCATTCGGCACCTGCAGCAGATCGATGTTCGGCCCCACGGCACCCGGCGCGGTCAGGGTGATGGTGTTGCTGCCCTGCTGCAGAGCGACCAGCGTGTTCTGGAAGAACCAGTCGCTCTCGTCAGCGTTGCTCTGGCCTTCGAAGTTCAACATCCCGAGGTCGACACCATTGATCGCAAGCCCCAGGGGACGGTCATCCTTGGTCGCGGCAAGCGCGTAGCGGAAGGCGATGTCATAGCTTCCCGTCTCGGCGACATCGAGTGTCCAGGTAATGGTCTGATCACCCGTTCCCGCGAAGTCGACGTACCCATCACCGGACGCGTTGCGATCATCATCGCTTGTCAGTACCACCACGGCGCCATCGAGCACTGCCCCCTCGGCCTCGTACTCATCGACGCCAGGCGTGGTATCCGGCGCTTCCTGCAGGATCTCCAGCTGGTCGATATTGGGGCCGGTGTCGGCGGTGGCCTGCAGGCGCACCGTGTTCTGACCACTGACCAGCGTCGCTGCCACGGCCTCGGTCAACCACTCGGCCCAGGCTGCATCCCCCGTCAGGCCGTCGGGCGGACTGAAGTCAAACACCCCGACACTGACATTGTTGACGAACACTTCCAGCGGGCGATCGGCATTGCCGCCGTTGGCATAGCGCAGATGCAGCACCGAGTCGCCAGCCTGCTCGGCATCCAGCTCGAACGTGAAGGTGAGGAAGTCGGCATTGGTAGACCCGAAGTCCGCATAGCCACCTGGCGTGCCGTCGGTATCGTCGGTATTGCCATCGAGCCCGAAGGCACCGGGGCGCAGGCCATTGGGCAGGTCCGGCTGGTTGGTCTCGGGGTTGTCGATGTCGCGAATCTGGATCTCGGCGTCCGTCCCCGTCGCGAGCGTCACGGCGGTGCCGTCGTCAGGCGTCCTGTCCTCGGCCTGAATGACCAGCAGCGAGACCAGCTCATCCGTCGGGTCGACAGGGTCCACGGGGTCGACCGGATCCACCACCCCGCCCGGTGCCGGGTCGAGGCGAATGATCTGGCTCTGGCCATTGCCGCGATTCAGGGTCAGCAGATAAAGCTGGCCGGTGACCGGATTCTCGATGATGTCCAGAGGGTCGACGTAACTGATGACGTTGCCCTCAGGATCACGCAGTACGTCATCGCCAATCACGTTGCCGTTGGCATCCAGCGTGATCGAGCGCACGTCATCACCGCCGGAGTACTCGGTGAACAGGACGTTGCCCTGCAGATTGCCCCCGAAGACATCACTGGTGTATTCCACTGCGCCGTTGGGCGAGCGATTCTCGCCGAGCGAATAGACACCCGAGATATCGTAGGTGCCCTCGGGGTTGGTGCCTGTCGGATACTTGTCGACCTGATTGGGGTCGGTGGCACTGGTCGGATTGCCGCCGTTCAGGATGTACTCGTCGCGCAGCGGGTTGGGATGCCCGTAATAGCCTCCCTCGACGATCTTGAACAGATAGTCATCCTGCTTCTCGACACTGGTGTAGCGCTCGTCCTCCGGTGTCGACGGGTCATCCGGCACGTTGCCGCCTGCCGCCGAACCGTTGGTCGGCACGTACAGGAAGCCATTGGAATGCCACACCAGGTCGTAGGCGTTGCGCGCCCCGGTGGCAAAGATCGTCAGCACCGCGTCGCTGGCATAGGGGTCGTAGTAGGACTCGAGCACGTTGCCGGACTCGTCCTGCACCGTGGCGACACCACGATCATCGAACACCAGGAATTCGCCATTGCCCATCGGGATCGGGTCGTCCTTGGGATGGCCATCCGGGTCATCGAAGCGAGTATTCTGGCCGTTGTCGGGAAGCGGCTCGGTAGTGACATCGAAGCCACCGGGAGGCGCATCACGGGTCGGGTCTATCTCCATCACCGCGGCATTCAACAGACGCTCCGGACGATTGCCCCAGGCGCTGTCCGGCTCGCCCATGGCAGAGTTGGAGCCTTGGATCAGATACAGCAGATGACTCGGGACGTCGGGATTGGTCTCGGCGTCGTAATCCGGATTCGCGCGGAACTCCAGGCTGTTGGTCACGTGGTCGCCATTGGAGCGTGGCAGGCCAGTGATGTAGGGCTCGGCGGTGCCCGAGAACTCGCTACCGCCCTCCAGGGTGATCTTGGTGATCCGGCCACTGAAGTCGGGCACGCCGTTGTCACGGCCAGACAGCGGGATCGGATAGTTGTCGGTGATCCACAGCACGTCGGGATCGGTGGGGTCGATCACCAGCCCGATGATCCCGCGGCGATCATTGCTGGCATCGGCCCCGTCCTGATGGAAGTAATCGCTCGGCAGCGAAAGCTCCTGACGGTTGCCGAGGGAGCCATCGACGGGGTCGATGTCGTAGCGCAGGATCTGCCCCCCAATGGTCGCGATGTACATCGTCGAGCCATCGGCGGTGATCTCCAGCGAGGTGAAACCGAAGGCGTTGTCAGAGGCACCGTCGAGTTCCACCACGTCATTGAAGGCCACATCGCGAGCGACGATCTCCGGGGCTTCGCCGGTGATGAAGGTGTTGGTGTATTTCTGGAACTCACGGGTCGGCGCGTCCAGGTCGTCGTTGGCGCCACGATCCTGGAAGCCGTCGATGATCAGCGTATAGCTGGTGAACTCCTTGAGCGTCTGGCTCGGCGAGATGGTCAGGGAATCGAAGCCACCGGTGGTGTTGGCGTTGAAGCTGACCTCCTCTCCGGTCAGCGTCTCGATCAGCCGGATCGAACCGTCAGCCAGGCTCTCGAGCAGCGCCCCGCCGCGGCCGTCCACCACCGAGATGCCGACGAAGATGTCGGACGTCGGGTCGACCCCGCTCGGCAGGCCGCCGTCGTCGGGATCCAGATCGACTTCCACCTCGTTGTCACCGACCCCAGCGATGGCGCGCGCGTCAGTGAAGAAGGCGTAATCCTCGGCGGCGATGCGATCATCTTCCGGCGTCAGGTCCGGCAGTGCCTGGATCTCGAGGTACTGGATCTCGGTGTTCTCGTTGTCGAGCCCCAGGGAATCCAGTGTCAATCGCCCATCACTGACCTGCACGATGCGGGTGACCAGATCCGAGCGGAAGCCATCGGTATCATCTGACGGATTGCCGTCCGCCGGGAAATCATCGGGCCGGAACGGGGTGAAGGGATCATTGAACAGCTCGCCCTCGGCATTGAGCACGTTGCGACTGTCGTAGGGCCCGGAGGTATCCCCGATGGAGACGGTGACCTCGTAGTAGCCATCGTCCAGCTCGATCTCCCAGCCGGCGCGCACATAGGCGCTTCCCGGCTGGTCGAAGTGGGCGTAGGTGCCCTGGCGCGGGTCGAGCCCGGCGATGTCATCGGTGCGATCATTCACCGCCACGCTGGTCAGCGCGCTGATGTCCAGCGGCTCGGTGCCGGGCTCGCCGTCGTAGATCGACGCCTCGGTGATCCAGCCGTACTGATGGGTCTGGCCGTCCACGGTCACCGATTGGGTGCCGAAGGCCTTGCCGTTGTCGGCGATGTAGCCATCCGGCACCGCGGTGCCTTCGGGCTGGAAGTTGATCTTGACCGAGAAGCGCTCGCCCGGCTCCACCGGACGCTCCGGCACCACGCCATCACGGCTCACCGTCAGGCTGTCGATGTTGGGGCCGGCGTTGCCCAGGTTGGCAAGGCGAATGGTATTGTCGCCGGCCTCGAGCTCCACCTCGAGCGTCGTGGTGGTCCAGTTCTCCCAGCCGGCGGCGTCGGTCCCCGTGGAGGCAAAGGCCAGATTCCCCTGACTCAGCCCGTCCACCAGGATGTCCATGGGGCGATTCGCGCCGTTGGAACCGGCATTGGTATAGCGAACCTCCAGGGTGTAGGTACCGGCCTCATCGACCGCCACCTGGAACTCGGCGGCGTCACCGGCATCGGCTCCCATGTCCAGATAACCGGTGCCGGTAAAGTCATCCCACAGCCCATCTGGCCCGGAGGCGACATTGGTTTCCGGATTGTCGGCATCGCGCACCTGGGTATCACCGTCGGTATCGATGATGGTCAGCGCCTCGCCCTCGATGGCGAAGTTGAATGCAGGCGTGCCGTCGCCTTCCGCGAAGCTGACCACCTCGCTGGCGTTGGCCTCGTTGCCGGTGGCATCGGTGACGAACAGCGAGACGGCGAGATCGCCGCTCTGATCATCGAGCTGGCCGCTCAGATCCAGCGTGATGTTGCCATCGGCGTCCGGCGTCACTGCCTCACGGGTCGCGCCGCCGTCGAAGGACACGGCAACGCTGATCACGTCATCATCGATGCCGGAGACGTTGAAGACTGCCGCCGCCAGCTGACTGGCATCGAGAGTGTCGTCAGCCGCGACGATGGCGAGATCGCCGTCCTCATCGGCACTCACATCCTCCGGGATCGGGCCGCTTCCGGCGTCGGTCACTTCGATGCGATCGATGTTGGGACCGGTGGTGGCGCCAGCGGGAATCGCCAGCACGATGGCGTTGCTGCCCGCCTCCAGGCTGACGGTGAAGGTCTCGAAGACCCAGTGGTCGAAGCCTTCTTCCCCGCCGCTGCCGTCCGGGTCCGTGCTGGCCATGGCCAGCATCAGCGGATCGCCGCCATTGATCACCAGATCCAGCGGACGATCGGTATTGGTGGCGTAACGCACACTGATGTCGTACTGACCGGCCTGGGCCACCTCGATCTGCCAGGCGACGTTATCGCCAGCCGTGTCGCCGAAGTCCAGATAGCCGGTACCGGAGAAGCCCGGCCGCAGACCGTTCTCCAGATTCGCATTGTCTTCGGGATTGTCGGCATCGCGCACTACGGTATCCGTCGCGTTGGCACCGTCATCGAAGCTCGTCACCGTGCCGTCTTCGGCCTGCAGACGCAGGGGCGAGAACGGTGCTTCATCGACATCATTCACGGTGACCGAGAGCTGCGCGGTGGTGGAGAGGTCGCCGTCACTGACGCTGACCTCGACGTCATAGACGCCATCTTCGTCATCATCGACCGCCAGCTCGAAATCGCGAGCACTGGTGAAGCTCAGCACGCCGGTGGTGGCGTCAATGGTGAACAGCGGAGAGTCAGCCCCGCCAGTGATGGCGAATACCGGCGCGTTGAGGCCGAGAGTCCCCCCGTCTTCATCGACGAGCGGGATCGCGCCAATCTCGGTCAGGTTCTCATCCACTGCAAACGCGGTCTGGTCGATGGCGATGCTCTCATTGAGATCTGCCACGGTGATCAGGGTGTCCTGTGACACGCTGTCCTCGCCATCGGTCACCGTCACGGTCAGCTCGTAGACACCATCTTCATCACTGTCGGCGGCCAGCTCCGCGTCCGGTGGATTGAGGAAGGCGATTCCTCCACTCGCCACGTCGTAGGTGAAGAGCGCGGCATCGGCACCGGACAGCGTCACCGTCAGGCTGTCACCATCGGCATCCTCAATCACCAGACTCGCCACGCCTGCACTGTTCTCGTCGACACTGATCGCGGCACCGAGTCCCGCCAGGGTCGGGGCAGTATTGACCGGCTCATCGATACGCTCGAATTCAAGCGAGTCGATACGCATCAGCTCGCCACCGGCACCACGCAGTTCGAGGCTTGCCAGATCACCGGCGGTGACCTCGAAGGGCGTCTCGAAGACGATTTCCTTGCGGTTGCCGCTCTGGCCAGCATTTCCGCGCGCGCCACTGCCGACGAAGGTGCCGAAGTCGTCGTTCAATACCACGTCGGCGCTCAGGCTATCGGTTGTCGTGTTGCGCGCTTCAAGCACGGTGTCACCGATGGTCAGGGTCAAGGTGCCTTCACCGTCGGTTT
The DNA here is from genome assembly GCF_029846335.1 of Cobetia sp. 3AK. Classification (NCBI taxonomy): domain Bacteria; kingdom Pseudomonadati; phylum Pseudomonadota; class Gammaproteobacteria; order Oceanospirillales; family Halomonadaceae; genus Cobetia; species Cobetia sp. 3AK. Next base: position 131,926 of record NZ_JARWKR010000002.1, on the reverse strand, counting down.
CATCGAACACATAGAGGCGTGCGATGTACCAGCCCGGCTCCACACCGCCCGCCGAGAGATCAGTGCCGATCGTCGCCGGCGCATTGCTGGTCAGACGAATCAGCTGCTCGTTGGACGCCGACGCACTGCCGGTGACGATCAGGTTACCGGCGTCGAGATCCGTGAAATCTTCCGCCTCGATCGTGATGCTATCGCCAACCTGGGTGCCTTCGATGATGAAGCTCAGCGACTGGGTCGCTGACAGACCACTCGGGTCGGTGGCGCGCACGACAACATCGAAGGTGCCCCCTTCACTTGGCGTGCCTTGAATGACGCCATCGATCACCTCGAGTCCGGCAGGCAGATCCTCGGCCGTCAGTGTCAGGCTGTCGCCATCGGCATCGGAGAACAGCGAGGCGAAGTCCGCCAGCGGAATCTGGAGGAAGCTCTCGCCCACCTCTCCAAAGTAGGGCTCGAGAGCGGCAGGCTCCGCCACCGGGGCGTCGTTGACGTTCTCGATGCTCAAGGCGAAGTCGGTATCGGTACTGGCGGTGCCATCATCGGCGGTCACCGTGATGGTGTAATCGCCCGGCACCAGACCAGCGAGGCTCCCGGACAGCACAGTGTCGCTGACACTCAGCCCGTCCACGGTGACCGGCAGGCCATCGCCATCGGTGACCCGGAAGCTGAAGGCGAGGTCATCGCCATCGTCATCGACGAAGGGCAGGTCAACCTCGAGATTCGCGCCTTCGTCGAGACTCAGATCAGCGATGCCACCCCCCACCACGCGCGGTGCGCTGTTGGTGTCATCGACATCGGCTTCTGACAGGCTTACGCCACTGAAGCTCGCACTGCCCTTGGCGCCCACATCATCGTCGTTGACGAAGACCAGCGAATCGAGGGTGATGCCCGCATGCGCCGAGAGATCGATGGTGAAGCGCAAGGTGCCATCGCCATTGTCGATGCCCTGCCCACGCAGATCGACAAAGCCACCCTGCGTCTGGCTGCCGCCCAGCTGATAGACACTGTTTCCGCCATTGAACGGATTGGAATCGGCATCGAAGCCGATGGCAACGATCTCGGGGACCGGCGAATCGGATATGGCCACATCCAGGGTCAGGATGCTGCCACTGGTGATCGTGTAGTCCTCCGGCAGGGCTGCCCGCTTCCAGACATTGTCGTTCAACGTCAGAGTGCCACCGTCGTCTTCCACCACCGCCCCCGTGCCAACGGTGGGATTGTCCTGGGTCGCGTTGTAGGCGCTGATCGTGGCGTCATCGAAGGTGACATCCAGCGTCACGCTGCCGACGACGGCCAGCGTGACTGCCTCCGCGACACTCGCCTCATTACCGGCGGCATCGGTCACGATAAGGGTCACGATCACATCGCCCGGGGCCTGTGTGGAGAGATCGACCGTCAAGGTGTCGCCATCGCTGACAACGGACTGACGGGTCACGCCGCCGTCGAAGCTGATCTCGAGAGTCGAGCCGTCATCGATCCCCGCGACACCGAATACCACGCTGGCGCTGTCATCCGCCTCGATGGCATCTTGCGGGCCTTCGAGTGCCAGGTCGCCCCCCTCATCGGCGGTGGTATCCAGCGTCAGTGCCAGGCTCTGTTCGGCACGGTTGCCGAAGGCATCCATGGCGATCAGCGTGACCGACAGATCGCCATCAGCGAATCCCGACAGGTCCAGCGTGAAGCTGCCATCCGGGTTCGGCACCACCTCCTGGACCGTGATTCCCTCATCGAAGGTCACGCCGACGAAGGTGATGTCGGCATCCAGTCCGCTGACGCTGAAGCCCGCTTCACCGACGGTCGCGCCATTGAGCAGGGGGTCTACGGCGGTAAAGGTCAGCACAGAGGCATCGGCATCCGCCACGACATCCCCTACCGGGCCCGTGCCCGCCGTGGTGACCTCCAGGCGATCGACATTGGGCCCATTGCTGCGCCCATCAGGGATCGTCAGCGTGACGGTGTTGTCACCGACCTCCAGACTCGTCGTCAGGGTGTGGTAGCTCCAGACATCGAAACCCTCAGGGTCGACGTTGCCGGCGTTGGGGTCAGTCCCGACAAAGGCGAGCTCGGAGGACTCGCCGTCATTGATCGAGAGAGCCAACGGACGCGCGCCATTGCTGGCATAGCGGAAGTTGAGGTCGTAGTCGCCCGCCTCGGCCACATTGACGGTGAAGGTCAGGCTGTCACCCGGCGCACTGCCGAAATCCACGTAACCGGTGCCGGAAAAGTCCGGGCGCAGTCCGACAAAGCCACCGGCCTCGGGATTCGCGGCGTCACGCACCACGGTGGCGGCCCCGTTGTCAGCGCCCAGCACGGCATCCTCGGCTTGCATCACGACTGGCGCAATCACCGGATCGACAGGCTCCACCGCATCGGCCTCCAGAAGCGCCACCTCGATCTTGTCGATGTTCGGCCCGTTGGTCGCGCCGCCCAGACGCAGGGTATTGCTGCCCGCGGCCAGCGTGATCTCCAGCGTCTCGGTCGACCAGCCCTCCCACGCGGAAGGCCCGCCATTGCCTGGCTGGTTGTCTGCGGGCACATCATCGACATCATCGGGGTAGTAATTCGGCGCAGTCACCGCTGCGAACTGGAAGGTACCAATCTGGCCTGGCGTCCCCTCATCGATGAGAAAGAGGCCAATGGGACGCGCCGAGCTGCTGGCATAGGTCACGGTGACGCTGTACGTGCCGGCGGTAGCCACTTCGAAAGTGAAGTCACCGTAGGCCTCGGCATTGCCCGATGCCCAGTCGAGATAGCTGGCGCCTTCGGTGCCGACCCGGAAGGTTTCCCTGCCATTGGTGAAGCTGGCGATATTGTCGAGAGTCACCACACGATTGGTGCCAGCGTCGGCGACATCAGACGTCGGGCCGATATCGAGATCCTCACCCTGAATGACGAAGACGTCCGGGTCCGGTGCACGCACTTCCAGATAGTCGACGTTGGGGCCACTGGCCCCGTTGGAGGTGAAGGACACCGTGTTCTCGCCCGCCTGCAGCTGAACGCGAATGGTACGCTCGCCGAACTCACTGAAATCAGTGGCGTCGCCGGTCAGGGTCGTGCTCGGCAGATCAAACATTCGATCCTGAAGTTCGCCATTGACGTCCAGGCGCAATGGGCGGTTGCGATCAGACCCATCGCCATTCTGGCTGAGCGCATACCCCAGCGCGAGTTCATATTCACCGGCCTCGGTGACGCTGAAGGTGAAGGTCAGCGTCTCACCGGTCGCGCCGCCGAAGTCCACGTAGGCAGTGCCTGATGCATTGGCGGTATTGGACGGATTATCCCCCCCTGTCACCACCTCGATACCGGCCCCACCGATGGAGGATGCATTGCCATCTCCGTCGTCATCGCTGAGGTCTTCGGCCTCGATACGAAGGGTAGTGAAGCTTTCCGGTGCGATGAGCGCCGCCGTGGCCAGAGGGGCAGGTTCGGCCAGCAAGGCTGGCCCTGTGCCCGCGGCAGGTTCATCACTACTGGTCAGTAGCGCCTGGGCGGCTTGCGGCGTGTCCTCCTGGCCACTCACCTCCTGGTCACTCACCTCCTGGTCACTCACCTTCTGGTCACTCACCTTCTGGTCACTCACCTCCTCGGCGACGACATCCGGTGACTCGACCTCGAAGCCGAACTGCTCACCAGACCCGGGCAGTACCTCGCCTCTTTCGTCCAACGCTTCGATCATCATCTTGAGCTTGCCTGATAAAGGGGTAGGCAGATGATCAAAGACAAAGGGACGCTCAAAGCGCTCAAATACCGACAGTCGATCCTGCGCATCCTCGAATGTCATTCGCATTGACTTGATGGAATCCCCCCACGCTGAGGGAAATGGCGTGACCATTATCTCGTGATCCTGGAACGTCTTTCCCTCAAGACGATCACCACTCCTGATACGTGATGCCATGGACTCAAGACGACTCGATACGAATGACATGGAATACATTTTCCCTACCCCTCGAATAATTTTTAGTGGCGATTTCTACGCCATCTTGAGACCTCACGACACGACGTCCCTCACCGGCAATGAATCCCCGATGACGTTCCACTCTCCAGCGCTTTCCCAAAGAGTTAGAACATAACCGGCAAAGGCTCGTAAACCCGTCAAAAACGAGTCTAGACGCGGCCTATCGCAAGACAAGAGGTATTTCCACTCACCCTCGAAATGGCAATATGCATCAGATTCCCACATCAAAATAAACTCAATGAAAACAATACAGTGAATGCTTTGAAATAATAAAACACCACCTCTATAAACCCTCGATACGACTTGCGTGAGGAGAAAAACAATGCTGAATACCAGAGAAGATAATCTTGTCGAAAGCCAGAACCGTCATACTTTTTGAAAAACGTAAACCATATGGATCTTCACCATCAGACATGAGCAAAATAAACAGCAAAAACCAACAAAATAAAACCCGGAAAGTTTTTTATTGATCATTGAAATATTCACTTGCTCGCCGATCATTCAGCAGCAATATTTCAACAGGCAGCCAGAGGAATAAAAAAAGAATAGCCTAATAAATAGATGATCAATATTGACCACAGAACCATGGCGTCTCCTCAAGACAACGTGAAAAATCCGAGCTCAGGGCAGCCGTCAACGACGGTGACTTGGATAAAAAGAACAACAACGACGCTAGGGAACGACACCATGGCCATCTCCCGGGAAGGTAATGACCTGCAAAAGATCCTGGACCACTGTCGGCACAGCTTTGTCTATGTCGGCCTCTTCAGCTTGTTCATCAATCTGCTGATGCTGGTGCCGCCGCTCTACATGCTGCAGGTCTATGATCGCGTCATCACGACACGTAGCCAGGAAACGCTGCTGATGCTGACCCTGGTGGTCGTGTTCCTCTTCATGGTGATGGGGGCCCTTGAACTGATTCGCTCGAGAATCCTGGTCCGAGTCGGGAATCGACTGGACGTACTGATCAGCCCGAGACTTTACAGTGCCATGTTCAAGCACTCCCTGATGACGCCGGGCAAGCCCTCCGCACAGCCGCTGAACGACCTCACCACCCTTCGCCAATTCCTTTCCGGCAACGGCCTGTTCGCCTTCTTTGACGCGCCCTGGGTGCCGATATACATCGGCGTGCTGGCACTGTTTCACCCATGGTTTGGTCTGTTCGCCCTGGGCGCGGGCCTTGTTCTGACCGTCATTGCGCTGATCAACGAGAAGACCACCAGGAAGCTGCTGAGCGATGCCAACGGCCAACATGTCCTGTCCCAGGACCTTGCCAACAGCAATCTGCGCAACGCCGAAGTGCTCCACGCCATGGGCATGCTGCCGGGCATCCAGAATCGATGGGAGGCGCGCCACCGTGAGTATCTGGTGCTGCAGTCCAAGGCAAGCGACCGCGCAGGTCTCTTGACCAACACCTCCAAGGTACTGCGCTTGATGTTCCAGTCATTGATCCTCGGTCTTGGCGCCTATCTGGTGCTGACCGGCGACCTGACGCCCGGCATGATGATTGCCGGCTCGATCCTGATGGGGCGAGCGCTGGCGCCGATCGATCAGATGATCACCGGCTGGAAAGGCTTCAGCGGTGCACGCACCTCACGAGCCCGCCTCGAGGAGCTGCTCGAGGCCGTGCCGGCCGAGGCGCCCTCGATGCCTCTGCCGGCCCCCAAGGGCCGACTGACACTGGAGGCAGTCAACGCCGCGCCGCCAGGCGAGCGTCTACCGACCCTCAAGGACATCACTCTGACACTTGCCAAGGGTGAGCACATCGCCGTGGTAGGCCCCAGCGCCGCCGGCAAATCCACCCTGGCACGAGTGATACTCGGCCTATGGCCAGTGCAGCTGGGATGCGTACGCCTCGATGGCGTGGACGTCAGTCAGTGGAAGCGGACCGCGCTCGGGCCTCATCTTGGCTACCTGCCGCAGGATATCGAGCTGTTCGATGGCTCCATCGCCGAGAATATCGCGCGCTTTCAGGAGGTCGATGCGTCACTCGTGGTGCAAGCCGCCCAGAGCGCCGGTGTCCACGACATGATCCTTCGCCTGCCGCAAGGCTATGACACCTGGCTGTCCCACGGGGGAGCCGCCCTCTCCGCGGGTCAGCGACAGCGTATCGGCCTGGCGCGGGCACTCTATGGAAAACCGGTGCTGGTAGTGCTCGACGAACCGGACGCCAACCTGGATGAAAGTGGCGAGCAGGCGTTGGCCAAGTGTCTGATGCAACTGCGCCAGGCAGGCACCACGGCCATCATCATCACCCATCGTCAACGTCTACTGCAGCAGGTCGACCGCATCCTCGTCCTCAAGGATGGCCAGGTGGCTTCACTGTCCCCGCCGACGCGAGGACGACCCGTTGCACGGGCCGTGGCAGGGAGAGGGCACTCGACTCCGTCCAGGAACGCACAGCGTGTCACCGAGCTGAAACCCAGTGCCAGAGGCCGCCATGAAGGCGGTGAGGAGAGCCCGAGATGACCACCTCCCACTCCATGAATGGCGGCTTTGACAGTGAGCTTCCGCTACGCGACCACAATTATCGACGCCTGGGCCTGGCCGTACTGCTCATCGCGGTCGGCGGATTCGGCAGCTGGTCAGTCATGGCGAACCTGGCAATTTCCGTGGTGGCACCGGGCTCGGTATCGGTAGAGAGCTTCACGAAGACCATCCAGCACCTCGAGGGAGGCATCGTGGAGTCGATTCGCGTGGAGGATGGCGATCATGTCGAGGCCGGCGACGTGCTCATCGTCTTCGATGACACCCAGGCACGCTCTCAGCAGAAGATCGTCGAGGCTGAATACCTGATTGCCAGAGCCAGTGAGATACGCCTGCTTGCCGAGTACAGCAACGCCGAGACCCTGACCTTCCCGGAAGCCTTGAGGCAGTCGACCAATCCTCGTGTGCGGGAGGTCCTTGAAGTACAGCAGCGGCTCTTTGACGTACGTCGTCAATCGCTGAACGGTGCCATGGCAGCCCTGGATGAGCAGGTCGTGCAGATGAACGAGCAGATTGCAGGTCTCGAGAATACCCAGGCCATCACAAGACGACGCATCAACTCTCTCAATGGTGACGTTGCCAACCATCGCAAGCTGTTCCGAAATGGTCTGATCAATAACCAGCGATTGCGTGAGATGGAGCGTGAGAGTCTCGAATACCAGAGCGACAATGCCGGCCAATTTGCCGAGGTCGCACGGCTGCGTTCCCAGATCAGCGAAAACGAGCTGCAGAAACAGATTCGCCTGCAGGAATTCCAGCAACAGATCGGCGAGTCTCTACGCCAGGTTCAGGCAGAGGTCACCGATGCGGAAGAACGACTGGTCGCGCTCAATGACAATCTGAGGCGTACCAAGGTCATCGCACCGGTGGCCGGCACCGTGGTCGGCCTGAAGGTCCATACGCTAGGCGCGGTAATTCGCAGTGGCGACCCCCTGCTCGATATCGTGCCCGCCGGCGACGGCTTCATCGTCGAGGCCAGGGTCCCGGACCATGATATTGACCACCTCTACCTCGGCCAGCCCGCAGAGATTCGCTTCAGCGCATTCAATCAGCGCTTATCCAACATCATCGATGGCGAGGTCACGCACGTGAGCGCCAACAGCTTCGAGGATGAAGCGACGCGTGCCCGCTATTACAAGGCGCGGATTCGCGTCACCCGGACCGGCCAGAGCAACATGACCGAGAGCATGCGATTGCTTTCCGGCATGCCTGCCGAAGTGATGATCCGTACCGGTGAGCGCAGCTTCGCCAGTTATGTCGGCAAGCCTGTCGTGGATATGCTGGCGCGCGCGATGAGGGAGGAATGAGAGGGGAATGAGGGGGAATGACAGGCGACTGAGGCGCCAGTAGACGCAGGGAATCACGAGAGGGGCAGGCAATTCGACCAGATTCCCCCTCAGAAACGCGAAAAGCCCGCATCGTGAGATGCGGGCTTTTCTGAATCTGGTGGAGGAGGAGGGATTCGAACCCTCGAAGCCTTTCGACTTACACACTTTCCAGGCGTGCTCCTTCGACCACTCGGACACCCCTCCAGATCAGTGCTCTCATTGGTCACCCGACTGCGTCGTGTTTCCCTTGAGAACGCGGCGTATATTATCGATAACCCTTGAGGGACGCAAGCCTTTTTTCCAAAATCTTTCAGATAGATAGCGTCAGCGCCCTCACCCACCGCACTCGGGCCGAGGTCGGGCCGAGACCGTGCTCGGCATCACGGCCCGAGCACCACGTAATCGCCACGGGCCTCGAAACACAGCCTCGGGGAAGACTGCCCATCGACCTGACACCACAACTGCTGAGTCAGCGACAATCGCGCTCGCCGCCCTGCCGCCAGACGCTCGCCGACGTCGATCAGCGCGGCCATGTCATCCGGCGCACAGCGGATGTGGTAATCGCCACTGACCGGGGCCAGAAACTGCTGACTGGCACGCGACACCACGAGATCGCGCTGGATACCGCGAGCACGCAGCCACAGCGTCACCCAGCTCCAGCCACACAAGGTGGCCTCGAGACTCATGGCCCCGCCGAAGGCCGTGCCCTTGTCGTTGAGATTGGGCGGCAGATGCAGATGCCAGCTCAGCTGCCCCGTCGAGCGCTCGGGCTCTGACCACTGCATCTCGACAAGCCCCATGTGGGCAGCCAGCGGAATCGCCTGACTCAGCCAATCTCGGAACCGTGACAGGTCTTCACTGACCGGCGCCGCGAAAGTGCCCGACCGCCCCTGCCCGTCACGCGGCAAAGGCAGCGGTGGCCAGGCTTCACCACTCGAGCGCAACTGCTCGTTCATTCAGCGCCTCACTGCCAGCGTTCGACGAAGTCGGCACTCTCGCGGCTCGGCAAGGGCTTGAGACGTCCGCCCGGGGTGCCGAGGTAGAGGAAGCCGACCAGCTCATCCTGCTCACTCATGCCCAGTCCGGCGTGCACGGTTGGGTCGAACGCGTAGCCGCCCGTGCGCCACATGCCACCGAGCCCCTGTGCCTGAGCGGCAAACAGCATGGCGTGAGCGGCACAACCGGCACTCACCACCTGCTCGACACGCGGCACCTTGGGGTGGTCCGGCGTGACCTTGGCGATCACCGCGACGACCATCGGCGCCCGTAGCGGCTTCTTGCTGGCCGCGGCCTGGGCCGCCTCGTCACCTGCCGGCGACGTGTTGCGCTCCGCCTCGGCAAACAGCTCGCCGAGACGCTCCAGCCCGCTGCCCGTGAATTCGATGAAGCGCCAGGGCGTCAGCTCGGCGTGGTCCGGCGCGCGCAGGGCGGCCTGGTAGATGGCCTCCATCTGCGCATCGCTCGGGGCTGGCGCCATCAGCTTGCCCATGGAATTGCGTTCATGCAGTAACGTCAGCGCGTCCATCGTCTCTCCTGTCACAGACTTAAGATAAGAATGATTCTCACACTAGCATCTCGCCAGCACGCCGTCTCATCACTCGATGCTATCTGCCTGATTGGCAAGCCGATCAGACGACATGACCATAGAGAGGACTACTGACGCGAGAGACGCAGCGGCAGGCTGGCACGGGCCTCGGCCTCGAGATCTGGCGTGGCACGCCACGGGCTGATATCCAGGCCGCCACGGCGCACATAGCGCGCCATCACCAGCAGGGACTCAGGCTTCACGCGCGCCATCAGGTCGACGAACAGATGCTCGACGCAGTGCTCATGGAAATCCTGGTGCTGGCGATAGCTGATCAGATAGGCCAGCAGGCGCTCGCGATCGATACGTGGGCCGCGATAGCGGATCCAGACGCTGCCCCAGTCCGGCTGACCGGTGACCGGGCAGTTGGACTTGAGCAGATGGCTGTGCAGGTCTTCGCTGACGATATCGGCGTCATCGGCGCTGAGCAGCTCCGGCGACGGCGTGTAGTGCTCGACGGTGATCGGCAAGTCATCAAGGCATTCTCCCGGCAGGCGCCCGACGTCCAGCTCGTCATCATCCAGTCCCAGCAGACGCACCTCGACCGGCGCGCCCGCCGCGGCGGCAAGATCCCGCTCCAACGTCGCCTGCACGGCCGCCTGATCGGCGAAGCGGCTCTGATTGAGGCTGTTGAGATAGAGCTTCCAGGACTTGGACTCGATCAGATTCGGGGAAGCCGCCGGCAGGCGGAAACGGGCCACACGCACCCACGGCTTGCCGGATTCATCCAGCCAGGAGACCTCAAAGGCGTGCCATTCATCCTCACCGACGAACGGCAACGCCGCATCATCGATACCGATGGGACCACGATTGGCCGCCCGCGCGATGGGGAACAGCAGGCTGGCATCGTAGTGCTCGGGGTAAGCGGACTCTCGCCCGAGCGGGGCATCCTTGAGAGTCTCGGGGCGCGCCTCGTCGGGCACGTTGACGGCAGTGGGGTGAGCCATGACAGCACTCCTGTGAAATAGGCCAATAACGCATCGATATCAGGGGCGCAGACAGCAGAACGCCGGCAGAAGCCGGCGTTTCGTGCACTGGCGCGATAGCGCGCATCTTACCATCATCCTCTGGGCGACTTCTTCAGCTGCGGATGCCCTTGCCACGCTCCAGCAGCCACAGCGCGAAGGCGAACAGGCCGATGATGAAGGCCACGATGGCCGCCATCGCCGGACCGACACTGATGTCCGAGACCCCCAGAATGCCGTAGCGGAAGGTGTTGACCATGTAGAGAATCGGGTTGGCCAGTGACACCGTCTGCCAGAAGTCCGGCAGCATGTGGATGGAATAGAAGACGCCACCAAGATAGGTCAGCGGGGTCAGCACGAAGGTCGGAATGATCGAGATATCGTCGAACTTGCGTGCGAACAGCGCATTGATGAAGCCACCGATGGAGAACAGCAGCGCCGTCAGCACCACGACCACGATGGTCAGGATCGGGTGATGGATATCGAGATCCGTGAACAGGAAGGCCACGGCGGTGACGATGATGCCGACACCGAGCCCGCGCACGGCGCCACCGATGATATAGCCGAGCAGGATGATCCAGGACGGCAGCGGCGAGACCATCAGCTCCTCGATGCTGCGCTGGAACTTGTTGGAGAAGAACGACGAGGCCACGTTGGAATAGGAGTTGGTGATCACCGACATCATGATCAGCCCCGGCACGATGTAATCCATGTAGCTGATGCCATCCATGGTACCGATGCGCGAGCCGATGAGATTGCCGAAGATGACGAAGTACAGCGTCATGGTGATGGACGGCGGCAGCAGCGTCTGCGGCCAGATACGCGTGAAACGACGGACTTCCTTGACGACGATGGTGACCAGAGCCACCCATAGCTGACGGGGGTTCACTGCGTGATCTCCTTGGCGACATTGGAGGCGATACCGCTTTCGGCATTGGAGCGCTCGACCAGGTCGACGAACAGCTCCTCGAGACGATTGGCGCGATTGCGCATCGACACCACGGTGATCCCGGCGCGATCCAGCGCCGCGAAGGCGGTGTTGATCGACTGGCCCTTGCGTACGGACAGCGACAGCTGCTGGGGATCGCTCAGAGAGACCTCGAATCCCTCGATGACCGGCGCGCTGGCAAGCGGCTCACGTAGATCGAGCAGGAAGGTTTCGGCGTCCAGCTCCTTGAGCAGCTCGCGCATGCTGGTGTTATGCACGATCTCGCCGTGATTGATGATGGCGATATTGCGGCACAGGCTCTCGGCCTCTTCCAGATAATGCGTGGTGAGGATGATGGTAGTGCCCTCCTCACGGTTGATGCGGCGCATGAACTCCCACATCGAGCGACGCAGCTCGATATCCACCCCGGCAGTCGGCTCATCGAGAATCAGCAGACGCGGCTTGTGAATCAACGCGCGGGCAATCATCAGACGGCGCTTCATGCCACCGGACAGCATGCGTGACGGGGTATCGCGCTTGTCCCACAGCCCGAGATCCTTGAGCAGGCGCTCGGCACGCGGGCGCGCTTCCTTCATGGGCATACCGTAATACCCTGCCTGGGTCATCACGATATCCTGCACCTTCTCGAACTGATTGAAGTTGAACTCCTGAGGGACCACACCGAGATGGTATTTGGCCTTCGAGAAATCCTTGTCGATATCGATGCCCGAGATCTCGACCTTGCCGGCGGTTTTCTGCACCAGCGAACTCACCACCCCCAGGGTCGTGGACTTGCCGGCCCCGTTGGGCCCCAGCAGTGCAAAGAAATCGCCCTCAGGGACATCGAGATCAATCCCCTTGAGCGCCTCGAAACCGTTACCGTAGACCTTGGTCAGGCCACGAATGGACAAGGCGAGTCGTGACATCGGACACCTGTAATCAAATTGACGCTGTCAGCCAGCACAGCAGAAAAGCCGCATCTGAGAACAATTGCGCAACAGTAGCGACACCGCTGAGCAGCACTCGAACATGAAAATCAGACACAAGACATTGGATGCGCATGGTAACGCATTCAGCGCTGCCACATCAGGCACGCTGCAGGAAAGGCATTAGTGCGATACGGGAAACAAGCAGGAGGGAGAAAATCAACTGGGAGGACAACACCAAGGACCGGTGCAGAACGAGCTGAGGAGGAATTTCAGGCACAAAAAAATCGCCGGTGACGTGGCACGATGATCGTGTCTGTCAGGCGATGGGGCACTGCTATTTCATCAATCACATCGTGTTCGACTGGAGCGGGAAACGAGATTCGAACTCGCGACCCCAACCTTGGCAAGGTTGTGCTCTACCACTGAGCTATTCCCGCCTGTCGAAACCAAAAACTGCGCTGTCAAACAGAATGGCGTCCCATAGGGGGTTCGAACCCCTGTTACCGCCGTGAAAGGGCGGTGTCCTGGACCACTAGACGAATGGGACGTACTGGAGCGGGAAACGAGATTCGATCGGACTGGCGAACCAGCTCGCGACCTTGTCGCATTGCCTTTTCCTTTGGAGCGGGAAACGAGATTCGAACTCGCGACCCCAACCTTGGCAAGGTTGTGCTCTACCACTGAGCTATTCCCGCACCGGGTGTCATGAAGCTGTGCTCACGACATCTGTCTTACTGCTGGCTAGCCACACCATCATGCTCTGCATGGCGTCCCATAGGGGGTTCGAACCCCTGTTACCGCCGTGAAAGGGCGGTGTCCTGGACCACTAGACGAATGGGACGTACTGGAGCGGGAAACGAGATTCGAACTCGCGACCCCAACCTTGGCAAGGTTGTGCTCTACCACTGAGCTATTCCCGCAACACAAGCAGATCATGCGACCACACAAGACCGAAGATGGCGTCCCATAGGGGGTTCGAACCCCTGTTACCGCCGTGAAAGGGCGGTGTCCTGGACCACTAGACGAATGGGACACACTGGAGCGGGAAACGAGATTCGAACTCGCGACCCCAACCTTGGCAAGGTTGTGCTCTACCACTGAGCTATTCCCGCACTCCGGTCTCTACGCTGCAAGAAGTGGCGTCCCATAGGGGGTTCGAACCCCTGTTACCGCCGTGAAAGGGCGGTGTCCTGGACCACTAGACGAATGGGACGTAACGTTCTTGCCTCGTCGAGGTGGCGCGTATATTACAAAGCCCCCTCCCCTTCGTCAACCCCCTGCTTCAACAGGATTTTTCCGGCGTTGGCCAAGTGCATCCACCACGTGCTTGTGGTCACGCCCTGACGCCCGCATTCTTGGGGTATGTACCGGGTGTCGAGTGAAGACCGGTAGCCATTGTTTCGGATTGCCGCTCAGGGGACTTGCTTGCAGGTTCGCGCGGGCATCGATTCGAGAAACGCATAGAGAGAAGAGACCATGAGCGAGCAAGACAAGCCGGCCCAAGACAAGTTGATCCGCAGTGAAGAGGAATGGCGCAAGCGCCTGACGCCGGAGCAGTATCGCGTCGCACGTGAAGCCGGTACCGAACGCCCCTTCAGTGGCGATCACGAGGTCAGCCCGATACCGGGCACCTATCACTGCATCGCCTGCGACGCGAAGCTGTTCGACAACGACACCAAGTTCGACGCCGGCTGTGGCTGGCCGAGCTTTGATCGGCCCTATGCGGATGCCGCCGTCGAAGAGCATTTCGACACCAGCCATGGCATGCGACGTGTCGAAGTACGCTGTCGTCGTTGCGAATCCCATCTGGGACACGTCTTTCCCGACGGCCCCACCGAGACAGGACAGCGCTATTGCATCAACTCGGTGTCGCTGCGCTTCAAGCCGGTGCGCAGCTGAGACGCCAGAGCGCGAGAAGACGAAGCCAGCGTTTCTCCATGGCCGAGCCGCCTCTGGTAGAATGCGCCGCCATACGCGTCCCCTCTCCTTGCTGCCTGTCATCTATCGCCGCCTCCAATGGTGAGCGACTCCTGACAGGCGGGCGAGGAGGCAGGACAAGAGGTGACAGGACAACCGTCATACCCCTGACGGCAGGAGAAGCAACATGCTGGGCTGGTACCCGGGACACATGCACAAGGCGCGTCGTCAGATAAAGGACGCGCTGCCCGAGATCGACGTGGTCATCGAAGTCCTCGATGCCCGCCTCCCCTACTCCAGCACCAATCCGGTGCTGTCCGAGCTGACCCGCCACAAGCCGGTCCTCAAGCTGCTGTCACGTGCAGACCTGGCGGACCCGGCACGCACGCGTGAATGGGTCGAGTATTTCGATGCCCTGCCCGATACCCGTGCACTGGCGATCACCACGCTTGAGGCGCGTGACCTCAAGCAGATCCCGCGGCTGTGTCGCGAGATGGCCGGTCATATCCGTGTCGATCGTGATGCGCGCGTGATGGTGATGGGCATCCCCAACGTCGGAAAGTCGACGCTGATCAATGGTCTGGCGGGTCGCAAGATCGCCAAGACCGGCAACGAGCCCGCCGTCACCAAGCGTCAGCAGAAGATTCGCATCGATGGCGGCATCGCCCTGATCGACACCCCCGGGGTGATGTGGCCAAAGATCGAGGATCAGGCCAGCGCCTACCGTCTGGCCGGCAGCGGCGCGATTCGGGATACCGCCATCGACTACACCGATGTGGCGGTGGTCGTGGCGGCGGAGCTGGCCAGGCGCTATCCCGATGAGCTGATCGCTCGCTACAAGCTCAAGTCACTGCCGGCCTACAGTGCCAACCCTGACGCCGAGCGAGTCGAGAGTGATGGCCCGCGCAAGGTCGATCTGATGGCGCTCTCGGGCTTCAACGGGGTCGCGATTCTGGAAGAGATCGCCAGCAAGCGTGGCGGCCTGCGCGCCGGTGGCATCATCGATCTACATCGCGGTGCAGAGGTGCTGCTGCACGAACTGCGCGATGGCAAGCTCGGGCGCCTGACGCTGGAAACGCCGGCGGACATTCCCGCCGAGCCGGTGCCGGAAGCCAGTGGCGAGACGCAAGATGGCGCACGGATAAGCGAACCGCCTGAGTCCGCGAGCGAATAACGCTACCAGAACAGTGAGATAACGACGGTCGAATTCAGATCTCACTCGCGGACCATGCCTGCAAGCCAGTTGAAAATCCTGCCAGATAACCTCTGGCGGGATTTTTTTCTGCCTTAACATTTCAAACCGCAAATTTAACCACGCTATTGGCCCTTGGCCGTGGCGCGGCAGGCAGGCGGCGCGATATGCTGGACACTCGCCCCTACACCTTACGTGACGGAGATCTACGGAAAGCACCATGGATACCGAGCAAAGAAAGCCCCGCGAAATTCGCAAGTCACACAAGCTGGACAACGTCTGCTACGACATTCGCGGGCCGGTTCTCGAACACGCCAAGCGTCTCGAGGACGAAGGTCATCGCATTCTCAAGCTCAATATCGGCAACCCGGCGCCCTTCGGCTTCGAGGCACCGGAAGAGATCCTGCAGGACGTGATGCGCAATCTGCCGACCGCGCAGGGCTACTGTGACTCCAAGGGGCTTTACTCGGCGCGCAAGGCGATCATGCAGGAGTGTCAGCGCAAGGACATCCAGGGTGTCGGCATCGAGGACATCTACATCGGCAACGGTGTCTCGGAGCTGATCGTGCTGGCCATGCAGGCCCTGCTCGACGATGGTGACGAGCTGCTGGTACCGGCACCGGATTATCCCCTGTGGACCGCTGCCGCCAATCTGGCCGGCGGTCGTGCCGTGCACTATCTGTGTGACGAGGCGCAGGACTGGGCCCCCTCCATCGAGGACATCCGCGCCAAGGTGACCAGCCACACCAAGGGCATCGTGCTGATCAACCCGAACAACCCGACCGGCGCGGTCTACCCGCCAGCCGTCGTGAAGGACATCCTGCAGGTCGCACGGGAATACGGTCTGGTGGTGTTCTCGGATGAGATCTACGACAAGATCCTCTATGACGATACCGAGCACGTCTCCACCGGTGCGTTGGCCGACGATCTGCTGGTCGTGACCATGAATGGCCTGTCCAAGAGCTATCGCTGCGCGGGCTTCCGCTCGGGCTGGATGATTCTCTCCGGTGACAAGCGCCCGGCGGCCGACTTCATCTCCGGTCTCGACATGCTGGCCAGCATGCGCCTGTGCGCCAATGTCCCGGCCCAGCACGCCATCCAGACCGCACTCGGCGGCTATCAGTCCATCAATGACCTGGTCCTGCCGGGTGGCCGTCTGCTGGCCCAGCGTGATGCGGCCTGGAAGAAGCTCAACGAGATCCCCGGCGTCAGCTGCGTGAAGCCCAAGGGCGCGCTCTACATGTTCCCGCGTCTCGACCCGGAGATGTATCCCTTCGAGGACGACCAGCAGATGGTGCTGGAGCTGTTGCTGGAAGAGAAGATGCTGCTGGTGCAGGGCACCGCCTTCAACTGGCCGAATCCGGATCACCTGCGCATCGTC
This sequence comes from Cobetia sp. 3AK, assembly GCF_029846335.1. Classification (NCBI taxonomy): domain Bacteria; kingdom Pseudomonadati; phylum Pseudomonadota; class Gammaproteobacteria; order Oceanospirillales; family Halomonadaceae; genus Cobetia; species Cobetia sp. 3AK. The sequence continues at coordinate 115,259 of NZ_JARWKR010000002.1, read as the reverse complement.
ACCCTGCCCTACGCCGACCAGCTGGAAGAGGCCATCGAGCGTCTCGGTCGTTTCCTGGCGCGCCGCCGCAAGGGCTGAGACACCTCTTTCCTGCGGCAGGCTCCCGCAGCACTGAGCCTCGAGACGGCCTGACGCCACGGTGTCGATACCTGCCTCACGAAAGGTCTACGCACACCGGCACGGTGGTGATACCTTCCTGTTACGCGCCATCTGCCCGCCATGTCACAGTGATTCATCTCACTGTCAGCATGGCGGGCAGATAATTGCGCCTTACCGATAGATTGGCATTGGAGACCTGACCCCATGATGCGGATAGCCCTCTTTCTGATCACCAACCTGGCGGTGGTGCTGCTGGCCAGTGTCACGCTGCGCCTGCTGGGCTTCGATGGCTACATGGAAGCCAACGGCATCAATTACACCGCCCTGTTGATCTTCTGCTTCATCATCGGCATGGCCGGCTCGGTGATTTCCCTGTTCCTGTCCAAGATGATGGCCAAGTCCTCGACGGGCACCGTGATCATCGAACAGCCACAGAACGATACCGAACGCTGGCTGCTGACGACCGTCGAGGAACTGTCTCGCGACGCCGGCATCAAGATGCCGGAAGTCGGCATCTTCCCGGCGCAGCAATCCAATGCCTTCGCCACCGGCTGGAACCGCAACGATGCGCTGGTCGCCGTCTCGGCCGGCCTGCTCAATCGCATGCGTCCCGAGGAAGTGCGTGCGGTACTGGCGCACGAGATCGGTCACGTGGCCAACGGCGACATGGTGACGCTGACGCTGATCCAGGGCGTGGTGAACACCTTCGTGATGTTCTTCGCGCGCATTGCCGCACATGCCATCGACGCCTTCCTGAAGCGAGATGACAACAGCGGCGGCCTGGGCTTCTTCGGCTACATGGCCGTGGTCTTCGTCCTTGAACTGGTGCTGGGCCTGGTGGCCTCGATGATCGTCGCCTGGTTCTCGCGCTGGCGCGAATATCGTGCGGATGCCGCAGGCGCGAGTCTCGCGGGCAGCGGTTCGATGATCAACGCGCTGGCACGCCTCAAGCAGGAACATGAGCTGCCGGACCAGATGCCTGACACCATGACCGCCTTCGCCATCACCACCGGCAAGAGCCGCAAGCTGATGGAGCAGCTGTTCGCCAGCCACCCGCCGCTGGATGACCGTATCGCCGCGCTCAAGGCCGCTGCCTACAAGTAAGCCTCGAGCAGCACCGCACTCTTGAGCAATGCAGAAGCCCGCCACGTGAGTCACGTGGCGGGCTTCTTGCGTCAGGGCTGACCCTGCAGACTCCCAAGCATGCCTCGCGGCACATCGTGATCAGCCACGAAGTGCCACAGGGGGTTGCGGCCACGATTGACTTGGCATGCAGGCAACTGCATAAAGCAGACTCCTGCGTCCGTTCAGCGCCAATGTGATCCCCTCGGGCTTTCACATCCGGCCCCTCCCCGAACGGCGCCATGCCTCATGAGGCTCGACATGCAACGCACCCTCGACATCATCACTCGCCTGATCGCCTTCGATACCACCTCGGATCGCTCCAATCTGGCATTGATCCACTTCGTTCGCGATCTGCTGGCCGAACATGGCATCCAGGCGAGCGTGCTTTCGAATGCCGAAGGCGACAAGGCCTCGCTGCTCGCCACGATAGGGCCCGCGGTGGCCGGTGGTGTCGTGCTCTCCGGCCATACCGATACCGTGCCCGTAAGCGGCCAGAACTGGTCCCATGACCCTTATCAGGCCACGCTGAAGGAGGGTCGTCTTTACGGTCGTGGCTCGGTGGACATGAAAGGCTTCATCGGCCTGTGCCTGGCGATGGTGCCGGATTTTCTTGATGCTCCCCTCAAGCGGCCACTCCACCTTGCCTTCTCCTACGATGAGGAGAGCACCTGTCTGGGCTGTCTGCCACTGATCGACCACATGCGCGACACGCTGCCCGACGTCGCCGCCGTCATCATCGGCGAACCGACGGAGGGACGCGTGGTCTCGGCGCACAAGGGGGTGCATGCCTGGCGCACGGAAGTGACTGGCGTGCCGGCGCATTCGAGCCGACCGGACCTGGGTGTCTCGGCCACGTTCTACGCCGCGCGCATCATCTCGGAGCTGGAGCGCACGGCAAACGACCTGCGCACCCAGGCCTCACGGGGCGAACTGTTCGAGCCCCCGTACTCCACGCTGCACGTCAGCACCATCCAGGGCGGCAATGCGACCAACATCATTGCCAAGGATGCTCGCCTGCATTGGGAGCTGCGCAACCTGCCCGGTGATACCCCTGACGCGGTACGCGCGCGAGTCGATGACTTCACCGCCCGACTGGCCCTCGAGATGCAGGAGCACTCACCGGAGTGCACCATCCAGACACTGGAGGACTACGCCTCGGTACCGGCGCTCACGCCGGAGCCCGATGGCAAGGCAGAGACGCTGGCCTTTGCGCTGACGGGTCAGCGTGAACGCTGCGGTGTCGGCTTCTGCTCGGAAGCGGGCTGGTTCCAGGATCGCGGTTTCTCGACTGTCGTCTGCGGGCCAGGCTCCATCACGCAGGCCCACAAGGCGGATGAGTACATCGACATCGCCGAACTGGAGCGCTATCGCGAGTTCCTGATACGCCTCACACGTCATCAGTGCACTGACTGAACGCTGGACGCCCCCCTCGAGTGCCCATGAAAAAGCCCGCCGCGTTCACCACGCGGCGGGCTTGCCTGTCTCTGTCACCCAGTACGTCAATCAGCGAGACTCTGCCGTCTCATGAGGGGTATCCAGCACCAGAGATTCGGCCAGCGGAGTCGGCTCTCCGCCATCCGCCTCGTCACCTTCGGCCAGACGCTCCAGCTTGAAGCCGACCATGGCATAGGCCACCGCCAGCACCAGATTGACCAGATTGAACAGCGCAAACGGCAGATAACTGAGAGTCGCGACCCCCAGCGTTGCCGCCATGTAGGCGCCGCAGCTGTTCCAGGGAATCAGTGGCGAGGTGATGGTGCCGGAATCTTCCAGTGCCCGCGACAGGTTGACCGGCGCCAGGCGACGGCGGCGGAATTCAGCGCGATACATGCGCCCCGGCAGGATGACCGAGATGTATTGATCCCCGGTCACCACATTGGAGGCCAGGCAGGTGCCCAGCGTGGTGATGACCAGCGAACCGGCATTGCGCGTCGCGCCCAGCAGGCTCTGCACCAGACGCTCCAGCAGGCCGAGTCGTTCGATCACGCCACCGAAGGTCATCGCCGAGAGGATCAACCACACGGTGTTGAGCATGCTGCTCATGCCGCCCTTGGAGAGCAGCGAGTCGATCACCTCATCGCCGCTGTGGGAGACATAGCCATCGAACATCGACATCCATACGCCCTTGAGCAGCGCCATGGCGGTGGACATGTCAGGGACATTCGCCAGTCCCGCCACGGCCTGCGGCTGGAAGATGACCGCGAAGACACCCCCGAGCACCGCACCGATGAAGATCGCCGGGAAGGCGGGCATCTGACGCACGGCCATCACCAGCAGCACCAGCAGCGGAATCAGCAGGTGCAGGCCGATGTTGAACTGCTCACCCAGCTGGGCACGCAGGTTGGCGACCTGCTCCGGCGTCTGCAGGCTGGAGACGGAGTCGTGACCCAGCCACAGAAAGCCTGCCAGCGCGAGCAGGATGCTGGGAACCGTCGTCCACAGCATGTGACGAATGTGCGCGAACAGCGTGGTCCCCGCCGCCGCCGGCGCCAGATTGGTGGTATCCGACAGTGGCGAGAGCTTGTCACCGAAGTAGGCCCCGGAAATCACCGCACCTGCCGTGATCGCCTCGGAAAGTCCCAGTCCATCGGCAATGCCGATCAGGCCAATACCGATGGTGCCGGCCACCGTCCAGGAGCTCCCCACCGACAGCGCCACCAGCGCGCACAGCAGACATGCCGAGGCATAGAAATACTGAGGCGCGATCACATCCAGCCCGTAGTAGATCATCGCCGGCACGGTGCCACCGAGAATCCAGGTACCGATCATCGCGCCTACCGCCAGCAGGATCAGGATCGCGCCCAGCGAGATCTGGATCCCCTTGTTGATCCCCTCTTCGATATCGCTCCAGCGATAACCGTTCTTGAGGCCGATGACTCCCGCGATCATCGCGCCAGACAGCAATGCCACCTGATTCGGCCCCCAGGAAGCATCGGCGCCGAACAGCACGACCGCCAGCACCAGCATGGCGATGACCAGCACGATGGGGATCAGGGCATCCAGCAGGGAGGGAGGGCGAAAGCCACCGCCCTCGGCTGGTCTATCAGGAGATTGTTGCATTCAGGACACCATCTTCAGGAAATGAGGACGCCGACACGCGCCGTCGTGACGGGCATGGCAGAAGGCACGAGAAACGGGGAGTACGCGGGGAGCCAGCGGGCCACACCACCCTCGGACAAGTCGCCCGGGGCGCGCCCTGACATCTGTCGTCAGCGTAATTTTGGGCGACATTATATCGACCAAGGTCGCAGTCCGAAACGTCCAAGAACCGGTTTCATCTACCGGGTCACCCGCCCCACATCCGTACCTGAGACGAGAACGCCCCTGCCAGCGAAGCTGACAGGGGCGTTCTGACTGCCTGACGATCGAGATCCGTCACTCGGCCTCGACACCTCCTGCAGGTGGATATCGCAGGAGAGATGACATGTCACATCATTTGCTGGCCAGCTTCACACGCGAGAAGCCGAAGCCTTCCAGCACTTCACGCAGCTCACGGGCGTTCTTCTTGAGTTCGACGCGCAGCGTGGAGAACTCGCGACGCAACGGATATTCACGCCGATAACGCAGGAAGCCCTCGGCGTTGCCGAAGCGGCGCTGATAGCGACGCAGACCCAAGGCATCGCGGCGCACGTCGTAACAGGCCCGAACGCAGAGACCGAGGGCCTCTTCCGGCGGCGCCCACCCCGTCAGCACCAGCTTGCGAAGCCACGGGTCCGGCTTCAACTGGCCCAGCTTGCGTCGTGCCGGCAGGCCGAAATGCCGGCAGGCCTGCTGATAGATGATCTCGGTTCCCTGCATCTTGCCATCCAGACTGTGTCCGGCGATGTGCGGCGTGGCGATATCCACCAGCGAGGCCAGCTCCGCATCGATGTCCGGCTCGTTCTCCCAGACATCCAGCACGGTCAGCAGATCAGCCTGTTCCAGCAGACGCTGCTTGAGCGCGGCAGTATCCACGCAACCACCGCGTCCTGCGCTCAGCAATACGCTGCCGGGCTTCATGGCACGGATGCGCTCGGCATTGATCAGGTGATGGGTCGGGTACTCACCGCCTGTCACCATCGGGGTATGCACGCAGATGACATCACACTCGGCCACGAGATGATCGATATCGACGAAATTCAGCGCTTCTGCCGCCTCCTCCCCCGATTCCTGCGCCAGCGCGCGCGGAGGATCACAGACCAGCACCTCGGCGCCCAGCGACTCGAGACGCTTGATCAGCCTCGAGCCGACCTGGCCTGCACCGACCACGCCGAAGCGACGATTGAGCTGCAGATCGAAGCCTTCCTGCTCCGCCAGATGCCACAGCGAGGACAGCACGTAATCCACCACCGAATCGGCATTGCAACCCGGCGCATTGGTGAAGTGAATCCCTGCCGACTCGAGCCATTCGAGATCGACATGATCCGTGCCGATGATCGGCGAGCCGACGAAGCGCACCCGAGTGCCCTTCAGCAATGCCTCATCCACCCTGAGCGTGGAGCGGCAGATCAGCATGTCGGCTTCCTTGAGGACGGCATTGGTGATCTCGCTGGTCGGCAGACAGATCACTTCCCCGAATTCAGAGAAGAACTCTTCTGCCAGAAGGACGTTATCATCCACGATGATGTGCATCTGTTGCCTTGTTCCTTGCTGTGCCGGTGGGTAGCGTTGCGGTCGTTGCCGCGTGCATGGCGTCTTGCAAAGCTTCATGACTTGCTGCAAGGCATGCGAAGATTACAATGGTATGATTCAGCGTTCGCCGCCGTGCCATCTTAGGCGTACGCAGCATGCGCCACAAGCCTGCAGCGCCTTGCGAGCCATCCACATGCCACCTTTGTTTCACCTCGGGAGTCACGCGTGATCATCCGCTGGGAAAGCCATCATGATTACGTCCTGGTCCATGTACATCAGGACATGTTCGGCGACTGGATCGTCAGTCGCTCCTGGGGCCAGATCGGCACCCAGTTCGGCGGACTGAAGCACGATCTGGCCGAAAGCTACGAGCAGGCCATGACCTGGGTCAGTGACCTCGCTCACATCCAGGCCTCACGTGGCTTCACCAAGGTGCTGGAGGCCACGGCTGACAGCCCCGAGGCCGAAGATGCCATGCGCCAGATGTCACTGCTGGAAGGCTAGGCCGCCGCCGGGACCCGCAGACAAGAAGACCGCCGCTACCTTGAGGTAGCGGCGGTCTTTCGTTCAGGCCCGGACATGATGCGAATCAGCGCAGAAAGCGACGCCCATGGCGCATGACATGCCCCTGCGGCTCGACGCCGGAGTCACGCCTGGCAGGGGGCGTCCGATCGACGCCCTGCTCGAGGCCCTGCGCGCGCAACCAGCCCGGCAAGGCCTCTTCGCCATCTGCCAGCGAGTACTCTGCACCCGATGCGCTCGCCAGCACGGGAATGCGTGTCGCGTAACGCTCGCTCAGTTGCGCGTCGAAGGCGATCTCGACCCGCGTGAGCGTGACATCGGCCCCCAGCGCCTGCAGCGTGGCTTCCAGCTGAGCACACAGATGACAGCCCGCCGTGGTGTAGAGCCACAGCGGGACGCTGGCCATCGCTCAGCCCTTCACGTCGCTGGCGCGACGGATGCGGAAGACGTGGTGGATATCCGGACGACGCTTGAAGTCCGGATCCAGCAGCTTGCGCGACAGGTCTTCCACCACATGGTGCTGGCTGACGCTGTCATCCATCACGAAGCGACGATGGTTGTTGGAGAAGATCAGCGTGCCGCCCGGCGCCAGACTGGCCATCGCCAGGTCGATCAGGCGCGCGTGATCGCGCTGGATATCCAGAGTGCCTTCCATCTTCTTGGAATTGGAGAAGGTCGGCGGATCCAGGAAGATCAGGTCGAACTCCTCGCGGGAACGCTCCAGCCACTTCAGGCAGTCGGCACGCACCAGCTGGTGACGCTTCTCGCTGATGCCATTGAGCTTGAAGTTCTCGCGGCCCCAGTCCAGGTAGGTATTGGACATGTCGACGCTGACACTCTCGCTGGCACCGCCCAAAACCGCGTGCACGGTGGCCGTCGCGGTATAGCAGAACAGGTTGAGCACCCGCTTGCCGTCCGCTTCCTTGCCCAGCAGCTTGCGCACCGGGCGGTGATCCAGGAACAGGCCGGTATCCAGGTAGTCCTTGAGGTTCACCCACAGCCTGGCGTCGCCTTCCTGCACCTCGATACGCTGACCGGAGCTGTCCTGACGGGTGTACTGCGCCTTGCCCGCCTGACGCGTGCGCTGCTTGATATGGATATCGTTGGGCGAGCAGCCCAGTACCTGCGGAATCGCCGCCAGCGCATCCATCAGACGACGCTGCGCCTGACTGGCATCCACGGACTTGGGCGGCGTGTATTCCTGCACGTGCACATGACGCCCGTAGATATCGATGGCCAGCGCGTATTCCGGCATGTCGGCATCATAGAGGCGATAACAGGTGGTGCCGCTCTGCTTGAGCCAGCGAGACAGCGTCTTCTGGTTCTTCTTCAGGCGATTGGCGAACATCTGGCCGCCCTCGCTGAGTGCCGGCTGACTGCGGGCATCTTCCGCCACGCTGTCCTCGTCGACCGCTCGCTCACGCGCTGCCACGTCGATCATCAGCAGCTTGCAATCCAGCTGACCGTTGCGGAAGGCGTACTGACGATGCGCACGCAGGCCCAGACGGTGACCGAGGTCCGGGTTGCCGGTGAACATGCCCAGCGTCCAGCCGCCGAAGTGACGCTTCATGCGCTCACCGAGGCTTGCATAGAGCGGCACCAATGCCGGCAGCTCACCCAGACGCTCGCCGTAGGGCGGGTTGGTCATCACAAGGCCGGTGGTGGCACCCTCTGGACAGGTCAGCTCGGCGACGGAGGCCCCTTCCAGCTCGATCAGCGCCGGAATGCCGGCACGCATGGCGTTGGAGCGCGCGGCAGAAATCGCCTGCGGGCTGTGATCGCGACCGAACAGACGCGCGGTGACCTTGCGGCGCCCGGCGATGGCACGCTGCTCCATCTCCTCGCGCAGACCTTTCCAGATACGCTCGTCATGACGCCCCCAGTGGCGGCAGGCGAAGTCTTCATTCAGCGACTGCGGGGCGATATCCGCCGCCATCAAGGCCGCCTCGATCAGCAGCGTGCCGGAACCGCACATCGGGTCGACCAGACTCTCACCCCGCGCCGCACGGGCCGGCCAATCGGCACGCATCAGCAGTGCCGCGGCCAGATTCTCCTTGAGTGGCGCATGGGCGAGGTCGGGGCGGTAGCCACGCTGATGCAGGCTGCGACCCACCAGGTCGATGCCCAGGGTGATGTAGCCATTGTGCAGATGCGCATAGATGCGCAGATCGGCATTCTTGCCATCGACGGTCGGCTTGTGGCGACCTTCCTCGAACATCGCCTCGACGATGCCATCCTTGACGGTCTGAGCGCCGAAGAAGGTATGCCGAATATCCTTCCATGTTCCATGGAAATCGACGGCGATGGAGGCACGATCCGGCAATTCCATTGCCCAGTCGACGCCGGCGCTCGCCTTGCGCAGCTGCTCGCCGGTGTCGACGCCGCCCACGCGGGTCAGCAGGCGAATGATGCGATTGGCCAGGCGTGACCACAGGATGGTGCGGTAAGCCGTCTCCTGACTTCCATTGAAGTGGACGCCGGCCACGGTAGTGCCGGTCACCTCGGCACCCAGCGACGTCAGCTCGTCAGCCAGTAAGGTCTCGAGGCCACGCGGACAGGTCGCAAACCAGGTGGAGAGCGGGTTGCTGGGGGCGCGCGGCGAAGTCGCAGAAGTCGTGTCAGTCATGAATCTCTCACCGGCAAAGGCCGGACTTATTCCTGTGAGTTGGCTTCTGGCACTAGCGATATTCCTATACGGCTGTCGACAAGCCAGAGGCAGTGTTCTAAAAACTATAGGTGTAGCTGCAATTCGGAAAGGTGACACGCCAAGCGAAAAGGAGGTTCACGGAGCGAAACCCTCATTCAGGCAGCATGCCCGACTGCATCTCGGTGACCATTGCCACCGATGAGACAGGATTCTGATGACACAACCTTCAGAGCAGAGATCCGGGCCTGCAGTGACCTATCCACCATCACGCTCGAGCATGTACTGGCAAGACCCTCCATCATCTCACATCCACGGCCTGTCCCGACACGGCTGGTCAGTGGCCACTGAGGTGATGAAGCACGAGGCCGGCAGTGACCTTCGGGTCATCGGCCTACTCTCTCACTCGGCAAGCCATGCTGTATCGAGTCGCTGCCACCGGACGATGTCTCCTCGAGAGACACCACGACAGTGACTCCAATGCCGATGGGTTCTCACATAGAGGTCATCCATGAAGAGACAGAAACGTGATCGCTTTCAGCGTGCCTATGTTCACGGCTACAAGGCCGGCGTTACCGGTCGTTCCCGTGATGATTGTCCCAGTATCGATGTCAATCTACGTGAATTCTGGATGAGTGGCTGGCGCGAAGGACGTGGCGACCAATGGTCTGGCATGACCGGCGTGTCCGGCATCCACAAGAACCCCATGGTGCTGTCCTGAGCCCCAGCGGGCTCCGGCAATGGACAGACCAGGATACTCCCACCGGGATGTTGATTCCCGTCCCGATGACTTTCAGGATGCATGACGTCAAGGAGTGACACCTGAAGATGGCGCCTGGCGCCTTTCACCCCGCCCACGCAGCCTGATGCGCTGCGCAAGCGGATTCTCCGGCATCAGTCTACCGGATCGCCTGATCAATGGCGCCGGAAGGCACGTACAGAGAGGACTCGAGGTGTTCACGGTGACTCAGTCGATACTGATGTCACCCGGAAAATCCCAAGGACGTCGCTTAGCGACATGACAAGCCACCAGGGAGGTAACGCCTTATTTCTATCTTGAAGACGCACGGCACTGTCAGGCGCGTGAAGCAGTAGGCAATGGGGCCGACTCGCTTCTCCGCTTGAAAGGCCGAGATGTTGGCGCTCGTGTCGATTCCCTCGCGACATGGCTCCAGAGAATGCGCGGCAGGCGACGGCCTGCATGAACGACGGTTCAGCGCGGAGCACGACACGGGCAAACGTTCACCTTGACTGCATCAGCAGGCTTCTTGCAGGCCTGCTATCACCATCCACGGACCCGATGAGCTCGATGGGCCAATACCCGACCGCCGTCCCTGACGGCAAAAGCGCTTCGCATCGTGCACGCTGGCTGGACATGGCAGCCAACACGGCAATGTCAGTTCACGAGACATATCGCTGACACTGCCACATCATCATTCACGCCGGTACCGAGGCCGCCTTCTGATGTCAGGAGGCGGCTCTTTCGTTGTCTGGCTGTCTGATCACAGCTTGATGAGCGTATCCGCCTTCTCCAATGCACGCGCGCACTCTCCGATCAGCGCCGGGCCGCGATAGATCAGTCCGGAGTACAGCTGAACCAGGTCCGCGCCCGCCGCGACCTTCTCGCGCGCACTCTCACCATCCGTGATACCACCGACACCGATGATCGGCATGTTCGGCAGGGCTTCGCGCAGCCCGCGAATCACGCGGGTGGAGGATTCACGCACCGGCGCACCGGACAGGCCACCGGCCTCTTCTGCGTGCGAACTCCCCGCGACCGCGGAGCGCTCGATGGTGGTATTGGTCGCGATGACACCATCGATGCCATTGTCAGCCAGCGCACGCGCCACGAACAGAATCTCTTCACTGTCCATGTCAGGGGCGATCTTGATCACCAGCGGGACCTTCTTGCCACGCTCGGCATCGAGTTGATCACAGCGCTCGCGCAGCCCCGCCAGCAACTGATTGAGGTGATCCCCGAACTGCAGATTGCGCAATCCCGGCGTGTTGGGCGACGAGATGTTGGCGGTGATGTAGTCGGCGTGAGCATGCACGGCCTCGAGGCAGACCAGATAGTCGCTCAGCGCATCATCCACCGCCGTGGTCAGGTTCTTGCCGATGTTGATCCCCAACACGACTCCGGAGGCACCACGCGCCTGACTCGCCTTGACCTTCGCGACCAGATGCTCAACCCCGGCATTGTTGAAGCCCATGCGGTTGATGATCGCCTGGTGCTCCGGCAGGCGGAACAGGCGCGGCTTCGGATTGCCAGCCTGCCCTTTCGGCGTCACCGTGCCGACCTCGACGAAACCGAATCCCAGGGCGGCGAGCGCATCGAGGTGATCGGCATTCTTGTCGAGACCGGCAGCCAGCCCGACACGGTTGGGGAATTCGAGCCCCATCAGCGTCACCGGGTCACGTGGTGCCTCACCGCCCAATCCACGCGCCATGCCAAGCCGATGGGCCATGTCCAGGGCGTTGAGCGTCACACCATGAGCCGTTTCCGGATCGAGCTTGAACAGAAGCGAGCGAGCAAACGAGTACATGGTGATCTCCAGGCAGCAGCGACAGGGGGCATGACGACAGCGGAACTGGGCGCGAAGTATACCCGAAGCCCGTCGCGACAGACACTCCGCCGGACGCGATTGCCTCAGGCGAGAATGACGAGGGAGAACGAAGAGAAGTGACAAAGAGAAGTGACGAAGATGAGGCACAGAGGAAGGCGACAAGGAAGCGACACACGAAAGAAGGCGGCCCCGAGGGCCGCCTTCCTTGTCACTGTCAGGGTCTGAGCGCTGGGCTTATTTGACGTCCAGCTGACGCACTCGCACGGTGTAGTTGTTGACCCCTTCCATGGCAGTGCCGAACTTCTGACCGCTGACCCACACGGTGTAGCGCCCCGGTTCCAGCACGGTCTCGAGGTGGAAGTCGCCCTCGAAACCTTCGCCCTTGTCGCTGGCCACGGTATTGCCGTTCTCATCCAGCAGGCGCATCTGCAGCTTGTAGGTACCTTCGCTGCCCGGGAATGTCTCGCTGTCGATGGTCACGGTGCCGCGATCTGAGACATCGAAGGTCATGACCTCGCCCTTCTCGCGAATGCGCACATCGGTGACGATCTCATCGAAACGACGGTCCGGCTCCGCTTCACTCTCGGTGACAGCAGCGCTGCCGGTCGCCGCCGTAGTGGCAGACGCCGTAGTGGCAGACGCAGAAGAGGCAGCTTCGGCCGTGCCAGTCGCCGTGCTGGCGACGGCTTCACCGGCAGTAGCGCTACCTTCCGCGGCAGCGTTGCCGGTCTCGGCGGCCTTCTGCTCGCGCGCCGCCTGCTCAGCCGCGGCCACGGTGGCCGGCTTGATGGTCGCCACTTCATCGTCTGCATCGACGAAGGCAGTGCGGCGGCCATCACCATCGGTGTCCAGGAACACCAGACCGTCACCGGTCTCGATGCCGCTTTCCTCGGCGGAGAGCTTCTCACCGCTCTCGCTGAGGCCCGCCACGTTCACTTCATAGGTATTGCCACCCGACTTGCCGGCGCCCAGCTTGTCGGCGCGTACGCGCAGCTTGTAGACCCCGGGCTCCAGCTCGACATTCATGTTCAGGCCATCCGATGCCCTGTCCCCCGTGCCCGTGGCGATGATCGCACCCTGCTCGTCTTCCAGGCTGGCATTCAGGGTGTAGGGATCACTCACATCGAAGTTGGCGTTGCCGTCGATCTCATAGCGCCCGGCTTCCTTGATGGTGAACTGATGGACACTGGTACCACCGAACTGGAAGTTCTGGCTGTGGGCATCGCTGCGCGGCTTGAGAAACTTGGAGATGTCCAGCTTGCCCGCAGCGGCTTCGGCGCGCTGCTGTGCAGGGCTGCCATCTGCCAGCACGGCCTGGGATGCGAAACTGGAGAGGCCGAGCGCAATGGCGCAGGCAAGGGGTAACGCACGTTGTGACATGGTGTCTCTGCCTTGTTGTACTGAAGTTCTTGAAAACGTAAGCCGACCGCTGCCATCGCGGCAACCATGCGGCTCAGGAAACAGGGGTTGCACTCGCTGCCCTCAGCATACCAGACCCTCGACGACAGTTACCTTACCCCAGCCTTGGCAATCGCGATTTTCTTGATTGCACGAAAAAACCCCCGCCATTGGCGGGGGTTTCGTTCAGCGATGACGCTTACAGATGTGCGTATCGCGGGTCAGCAGAGTTCCTGCCCGGCTCACGCCTCGCGACGGGACTCGGCCAGATCGACCAGTTCACGCAGTGCGACGGCGAACAGCGGGAAGCTCAACTGGGCACCACTCTTCATCTCGCCCAGCAGTGAGCACCAGCGGCTGACCAGCCCTTCATGGCTTGCCATCCAGTTGTCGACACGCTCATCGATCTCGCGCGGGGCATTGTCCTGCTTGAGCACGCTGACGGTCAGGGCCAGCTGCTGGCGATCCAGGTCATCACGGAAGCTCTCGCGCGCCTGGGCCTGCCAGCTGTCCTGCACCTCGAGGCCGTTGATCTTGTCGCCGACCCACGGCAGCTCGAGACGATGGCCGATGCCGTAGAAGGCTTCCGCCACACGGTTGATCTTCTCGCCGGTCACCTTGGCGGCCTCGATGATGCCGAGACCGGCATACAGGCTTGAGGTCGCCGCGATGGTGCTGGCCAGCGCTTCCGGAACGCCTGCCTCGACGTAGTGGTCGCGACGAGCCTCCCAGTGCTCGCGGGCTTCGCCCTTGAGGCGCTCGCCGATGCTCTCGGACAGCTGAGCCAGACGCGGCGCGAAGTGCGAGATGCTCTCCTTGACGCCCATGCTGCTGCGCTGACGCAGGAACCAGCGGGTGGCGCGACGCATCAGGCGCATCAGATCGCTCATCATGCGGTACTGCATGTCGGCCGGCACCTGGTGATCCAGCGCCTCGATCTGGGTCCACAGCGCTTCCAGGTTGAAGCTGTCACGCGCCACGATGTAGGCACGCGCAATCTCGGCCTTGCCGGCACCGGTGGTGTCTTCCAGGCGACGCACGAAGGCGATGCCCATGTGATCCACCAGGTCATTGGCGATCTGGGTGGCGGCGATCTCACGCTTCAGACGGTGCTGATACATCTCCTCCGGGAAGCGCTCCATCAGCACGCGCGGGAAGGCGCGCTCCAGATGCTGCTGCACGTAGCTGTCATCCGGCACGTCAGAGGCGATCAGGCTGGTCTTGAGATCGCTCTTGGCGTAGGACACCAGCACGGACAGTTCCGGCAGGGTCAGGGCTTCACCGGCATTGGAACGCTCGATCAGTGCCTCATCGGAGGGCAGGAACTCGAGTTCACGATCCAGGGTACCGGCCGCTTCGAGTTCATTGATGAAGCGACGGAAGACGCCCATGCCTTCCTTGGACTGCAGCTCGGAGAGCGACAGTGCCTGGGTCTGGCGATAGTTGTCCTTGATCACCAGCTCGCCGACCTCGTCGGTCATCTCGGCCAGCTGCTGGTTGCGCTGCTTGTCGGTCAGGTCACCGCGGGCGACGATGTCGTCCAGCAGGATCTTGATGTTGACCTCGTGATCCGAGCAGTTCACGCCACCGGCGTTGTCGATGAAGTCGGTGTTGACGCGCACGCCACGCTTGGCTGCGGCTTCCATGCGGCCACGCTGGGTCAGCCCCAGATTGCCGCCCTCACCGACCACCTTGCAGCGCAGCTCGTTGCCGTTGATGCGCAGACCGTCGTTGGCCTTGTCACCGACATCGGCGTGAGTCTCGGTGGAGGCCTTGACGTAGGTGCCGATACCGCCGTTCCAGATCAGATCGACCTGCGCCTTGAGCATCGCGTTGATCAGCTCGTTGGGCGCCAGGCGGTCTTCGCGGATGTCGAAGACTTCCTTCATCTGCGGCGTGATGGTGATGGTCTTGGCATCACGCGAGAACAGACCGCCACCTTCGCTGATCAGACTCTTGTCGTAGTCGTCCCAGCTGGAACGCGGCAGACGGAACAGACGCTCGCGCTCGGCGAAGCTCTTCGCGGTGTCCGGGTTCGGGTCGACGAAGATGTTGCGGTGGTTGAAGGCACCGACCAGACGGATCTTCTCGGACAGCAGCATGCCGTTGCCGAAGACGTCACCGGCCATGTCACCGATACCGACCACGCTGAACTCGTCTTCCTGGATGTTGATGCCCATCTCGCGGAAGTGACGCTGCACACTGACCCAGGCGCCCTTGGCGGTGATGCCCATGCCCTTGTGGTCATAGCCGTTGGCGCCACCGGAGGCGAAGGCATCGCCCAGCCAGAAGCAGTACTCGTTGGAGATGGCATTGGCGATGTCGGAGAAGGTCGCGGTGCCCTTGTCCGCCGCGACCACCATGTAGGGGTCGTCTTCGTCATAGCGCACGACGGCGTTAGGCGGTACCACGTCACCACCGGACAGGTTGTCGGTGATGTCGAGCAGTGCGCGGATGAAGATCTGGTAGCAGGCGATACCTTCCTTCTGGATCACGTCACGGTCGTTGCTTTCCGGCATGCGCTTGCAGACGAAGCCGCCCTTGGCACCCACCGGTACGATGACCGCGTTCTTGACCTGCTGCGCCTTGACCAGCCCCAGCACTTCGGTGCGGAAGTCCTCGTGACGGTCGGACCAGCGCAGACCACCGCGCGCGACCTTGCCACCGCGCAGGTGTACACCCTCGACGCGCGGCGAGTAGACGAAGATCTCGAACATCGGACGCGGCTTGGGCACGTCCGGAATCTGACGGGTATCGAGCTTGAAGCTGATGTAGTCCTTGGCCTGACCATCTTCCGCCGGCTGGAAGAAGTTGGTGCGCAGCGTGGCCATCATCAGATCCACGTAGCGACGCAGCAGACGGTCGTCGTTGAGGCTGGAGACCTGATCGAGCAGACCGTTGATGCGCTCGCGGCAGGCGCTGACGTCATCCTCATCGCCCTGACCCTGCGGGTCGAAGCGCAGGTTGAACAGCTGCACCAGCTCGCGGGTGATATCCGGATGGCTGCCCAGGGCATTGGCGATGTAGGCCTGGGAGAGGCCGAAGCGGATCTGCTTCAGGTAACGCGCGTAGGCACGCAGCATCGCCACTTCACGCCAATCAAGGCCGGAGCCGATGATCAGGCGGTTGAAGGCGTCGGATTCGGCTTCGCCGGACCAGATCTTCTTGAAGGCTTCGATGAAGCTCTCGCGCACTTCGGACAGCTCGACTGCGCCCTTGCCGTGGTGCTCCAGATCGAAATCGTGGATCCAGCAGGTGGCATCGCTGCGCTCGATCTCGTAAGGACGCTCGCCGATGACGCGCAGCCCCAGGTTCTCGAGAACCGGCAGCACGTCGGACAGCGGAATCGGCTGATGCTTGTGGAACAGCTTCAGGTTGACACCCGAGTTGTCATCCTCGACCAGACGATAGGTGCTCAAGGCCACGACATCGCCTTCATCCAGCGCACGCAGATGGCCCACGTCGTAGACGGCGGTGCGCGGCGAGAAGTCATCACGGTAGCTGCCCGGGAAGGCATCGCGATAACGGCTCATCAGTTCATTGGCCTGCTCTTCACCGAAGCCTTCCACCATCGCGGCATGCAGCTCGTCACGCCAGCTGCGTGCCAGCTGGGCGATCTTGTTCTCCAGCGCGCGCATGTCGTACTGGCCAGGCTCGTCGCCCTTGAAGCGCAGGATGAACTGGATGCGTGTCAGCACGGACTCGGACAGATACGGCGTGAAATCACCGAAGGTGGCATCCAGCTCTTCGCAGAGCAGATTCTGGATGCGCACGCGCAGGTCGGTGGAGTAGACATCGCGCGGCACGAACACCAGCACGGAGAAGAACTTGCCGAAGCGGTCTTCACGCACGATCAGTCGCACGCGACGACGCTCACGGATATTGAGGATGCTGGTGGCGGTGCGGGTCAGCTCATCCGTGGAGATCTGGAAGAGGTCATCACGCGGATAGACTTCCAGAATCTGCAGCAGGTGCTTGCCGTTGTGGCCCTTCGGGTTGACCCCGGCGGCCTCCATGACGTCCTGCACCTTGCGACGCAGAATCGGCACGTTGCGCGGACTCTGGTTGTAGACCGTGGAGGTGTAGAGCCCCAGGAAACGACGCTCGCCGATCACGCGGCCTTCGGCATCGAAGCGCTCGACAGTGATGTAGTCCGGATAGGCCGGACGGTGCACGCGGGCGTGGAAGGCGCTCTTGGCGAAGGACAGCAGCTCCGGGATCAGCACGTACTGATCGCTGTTGACGCTCTGCTGATGGCGGGACTGCTCGTGGTAGCGCTCGAGGTCCAGCTTCAGGACGCCAAGCTCGGAACCCTCGACCTTGCTCAGCACGCGAGTACCGTCTTCCTGCTCTTCGACGGTGTATTCGTCATAGCCGAGGAAGGTGAAGTGATCGTTGCCCATCCACTCCATGAACTCGCAGGCTTCCTGGTGATCCGCCTCGGACACGGTGGCAGGACGGTTGTCACGCAGCTCTCTGAGCGCCTGAGCCCCCTGGGAGCGCATGGCCTCGAAATCCGCCACGGCGACCCGCACTTCAGCCAGCACTTCACTCAGGCTGTTTTCCAGATCTTCGAGCATCTCGCCATCGTTGTGACGATCGATCTCGATGTAGATCAGTGACTCGCGCGTCTCGGGAGCGTTCTCGGCGCGCGGCGCGGTCACGCGCTCCAGCTGACCGGAGGCATCGCGCGCCACGGCCAGCACGGCATTGTGGATGGCATGCACGGTGATACCGCGACGATTGAGCTCGATACGCACCGAGTCCACCAGGAAGGGCATGTCCGGGTGCAGCACTTCGATGATGGTATGGGTGGACTGCCAACCATGCTTCTCGAAGTCAGGGTTGTAGGCGCGCACCTTGGGGGCAGCGTGACTCTGCAGGAAGTGCCATACGGCCAGAGTGGAGCCGTAGAGGTCATCCAGCTTGCGCTCGGCCATGTCCTCGAAGGAAGCCGTCGCATGATAATCGCGCGCAAAGGCCGCGATTTCCTGCACCTTGTCCTTGGGAAGTCGCTTGTCCAGCTGCTCTTGGAGCTGCGCAAGGAATTCCTGCTTGCCGTCCGTCGCCACGTGTAGCATCAATCACCTCGACTGACCTGATGGAAGTATCAGGAAGAATAGTCATAGAGAGCCCACGCTCGCACCCGTGACAGGATGCCAAGGCGCAGGCTCATGCAGTGCATCACAGACTAGCGCAGTCTGTGCCTCGGCCCCATGCCTGTTCCATATTGGTCATGCTGCATGACATCTGTGCATCGGGTATTGACTTGCGCCTCGCGTCATGAAACGAAAGTCTAACAAGACGTTCATCGAGACAGACACGACGAGGCCCCGCCGCCACTATCACTCCCGATGGCTCATGGAGCCGGATCTGGAGTCTAGTTGGCAACGGGGCCTCGGCTTTTCAAGCGTCGAGGCGGAAAACGCTCCGCCGTCTCTCACTTGCTGACACGCCTGCTTTCACTCACTTCCTGACGAGATAGACCCCACACTCCAGGTGATCGGTATAGGGGAACTGGTCGAACAGCGCGAAACGCTCGATGCGATGCGTGCGGCACAGCACCTCGAGATTCTCGCTCAGCGTCTGCGGGTTGCAGGAGATATAGACGATGCGTTCGTAGCGCGCGGTCTGCTCGCAGCTGTCGGCATCGAGACCGGCGCGCGGCGGGTCCACCAGCACGGTACGGAAGTCATGATTCTCGAGGTCCATCTCCGCCACGCGACGCCCCTCCTTCTCGCCGGCCAGTGCCAGCGAGAAGTCCTCGGCGGACATGCGCGCCACCTGGGCATTGTCGATGCCATTGGCCGCCAGATTGACCTGCGCCGAGGCCACCGACGTCCGCGAGATCTCGGTGGCCAGCACGCGACGGAAGTTCTCGGCCAGCGCGATGGTGAAATTGCCGTTGCCACAATAGAGCTCGACCAGATCGCCCTGCTCCCGGCCTTCCGCTTGCGCCTTGTCCGGATGGGTCACGTCGCGCGCCCAGCTGAGCATGGAGCGGCAGATCTCGCCGTTGGGCTGGGTGAAGCTGTTCTCGACCTGCTGATAGACATATTCACGTCCATTGACCTCGAGACGCTCGAAGACGTGATCGCGTGTCAGCACGAGGTGCTGCTTGCGTGAACGCCCGATGATCATGATGTCGAGTTCCTGCTCCAGCGCGCGCGCCTCGGCTTCCCAGTCCTCTTCCAGCTTGCGGTGATAGATCAGCGTGACCAGTGCCTCGCCACTGAGGGTGGTGAGGAATTCACACTGGAACAGACGCTCACGCAGCACCGGACTGGCCTTGAGCCGCTCACGCAGCAGCGGCATCAGCGTATTGATGCGCTGGCTGGCCACCGGGAAGTCGTCCATGCGCACGACCGTCTTCTTCTTGTTGCCCTCGTCGTCGAATTCCACCTCGAACATCGCATAGTAGAGGTCGTCATCCTCATGCCAGATACGAAATTCGCAGCGCATGCGGTAATGACTGGGCGGCGAGGGAAACACCTCGAGCTCCGGCGCATCGAAGGCGGCGAAACGGGCGCGGGTCTGCTCGGCCTTCTCGGCAAGCTGCTGTTCATACTGACTGGGATCGACGACGGCGATGGCCACACTGACTCCTGCCTGCGGGCATACCGCAGCACTGAAACGATGAGCAAAGGGACGCGGATGAGGTCATGGAGAGCCATGCCGATCACGTCCATTCAAAGGTTGGGCGCGCTAGCCTACCACCGGCAGCGCGAAGCTCAAGCACGGGTTGGTGACTCATGCAGCGACTGGGGCCGTCAGGGGCCGAGCGCGAGTCCTCGAGGGGCGGCAAACCCCCGGCTTTCAAGTGCAGTGGCAAGGCCGGGCTGACGGGCGTCCGTCGCCAGGGCGATGCCTGCGTCAGACACCTCGTCTTGCGCCAGCGTGGCCTGCGCCGTGCGGGCCGGCAACTCCAGCACCTGGGCCACGCGCCGTGCGATCGCCGCGCCGGAATCCACCAGCGCCAGCGGTGGTTCACCCGGCGCATTCCTGCCCAGGGCGCTGGCGATATCCGCGCTGAGCAGCGGGAAGTGGGTACAGCCGAGAATCACCACCTCCAGCCCCGGCACCGCCGCGAGATCCGCCAGACTCGCCGCGACCACCTCGGGGCGAGCCGCCTCGCCACGCAGACGGCGCTCGGCCTCGGCGACCAGCGGGTCCGCCGCGACGCGAATCACCTGGCAGTCCGCCGCGAAATCATGGATCAACTGCTCGGTATAGGCACGCCTCACCGTGGCGGAGGTGGCCAGCAAGCCGAACACTGGCGGCTCGCCCTGTGCGCGGCGCACCGCGCTCTGACGGCTGCGCGCCAGCAGCGCGGCAGGCTTGATCGCCGGTACGGTACCGATCACCGGAATCGACAACGTCTCGCGCAATGCCTGCAGCGCCAGCGTGCTGGCGGTATTGCACGCCACCACCAGGGCACGCGCTCCACTTGCCTCGACCGCCGCCGCACACACCTGCGCGATGCGCGTCACCAGCCAGTCATCGGCCTTGGTGCCGTAGGGGAGCGCGGCGTTGTCACACACATAGGCCAGCGGCAACGTCGGCCATTGGCGGCGAATCTCCGCCGCCACCGAGAGTCCTCCGACCCCCGAATCGAAGATCAGCACCGGCGCGTCAGGCGCGTCAGATAGGACATGGGACTGGCTGACAACGGAGCCTGAAGGGGCGGTGGAAGGCGCCATGATGATGATATCTCGCGCTGCGAAAGAGGAAGGTCGGCTGCAATGGCGCGCTATTTTACCTGCTTGGTGACGATGTAGGTGAAGTAACGATCGATCCCCAGCTCTGAGACCAGCCAGCGGTCGATCAATCGCTGGTAGGCATCGATGCTCGCCGTCTCGAGACGCAGCAGATAATCCACGCCGCCGCCGACCGCCACACACTCGATCACCTCGTCCGCCTCGCGCATGGCGCGCTCGAAGCGCTGGAAGCTCTCGGCATCGTGATGCTTGAGGTGTATCTCCACCCATACCGGCGTGCGCGGGGCTGCCACCACGGCACCGCCGCGCTGCGCCTCGAGCAGCGCCTGATTGATGCGCGCCGAATAGCCCTCGATGATACCGGCCTGCTCAAGGCGCTTGACCCGCTCCCAGCACGGGCTGACCGACAGATTGATCTCCTCGGCCAGCCGCGACTTGGTGATGCGACCATCGCGCTCGAGGATCGCCAGAATCTTCAGATCGAAGGCATCAAGCCTGGGCGCGGGCATCGCGCGCGCAGCGCCTGAACTCATGAGGCATCTCGCGCCAGATCGTCCACCACCTCGGCGATCACCGCCAGCGTATCGCCGAGACTGACCTGCGCCGGGAAGCGCCGTGCCACCAGCACGCCGTCGCGCTCGGCACGATATTCCACCGCCGGTTGACCGGCCCGCCCCAGCGGGTAGACCCGAGCCACGCACTGCCCCGCGCTGACCTGCTCACCCAGCGCCACGCACAGTTCCAGCAGGCCTTCATGCTCACTCTGCACGTAGCAGCTGGCATCCGGCATGTCGATCAGCAGCGGCCTGGCCGCCTGGTCGGCATGGCGTCGCTCGACATCGCCTTCCAGGTCGGCACGACTGCGTTCGCGCAGCACGCCACTGAAGGCAAGGAAGTTGTCGACGCCACGGTCGGCGATCGCCTGGCGCTCAGGCGTGGTGGAACCGCCGCCCCCCAGCTCCGTGGTGACGAAGACCTTGCCCTGGCGTTCCACGGCAGTGTCGTAGAGCGCCTCGGCATCCAGCTCGAACATCATCATCGCCGAAGGCGCACCGAAGGCCAGCGCGCCGGCCAGACTCTCGGCTTCCTGATGACGGCACTGCTCCACGCCCAGCGACGCCTCGAGATAGTCCAGGCGGTGCGCGGCCGCGAACGGCAGGATATCCAGGGTGCGGCCACCGGAATGCAGGTCCAGCGCGTAGTCACACTGCGGTACCAGCACCCGGGTGAAATAGTCGGCGATCTGCTCGGTAGGTCCCCCCTCGGGATCGCCGGGGAAGCTGCGATTGAGATTGCCGCCATCAAGTGGCGAGCAGCGCCGGCCGGCCTTGGCCGCCAGCGCATTCATGGTCGGCACGATGATGACACGCCCCTGCACGTCCTCGGGCGTGAGGCGGGCCGCCAGCTTGTAGAGCGCGGTGATGCCCTCGTACTCGTCACCGTGATTGCCGCCGGTGAGCAGCACCGTGGGGCCTTCACCGTTGGCGATCACGCTGATCGGGGTCATCACGGCACCCCAGGCAGACTCATCGGTGGAAATCGGCAGCTTGAAGAAGCCGTGCTGAAGGCCATCGGCGTTCAGGTCAATGGTCAGGCTGACGGGAGATTCACGCATGACAGGCCTCCTTGGCCGGACGAACTCACAACAACAAAGGCGTATGGCATCGCATCACTGACGAACGGCCAGCCCGTCACTTGACGAACAGCTGGCGGGGCACGTCACACAATGGCTCGGCACCATTCTCGGTGATCAGGATCGACTCGGTGATCTCGAGCCCCCAGTCATCCATCCACATGCCGGGCATGAAGTGGAAGGTCATGCCCGGTTCCAGCACCGTCTCGTCACTGGGGCGCAGACTCATGGTGCGCTCGCCCCAATCCGGCGGATAGCTGATGCCGATGGGATAGCCGCAACGTGCGCCCCCCCGGTCGAAGCCGTACTTGTCCATCGCCGCGCCCAGCGCCAGCGCGATGTCGCAGCAGCGATTGCCCGGTCTGGCGATGGCCAGGCCGCTTTCGATGCCTTCCAGCAGGGCGGACTCGCCGCGCACGAAATCGCGCGGCGGCCGACCGAGAAACACGGTGCGCGAGAGCGGCGCGTGATAGCGCTTGTAGCAGCCGGCGATCTCGAAGAAGGTGCCCTCGCCCTCGCGAAACGGCGTGTCATCCCAGGTCAGGTGAGGGGCAGCGGCATCACTGCCGGTCGGCAGCAATGGCACGATGGCCGGATAGTCGCCGCCGAGAATCTCGCCATTCGGCCCGACCACACCCTCGACCCCGACACGATAGATCTCGGCGACCAGTGCGCTCTTGGGCAGGCCCGGCTCGATCATCTCGAGGATGCGCGAGTGCATGCGCTCGACGATGCGCCCCGCCACGCGCATGTAGGCGATCTCCTGCTCGGACTTGATCGCCCGACACCAGTTGACCAGCGAATTGGCGTCCACCAGTCGCGCGTGGGGCAACTCCTTGACCAGCGCCAGATGGGCACGCGCCGAGTAGTAGTAGTTGTCGAGTTCGACCCCCACCACGCCGTCGTGCCAGCCGCGCTGCGGCAGGATCGACTGGGCGAGAAACTCCATCGGATGCATGTCCGGATTCTGCACGTAGTAATCCGGATACCACAGGATGTTGTCCTCGCCCATCCAGCAGGTACGCAGCGCGCCGTTGCCGTCCTGACGGCGTCCGTACCAGACTGGCTCACCGCTCAGACCCAGCAGTACACATTGGTGCACATAGAAGGACCAGCCGTCATAACCGGTCAACCAGGCCATGTTGGAGGGGTCGGAAATCACCATCACATCGATGCCGGCACGCGCCATCGCTTCCCGGACACGCTGGATACGGGCGTGATATTCCCCGATGGTGAAGGCCTGGCGTCCGGCCGACAGTGGCCGCGGTACCCAGTTGTCGGGCATCGCCTGCGCTTCGCCATTCGGCAAGTTGTTGAGCCCCGCGAATGGAGGCTGGGCAATAGGCGGATGCGACGGGAATTGGCTCATGCAGCGCTCCTGTTCAATCAGGCCTTGAGGCAAGCAGCACGTCGGGGCGGAGCCTTACGCGCGCCTCTGGTGCCCAGAGCCGTCAACGTATATGCGAACATCCGAATTCCCCTCTTGATTCGAGTCTGTCACTCTGCCGACAGCGGGTCAAAGGCGACTCTGGCACTGTCGCCCTTCCCTTCGGCCCTTGCAAGGGCCGCGCCATCATCACGACATCACCGGGAAATACTCCAGGGCCTTTCAGGAGACTCTTTCAGATGAGCCACATGCGAATTCTGGTACATCACGAGCGGGCAGAACGCTGGTGCGAGGCACTGCGTGAGCGTCTGGACAGCAGCGACATCGAGATCCTCGCCGATGACGGCGAGACCCTGGGCGACATCCTGGTGGTGTGGGCACCGCCGGCGGCACTGTTCGAGCGGCATCGCGAACACGACGTGAAGGCGATTCTCAATCTGGGTGCCGGCGTGGACAGCCTGCTGGCCAATCCCGCCCTGCCTCGAGAGGTGCCGGTGCTCAAGCTGCGCGATGCCGGCATGGCCAGCCACATGCTCGATTACGTGCGCTACGGCCTGCTGCACTTCCGACGTGACTTCGATCGCTACGCTGTCCAGCAGTCAGAGCGTCACTGGGCGCCACATCGCGTGGTGCGCGCCAGGCATTATCCGGTCGCGGTGCTCGGCCTGGGTGCCATCGGCCGGCAGATCGCCGAGGCGCTGGCGGCAGACGGCTACCCCGTGCATGGCTTCAGCCGCAGCGCCCACACCCTGGAGGGCGTGACCTGCCACCATGAACAGGGGGAAGGCGGTCGCTCGCTCAAGGCAGTGCTGGGGGATGAAACGCTTGGCCTCAAGGCGGTGATCAACCTGCTGCCCAACACCACCGCCACTCGCGACGTGCTGAATGCAGAGGCCTTCGCGGCCCTGCCCGATGACGCCGTGCTGATCAATCCCGGCCGCGGCAGCAGCGTGGTCGAGGAGGATCTGCTCGCGGCGCTGGAGAAGGATCAGTTGCGCGGCGCGCTGCTGGATGTCTTCCAGCATGAGCCGCTCGCCGGCGACAGCCCGCTGTGGCAGCACCCGAAGGTGATCATCACCCCGCACGCCGCCGCCCCGACCCCGGTCTCCGAGGCCGCCGACCAGCTGGCGGAGAACATCCGCCGCGTGCAGCGCGGTGAATCCCTGACGGGCATCAGTCTGGAACACGGCTACTGAGACGTGCGTTTCACACCGGAAGCGCAGTGGTCGACTTGAGGCACTCCATCGCGAAGCGTGCCGAGACATCGGTGAGGTCATCGAGGGTATTGACCAGCTGCTTGTAGACGCGGTCGTAGGCATTCATGTCCGCGACCTGAACCTTGAGCAGGTAGTCGTAGTCGCCCGCCATGCGATAGAACTCGGTGACCTCCTCGATCTCCTCGATCACCGCCACGAACCGTTCGAACCAGGCCCGCGAATGATCGCGGGTCTTGAGTTGCACGAAGGCGGTCAGCCCCAGCCCGACCCGCTCGGCATCCAGCAGCGCCACCCGCGCCGTGATCACCCCGCATTCCTCCAGCCGCTTGAGGCGCTTCCAGCAGGGTGAGGTGGTCAGATGCACCGACTCCGCCAGTGCCGCCAATGACAGGCTGGCATCACGCTGCAACAGCCACAGCAGCGCGCGGTCCGTGGCATCGAGCACAATTTTCTCCATACTCCCTCCTCACGACAAAATCTTGCTACAGAACATGGCCTACGCCATGACAACTGGCAAGTTTTGCCTGACAGCCGGTCGTACCATGGAGGCTCCTCCCCGCGACAGGAACCGCTGCCATGCCGACCACTGCCTTTCCCCCTCGCTCGCCGTGTGCGCCCTCTTCACTCGCCACTCCCTCGGAGGGCTTGCTGCACAGGACGCCTCTGGCAGCATGGCGACAGGAGTGCCTGGCACAGCTGGCCGCCTTGAAGGCAGCCACGCCTGTCACTCCGCTCAGGGAGCTTGCGCTTTGCGGGCTTGGCGAGGCGCGCGTGCTGATCAAGGACGAGCGCGCCCACGCCAGTGGTTCACTCAAGCATCGACTGGCCATGGCGTTGTTCGAGCAGGCCTTGAAGCAAGGCTGGCTCAGTCCCGGACGCCCGGTCATCGACGCCTCGTCAGGCTCCACGGCGGTCTCTGAAGCGTGGCTGGCACGCCGCCTGGGGCTGGAATTCATCGCCGTGGTGCCCAAGGGCACCGCATGTAACAAATTGAGGGCGATTCGTGACGAGGGCGGGCGTGTCGTGGAGATCGAGAATGCCGTCCACCTCTGCCAGTCCGCCCAGGCGCTGGCCGAGGACAGCGGCGGCCACTTCCTCAACCAGTTCCAGCATGCCGCCACGGCCAGCGACTGGCAGAGCGAGACAAGCCTGCCGGGCGAGTGTCTGGCACAGATCGCCGAACGCGAGCTGCCGGAGCTTGAAGCGGTCTTTCTCGGCGCTGGCACCGGCGGCAGCGCCGCCACCTTCGCGCGCCATCTGCGTCACAAGGGTCTTCTTCGCCACTCGGGGCCTCTACACCACACGGGGCCTTTTCACCACTCGGGGCCTCTACACCACAGGGGCCATGGCGCTCGCGTGATCGGCGTGGACCCCGAACACTCCGTCTATCATGCCTGCTGGCAGCACCATCACACCCATGGCACCCGCATGACCTCACTGCCCGCGCCTCAGGCACCCAACCCCATCGAGGGCATTGGCCGCCCCTGTGTACTGGAGGCGTTCGACCCCGTGCACTTCGATGATTATCGACGCATCGCGGATGCCCGCAGCCAGGCGGCGGCACTATGGCTGGCAGAGCATGCCGGGCTTGCCGCCGGGCCCTCCACCGGCACCGCCTTCGCGGGCCTGCTGGAAACCCTCGAGCTCAAGCACGCCCGCGGCGAGGCGCTGACAGGTAGCTGGCTGCTGCTGGCCTGTGATCATGCCAGCCGCTACGCCAGCACCCTGGGCGACCCCGTCTGGCGGGCGGAACACCAGTCACGCCTCGCCCCGCATCGCGCCTGGATCGAGAGACTCACCGCCTGAAACGACGACACCCCGCCAAGGGCGGGGTGTCGTCGTCGAGCATCACGAGGCGCGATGGCAGCTCGTGCCACGGCTCATGTCAGTCGCAATGCATGTCAGCCGCAATGGAGGTCAGTCACGCCTCATGCCAGCAGGGCATTGAACTGACGCAGCCACTCCGGGTGGGCCGGCCAGGCCGGCGCGGTCACCAGCTTGCCGGAGGTCACGGCATCGGTGACTTCCAGTGACACGAATTCGCCACCTGCCAGCTTGACCTCCGGCGCGCAGGCCGGATAGGCACTGACGCGATGGCCTTCCAGCGACATGGCAGCCGCCAGCAGCTGCGGGCCATGGCAGACGGCGGCGATGGGCTTGTCGGCCTCGACGAAGTGGCGCACCAGGTTCAGCACGCGCTCGTCCAGGCGCAGGTACTCGGGAGCGCGGCCACCGGGGATCAGCAGCGCATCGTAGTCTTCCGCCTTGAGGTCGGCGAAGCTCGCGTTGAGCGCGAAGTTGTGACCCGGCTTCTCGGTATAGGTCTGATCGCCTTCGAAGTCGTGGATCGCCGTCTTGACGATATCGCCTTCACGCTTGTCCGGGCATACCACATCGACCCGATGACCCATCGCCTGCAGCGCCTGGAACGGCACCATCAGCTCATAGTCTTCCACAAAATCTCCGGCAATGATGACAATGCTGGCCATGATGATCTCCTGATTGAACAAACGGGGTTGGCATCACTGCATCGCGCTCGCCTGACATCACCTCTGCCTGACATGTCGGGAAGCCTGCAGCTCACGCACAAGGCGTTCCCAGAGTACCTGTCCGGCGCGCATGAGCAAGCGCTGAAATAGCGTCCTGTGCCTGATGCGCCTGTCATCGGGGCCATCGCCAGCGGGCCCTCATGCGTCATCCACGACTTGCAGGAGAGGTGCGCCAACGCGAGGGAACCTTGCATGCGGCCACGCTGCCCAATCATCATGCTCTCGCCCCGAACGACACCACTCCCCAAGGGCGGCCCCATTTGCGGACAGAAAGCTTCGACAGGAGTCACCATGCTTGCCCTTGTACCACGACGAATCCACTGGACACGCCTGCGACGGATACCCTCGCCTTGCCGCCTGAACGGCTGGCTTGGCGCGATGCTGCTGGGATCAGCCCTGTTGAGCACGGCGCAACAGGCGAGCGCTGACGTGAGCAGCGCGGAGTCTCCCGTGCCCTTCACCGCTCAATACACCCTGGTGCTGGACGGCTGGCCGGATGTGCCCATCACGCAGCGCATCAGCCAGAGCGGGGAGCTTTACATCGCCAGCATGGAGGCCTCCATCAAGGTGGCCAGCGGCTACGAGCAGGGACGCTTCCTCCTCAAGGAGGGCCAGCTGCAGCCGGCCGGGTATCGTTCCGGTTATCGTCTGGCGGGTATCGGCAAGGACTACAGCCGCGAGGCACCCGAGCCTGACGAGACGCTCCTCCCCGACCGCCAGACCCTGCTGGTACTGCTGAGCCAGCAGGCCGATGCCCAGTGGGCCGCGGGAAGTTGCCTGACGGGAGCCCCCTGTGCGCTGGAATATCTGGATCACAAGGGGCGCACCCGGACACTGATGTATGAGATCCAGGCCCAGGAATCCCGCGTGGCCGCCGGTCAGACCTTCCGCACCCTGCGGCTGGACACCTGGCGCAAGCATCGTGATCAGAAGCACTACCGCCTGTGGCTGGCCCCCCGCTGGCCGGGCCTGATGGTGGCTCTCGACTACCTCGACTACGAGGACAGCCCCGCAGGTGAAGTCCCGGAGCGCTCCGCACATCTGACCCTCGACCGGCTCAGCAGCTCGCGGCGCCAGGCCAGTCCGTGACCCGTCGTGAGGCTCGGTGTCCGGTGCTCTGAGTCCAGAACTCTGTGTCCAGTACTCTGTGTCCAGGCCGCGGCATAAGCCGCGCTGATCCCCCATCAGCAGTTATCGCGCAGGATCCACTCCCGGGGATACCCTCTGTCCCCGGCAATCGTTACAGTAACCCTTCCCAGTGATACTCACTGACAATCAATCGCTTACGTCGCTCTGGTCCTGTCGACGGCCAATGACAAGGAAGGGTCATGCTCTCGGGTCTCATCTTCATCCTGCTGCCGCTGATTCTCGGCTATCTGGTGCGTATCGAGCAGCCCGCACGTCTGGCGGTCGTCAATCAGCTGGTGAATGCCTCGATCTACGTCATCCTGTTCCTGATGGGCATGGGGCTTGCCGGGCTGGAGCAACTCGGCGCCGGCATGGCCGCCATGAGCGGGCAGGCGGTGATTCTGTTCGCCATCATCACGCCATTGAATCTGCTGGCACTGTGGGCGCTGTCACGCCGCAGTGCACTGCGTGCGGATGCCTCACGCGTGGTGGAGGGAGCGCCGATGACCCGCTGGGAAGCGCTGTCCGGCTCCCTGACACTGGCGGCGGCGGTCGCGCTGGGCGTCGCGGCGGGCGTCGTGCTGGGACTGATGGAGATCTCGCTCGACACCGACACCCTGGCCGAGTGGGCACTCTATGCCCTGCTGGCGCTGATCGGCTGCCAGCTGAGAAGCTTCGGCATGAGCCTGCGCCAGATCCTGCTCAACCGCCATGGCCTGTTCATCGCGCTGACGGTGATGGCGAGCTCGCTGCTGGGCGGACTGCTGGCGGCACCGCTTCTGGCACTCGACTGGAATCAGGGCATGGCGATGTCGGCCGGTTTCGGCTGGTATTCGCTGTCAGGCATCCTGATCGGTGATCAGCTCGGGCCGATTCTGGGTGGCGCAGCCTTCTTCAATGACCTGAGCCGTGAACTGCTCGCCTTCCTGTTGATCCCGCTGACCATCCAACGCTTCACGCCGCTGGCCATCGGCTTCGGCGGCGCGACCTCGATGGACTTCACTTTGCCGGTCATCCAGCAGACCGGCGGCGTTGCCTGCGTGCCCGTGGCCGTCGTATCCGGCTTTCTGCTCTCGCTGGCCTCGCCGCCGATGATCCTGTTCCTGCTCTCGCTCAGCCACGTCTGACGTCGTGGTCCTTGCCGATGACACCCCGGAACGGTGACACTCGGCCTCTCTCTTTCCAGCGCCTGACATTGCCATGCCGCCTCTGCATCACACTCCACCGCGCCCCAGACGCGTGACGCTCGCCGACATCGCCGCTCGCCTGGGCGTGACCAAGGTCACGGTCTCGCGCGCGCTCAACCAGCCCGAAAAGGTCTCCGCCGCCATGCGCGAGCGGGTACGGGAGTGCGCCCGCGAACTGGGTTACATGCCCAACCGTCAGGCCGGCAGCCTCGCCAGTGGTCGCTCCCGGCTGATCGCGCTGCTGATCCCGTCACTGTCCAATGCCGTGTTCTCGGAACTGCATCGAGGGCTTGAGGCACCGCTGGCCGCCGCCGGCTATCAGCTGCTGATCGGCCATACCGGCTATTCGATGGAAGAAGAGGAGCGCCTGATCGAGACCTGGCTCTCGTTCGGCGTGGACGGTCTGGTGCTGTGCGGCAGCCGCCACAGCGAACGCGTCACCGAGATGATCGCGCGCTCCGGCTGTGCCGTGGTGGAGTGCATGGAAAAGCGTGAGGCGCCACTGGACATGGCGGTGGGGCTGGATCAGCACGCCGCCGGCCGCGCCATGGCGGAGGCGATGATCGAGAGTGGCCGCCGGCACATCGGCTTTCTGGCCGCGCGCATGGACCGCCGCGTCGAGCAGCGTCTGGCGGGCTGGCGTGCCGCCGTCGAGGCCGCCGGCCTGTCACAGGAGTACCTGATGACCACTCCGGCACCCTCAAGCGTCAAGCTGGGCGGCGAATTGCTGGACGAGATGCTGACTCGGTGGCCGAATCTCGACGCCGTCTTCTGCTGCAACGACGACCTGGCCGCCGGTGCACTGTTCGAGTGTCAGCGTCGCGGCCTGGAAGTGCCGGCACGGCTGGCGCTGGCCGGCTTCAATGGTCTGGAGATGACCCGTGGCACCTGGCCTGCGCTTGCCAGCGTGGTCACGCCGCGCCGAGAGATCGGCGAACGCACCGCCGCCCTGCTGCTGGCACGCCTGAGCGGCGATCACGCCTCCACGCCGCGTGGCCTGTGGGAAGACCTGGGCTTCAGCCTGCAGAGAGGCGGGAGTCTGCCCCGGGCGTGAGCGCTTTCGAGGATGCGTGCTGCGCCGTCAGCTGCTGACACACCTGTTCGACCAACGCCTGCGGTGTGGCACTGATGTCGAGGGTATAGACACGTTCCGTCTCACGCTCAGGCACCTCCAGGGTCGCCAGCTGGTCATCGAGCATGGCGGCGCCCTTGAAGAAGTGATCGGTGCGCGCCTCCAGACGCTCCAGCAACAGCTCGCGCGTGCCTTCCAGGAACACGAAGCCCAGCGCCGCATCCCCGCCACGCAGCTGATCGCGATAGCGTCGCTTCAGCGAGGAGCAGGCCAGCACCAGACTGCGTCCCTCGCGGCGCGCCTCATCGATCAGCTCGACCAGGCGGGCCAGCCAGCCATGGCGGTCTTCATCATTGAGCGGGATGCCGCGCGCCATCTTGGCCACGTTGGCCTCGCCATGATAGTCATCACCGTCGATGAACTGCGCCCCCAGACATGCCGCCAACGCCTGGCCGACATGCGACTTCCCGCACCCGGACACGCCCATCACCACCAGTCGCACCCCACCCTCGGGCAAGGTGACGTTCTCGTCGTCCAGCGCGACGCTGCCCTGAGCGGACGCCGTGGATGACACCCCTTCTGCCTGCTGCTGCATGACACCCCTTCCCCTTGAAGAATATCCGTGTTGTCTGTCGTCCCACCTTGCTACCCGGGCCGGCCACGGCGAACCCTGCGTGGCGAGCCCATGAGCGGCGGCGCTGCGCAGGATACCCCGCGCAGCATCATCCATGTCGTGGCGACCCGGCGACATGCACCTTTCGGATCATTGCACAGACGCTTATGTTACCGGTAACTTTCATCCTGCACGAAGCAACAGGTCTTGCACAACAGGTCTGCACAACAGGTCTGGCAAAACCGGCCCTGCACCACAGGCCTCACACGACACGCCTCACACCATACGCCCAAGGCCGTGGCAGATCGCCCCGCCACCGCCAGCCGCAAGAGTTCGCCATCATGTCCCCAGATAGCACCCTCGTCCTTGCCGCCCTCGGCGGTATCCTGCTGCTGCTGTACCTCGTCATGCGTCTGCGCCTGCACGCCTTCGTCGCCCTGCTGGTGGTGAGTCTGGGGGTCGGGCTGGCCACCGGCATGCAGCCCGACGCCATCATCGATTCCGTCACCAACGGCATGGGCAACACCCTGGGCTTCGTGGCCACCGTGGTCGGGCTCGGCGCGATGTTCGGCAAGATGCTGGAAGTGTCCGGCGGCGTCGACCGCATGGCCAATACCCTGCTGGGGCGCTTCGGGACCTCACGTTCCCAGTGGGCGCTGGCGCTGACCGGCTTCCTGGTCGCGATTCCGGTATTCCTGGATGTGGCCTTCATCATCCTGGTGCCGCTGGTCTATGCACTGGCGCGTCGCAGCGGCCGCTCGCTGCTCTATTACGGCATTCCGCTGCTGGCCGGTCTGGCCGTCACCCACTCCTTCATTCCGCCGACCCCGGGGCCGATCGCGGTCGCCAAGCTGATCGGCGCCGACCTCGGCTACGTGATCCTGTTCGGGGCGCTGTGCGGTCTGCCGGCGATGATTGTCGCGGGCCCGATCTTCGGTCGCTTCATCGCCAAGCGTATCGATGCCAAGATCCCGGAGTACATGGAAAATGCCGGCAGCGTGATGAGCGATGAAGAGGTCAATCAGCGCGCCCCGGGCTTCGGGTTGATCCTGTCCATCGTGCTGCTGCCGCTGGCGCTGATCGTGCTCAACACCGTCTCCGGCTTCCTGTTCGGTGACGACAGTCCGCTGGTCGGCTGGCTGGGCTTTCTCGGCCATCCCTTCGTGGCGCTGAGTCTGGCCACGCTGATGGCCTTCACCTTGCTGGGCACGCGTCGCGGCATGACGCGTGAACAGGTGATGGAAGTCGCCACCAAGGCACTGGAGCCGGCCGGCATCATCATTCTGGTCACCGGGGCTGGCGGTGTCTTCAAGCAGATGCTGATCGACTCCGGCGTCGGTGACGTGCTCGGCACCCTGATGGCCGACAGCAATCTGCCACCGATCCTGCTCGCCTTCCTGATCGCCACCGCGGTGCGTGTCATCCAGGGCTCGGCTACCGTGGCGATGATCACCGCCGCCGGCCTGATGGCGCCGGTGATCGATACGCTGGCGCTGTCCGGTCCGGTGCTGGGACTGGTGGTGATCGCCATCGCCAGTGGCGCCACCGTGCTCAGCCACGTCAATGACTCCGGCTTCTGGCTGGTCAGCCGCTACTTCGGCCTGACCGAGAAGGACACCCTGAAAAGCTGGACGGTGATGGAGACGTTGATCGGCGTGATCGGCGTCAGCATGGCGCTGCTGATCGGGCTGTTCCTCTAGACACCCGCGACCCGGAGCGCTGACGAAAAGCTGCCGCGGCGTGTGGCAGCTTTTTTTGTGCCTGGCAAATGCCAGAATTCCCTATCACGCCGTCTTGCACGCTATTTCCCACTTTTGCATTGCGCCTGCATGACATCATGCGATCATCCACCCTTTCGTCCGCCATTCTGGCCCATGATCCTTCGTCTCTGCCCGGCGCTCTCGCGACTGGTCAGAGGCCGTTGCGCATCAGGGCCTGACATCTTTCGTCCGGAGTCCGCATGGACAACAGCCCTGAGTCGCCAACCCCGGCATCGCCACCCTCCGCCACTGGCAGCAAGCCACCCTCCTCCCGCCGTCTGATCTGGATGCGCCTGCTGGCGCTGATCATTCTCGCGCTGGCGATAGCGCTGGCGGCCTGGTGGATGACCCATCGCCCCGGCGCCCCCAAGCGCGCGCCCAGTGACGCCCCGGTTCCCAGCGTGGAAGTGGTGACGGTCAGCCATACGGCCAGTGCACCGACACTGGAAGGCTACGGCCGCGTGATCGTCGATCGCCAGACGACCGTATCCACCCGGGTCAGCGGTCAACTGGCGCCCTTCCCCGAGGGCATCGAGGCGGGCCGTGAAGTCCGCGCGAACCAGCTGCTGGCGAGCCTCGACCAGCTGGATTACCAGCTGGCGCTGCGTCAGGCCGAGGCGGATCTCGCCACGGCAGAAGCCAGCCTCGCCTCGGAAAAGGGCGAGCAGATCCGCGCGGCCTCGGAATACAAGACCTTCGGTCGCAACCTGCCGGCGGCGCAGAAAGCGCTGGTGCTGCGCGAGCCTCAGCTCAAGTCGGCTCAGGCTGCGGTGGACAGTGCCCGCGCCAGCCGCGACCAGGCCAGACTCAATCTGGAACGTACCGAGATCCGCGCGCCCTATGACGGCCTGATCAGCGAGCGTCTGGTCGGCGAAGGCAGTGACCTCAACGCCTTCACCGACCTGCTGACGCTGGTGGCCACCGACCGCTTCTGGGTGCGTCTCAACCTCCCGCAGGCCGACATGGAATGGCTCTCGACCCATGCCCGTGACGGTCAGGGCACGCCGGTCCTGCTGTCCAGCAAGGCATGGCCGGAGGGCCAGCATCGGCGCGGCGAAGTGTGGAGCGTCCTGCCGTCCCTGGAGGACAACGGCCTGCTGACCCAGGTGATGGTGGCAGTGGAAGACCCATTGGCGCTCGACGTCTCCGAGGAGGCGCGCGCCAGCACGCCGGCCCTGCGCCTGGGCGATGTGGTGGAAGCGACTCTGACACCTCAGCGCACCGCATCGCTGATCGAGCTGCCGGTCAGCGCCCTGCGCAGTGGCCAGCAGGTCTGGGTGCTGACGGAGGATGGCTATCTGGAGAAACGTGCGGTGGGCGTGCGCCATCTGGGCAACGACACCCTGCTGATCGCCGGGGGACTGAGCGATGGCGAGCGGGTCATCGTGAGTGCCTTGAGCAATGTCGAGGCCGGCATGGCGCTGCGTGCCCGCGGTGATGCGCCGACGCCGACCACCAGGACCCCTGATAACAAGGCGGCTGACGACAAGACGACGGCTGGCGACAAGAGCACCGCGACAGTTGAGCAGGACACCGCGACTGGTGACAAGACCGCCACGGTTGCCGACAAGCGCGCCACGACCACCGGAAGTGACTCATGACGGCACCATCGCGCCTCAAGGGCCCCATCCGCTGGATGCATGATCATGGTGTCGCCGCCAACCTGCTGATGCTGTGTCTGATTCTCGGCGGTCTGCTGATGTCCAGCCAGATCAAGAAGGAGGTCTTCCCCTCCTTCGAGCTCGAGATCATCAACGTCAGCGTCAGCTATTCCGGCGCGACCCCCGATGAAGTGTCCGAGAGTCTGTTGCAGGCCATGGAATCCGCGGTGCAGGACGTGGAGGGGATCGAGGAGATCACCGCCACGGCCGAGGAAGGCCTCGGCTCACTGTCCATCGAGCTTCAGGATGGCGTCGAGACCATGCGCGCCTACCAGGACATCCAGCAGGCCATCGACAGCATCACCACCCTGCCCGATGAGTCCGACCCGCCCGTCTACTCGCTGGCAGGTCGCTCGCGCAGCGTGATGGAACTCAAGCTGCACGGCCAGACGGATGACCAGACCCTGCGCAACGTCGCCGAGCGTCTGCGCCTGAGCCTGCTGGACAGCAACGACATCACCAAGGTGGAGCTGACCGGCATCCGTGACCGGGAAGTGCACGTGTCACTGGAGGAAGGAGCGCTGCGCCGTTACGGCCTCTCGCATCAGGATGTGGCCAGCCTGATCGGCAATCAGGCGCTCAACCTGGCCGGCGGCAGCCTGGACACCCAGCAGGGCGAGTACCTGGTGCGCTACGAGGCGCGGCGCGACGGTGCCGCCGAGTTCGCGCAGCTGCCGGTGATCTCCAGTCAGGAAGGCAATGTCATCCGCCTGGGCGATATCGCCACCGTCACCGACGGTTTCGCCGACAGTGACAAGGAAGTGCTCTATGACGGTGAGCCGGCGATCGGCCTGGACATCTATCAGGTCGGCTCCCAGACACCCAACGAGCTGTCCGCCGCGACCATGGCGATGCTGCCGGAGCTGTCCGCCAGCCTGCCGCGCGGCCTGACGCTGAGTGTCGAGGACGATGATTCGCTGGTCTACCAGGACCGTCTGGAACTGTTGCTCAAGAACGCCTGGATGGGGCTGGTGCTGGTGCTGGTGCTGCTGGGCCTGTTCCTGGAGGCGCGCCTCGCCTTCTGGGTCACCCTGGGCATCCCCACGGCCTTCCTGGGCGCGATGCTGTTCCTGCCGCTGGTCGGCGTGTCCATCAACATGATCTCGATGTTCGCCTTCATCATCGCGCTGGGCATCGTGGTGGATGACGCCATCATCGTCGGCGAGAACATCCACTCGCATCGCGAGCGCGGCGCCAGCATGCGCGAAGCCGCCATCCTCGGCGCGCGCGAGATCGCGGTGCCACTGGCGTTCTCGATCCTGTCCAACATCGTGGCCTTCATTCCGCTGCTGTTCCTGCCCGGCTTCCTCGGGCTGGTATTCGGCATCATCCCGCTGGTGGTGATCAGCATCTTCGCGCTGAGCTGGATCGAGGCGATCTTCATCCTGCCCGCGCACCTGGGACACACCAGCGAAAAGCCGATTCGCTGGCTGGCACCGCTGGACCGCGTGCGTCACGGCGTCCAGCACGGACTTGAGCGCTTCACGCGTCAGCGCTTCCAGCCCTTCCTCGAGGGGTGTCTGAACTACCGTGGTCTGACCGCCATCTGTGGCCTGGCGCTGCTGGTGCTGGCGATGGCCTGGATGGCCAGTGGCCGTCTCGGCTTCTCGCTGATGCCACGAGTGGAATCCAACCGCGCCGGCGTCACCGCCAATCTGCCGGTGGGCAGCCCGATCAGCCAGGACCGCGAAGTGCGCACCCTGCTGCTGGCGGCGCTGGACCGCGTGCGCGAGCGCGAAGCCGACCTGGCGGTCTTTTCCACCAGCGCCGAGATAGAAGGCAACTCGCTGAGCATCATCGCCAATCTGGACACCACGGTGGAGAACAACTGGTCGCCCTCGCAGCTGATCAAGGCCTGGCGCGAGGAAGCAGGCACCATCGCCAATACCGAATCGCTGCTGTTCGAGTCCGATATCGGCGGGCCGGGACGCGGCGCGGGCCTCACCATTCGACTGTCATCCTCCGACAGTGCCGCGCTGATGGCGGCCGCCGCGACCCTGGCGACCTCGCTTGAGGATTACAGCTCGCTGTCGGATATCGACAGCGGCCTGGATGACGGCAAGCGCGAGCTCTATCTACAGCTCAATGCCTATGGACGCTCGCTGGGACTGGACGGCGCGACGCTGGCCAACCAGCTGCGCGGACCGCTGTCCGGCGCCACGGCACTCAAGCAGCAGCAGGGTCGCAATGAGGTCGAGGTCAAGGTGCTGTTGCCCGAAGCCCAGCGCGCGAGTCTGGCCCAGCTGGAGAATTTCGGCGTGCAGACGGCCGACGGCGTCAGCGTGCCACTGGGACTGGTGGCCGACATCCAGCAGGGACGCGCCGCCTCCAGCATCCTGCGCATCGATGGTCGCCGCGTGATCGAGGTCACCGCCAACGTCACGCCATCCGATGCGGTCAGTCAGGTGATCACCAGTCTGGAAAGCGATGTCTATCCCGAGCTGAAGAGTCAGTATCCAACTCTGAGCATCGGCTATGGCGGACGTCAGGAGGAGACCGCCGACAATCTGGGGTCCCTGCAGGTCTCGTTGCTGCTGACCCTGGCGGCGCTCTATCTGCTGCTGGCCCTGCCTTTCAGAAGCTATCTGCAGCCGCTGCTGGTGATGACGGCGATCCCCTTCGGCCTGATCGGCGCGGTGATCGGCCACCAGCTGATGGGCTACGGGCTGTCGGTGATCAGCCTGATGGGCATGCTGGCGCTGTCGGGCATCGTCATCAACGATGCGCTGGTCCTCATCGACTATGCCAACCGCCAGCGGCTGGCCGGAGCCAGTGCGCGTGAGGCGATCATCATGGCGGCCACGCGACGTCTGCGTCCGATCCTGTTGACCACGCTGACCACCTTCTTCGGTCTCGCGCCGATGATCTTCGAGACCTCGCGCCAGGCTCGCTTCATGATCCCGATGGCCGTTTCCATCGGCTTCGGCATCCTGTTCGCGACGGTCATCCTGCTGATCCTGGTGCCGTCGCTCTATCTGCTGCTGGAAGACCTGCAGCACAGCCTGCGTCGCCTGCTGGGACTGCCGCCCCGCACCCCGTCTCAGGAGGAACGTGCGTCATGATCCAACCCGTGACCGCCCTGCGCTCGAGACTTTCGGTCCGCCTGTTCGTGATCCTGCTGCTGACCAATGTCGTGATCGGCGGCAGCATCTACCTGTTCATTTCCAAGAGCATGGACAAGGGCTTCGCCGAGTACCTGCAGCAGACCCAACAGGAGCGCGTCGAGATGATCTCGACGGACCTGATCAGCGCCTATGCCGCCGAGGGCAGTTGGCAATGGCTCAAGAGTCGGCGCAACTGGGGGCGTATCGTGCACTCCCGCCCGCCGAGCGAAGAGGACGGCATGATGCCCGGGCCCGGCATGTCACCGCCGCCAGGCCGGGAGGACAGCATGATGCCCGGCCCCGGCATGTCGCGCCCGCCGGGACGGGAGGACAGCATGATGCCCGGCCCCGGCATGTCGCGCCCGCCGGTCGGAGAGCAGGCCATGCTGCTGGGGCCCAACATGACGCGCCCGCAGGATTACATGCTGCGTGATGCCGATGGCCAGCGTCTCAATGGGGCACCGCGCCCCATTCCCGGCATGCAGTTCAAGGACCTGATGCTTGATGGCAGCAAGATCGGAGAACTCGGCTATCTGCCGGTAAGCGAGATGCTGAAACGCGGCAAGGACCAGTATCTGGAACGTCAGTCGCGCGATCTGGCCATCATCATGCTCTCATCCGCCTTCGCCTCGCTGCTGGCGGCCGCCGGGATCGCCTGGTGGCTGGGGCACCGCGTCCGTGACCTGGCCTCTGGTGCCAATCGCCTGTCGAGTGGCGACTATGCCACCCGTCTGCCGGTTCGCGGGCAGGATGAGCTGTCGCGGCTGGCCGAGGACTTCAATGCCCTGGCGGCGACACTGGAGAGCAATCGCGATTCCCGCCAGCGCTGGGTCAGCGACATCTCCCACGAGCTACGGACTCCCCTGGCGGTGCTCAAGGGTGAGATTGAAGCCATGCAGGATGGCTTCCGCCCGATGAGCCATTCAAGCCTCGGCTCGCTGGCCCAGGAGGTGGACGCCCTCAATCGCCTGGTGGCGGACCTGCGCCTGCTGGCACAGAGCGATGCCGGTACGCTGGAAGCCTGGCGCGAGCCGCTGGCGCTGGATACCCAGCTCCGTGACAGCCTGGACGACCTGCGCGGCTGGCTGGCGGATGCCGGGATCGCACTGGAGACCGACATCCCGCTGCCGCTGCGGGTGCTGGGCGACACGCAACGCCTGCATCAGCTGTGGAGCAACCTGGCCAGCAACACCCGTGCCTATACCGATGCACCGGGCAGACTCAAGGTCAGTCTGCTGCACGAAGCCGCAAGCCCCGCCCAGGGTGCCGGCCACCCCGGCTGGGCGATCGTGCGCTGGGAGGATTCCAGCCCCGGCGTGCCGGACGCCGAGCTTGCCCACCTCACCGAGCGACTGTATCGCGTCGAGAACTCGCGCAATCGCTCAAGCGGTGGCAGCGGGCTGGGGCTGGCCATCGCCAGCGCGCTGGTGAGTGCCCATGAAGGCGAGCTGGTGCCGGGGCACTCCACACTGGGCGGGCTGCGATGGGACATTCGCCTGCCGCTGTTGTCTACTTGAGACTGACTCTTTTTCATCCGCAAGGACTCTTGACCATGAGCGACATTCACGCCGACCACTCCGATGACCAGGCACAATCTCGCAAGCCACTGATTCTGGTGGTCGAGGATGAGCCCAAGATCGCCAGCCTGCTGTGCGATTATCTGAATGGCAGCGGTTATCGCACCCGCCACGTGGATGATGGCAATGCCGTCATCGCCGCGGTCAATGACGAGAGACCGGCACTGGTCCTGCTCGATCTGATGCTGCCGGGCACCGATGGCCTCACCCTGTGCCGTCAGCTGCGCGCTGAAGACGCCCTGCTGCCCATCGTGATGCTGACCGCGCGCGTCGAGGAAGTGGATCGCCTGCTGGGGCTGGAGCTGGGCGCCGATGACTACATCTGCAAACCCTTCAGCCCGCGCGAGGTGGTCGCCCGCATCAAGGCCGTGCTGCGTCGCAGCCAGGCACTCGACCAGACGCTCTCGCAAAGCTCCGCCAAGGGCCAGCTGACGCTCAATGAAGAAGGCTGGCAGGCCCTGGCGGATGGCCATGACCTGGGGCTGACCGCCGTCGAGTTCCAGCTGCTCAAGGTGATGATGCAATCACCGGGGCGCATCTTCTCCCGCGATCAGCTGATGGACCACATGTACCGGGATCACCGAATCGTCTCGGAGCGCACCGTGGATTCCCACGTCAAGAAGCTGCGCCGCAAGATCGCCAGTGCCTGGCCGGAGCGCGACGTGATCCGCTCCATCTACGGCGTCGGCTACAAGTTCGAGCCTGACGTGCTGGACTGACTCCCCGCCTCTCCCCGGGCCCGCGAACCTTTCAGCAACATGACAACCGCCGTCTGTGACCACAGACGGCGGTTGCGTTTTTGTTGCACCCGCGGTGCTAACTTGCTGTCCAACTGCGACGGATACTGTCATCACTGCCTGAGTACGCGACATCGACTGCCGCATGAGCTCGGGCTCACGCCACAAGTGAGGTATTCGCCATGTCCCACCGTCCTGCCAAGCGTGCGCGTCCTCGCACTCGTCTGATCAGTGCCGGCATGCTGAGCGTCATGCTGATGGTGTCACCGCTGACCGTGAGCAGCGCCAGCGCCGCCGATGTCTCCCTGAGCGTATTGCTGGATGGCATCAGCCTGAACGTCAGTCAGCGCGACACCCTCGACACGCAATATCGTCACTACCGCCAACAGCGTCAGGCGGCCGAGAGCCACCACGATGCAAAGGCGCTGGCCAAGGCCCGTCAGGACTATCTGGCCAAGGTCGACAGAATCCTGAACGCCGAGCAGACAAGCCGTTTTCATCAGCACTTCGATCGCCACTACCCCGACAAGGCCAGCACGGGCAAGCAAGCCCGGCACTGACGGCCTCGTGGCAGGCTGCCGCGACAGCGTTGCAGATCCTGACATGACACATTGCACACTTACCCGCGAGTACTTGCACAATCCCGGCACATTCGCCGCCGATACTCGCTATATCGCATGAACGCAGTTCTTTATCTCGACATACGGAGTACGCCATGAACCGCATTTCTCGCAAGCTCATCGTTTCCGGTCTGCTGACCGCCCTGGCACTGCCGATGACCGCCATGGCCGCCAGCGGCGTCAAGCAACAGGAACAGCACGACGGTGCCGCCGGCCGCCAGGCAGGCCTGGACAAGATTCTCGCCAGCTGGCACCTCAGCGATGCTCAGAAACAGAAGCTCGAAACGCTGAAGCAGCAGCAGATGGAAAGCCGCAAGCAGCTCAAGGAACAGACCTTCGACTCTCGCGAAGCACGTCGTGATGCCATCAAGGCCCAGCGTGACCAGCACAAGGCCGCCCTCGCCGAGATTCTCGACGACAACCAGGTCAAGGTGCTTGAAGCCTACTGGGCCGCAGGCAAGCCGATGCACGGCAAGCATGATGCCAAGCGCCCTGATGGGGCCGACAAGCATGGCGACAAGCCGATGGCCATGAAGGACAAGCCGGCCGGCGGCAAGCACATGGGACGCGATGGCGATCAGCGCATGGCACTGATGGGCGCCCTGTTCGACAGCTGGAACCTGGATGAGGACCAGCGTGCATCCCTCAAGGATTCCTTCGATGCCATGCGCGGCGACATGAAGTCGCTCAAGGAAACCGACTTCGACTCGCGTGAAGCGCGCAAGGCCGCCTTCAAGGAACTGCGCGAGACGCAGCACGAGCGCCTCGCCAAGGTGCTCAACGATGACCAGATCAAGGTGCTGGACATGATGCACCAGCGCGACAAGCGCGGCCCGAAGATGGCGGAGCGTCAGCAGCGCGAAGGCATGAAGGCCCTGCTGGCAAGCTGGAATCTGAGCGATGATCAGATGCAGGCGCTCAAGGAAGTCCGCAAGGAAATGCGTGACGAGATGCATGACAGCATGAAAGAGATGCACGACGACATGCGGGATGCCATGAAGGATGCCGACACCAGACAGGAGCGTGTCGCGGCCCGTCAGGAAATGCGCAAGGAGATGAAGGAGCAGCGCCTGGAACTGCGTCAGGAAGGCCGCGAGAAACTGGCTGATGTCCTGTCCGCCGAACAGCTGGACGCGCTGGAGGCCTTCATGGCCAATGGCATGCGTCATGGCGGCCCGCACGGTGGTCCGCAGGAGGGACCGGGCGAGCCGGCTCCGCAGGCCTGATGCGCGGCACCTGAGAGGCGACTCCCCTTTTCAGGTGCCAGCCAGACACGCCCCATGAAGTGACCCTGATCGGTCTTGTGGGGAAGAAAACGCGAAAACGATGCCGCCCCGGCCGCCTTCTGGTGGTCGGGGCGGTGTCGTTTTCGTCCATTGGCGACAGAAATGTCTCTCTCCGCGACATTCCTGACGGGAGGCTCTGGCATGAGGGCTCGCGCCCGACGGATCGCGACAGGTTCATAAGAGAAAGCGACAGTCCCCCTGTCTTTTTGGGTAATGGGGGTTATATTTTTATTGAACAATCAATTAAAATAATTTTGCGAGGCCTTGAGCATTACATGGCGTGATGATGAGAGTCGTGCTTTCCTGACTGCTGAGCTCCCCCGTCCGAGGGTTCTCTCGAACGACAGGGCATTGAGCAACGGTGTCCATGACAGAAGCCACCGCAGGGGGATGCCTGCAACCGTCAGCGGAAAGCGGACCCGGCACTGGCCGCGAAGGAATTCGCGCCGCGCAGATGTCGGAGTCAGAGATCTTGGCAAGACAGTCTCTGACGTCCAGCAGCGCCCTGTGAACGTTCACCATGATGAAGGTCGCGAGACAGTCGCCAGGCATGCCGTTGTCGAGGCGCCCGCCGACCGACCTTCGTGAATCGCCTTGAGGCCGTTCT
The DNA here is from genome assembly GCF_029846335.1 of Cobetia sp. 3AK. Classification (NCBI taxonomy): domain Bacteria; kingdom Pseudomonadati; phylum Pseudomonadota; class Gammaproteobacteria; order Oceanospirillales; family Halomonadaceae; genus Cobetia; species Cobetia sp. 3AK. The sequence continues at coordinate 72,437 of NZ_JARWKR010000002.1, read as the reverse complement.
CGCCTGCTGCCTGCGGATGGACCTGCCATACCTCCGCCTGCCAGTCGACACTGCCACCGCTTCAGCGCTACCCATGACGGGTGCTGAGCGAGGCCCGTGCCGTTCGTGTCCGTCTTTGCTGACACCCTGCCGTTGCCCCCACAGCCGCAGGCTGTCAGCAAAGCACTACGCACGAGTGAAACTTCCCCATGACAGGAGTTCCTCATGCAGAAACCCGCTTCCTCCGAGAGCGCTGCGCCGACCTCGAGTCGCATCAATCCGACGGTCTTCTACGGATCGATCATCGGTATCGTGGCGTTCCTCGCCTTCGCGATGCTGTTCACCGAACTGGCTGACCAGTGGATCGGCAATGCCCTGAGCTGGACCATCGATACCTTCGGCTGGTTCTACATGCTGGCCATCGTGGCCTATCTGGTCTTCGGTGTGCTGATCGCCTGCTCACGCTTCGGGCGCATCCGCCTGGGACCGGACGACTCGCGTCCTGAATTCTCGCTGATGTCCTGGGCCGCGATGCTGTTCGCCGCCGGTATCGGCATCGACATCCTGTTCTACTGCATCGCCGAGCCGCTGTCCCACTATGTGGCACCGGTCACGGGGGACCCCGAGACCCAGGCGGCGATCCGCAACGCCATGGTGGAAACCTTCTTCCACTGGGGGCTCTCCGGCTGGGGCATCTATGTGCTCGCCGGCATGTCGCTTGCGTACTTCAGCTATCGCCACCGCCTGCCGCTGGCCATCCGCTCGGCCTTCTATCCGCTGCTGGGCAACCGCATCAATGGCCCGATCGGCAACGCCGTGGATATCTTCGCCATCATCTCCACCGTGTTCGGGATCGCCACCTCACTGGGCATCGGCGTCATCCAGCTGAACTACGGTCTCAAGTTCATGCTGGGCGTGCCCGAGAACCTCGCCGTGCAAGCGGCACTGATCATCGGCGTGATGATTCTGGCGACGATTTCCGTCATCACCGGTGTCGAGAAGGGCATCCGCCTGCTGTCCGAATTCAACATGCTGCTGGCCACCGCCCTGCTGATCTTCGTGCTGGCCGTCAGCGACACCTCCCAGCTGCTCAACGCGCTAGTGCTCAACATCGGTGACTACCTGACCCAGTTCACCGCCAAGAGCTTCGATACCTATGCCTACACGCCGGGTACCGATGAATGGATGAGCGGCTGGACCCTGTTCTTCTGGGGCTGGTGGATCGCCTGGACCCCGTTCGTGGGCCTGTTCCTCGCGCGCATCTCACGTGGCCGCACCATCCGTCAGTTCGTGTTCGGTGCGCTGCTGATCCCGCTGAGCTTCATGATGGTATGGATGAGCGTCTTCGGTAACTCGGCCATCGACATGGTCGCCAACCAGGGCGTCAGCGCACTGGCCACCGAAGCCCTGAACGCACCGCAGAACACCATCTATACCTTCTTGGAGCAGCTGCCGTACTCCACCATCACCACCGCCGTGGTGGCGATTCTGGGGATCGTGTTCTTCGTGACCTCCGCCGACTCCGGCGCGCTGGTACTGGCCAACTTCACGTCCATCCTCAAGGACGTCAACCACGATGCGCCGATCTGGCTGCGCATCTTCTGGTCCGCCATCATCGGCCTGCTGACGCTGGCTCTGCTGATGGTCGGGGGGCTGAGCGCGCTGCAGAGCGCCGTGGTGATCACCGCCGTGCCCTTCTCCATCGTGCTGATCTTCATGATGATCGGCATGTACAAGGCGCTGATGATCGAGGACCGCAAGGAGAACGTGCGTCAGGACAACAGCTGCGTCTATGAAGGGGTCGACTGGCACGAGCGTCTGGATCACGTGCTCGACTTCGCCAAGAGCGGCAGTGCCGAGGCAACGCTGAAGCGCTCCATTCGTCCGGCGCTCAACCAGCTGGCCGAAGAGCTCAACCGTCGCGGCCAGGTCTCCTCCGTCAGTGAAGAGACGGCAGAGGGCGAGCCGCTGCCGCGCGTGACACTGGAAGTCGAGTTCGAGGATGCCTCCAACTTCGTCTACCAGGTGCGTTCGGTGCGTCACCAGACGCCGAGCTTCATCGATGCCAACGATGACTACTACCTGCGTCTGGCCGTCCACCTCTCCGAGGGTGGCAGCGGTCAGGAGCTCAACGGCCTGTCGCGTGCTCAGGTGCTCGATGAAGTGGTCACCGCCTATCAGCAGCATCTGGCCTTCGTGCGCAACGATACGGTCAATGAAGCCCCGGTGATGCCAGGCGTGATCGGCAAGCAGACCGACATCGACTGAGTCGTCACCCGGTGCTGAGCCTACGCTCGGCCTGCAACGCAAAAGCCCCCGCCGGTCTCCCGGCGGGGGCTTTTCCATGTCTGCGCCATCACGTCACGGGTGCCCGAGGCACCGGACATCTCAGGTCGCGGCGACGGTCTCGACCTGCTGTGCGCCCTTCTTGATCATCGCATAGCTGATCGCGGTCACCAGGGTGCCGGCGACGATGGCGCCCAGATACATCAGCGGGACGTTGATGGCATTGGGGATCAGCAGCACGAACAGACCACCGTGCGGCGCCAGCAGCTTGGCACCTACCAGCATCGACAGGGCACCGGTCACGGCGCCACCGACCATGCAGGTGGGAATCACGCGCAGCGGGTCCTTGGCGGCAAAGGGAATCGCGCCCTCGGAGATGAAGCACAGCCCGAGAATGAAGCTGGCCTTGCCGGCCTCACGCTCCGGTTCGGCGAACTTGGAACGTGCGATGAAGCTTGCCAGCCCCATGCCCAGCGCCGGCACCATGCCCGCGGCCATGATCGCGGCCATCGGCGCGTAGGTCTCGCTGGCCAGCAGGCCGACCCCGAAGGCATAGGCGGCCTTGTTGACCGGCCCACCCAGGTCAAAGCACATCATCGCACCGAGCAGAATGCCCAGCAGGACCGCGTTGGCCGAGCCCATGGACTCGAGGAACTCGGTCAGCGCCGTCATCAGCCCCGCCACCGGCGTGCCGACCACATAGATCATCACCAGCCCGGTGACCATGCTCGCCACCAGCGGGATGATCAGGATCGGCTTGAGCGACTCGATGGACTGCGGCAGCTTCACGTAGCGACTGAGCCCAGAGGCCGTATACCCCGCGAGGAAGCCGGCGATGATGCCACCCAGGAACCCGGCATCCAGTGTCGCGGCCAGCCAGCCCCCGATCATGCCCGGCGTGATCCCCGGGCGGTCCGCGATCGAGTAGGCGATGTAGCCCGCCAGTACCGGAATCATCAGCTTGAAGGCCGAGCCACCACCGATCTGCATCAGCGCCGCCGCCAGCGTGCCCTCCTCCTCGAAGGCCTTGATGCCGAACACGAAGGACAGCGCGATCATCAAGCCGCCCGCCACCACCATCGGCAACATGAAGGACACCCCGGTCAGCAGGTGCTTGTAGGGACCGCGCTTCTCGCCCTTCTGCTGGCCACCCTGACCGCCAGAGGCCGAAGCGGATTCCACCTCGGCACCTTCCAGCGCCTGCTCGATGGTGTCGCGCGGCTTCTTGAGCGCGGTACCGGTGGAGGTGCGCCAGACGCGCTTGCCGGCGAAGCGGGTCGGGTCGACCTCGATGTCACAGGCCAGAATCACCACCTCGGCCTCGGCGATCTCCTGTTCGGTCAGCGCATCCTGGGCACCGACCGAGCCCTGGGTCTCGACACGGGTCGGATAGCCCAGCGTCCGCCCGGCCTCGCTCAGTGCCTCGGCGGCCATGAAGGTATGCGCCACACCGGTGGGACAGGCCGTGACCGCCACGATGGACGGCCCCCGGGACGACGTGAAGGGCGTCTCGTCGGCAGCAGACGCGGGTGCGGCCGAGTCCGTGAGGGCCGCGATGTCCTTGCGCTCCAGCACCCGGGCACGCGAGTCGGCCAGCTCCAGAAAGGCCTGCGGGTCCGGCAGCGCATCCTCGATGGGGGCCAGATGCACCCGCTTGCCGAGAAAGTCGTCCAGCGCCACGCTGGCCAGCGGCGATGCGGCGATCAGCACCAGCTCCGCCTCGGCCAGCTGCGCCTCGCTGAGGGTGATCTCGGGTTCGATGCGCGAGCGCATGTCGATGATCGGATTCCAGCCACGACGACGCGCGGCCTGCTCCAGGCGGCGCGCCGCCAGGAAGGTGGTCGCCATGCCACTCGGGCAGGCGGTGACGATGATGACGTTCATTGGCGTGGCTCTCCGGCTGTCTCGACATCGGCAGACGCCAATGTCTCGATGCTGGTGTGTTGTTGGAGGGTCTTGAGTGTGGTGGCACGCGGATTGCCGGGACCGGGATGGGTCACGGCCTCGGCGGAGAGTGCGGTGGCATGGCGCAGAATCCGCTTGCGGTCTTCGGGTGAGGCATCGGGTTGACAGAGCACGCCATGCAGCATGGCGGCCAGCAGGGTATCGCCGGCGCAGACGGTACTGACGACCTGCATGCGCGGCGGCCGAGCGCGCAGCATGGCGGCGCCGGGGCTGGCCCACAGCACGCCTTCCGGCCCGGCGGAGATCAGCGCCTGCTCGATGCCGTGATCGATCAGACGCCTGAGCGCACGCTCGCGGGCCGCATCACTGTCCAGCGGCTCCCCGGCCCACAGCGCCAGCTCCTGTTCATTGGGCTTCACCGCCGTGGGCGGCACCGCCAGCCCCGCTTCCAGCGCGGCGCCGCTGGTATCGAGCCAGCAGGCGACATGGCGTTCGCGCACGCGACTGACCAGTGCTGCCAGCTGGGCATGGCTGATCCCCGGCGGCAGACTGCCGGCGATCACCACCGCACAACGTGGCAGATCGCCCTCGGCCTGCTGGCGGTCGATCCAGTCATCGATGCGCGCTTCCAGGCGTGCCAGGGCGTCCTCGTCCACCCGCATGCCGGTACCGTTCACGTCGGTGACCCGGCCACTGGCCTCGCCAAGCTTGACGTTGATGCGCGTCGCACCGGCCACGCGCTCGAAGGCGTCCACCAGACCCCAGTCGGCAAAGGCCACGGTAAAATCGGCCTGATTGTCGGCCCCCAGAAAGCCGCTCAAGGTCACCGGGTGGCCCAGCGTCGCCAGCACGCGCGCCACGTTGATGCCCTTGCCCGCGGCTTCCAGATGATGACTGCGTGCACGGTTGACCGTTCCCAGCGTCAGACTGTCCAGCCCGATGCTCAGATCCAGCGCAGGATTGAGCGTCACGCACAGCACGGGACAGTCAGCAGCCGAGTGTGATGGCGAGTGATGGGAAGCTGTCATCACACCTGCTCCTCCTGCCGGGGATGGGGTTGGGCGTTCTGTTCGATCAGGCTGTCCAGCGCACTGCGCACGTCTTCCGACGTCGGCTGCGCCAGGGCGACGCGTGCCTGTTCGCGCGCCATGGTCAGATCCAGCTCACGCACCCGCGCCTTGACCAGCGGAATCTGGCGACTGGAGACGGACAGTTCATCCACCCCCAGGCCGACCAGCACACCCACGGCCTGATCATCACTGGCCAGCTCACCGCAGACGCCGACCCAGGCACCATGGGCATGCGCGGCCGCCACCGTCATCTCGATCAGACGCAGCACTGCCGGATGCAGCCCATCGGCCTGTGCGGAGAGCGTGGCATGGCCGCGGTCGATGGCCAGGGTGTACTGGGTGAGATCGTTGGTACCCACCGAGAAGAAATCGACTTCGGGAGCGATGCTGGCGGCCGTCAGCGCCGCCGAGGGAATCTCGATCATCACGCCGATCTGCACGTCACGCACCAGCGGCTGGCCGTGCTCGGCTTCATGGGCGGCGTCCAGCTCGCTGCGTACGCGCTCGACGATGGCACGTGCAGCGCGCAGTTCGGCAAGGTCCTTGACCATCGGGAACATCAGGCGGATCGGGCGGGAGCCTGCCGCCATCAGCAGTGCCCTGACCTGGGTCTCGAGCACTTCCGGACGCGTCAGCGCCAGACGGATGCCACGCAGCCCGAGGAAGGGATTGTCCTCTCGCGGCAGCGGCCAGTACGGCAGCGGCTTGTCACCGCCGACATCCAGGGTGCGTGCCACCAGCGGGCGGCCATCCAGCGCATCGAGTGCCTCACCGTACTGGGCGGTCTGGGTGGCGAGATCCGGTGCCTGCGGATGGGCCATGAACACGAATTCGGTCCGCAGCAGGCCGACCCCTTCGGCACCGCGCTCGACGGCGTCACCGGCATGCGCGGTATTGCCCAGGTTGGCCACCACCTCGACCTGATGGCCATCCCGGGTGATGGCTGGCGCCATGCGGGTTTCCCAGGCCGCGGCCTGACGCTGTTCATGGCCGGCGATCGCCTCTTCGGCCCGGGCGCGGCGACTGGCGGAAGGCATCACGCTGACACGCCCGCGCTCACCATCGACGATCAACTCGCTGCCATCGGCGATCGCCAGCACGCTCGGACCAGCCCCGACCACCGCCGGAATGCCCAGTGAACGCGCCAGAATCGCGCTGTGCGAGGTGGCCCCGCCCAGGGCCGTGACCAGTCCACGCACCCGGGAGGTATCCAGACGCGCCACATCCGACGGGCCGATATCCTCGGTCACCAGCACATGCGGCGTCTCGGGGGCGCTGGGCAGCGGCGTGTCGGTGAGCACGCCAAGCACACGGCGCCCGACGTCGCGCAGGTCAGCGGCGCGCTCGGCCAGCAGACGGTCCGCGAGGTTTTCCTGGGCTCGCGCGGCGCTGTCGATGGCGGACCACCAGGCAGCCTCGGCGCTGTGGCCTTCCTCGAGACTCTCGCGCGCCGCGGCAAACAGCTCCGGGTCGCCGAGCATCTCTTCGTGCATGGAGAGAATCTCGGCCATCTCGGCGCCTTCGGCCCGATTGACCAGCTCCTGAAGCTGCTCACGCGCCGTCTGGATGCCGCTCGCCAGTCGCTGGGCCTCGTGCTCGGCGCCCGCATCGCTGCGCGCCTCATAGAGAAAGCGCGGCTGATACATCACCCAGCAGGGCGCGATGGCCATGCCCGGCGAGGCCGCCACCGCCGGCACGACACTGTCGGCCTCGGGGGCTGCCACCTTGTCGGAAGCCGGCTGAGCATCCGGCGCACTGGCCTCGGGACGCTGGTCCATCAGCGGCTCCACGGACTCGCCAAGTCCTGCCTTGACCGCCGCGACCATGGCATCCAGCGCGGCCTGATTGGCCCGGGCATCCTCGCCGTTGGCACTGAAGACCAGCGTCTGGCCACGACGTGCTCCCAGCCCCAGCACCTTGGTGAGGCTGGCGGCACTGACGATACCGCCTTCCCCCTGCTCGAGGCGCAGCGAGGGAATGATGCCGAAACTCTCGCCGGCGTCCCGCGCGGCCTGCACCAGCTGCTTGGCGGGACGGGCATGCAGGCCATGTGCATTGAGCAGCGTCACGCTCGCCAGCTGTGCCGTGGAGGACTCCCCCAGCAGCCGCGCCAGCAGAGCGGAGGTGGACAGCCCCGGCAGGCGCTCGCCTGCGCCATCTTCCAGCAGCGTCAGCAGACGCTCCAGCAACACGCGGTGCTGCCCGCCATCAGCGTCCAGCGCCAGACAGGCCACGGCATTGATGCGCCCGTGACGGGTATCCAGTGCCTTCTCGGGCGTGACCACGGACAGCGCCGGCTGGCTCACGTCCTGTCGGGACTGCACCAGCCAGATGCCCTGGCCCAGAGCGTTCGGCTCGGTCTGGAGCATCGCGGTGAGAAAACCGTCCCCGACGCAACCGGCCTGACGCAATCGCGCCGCGCCTGCCAGCACCAGCTCATCGCGGTCGCGTGCCGGGAAGCCACACAGCACGGTATCGGCATCCAGACGTGGCGGAATCACCTCGCGGCCAAGCTCGGCGAGAATCTGCTCCGCGGTCGTCGCGGATGCCAGGCGCTCACTGACGCCTTCGCGGTCCAGCACGCGCGTCAGGGAACGCAGGATATCGAGGTGCTCATCGGACTGCGCCGCGATGGTCACCACCAGAAAGACACGGTTGCCATCGTGCCACTCCACCCCCTGCGGGAATTGCAGGACACGCACGCCGGTGGCCAGCACGGCCTCACGACTGTCGGGTGTTCCGTGGGGAATCGCGATGCCCTGCCCCAGGTAGGTGGAAGACTGCGCTTCGCGAGCCAGCAGACCTTCACGATAGGCCGGCGTGGCGCGCCCACCGGCAACCAGGGCATCAGCGGCCTGATTCAGGGCGTCGCGCCAGTCATTGGCGTGGGCGGCGAGGAGGACATCCTCATGAGCAAGGCTGAGCATGGCGGGCTCCTTGAGGCCCCTCTCTGGCAAGAGGCCTGGATGTGTGACGTGCGGCGCGGGCGTGACATCTGACGCACCGGCACTTCATGGGGCGAGTACCACAAGGGTAGCGGCGGCGTGGCGTGATGACGAATACTGCTGAATCGTGTCACCTCAATGGATTCATGCTGGCCGTTTTCTTGCGCGTGATCAAGTGAATGCCATGCAGATGCGCGGTTTTCGTGACTAGACATTGGGCGTAGAGCCGCCTGTGGTGCGGGGTTGCGAGGGGTCGGTCGAGGGATACCGTCATCAGTGAGGATTTGCACCTCAGGCCACAAGTGAGCATCATTCCTCGCACATGGAGCTCGCAGGTCCCGTTCTCCCTCTTCCAGCAAGGACAGTGGCATGACCCTGGCAGAAATCGCGCGTCTTGCAGGCGTTTCACGTACCACCGCCAGTTATGTGGTCAATGGGCAGGCACAGGCACGACGTATCAGCCCACAGACGGTCGAGCGCGTGATGGCGGTGGTGCAACGCCATCACTACCGGATCGATGCCCAGGCAGCCGCCCTGCGCCGCGGGGAAAGCCGGACACTGGGGTTCATGCTGCCCGATCTGGAGAATGCCAGTTACGCACGCCTCGCCAAGCTGCTGGAACGCGGTGCCCGCGAGCGCGACTATCAGCTGTTCATCGTCTGCTCCGACGACATCCCCGACACGGAGCGCGAACTGGCCCGCATGCTCAAGGCTCGCAGGGTCGATGCCTTGATCACCGCCAGCTGTCTGGCACCGGATGATCCCTTCTACCGCGAACTGACGCTGGATGGCTTCCCGGTGATCGGGGTGGACCGCGCACTGGACACGCGCCACTTCGCCAGCGTGGTCAGCAACAATGCCGATGCCGCCAGCCAGCTGACCCGTGCGGTGCTTGAGCATTCACCACGAGACCTGCTGTGGCTGGATGCCTTGCCGGAACTCGAGATATCGCGGGAACGTGCCCAGGGCATGCGCTCGGCGCTCGAGACCCATCAGAGCCAGACGCCGCTTGAGGCGACGACACTGCACGCCGCCCGCTATGAGCGCGCCGCCGGTGCCGAGGCACTGCGCGGATACCTCGCGCACTCGCCCATGCCGGAGGCGATCGTGACCGCCTCCTACACCTTGATGGATGGCGTGCTGGACGTGCTGTTCTCGAAGGGCCCGCCTGTCAACGCCCCCAGGGCGATGGCCAGCTTCGGCGATGATCGCCTGCTCGACTTCCTGCCGTTGCCGATCCACTCGCTGCCCCAGTGCCACCAGCGCATCGCGGATACCACCCTCACCCTGGCGCTCGCCGCCATCCAGAGCGATATCACGCCGGGCCTGACCCTGGTGGAACGCGAGTTGCGTCGCCGCTAGACGCCTCATGCGCCGTCGGGCCCGGCCTCGCGACCGGTTCAGCTATCCTGCCCGCCCGCCGTGGCACGATGCTCACGTATTTCCGCCAGCAGCGCATCCACGGCGGCCTCGATACGTCCCTGGGGTGCCTGCCGGGCGAGGTGCTGTTCAAGCAGCTCCGCGGCGTCGCTCAGCAGGTCATGCTCCAGCGCTGCGGCACTGCCCTTGAGCAGATGCGCCTCATGGGTGAGCTGCGCCAGATCCCCTTGCGCCAGCGCACGCGTCAGACGTTGATGCTGCTCCGTCAACTGAGCATCGAAGGCCTTCTCGAGCTCGGCGATGCTGGCGGTGTCCAGCTCATCGCGCAAGCTGGAGGGCGATGGGCTCGCCAGATGACGGGCTTGCGGTGCCGGCCCTGGGCGGCCTGGCGTCTCGGCGCATGCTGCCGGCGATGCTTTCCCTTGAGCATCACGCTGAGCCTCACCCCCGGCGTCGCCGCGAAGGCGGAGCCCCGGCTCGCCCCCCCAGTCCGGTTCCGCCTCATTCTGATGCCAGCCAGCCAGGCCTCCGTCCCGCAGCTGCCAGCGCGCCAGCATGGTGGCGACCTGGTGACGGCGCATCGGCTTGGAGAGGAAGTCATTCATGCCGGCCGCGAGACAGCGCGCCCGTTCACCGGCCTCCACATTGGCGGTCATCGCCACGATCAAGCTGGCGGTGCGTCCGTCGCGCCGCTCCAGTGCCCTCAAGCCTCGCGCCACGGCGAAGCCATCCATCCGCGGCATGCGTAGATCCAGCAACACCAGCACGATATCGTCGTTTTCCGTACACCAGTCCAGCGCCGCCTGACCGCTCTCGACCACCGTCACCGCATAGCCGAGACTGCAGAGCATGGCGCGCGCCACTTCACGATTGATGTGGTTGTCATCCACCACCAGCACCTTCTCTCCACGGCTGAGCGGCAGAGGCGCGTGGGAGTCGGTCTGCGGCGGGCTCATGGGGGCAAGCGGCAGCGGCAACTCGCACCAGAAACAGGCGCCTTCACCCTCGCGGGAGTTCATGCCCAGACGCCCCCCCATCAGCTCCACCAGTCGGCGCGCGATGGCCAGTCCCAGTCCGGTGCCGCCGAAGCGCCGCGCGATCGAGGCATCCCCCTGGGTGAAGGGCTCGAACAGGCGCTTGGCCTGCATCTCGCTGATGCCGATACCGGTGTCATTGACCTCGAAACGGACTCGCCCCGCCGGCAGCGGATGCACCATCAGGGTGATCCTGCCGTGCCGGGTGAACTTGAAGGCGTTCGACAACAGGTTGAGCAGCACCTGACGCAGGCGAACGGAGTCTCCCATGACCCAGCGTGGCAGCTGGGCCGAGCGGTGATCGACGAAGGCCACACGGGTACTGTCCAGTTGTGGCAGCAACAGATCGATGACGCCATCGACGGCCTGCTGGAGATCGAAGGGTCGCCGCTCGACGGTCAACTTGCCGGCCTCGATCTTCGAGAAGTCCAGCACGTCATCCACCAGCCCCATCAACACCTCCCCGCTGTCACGCAGGCTGGTGGCATACCGGTGCGCGCTGTTGTCCAGCGGCTCGGCCAGCAGCAGCTCGCTCATGCCGATGACACCGTTGAGCGGCGTGCGAATCTCATGACTCATGGTGGCGAGGAATTCGGACTTGGCACGGCTGGCCTGCTCGGCGCGTTCGGCTTCATGCTTGAGGGCCGTGGACAGGCTCAGCAGCTGCTGGCGGGCCTGCTCCCGCGCACGCGCCTGCAGCCAGACCTGGCGACTGACCAGCAGAGTCGTCAGCACCATCAGCCCGAGCAGCAGCAGCATCCAATGCACGAGTCGATCGCGCTGCTGGCGTTCCTGGGTGGACTCCTCGGCAAGCTGGGCTCTCACCCGCAGCAGTAGCGTCTGGGTGACGTCACTGATCTCGTCGCTCAGCGTCTGCAGCCTCGCGACAGAGGCGGCGTCCGGCAACTCTCTGCCCTCACGCCACTTTGCCTCCTTCCGCCACTCCCCCTCTTCCCGCCATACGCCCAGTCGGATGTCGAGGTAGTCGATCTGGCTCATCACCTCATCGGCCAGCATGGGCACCGAGGCCAGGCTCATCAGATGATGACGGAAGTCGCCGCGCCGGAAGATGAAGGTCCGGCTGTAGAGCAGCTCGAAATCCTCCAGCACCTCCTGCCAGGCCGCACCGCGCTTCACGCCCTGCGCCTGGGCATAGCGCGCGAGGGAGTTGGAGAGGGTGATGGCCTCGCGGTCCAGCTGATAGACCGTCCAGACGGCATCATCGCGAGTGCGGTTCTCGAGCTTTACCTGGTTGTGGAGGATGACACCGCCCACTCCCACGGCCGCCAGCAGCAAGGCGATGATGATGGCCATGCCGACCCACAGCGGCCAGCGTGTCCGTGGCGCCTGGGCCAGAGCATGCATGGCGTGCGAGTCTGCCTCGCCGCCCGGCACCTCATCCCGTGATGCAGGGGAGCCCGCCACCGACGAGGGGGAAGACGGCTCACCATCATGTGGGTTGCCGGGCGTGGACGAGGGAGACGAGAAGATCCGATTCAAGCGCGAGCCAGAGGGTACCTGAGGAAGGGGGTGCCCAGGACGACGGCGCCCGGAGGCGACTTGACGACATCCGTCATCGCAGCCTTGGTCATCGCAGCACCAGTCCGTTGACCTGCCAGACGCTACGGAAGCGAATCTCTTCCGTCATCAGCTCCGGATGGGCATCGAAGGGATAGAGGATGAACAAGGGACCGAAATCCCGTACCGGCATCGGCTCGCCATCGCGGCGCGTCGCCAGCAACACCTCGTATCGCGTGATATCCGACATCGGGATATCGGCGGAAAAGTCATTGATGGCCTTCACGCTCACCGTCGAGACATCCTGCCCCACCCGCTGGATCAGCTCGCGCAGCAAGGGCCCGCTGAAGCGGACGACTCCCTGGGTCCATGGCGTGTGGGTGGCATTCACGCGCGAGGGCAGCGCCTCCAGCATCGGCATGTCAAAGCGAGCCAATGGCGACGCCTCACTGCCGGCATTGCCACACGTCACCACGCCGCTGATGGTCAGCACGACCTTGCCCTTGGGCGCCGGCAGGCATTCGTTGGCCTTGAGCGGGTGAGACTCCCTTGCAGGGGGCACTGACGCGTGCGCCGCCAAGGCCGACGGGGCAAGGCCTGCCGCCAACAGAGCGAGGCACAGCGAGGAGACCCGCAGCGCCCCACGCAATGCGCGAATCGCCACGGCTGTCTTCCCGGTCTTGTCAGGCGCCACTAGAGTGCTTTCTGCCTCTGTCCAGATGGCCTTGAAGCGGCCTGCCATGCACTCTTTCATCCTGCTGTCCCATGCTATCCTGCCAACGCCACGTCCGCAGAGAGCCACAACTCTACGTCAGCCACCCTGTGCTTTGCGAGCCTGCGACAAGGCGTGCCTGACGACTCGGCTGCCTTTGAAGGCCTGCATCCGGCCCCGCTCTGAACGCTCGGCGCCGCGTCGTGTCGCCTGACCGGGGACCCACACCATGCTGCCGGCCGCGAGCTGCAGCGCTGCCCATTTTCACCCGTCGAGTCCGTTTCGTTCATGACTGATTGCCCAGCGTCCCCCGAGCCTTCCCCTCTCCTGCCACGCGTCCTCGCGGGTCCGATGCTCAGGCGCGTCACGCCAGACAGCATCGTACTGTGGCTGGTGACCTCGCGCCCTCAACAGGCCCGCGTGTGGCTACTGCCGGAAGACGAGAGCCGCCCACCGCTCGCGGGGCTCCCAGATACGCCACCTGCCCGACTGACAGAGCATCTGGCCATCCCTCTGGGCACCCATGCCTGGCTGATGTTGCTGGAGGCCCATGCCGAGTCTCCCCTGCCCGCCGATTGCGCCATCGCCTACGAGCTGGCACTGAGCGAACGCGAGGACACCGCTGACAGTAGCGCCGCGCCGCAGGACGGCGACTGGCATGGCATCGCCGAGTGGGGCCCAGAGATCTGCTACCCCGGCGAGCCTCTGCCACGTTTCCGTCTGCCGGCGAAGCTGACCCGCATCGCGCATGGCAGCTGCCGCAAGCCGCATCACGGCCTGAGTGACAAGGAGGCCGAACGCGTCTGCGCCAACGCCAGTGACAGTGCTCCTGAAGGCCCGGCCGGCGATGGTCTGGTCGCACTGGATCACTGGCTGAGTGAGCGGCGCACCACACCGCTGGAATGGCCGGAAGTGATGCTGTTCACGGGCGATCAGATCTACGCCGATGACGTCGCCGGCCCCATGCTGGGGGCCATCGATCAGGTGATCGAGCGCCTGGGGCTGCCGGAAGAGACCTTGCTGGGCGCCGAGGTCTCCGACAGCCGCGAACTGCGCCAGCACCCGTCGCACCTCTATCATCGCCCGCAGTTGCTGCCGGACATGCCAGCCAATGAGGGACTGGCCGCCAGTTTCTTCGGCGCCAAGCGCAAGCCCATCTTCACCTCCACCGGGGCTGACAATCACCTGATCGGCCTGTCGGAAGTCGTCGCCATGTACCTGCTGGTGTGGTCCGACGTGCCGTGGGCGGCCCTCGGGGTCGAACTGGAAGACCCGTCAGCGCTCGAAGGCCATGACGAGGCCACCCGCGAGCGCCATGCCCGCGAGGCACGCCATCTGGCACGTTTCCGCGCCGGGCTCGGTCAGGTGCGCCGCCTGCTGGCCAACGTCTCCAGCCTGATGATCTTCGATGACCACGACGTCACCGATGACTGGAATCTGAGTGCCGCCTGGGAAAAAGCCGCCTACGGCAATCCCTTCTCGCGGCGCATCATCGGCAATGCGCTGACCGGCTACCTGCTGTGTCAGGGCGCGGGCAACGCACCTCGGGCGCTCGGTGAGCTGCTGGAGCAGGCCAGCGAGCTGTTCACCGATGCGCATGCCGACACCGAGACCGCGCCGGAGGGCCATTTCGACGTCGAGCGTCAGGAGGCGTTGATCGCCCGGCTCGAGCGCTGCGAGCGCTGGGACTATCAGCTCGAGACCACGCCGGCCCTGATCGTGGCGGACACCCGCACTCGCCGCTGGCGCAGTGAGCGCAAGCTGTCGCACCCCTCGGGTCTGATGGACTGGGAGGCGCTGTGTGAACTCCAGCAACGTCTGGTGGAGCAGCGCGCGGTGGTACTGGTGTCTCCGGCTCCCGTGTTCGGGGTCAAGCTAATCGAGACGATCCAGAAGCTCTTCACCTTCGCCGGCAAGCCGCTGATGGTGGACGCCGAGAACTGGATGGCCCACCAGGGCGCCGCCAGCGTGATGCTCAACATCTTCCGCCATTCGCGCACGCCGCAGCATTTCGTGATTCTGTCCGGCGATGTGCACTACTCCTTCGCCTACGATGTGCGCCTCAGGCACCGCCGGTCCAGCCCGCACATCTGGCAGATCACCAGCAGCGGCATCCGCAACCGCTTCCCGGTGGGATTGCTTGACGTGCTGGATCGCCTCAATCGCTGGCTGTACGCCCCACGCTCACCGCTCAACCTGCTGACACGGCGTCGCAACATGCGCATCACGCCACGTCGTCACGATGCCGCGAGTCACGGCGAACGCCTGCTGAATGCCTGCGGTATCGGACTGGTGGATCTCGATGCAAAGGGCCGCCCCATCGCCATTCGTCAGCTGACCACCGAGGGCCGGGAGGTGCACTTTGTCCCACGTCGCTGAGGCTGCCTGCCCGCCACTGGCGCTGATCCATCACCCCGGCTATCGCATCGCGCTGCCCGAGAAGCATCCGTTCCCAATGGACAAGTTCAGCGTGCTCAAACGGCTGCTGGACCGCCAGTTGGTCGACTGCGCCTGGGCCGTCGAGTGGGTGATGCCCCAGCCCGCCGAGGAGGAAGACCTGCTCAGCGTGCACACCCGCCGCTACGTGCATGAATTTCTCAGTGGCACCTTGAGTCATCAGGCCCAGCGTCGCAGCGGTTTCGTGTGGAGCGAGGCCCTGCGCGAGCGCAGCGTGCTGGCGGTGGGCGGCACGCTGACCACCGTGCGCGAAGCCCTCACGCGCGGCCTGGCCTGCAATACCGCCGGGGGTACCCATCACGCCCATCCCGAGGCGGCCAGCGGATATTGTCTGCTCAACGACATCGGCGTGGCGGCGCATCAGGCACTGGAAGATGGCGTGACGCGGGTGCTGATCGTCGATCTCGACGTCCACCAGGGCGATGGCACCGCGTTGATCTTCGCCGACGAGCCACGGGTCTTCACGCTCTCGCTGCATGCCGAAAGCAACTTCCCGGCCCGCAAGCAGAAGAGTGATCTGGATGTGTCCCTGCCGAAAGGCATGGGCGATGAGGACTATCTGGCGGTGCTGGAGCGCACGCTGGAGGCGGTGCTGACGCGGGTGCAGCCGGAACTCGTGATCTTCGATGCCGGGGTCGACCCGCACTCCGCCGACAGGCTCGGCCATCTTGAACTGAGCGACCGCGGCCTCTACCGGCGCGAGCGCCACGTGATCGAGCGCTGTCGCGCGGCGGGCGCGGCCGTGGCCTGCGTGATCGGCGGCGGCTATGACCGTGATATCGAGGCGCTGGCGTGGCGACACAGTCAGCTGCACCGGGCAGCGCTGGATGTCTGGCGTGAGGCGCATGGTCAGCCTGCCCTGTTCGGGCCGCCTGACTGAGCCTTGCCAACCGCCCCCTGAACGCAGACGCCCGCCATCGAAGGTGGCGGGCGTCTGCGTTCAGCCGCGAGGCGTCACTTGAAGGCCGTGACCTCGACAGGATCACCGACCCGCAGCGGCGGCTGGCGCGTCGGGTCCACCGCCACCAGGTTGTAGCCGAAGTGCACCTGGCCATCCTCGAAACGGCGCACCCGCGCCAGTGTCGTCAGCGGCTCCCTGTCACCACGCTTCTCGCCGGTGGCCGGGTCGACATTGACCATCGCGCAGCGCGTGCAGGATGACACCAGGCGGAAACGTACCTCGCCGATCATCACCTCCTGCCAACCATCCTCGGCCCAGGCCTCGGCACCGCTGATCACGAGATTCGGCCGGAACTGGTTCATGCCGTGATCCGCCGTCGGCGTCTCGCGATTGAGCGCTTCCAGCGAGGCCTCGTTGGCCAGCAGCAGCGGGAAGCCGTCCGCGGCACTCACGCGCTGTCGGATGATCTCGCGATAGCGCTCGGAGCGCTCGCCCAGCCAGCACAGCCGCACCGGCATGCCGAGCTGCTCGCTCAACCAGGCATCCGCCTCGTCACTGACGCTCAGGGCGCTGAACTGGTCTGCCCACACCTGGATGTCGAGACGCTCGGCCTCATCACGGGTCGCGAAGCTCACCTCACCGCAGGCCGGGCGGTCCAGCTGCCACAGCCGCCAGTGGCCCGGCGACTGCTCGCGAAGTGCCAGACGCTGCATCTGTGGATGCGTGCGTGCGGTGACGAACTTGCCGCGTGCCGCGACCACCACGAAACGGCGGTCCTGCGTCAGGCCTTCCTCGCCGACAGTCGTGCTCTCAAGTGCCTCGGCGGCGCCTGACTTCAAGGGGTAGCGCCACAGGTGGGTCAGCTGCATCAGGGTCTTCCTTGTCGATGGATACCGAGCGAGGCACATTACCAGAATGCCCGGCCCGAGGGGGCTCAGGGGAGCGGGATAGCGGGAGACTCAGGGAGACGTCGTCTCGCTGGTGCCGGCCGCCTCATCCTGCTGCGCGACCTCGTCTCCGACATCGAGACTGATCACGTCCGGGCCGGAGAGCGCGACGCTCGAGATCAATGCCTTGACGCCGAGGCCGACCTTGAGCCCCAGCTCCTCGCAGGCCAGCCGGTCCACGCGCGCTCTGAGCCGCTGGCCGGCGATGCCCAGCACCAGTTCCGCACTGGCGTGGCCGCGCTCGCTCTCGATCTCGTGAATCACGGCGGGCAGCGTATTGCGCAGGCTGGTATTCAGCGGAGTTTCCAGCGCGATGCTGACATCACGGGCGCGCAGTCGCAGGCGTACCCGACGCCCGACCGGCATCGCCAGACGCGCCAGCTTGAGACTCAATCCCGCCCCGAGCCCCAGACGGGTCAGCTGATGCGTTTCATCGTGCGAGAGCACCTCGGCACTGAGCAGTGAGCCGGCTTCGAAACGGCCTGTCTGCGGGGCCAGATCAAGACGTGACAACATGTCGCCGATCTCGCCGCTGGCGGTGATGCGCCCGTTGTCGACCAGCGCGAGGCGGTCCGCGACGGCGAACAGCTCCCGGGTATCGTGACTGACGAACAGGATCGGAATCTCGATCTCGCGAGCCAGACGGCTGATGTAGTGCAGGAGTTCCTGCTTGCGGGCGCCATCAAGGCCGGTCAACGGCTCATCCAGCAACAACATGCGTGGGCGTGACAGCAGGGCGCGCCCGATGGCGACACGCCGCGCCTCGCCACCCGACAACTGACCCGGCATGCGCGTCAGCAGGTCCTCGATGCCCAGCAGCGCGACGATCTCGTGCAGGTGGTCACGGTTGCGCTGGCGTTGAGCACGCGTCAGTGCCAGCGGCATGCCGTAGCAGAGATTGCCGCGCACGCTGTAGTGCGGAAACAGACGAGGCTCCTGGAAGACCACGCCCAGATTGCGCCGATGGGCAGGCACCCAGTGATCATGCTCGCCGCCGATCAGACACTCGCCCGTGAGGCGCAGATGGCCATGATCCGGGCGGTCGAGCCCTGCGATCATGCGCAGGATGCTGGTCTTGCCGCTGCCGGAACGTCCGAACAGCGCCGTGACCCCGCGTGCCGGCACCTTGAGTTCGGCATCGAGATGGAAGGCGCCCAGCGTGCGGCAAAGGTGGAAATCAAGCATCACGCCCCTCCATCCGGAGTCGGGCCCGGCGCGCCAGCCATTCGGAAGACAACAGCGAGAGCATCGCGATCACCACCGCGATCAGACACAGACGCGCGGCCGCGCCCTCCTCGCCCGGCGTCTGGATCAGGGTATAGAGCGCCAGGGGCAAGGTACGGGTCTCGCCGGGAATGTTGGCCGCAAAGGTGATGGTGGCGCCGAATTCCGACAGCGCGCGCGCGAAGGCCAGCATGCCGCCGGTCAGAATACCGGGCAGCGCCAGCGGCATCGTCACCGTGAACAGCACCCGCAGCGGGTTGGCCCCCAGGGTACGAGCCGCGGCCTCCAGCCCCGGGTCAATGGCCTCCAGCGACAGGCGCATGGCACGCACCATCAGCGGGAAGGCCATGACCGCTGCCGCGACGGCGGCGCCCTGCCAGGTGAAGGGCAGCACGATATCGATCTTCGCCAGCCACTGACCGATGACGCCGTTGCGTCCGAAGGTGACCAGCAGCAGATAGCCGACCACCACCGGTGGCAGCACCAGTGGCAGATGCAACAGGCCATCCACCAGCGCCTTGCCACGAAACTCGCGTCGCGCCAGCCACCAGGCCGCGGCGAAGCCGGGAATCAGACTGAAGCCGACAGCCACGCAGGCGACCTTGAGACTCAGACTCAGGGCTTCCCATTCCAGTGCGCTCAGCATGCACTCTCCTCGAACAAGATCAGGTGGCGCAGGGCAGCGCGATCACGAGACGACTCGCGCCCATGGCATCGCCATGGCCCGCTCGATGATTCGCTCTGCCAGCCACGTCATTGCCGCAATGATGCCACGGAAAACCTCCAGTGTAGCGGCCCGCGTGCCTCCGGGACATGCCGGCCGCCGGGGCGCTCTCACTGGCTGTCAGCGGTGGCGGGTGCGGTCTGGGTCCCAAGGGTGGCGAACCCGAAGCGATGGAAGATGGCCCCTGCCTCATTGCTGGACAGCCAGTGGGCAAAGGTTTCCGCTGCCTCGTCGGGCGCATCCCCGCCCCGCGTGATCAAGGCGGCAGGATAGTGGATGGGGTCGTGGCTGCTCTCGGGCAGCAGGCCGATCTGATGGACGCGATGACTGACGGAGGCATCCGTCGAGTAGACGATGCCCAGTGGGGCTTCACCGTGCTCGACCAGCGCCAGCGCCGCACGCACATCCTCGGCACTGGCCAGATGCGAGCGCAGTGCCTGCCACTGACCCAGCGATTCCAGCGATTGACGTGCATAGATGCCCGCCGGCACGTGATCCGGGTCCCCCACCGCCAGCCGGGAGGCGTCGCCCGTCGCGGCCAGTCGCTTGGCCACGTCCGTCACGTCCCGGGCATTGCTGACGCCGGCATCCAGAGAACTTGCCCCGGCGGCTACCAGTGCCAGACGATTGCCCAGCAGATCATGACGCCCTGTCACCACCACGCCGGGCTGCTGCTCGAGCCAGTCCATCCAGCGCTCGTTGGCCGACAGATACAGCTGGGCTGGAGCACCATTGGCCAGCTGACGCGCCAGGGTCGAGGACGAGGCGTAGACCGGCAGGATATCCACGTTGGCGAGGCGCTCGTAGCGGGCCTCGATGGCATCCATCGCATCATGCAGCGAGGCGGCGGCCATGACGCGAATCCGGGTGGGTTCGTCGGCCTGCACCGGTGCCGCCAGCAGCGCCACCAGCGTCATCAGCAGTGTTGAGCGGGCCGTCAGAGAGGTGCGTCTCAGGCAGGCGGATTCCTGGCATGAGCGAAAGTGAGCGCGCAAGCGCGTGGCGAGTGACATCACGAGGTCCTTTGTCAGGCCGCGAAAGGGCCTTGGAAGAGTGAAACGCAGCGACAGCGCGTGCCACTGCTGCATGCCATGATGCCGCGCCCACCCGCCACATGCATCCCGCTCGGGCGCGGATGGGCGTCAACGAGCTGGAATCGTGAGCCCCATTATCTGAACGCGCCCGCCAGCAGAGAACGCGAATCACTTTCATGCATGCCACTCCCCCCGCCAAATCGGCTACAATGCTGGCCAATCGGCAACTCGCCACTGGCCCTTGCGCCAGATCCGCGGCGCACTCTGCCTCCACGCTCTCTTTCATGCCATCGGCTGCCCGAGTGGCAGACAGTCTCAGGTGCCACCAATCCATGCCTCCCGTACTTGACGAATTTCAGGGCCTCAGTGCCTTCGATGCCATCATGCGCCATGGCAACCTGGGCGCCGGCGCCGAACACCTCGGTATCTCCAAGTCCACGCTCAGCCGTCGGATCAGTCATCTCGAGTATCAGCTTGGTCAGCCGCTGCTGCATCGCCAGGCCAACCGCCTGATTCCCACCGAGGCCGGCACGCTGTTCCATCAGTATTGCCAGCAGATGCTGTCGCTGGGCGAGCGCTCGCAGATGGCACTGGACGAGCTGCGCGAGGAGGTGAGCGGTGATCTCAGCATCAGCGTCCACCCGCATTTCCTGCGTGGCTGGTTCAATCGTCTGCTTACCGAGTTCATCGAGGAGTATCCGGGCATTCGCCTGACGCTGACTTCAAACCTGCAGCCTCCGACACGTGAGGATGATCAGGTCATGCTGTGGCTGTGGGAAGGTCCGACCCGTGACAGCGGCCTGCGTGACGAGGTGCTGGGCCACCAGCGTCAGCATCTGTATGCCCACCCGGACTATCTGCGCCAGCATGGCCATCCGCAGCATCCCGGCGAGCTTGCCTCCCACGACTGGGTCAACCTGATCGACCGCCATCATCCCGATCTGGTGCTCCACCATCCGGAACAGGGCGAGTACCGAGTGAGCCTGCCGCCCTCACGCTTCACGGTCGACAATGTCGTGGTACATGCCGACCACATCGCGCATGGCGCCGGTATCGGCCTGCTGCCGGACCACCACGTGCGCACCCGCTCCGTGGCACATCCCGGCCAGTTCGAGGCCTGCCTGCCCGAGTGGCAAGGACCCTCGATTCCGGTCAGCCTGCACTATCCCTTCGGGCACCCGCCGCGCAAGCTGGGCGCGCTGCTGGATCGTATCCGGCGCCATGTGCCCAAGGACTGGGGGCAGCCCTAGCCCCGCAAGCCTCACGTACCAGCGCGACTCAGCGGCCCTGGCCAAACAGATGGCGACGCGCCTCTTCATCCATCGCCACATTGGCCGCCGGATTGATGTCGTCGATGCGCGCCATCGCCCGCCTGACGCCATCACGCTCGGCCATGCGAGTGCGGTAGGCAGCCACCGCCGGGAAGCGGGCCAGATCGATCTCCTGCTTCTCGGCCTTCAGCCACGGCCAGATGGCCATGTCGGCGATGCTCAACTTGTTCCCCGCCACGAAGTCACGCCCCGCAAGCTGGCGCTCCAGAACGCCGTAGAGGCGCTCGCCTTCCTTGTGATAGCGCTCGATGGCGTACTCCACCGGTTCTGGCGCGTAGTGCTTGAAGTGGTGCACCTGACCGAGCATCGGCCCCAGGCCGCCCATCTGCCAATGCAGCCACTGCAGCACATCATTGCGTGGGCGCGTCTCGCGCGGCAGGAATTGGCCGGTCTTGTCGGCCAGATATTCCAGAATCGCGCCGGATTCGAACACGGAAATCGGCTCGCCACCATCGGCCGGCGCATGATCGACGATCGCCGGCATGCGATTGTTGGGCGAGATGGCCAGAAACGCTGGCGCGAACTGTTCGCCCTTGCTGATGTTCACCGGTATGAGTCGGTACTCGAGGCCGGCCTCTTCCAGAAAGATCGTGATCTTGTGGCCGTTGGGCGTGGTCCAGTAATACAGGTCAATCATCGTGAGCACCTTTTCGAGGGCAAGACGACATGGCCCGAACGCCTGGAAGCGTTCGAGCCATCAGGAAGCGCATCGCTGACGCGATCGAGGGCTTACTGCGGGATATCGCTGGCACGCGGCGACTTGCGTGCCATGCCGTCATGGAGATCCATCATGCGCTCGCGCCACTGCACCAGCGGATCAGCGGGGTCTTCCGTCTCGCCGAAGGGCGAGGTGTCGGAGACGATGTGGGCCCAGATGAAGAAGCCGAAGATCAGGTAATCCGCCGCCGCCGGCGACTCGCCATCCATGAAGGGCTGATTACCCAGCAGGCCACGCAACGGCTTGAAGGCGCTGTCGAGAATGCCACGGGCGATCTCGACATCGTGGAACTCCTCGAACGACATGCCGAAGCGGGCTTCTCGGGCGCTCTGGAAGTATTCACGGTCATCCGGGTGAATGGCCTGCACCAGATCCAGCGCCACCAGGCGGAAGAAACCGACGGCCATGACCTGCTCGGCATAGACCTTGACGAAATTCAGGCGCGCCCTTGCCAGTGCATCGCCGATCAGCGGGCCATGGCCTGCATCCGGATAATGCTCGTCCAGGTGCTGGAAGATGTCGTAGCTGTCCATCGACACGCCGAAATCATCCTTGAGTACCGGCACCGTGGTGGAATCGCAGAAGTCGATCGGGCTCTTGTCGGTAAACAGCATGGGAACGAGTTCCGCCTCGATGCCCTTGTGGGCCAGGGCCAGCCGCGCGCGCCAGCAGAACGGCGAGAAACGCAGACGGTCATCACGGCCTCGCAATTCATAGAGTACTGGGGTCATGCAGGTATCCTCCGGTGTCATTCAAGCTCAAGATGTTCGGCATGACGTCGCCGTGGGCGTCTTGCCCATGGCAATGTTTTGGACGTTGTGCCGCGCAAATGCAAGCAAAATGAGCATTCGTTCAATATCCCGCTGACACGCCGCTCGCCGTGCTTCCACCCGCTCACCCTTGCAGTGGCGCGAGGTTGGACCCATTGAGGAGGGATTCGCGACACGCGCCGGTCATTGACCAAAGGATATTGATGACACTCGGCCTCGACAGCGCGAATAATGGATCCACGCTGTCGCACCCGCCGCGTCTCGCCCTGCTCTCATCACTCATTTCCCAAGGAGTCTCGATGTCCGTCGAAGACCTGCACCTTAACCTGCGCAACCTGCAGGAATCCGACTACCCCCAGCTGAAACGCCTGATGGACGGCATCTACGACGACATCGGCGGCGCCTGGCCGGAACACACCATCAACCGCCTGGTCGCGGAATTCCCCGATGGTCAGATCGTGATCGAGGACGGCGAGATGCTGGTCGGGGTCGCACTGACGGCGCTGGTGGATTACGACGCCTTCTCGAACCCGCACAAGTACGATGATCTGATCGGCCAGCGCGAAGTCATCCTCAACAACCCCGAGGGAGATGCGCTCTATGGCCTGGATGTCCTGATCGACCCCAACTACCGGGGCTATCGTCTCGGCCGCCGCCTGTATGAAGCGCGCAAGGAACTGTGTCGCTCCATGAATCTGCGCTCGATTCTGGCCGGTGGGCGCATTCCCCAGTATCACGAGTATGCCGCGGAGCTGTCCGCGACCGACTACATCGACAAGGTCGAGCGACGCGAGATCTACGACCCCATCCTGTCCTTCCAGCTGGCCAATGGATTTCTGGTCAAGCGCCTGATGCGCCAGTATCTGCCGGAAGACGAGAGCTCACAGGGCTATGCCACCTTGCTCGAGTGGAACAACATCCTCTTCGAGCCGGTCGAGCGTGTGCTGGAAAGCCGCAAGACGATGATTCGCGTCGGCGCCGTCCAGTGGCAGATGCGCAAGTTCGATTGTGTCGAATCCGTGCTGCAGCAGGTGGAATATTACGTCGATGCCCTCTCGGACTATCAGAGCGACTTCGCCGTCTTCCCGGAGCTGTTCAATACGCCGCTGATCGGCCTGCTGGAAGACCAGAGTGACCCGGTGCGCTGCATCCGCTTCCTTGCCGGCTTCACCGAGCGCTTCAAGCAGGAAATCTCGCGCATGGCGGTGGCCTACAACATCAACATCGTGGCCGGGTCCATGGTGGAGGTCGGTGATGACAACGAGCTCTACAACGTCACCTATCTCTGTCACCGCGATGGCGAGATCGACCGTCAGGCCAAGCTGCACATCACGCCTCAGGAGCGCCGTGACTGGATCATCAAGGGCGGCGACGAGCTGGCCGTATTCGAGACCGATGCCGGTCGCATCGGCATGCTGATCTGCTACGACGTGGAATTCCCGGAGCTGTCACGTCTGCTGGCCGACCAGGACATGGACATCCTGATGGTGCCGTTCTGGACCGACACCAAGAACAGCTACCTGCGCGTCCGCCACTGCGCCCAGGCGCGCGCCATCGAGAACGAGTGCTATGTGGTGGTCTGCGGCAGTGTCGGCAACCTGCCGTCCATCGAGAGTCTGGACATCCAGTACGCCCAGTCAGCGGTATTCTCGCCCTCTGACTTCTCCTTCCCGCATGATGCGGTGATGGCCGAGACGACCCCGAACACCGAGATGATCATGTTCTCGGATCTCGATCTGGAACGCCTCAAGGTCGTACGCAGCGAAGGCTCGGTGACCAACCTCAAGGACCGTCGCAAGGACCTCTTCGACCTGCGCCTGCGCGACTGGTCCTGGAAGTCCGGCAGTCGTCAGGACTGACTCGATGCCCCCCTGGTGGCAACGACTGTGGCAGCGATCCGAGCGCCACGGCCATGATGCCGACGCCTCAGCCCCCTTCTCTTCCCAGACCCAGGAGGGGGACACCCTGTGGCAATCCGTCCGCGAGCGTCTGCCGATCCTCGAGGGACTCGACGCCGAGGCGCTCACGCGTCTTGAGCGCCGCGCCCGCCGGCAACTGCATGACTGGAAGCTGACCAGCGCCGAGCCTCTCGAGGAGGTCGAGGCGCTGGCATTGGCGGCTCAGGCGATGCTGTTGCTCAATGGTTGGGCGCATGCCGAGCGCTGGCAGGATGCCGGCGCTCGCGTCCATGAGATCATGCTGCCGTTCGAGGCCATCCGCCGTGAAGTGGAAGAGATGGATGAGGCAGGCGTGGTGCATGTCTTCCAGGACACCCGGGCCGGTGAGACCTGGTACCAGGGGCCGGTGGTGGTCACGCAGCAGGACCTGGCCGCCAGCGGTGACTGGAGCGGCTTCAATGTGGTCATCCACGAATTCGCCCACAAGCTCGACATGGCCAACGCCACCGATGCCGATGGCTTTCCGCCTCTGCCTGGCCACATCAGCGCTCAAGAATGGCACGCCACCTTCACCGCCGTCTGGGATGACCTGAGCGAGCGCCTGACACACGGCATTCCCACGCCGATCGATGACTACGCCGCCAGTCACCCCGCCGAATGCTTCGCCGTATGCTGCGAGTATTTCTTTACCGCACCGGACACCCTCGAAGTCGCCTATCCCGAGCTGTATGCCCTGCTGGAACGCTTCTTCCATCAATCGCCATTGCCACGCTGCCCGACGGCTCACGACTGATCGCCTGACAGCCAGACAGGCAGATAGGCAGGCAGACGGGCAGACAAGAAGATCCGGACAATGAATAGCGACCGCTCACCCCCTCCACCACCGGCTCAAGCTAACGGTATATCAATCAGGGTGTGCCGCGGCGGGCCCGCCATTGCGATTCCCCGATGCATCAAGAGTAGTACCTGAGTCGGTCACTGCTGGCTTTTCCACCAGGTAATCCCAGACACGCTGGGCCGTGGGTCGCATGGGACGTTGGGAGGAACGTACCAGCCAGAAATGCTGCTCGGCAGGAATCGCCAGCGGGAAGGCCTGCTCCAGTCCGCCATTGCCGGAGGCCATCCATTGCTGAAAATGGCCTTCATGCACCAGCGCCACGCCCATGCCGAGACGCGCCATTTCCAGTGTCATGACCTGGGTGTCACAACTGATGGTGGACGTCGTCTTCTCCAGTCCCAGCTGACCGGCCGCGACCAGCCAGCGACGCCAGCCCACCGCGAATCCCGCCGCATGCAGCAGCGTCATTCCGGTCAGATCCGCCGCCGTGCTCAACCGGGCGCTCAGTGCCGAGCTTGCCACGACGATCATCCGCTCCTGCTCCGCTCCCACCTTGATCGCCTCGACCTGCGGCCAGTCCCCCTGGCCATAGCGCAGTTCGATATCCACTTCCTCGCCATCGAAATCACGCGCCCAGAAGGCACTCACCAGCCGCAGGGCGATCTCGGGTTGATCTCGATGAAAGCTGGCCAGACGCGGCAACAACCAGGCCTGCTGGCTCATCGGCGTCGCACGCAGACTCACCGGCGCGGCGCGCGAGGGTCCGAAGACTTCCAGCGTGCCCTCCTGCAGACGCTGGAAGCCATCCTGCAGCGCCGGCAGCCAGGCCTGCCCGGCCGGTGTCAGATTCAGACTGCGAGCATGGCGCACGAACAGCGGCTGGCCGAGCCGATCCTCCAGCTGGCGGATACGCTGACTGATGGCGGACTGGGTGACGCTCAGCTCCTCGGCCGCCCGCGTGAAACTCATCAGGCGTGCCGCCGCCTCGAAGGCCTGCAGCCAGGCCAGGGGTGGCAACGGGCTGGACAAGGAAACGGGCAAGACACTCGGCGGCGAGGAAGGTGAGTCGTGCATGGCAATCTCGTGGCGGACAATGGAGGAGCATGACCACACATTAGCTCAGCTAAGCCATGGGCGTCATATTTCGCGTTGGTCAGCCTTCATGACACGCAAGACAATAGACTCACTCTCAGCACAAGACTCACCGACACCGACAGAGACAAGGAAGGCGCCAATGGAGACTCTCACCGCATCTGATTCCGACACTTTCGGTACCAGCGACACTGATGGTATTGGCGACACTAGCGTGACGAACGACACTATCGATACGAACGACACTATCGACACTACCGACGCCGCCGACACGGCAGCGACGGATGCCGGCACGCGTCATCAGTGGGACATGAAGGAATATCAGCCCCATCATCGCGGCACTCCCCTGATTCAGGCGACCCATGACGAGGCACTGGCGACTCTGAGCTGGGCCGATGGGGATCAGGCACGCTTTCCGCTGATCTGGCTGCGTGATCACTGCGCCTGCGACGCCTGCCGTCATCCGCAGACCTTCGAGCGCACCTTCATGCTCATGGATGATGCGGCCCTGACGGTGCATCAGTTGCGTGTCGAGCAAGGCAATCTCGTCGTCATCTGGCAGGACGGCCACACCAGTCGTTTCGATGCCGGTTGGTTGCTGCAACGTCGCCCGAGTGATGCGCCGCCAGCCACGCCGGTCCCCTCGAGCCGCGCCTGGCAGCAGGGCCATCAGCCTCACGCTACCGCCTTTGCCGACTACATGGCCGGTGGGCAGGCACGACTTGGCTGGCTGGAAGCGCTGTGCCGCGACGGCTTCGCGATTCTGGACGGCGGCACCTGTGAAGGCGGTGAGATCGATGCCATCGCGGCCACCATCGGCCCCATCCGTGCCACCAACTTCGGCGGGCGCTTCGAGGTCTTCTCCAAGCAGGCGCCCAACAATGCCGCCTACACGCCCATCGCGCTGGAACTGCACACGGATCTGCCCAACTGGCGCCAACCGCCGGACATCCAGATGCTCTATTGCCTGGTCAATGACGCCGAGGGCGGTGAGTCGATCTTCGGTGACGGCATGGCCGTCGCCGAGGAACTGCGCCGGCGTGACCCTGCCGCCTTCCGCCTGCTGGCCGAGACGCCGGTGGACTTTCGCTTCGCGGATGAGCAGACCGACCTCGTGGTGCGTGAACCGGTCATCCACCTGGATGCCAGCGGCAAGGTCATCGAGGTGCGTTTCAACAACTGGATCCGCGATAGCCTGCGCCTGCCGCTGGAACGGATGCAGGCCTGGTACGACGCCTACCGCCACTACTGGAGCATCCTGCGCGAACCGGACTTCCGCCTGCACCTCAAGCTCGAGGCCGGTCAGATGGTGGCCTTCGACAACCGCCGCGTGATGCACGGGCGCCGGTCCTTCGACCCGACCACCGGGCGCCGGCACCTGCAAGGCTGCTACGTCGATTACGACATGGTGGAATCGGCATTGCGCGTCACAGCGCGCCAGCTGGACTGACGACGGCCCGCGAGCGTTGAAGCTCAGTGATTCAATTCGTCCAGTCCCGGCAGCAGACCACGCAAGGCGATGGCATCCTGAGACTCTGGCTACTCAGGTACCGCCCATGAATCCCATGACGCTCTGCTTTGCGGATGACACCCTGGAACGACGCTATCGTCGACAACAGATCGAGACCTCACACAAGCTCAGCCGGTTCACCATACCGCTGAGCTGTGTGATGTTCGCGTCCTATGCGCTGATCGAGATAAGTCTTACCCACCATTTCGAGAGCCTGCTGCTGCTGCGCGCCGGCATTCTCGCCAGTGTCCTGAGCCTGTTCCTGCTGTCACGCCATGCGCGATACAGACACCGGGTCAATGGCCTGCTGTGCCTGGCCTCCCTGAGCGCGGCGCTGGGCACGCTGGCCATGTTCCATCTCGGCAATGACCACGCAGTGGATCACCATGAGATGCATGAGGGTGAATTCCCGGCCTATTTCGTCAGTCTGCTATTGCTGGTGTTCTGGACCTACACCCTGCTGGGGCTGCAGTTCATCTATGCACTGGCCTGCGGCTTGCTGATCTGGATGGGCTGCACCGCCAGCTGCGCGATCCTGCACAGTGGTACCGGCGTGCTGGTGGAAGCCAACGAAGCCTTCTTCATGATGTCCGCCAACCTGCTGGCCGGCATGAGCGCCTACTCGCGAGAGCGACAGAGCCGCCTGCTGTTCCTGCGCGAATGTCACGTCACCGACGAGCGAGACAATCTGCGTGACCACGCGACACGCGACTCGCTCACCGGACTGCTCAATCGACGCGCCCTGATGGAGCATCTCGATCAGGTGCTCGACATCCAGGCCCCCGGCGTCATACAGGCTGCGCTGTTCATCGACCTGGATGGCTTCAAGCCCATCAATGACCGCCATGGTCACCATATCGGCGACCAGGTCCTGAGCATCATCGGCGAACGACTCGGAGACACCCTGCGTGGCAACGATATCGTCGGCCGCCTGGGAGGCGATGAATTTCTCGTGCTGATCAGTCGTGAAGGCGATAGCCGCCAGGGCCCGGAAACACTGGCCAATCGTCTGGTGGACGCGATCAGCAGGCCCATCCACCTCGAGGTCGACGGCGAGCCGCTGATCATCGGTGTCAGCGCCAGCGTGGGCGTCTGTCTGTTCCCCTTCTCCGGTGCCACGCCGGAAACCATCATCGCGCGTGCGGACGGTGCCATGTATGAAGCCAAGCAACGTGGCCGCGGGCGAGTGGTCGCGGCCAACCCGCTGCGCCTGGTGCTGTGAGCCTCCACCACGAATGATGCCCCCTCCCTCTTGAGACAACCGCAGACGCCCCAATGAGAGAAGGATGCCTGTGCATCCTTTCATCACGTAACGACGCCCCGCGACGATTCGCCGGGGCGTCCTGTCTCATGGAGCCCGCCAATGACACGCCTGCCGCATCTCGCCCTCTCGCTCGCTGGCCTCAGCCTCCTTGGCGGCTGTGCCGGTGTCCCGTCCGGCACCCAGCCCGTCGGGGACTTCCAGCTCGAACGCTACTACGGGCAATGGCACGAGATCGCCCGCCTGCCCAACAGCTTCGAGGAGGGACTGAGCTGCGTCACCGCCGATTACTCGCCCCGCGAGGACGGCGGCGTGCGCGTCATCAATCGCGGCCTTGATGCCGACAAGGGCGAATGGAGTCAGGCCGAAGGGCGAGCCTACTTCACGCAGGGCAGCGAGACCGCGGCCCTCAAGGTCAGCTTCTTCGGCCCCTTCTATGGTGGCTACAACGTGCTGGCACTGGATGATGACTATCAGTGGTCGCTGGTGGCCGGTGCCGATCGCGACTACCTGTGGATACTGGCGCGCGAGCCGCAGCTGGATGACGGCACCTATCAGGCGCTGGTCGATCAGGCCGCCGAGCTCGGCTTCGCCACCGATTCACTGATCAAGGTCGAGCAGGGTGAGACATGTCCCGTCGCTGACGGCGAGAGCTGATGACGCAGGCGCTTGCTCACGGCGCAGGCTCCACCCAAGGTCTAAACCGACACGTGACGTTTACATGGTGCGGACAGCCGCTTTCATCCAACCGACCTTGCCTCTTGCCACGCGCCAGCGGCTCGCCAATGGTGAGCTGACAATCTGCCGAGGCAGCGTCTCGCCGAGTGCGCTGCCCTGCTGCCAACCGCCAAATGCCGTCGCCCAGTGTCAGTGACACCTCGCTGCACTGGGCAACTCAGTTCAGAGGGAGCTCGTGCCATGGATATCCAGCAGTTCTTCAGCGCCCTGTGGGATGATTACGTCGCCATGACGCCCCAGGCCCAACAGATCCAGGATGCCTTCGTGGCCGACGGCGAGACCATCGTCAACGACCACGTGGCCTTCCGGACCTTCGACCGCGGGCCGATCACCCTGAGCGCGCTGGAACCTCATCTGCTGGCGCTCGGCTACACCCGCTTCGCCCCCTATGACTTCCGCGAGAAGAAGCTGCGCGCCTTCGGCTATCTGCCGCCGTCTCCCGACATGCCGCGCGTCTTCCTCTCCGAGCTGAAATGTCATGAGCTTTCCGAGCGCGCCCAGTCGATCATCGATGGTCTGGTCAGCCAGATCTCGCCGGATGCCGCCACCCAGCCCTCCGTGCTGTGGTCAGGTCGCCTGTGGGACGCGCCGACCTTCGAGCAGTATCAGCGTCTGATGGAGGAGAGCGAATACGCGGCCTGGCTGTCGATCATCGGTCTGCGTGCCAATCACTTCACCATCAGCGTCAATGCACTTACCCGTCATGACACGCTCGATAAGGTGCTGACGCGCGTGGAAGCGCTTGGCCTGGGCATCAATCCGGCCGGCGGACGCATCAAGGGCTCACCCGAGGTCCTGCTTGAGCAGGCCTCCACCCTCGCCGACCGCCAGACCTTCACCTTCGCCGGCGGCGAGCAGCACGAGATCGCGACCTGCTACTACGAGTTCGCCCGTCGCTATCCGGATGCCGACGGCAAGCTGTATCAGGGTTTCGTGGCCGCCAGTGCCGACAAGATCTTCGAATCCACCCACCTGACCGAATCTTCCGATACCGGCCAGGACAGCCCAAGGGAGCACTCCACCCCGTGATTGCCGACTGGCTTGACCTGACACTCGAAGGCCACGCCAGCGCGCGTGGCATGGGACGCATCCCCGGTGGGCGCTATGAGATCGTCGCCCCCGGTGTGCTGGAGATCTGTCCGGACACCCAAGGGCCTGCGGCTCGTCCTTGCGTGCTCTCGGCGGGAATTCACGGCAACGAGACGGCGCCCATCGAACTGCTGGGTGAGCTGATCGCCGGTCTCGAGAGCGGCCACCTGATCGCCGGTGCCCCGCTGCTGCTGATTCTGGGCAACCTGCCCGCCATCCGCACCGGTGAGCGCTTCCATGCGACCAACCTCAATCGGCTGTTCCGACGTACCGAGACGGCGACCGCCATCTCGGTGGACGCCGGCAACGCGGCTGCCGGCAAGGCCAATGACTGTCCAGCCGATGATGAGCCGGCACGCGCCCGCCAGCTGATGGCGGCAGTGGATGACTTCTACGCCCGCTTCCCGCCGGCCGATGGCACGCGACGCCTGCACTACGACATGCATACCGCGATCCGCGACAGCCACTACCCGCGCTTTGCCGTGGTGCCCTTCAGCGAGGGAGAGGCCATCAGTCCCTCACAGTGGCCGATATTGAGCGCTGCCGGCCTCCAGGCCGTGCTGCATCAACATCAGCACAGCTGGACCTTCTCGCACTACTCGCGCCACTACCATGATGCCGATGCCTTCACGCTGGAGCTGGGCCAGGTGCGTCCGTTCGGCGCCAATGACATGGCGGCACTGGCGCCGATGTCCCGCCTGCTCGCGGCTCTGGCCACCGGAACGCCACCGGATGAGTCTGATCCCGGTGCCATGGATTACTTCAAGGTGGAAGTGGAGCTGATGCGCCACTCCGCAGACTTCGCGCTGTGCTTCAGCGAGGACGTCGCCAACTTCACCCGCTTCGCCCCCGGCACGCTGATCGCCCGGGACGCGCAGGCGGGCCCCTGCATCATCGGGGACACGCCGCTGAGCGTGGTATTCCCCAATGCCAGTGTCGAGATCGGCGCCCGCGCCGCCTTGCTGCTGGCCAGCTGTGCTCCCCCCGAGACAGTCTGATCATGAAATGCGCCCCACCCGCCAGCCACCGCCGTACTGCCCCACGCAGCACGGCGCATCGGCAGGGTGGGCGCCCCCAATAATGACAACAAGGTCCCCACTCATGACGCATTCCTGCCGTTCTGTCCCTCCTGTCGCCAGCCAGCGACTCTTGCCGACACGCGCTCAACCAAAGTCGTATCCGGCGACGCTCCAAGGAAGCAGTTAACCCAGCGTTGAGCTGGTAGAATCTGCCCCCTTTCACGATCACGACCGTGATACCACTCGAGCGGCTGCGACGACATGGCCAGCTGCCAGCGAGATTCAGTCTCGCCTGGCGACGTCATGCACCCTGTGCCGCCGTGTCGACAACGCACAAGTTCCCACGGGTCCGTGCCGCCCTGCGGCAGACTCAGGACGCGCCCGCGCCGCCTGGCAAGGCAGCGATGCGCTGCGTCTGGATCGGAGTAACGGCATGACCAAGACATCCCCCGGGATCGAGACCCCGAACCGCGAGGTGCTGCCCCTCGAGGTTCGCGACATCACCAAGTCCTTCGGCAGCAATCAGGTGCTCAAGGGCCTGTCGCTCAAGGCACGCAAGGGCGACGTCATCACGCTGATCGGTGCCTCTGGCTCCGGCAAGAGTACCTTTCTGCGCTGCATGAACCTGCTGGAACAGCCGGACGGTGGCGACATCTTCGTCCACGGAGAGCAGATCGGCTTCAAGGACACCCGCCGCGGTCGCGAGCCGATGGACTGGCGTCAGGTCGAGCGCATGCGCGCGCGCCTGTCGATGGTCTTCCAGGGCTTCAACCTGTGGTCACACATGACCCTGCTGGAAAACGTCATCGAGGCGCCGATCCACGTGCTCGGCAAGCCGAAGAAAGAAGCCATCGCGCACGCGCGCAGCCTGCTGGATCGCGTCGGCCTGCTCGAGCGCGCCGACTACTACCCGGCCCAGATGTCGGGGGGCCAGCAGCAGCGTGGTGCAATCGCGCGCGCCCTGGCGATGGAGCCGGAAGTGATGCTGTTCGACGAGCCGACCTCGGCTCTCGACCCGGAACTGGTCGGTGACGTGCTCAAGGTGATGCGCGACCTGGCCGAGGAAGGCCGCACCATGGTGGTGGTGACCCACGAGATGAGCTTCGCGCGCGACGTCTCGAGTCAGGTGGTCTACCTGCATCAGGGTCTGGTCGAGGAAGCCGGCGACCCGGCTGAGGTACTGGGCAATCCCCAGTCAGAGCGACTCAAGCAGTTCCTGGCGCCCAAGTACTGACAGGCAGGACTGATGAACAGGACTGACGGACGGCTCTGAACAACCGCTCGGTCCGCCGGCGCTTCCCCCGGCACGGTGATCCCGTGTCCGGCACATGATTCAGCACCGCGAGCGCCATGCCATCGGCAGGCCTCGAGGCGCAAGAGATTTCAGGAATGAAAGTGATGAAACAGTTCGCGACACGCGCCCTGATGGGCCTCACCCTCGGTCTCTCCACTCTCGCCATCTCGGCAGGCGCCGTGCAGGCCGCCGATGTGCCGGACCCGCTGCGCCTCGGCATCGACGTGCCCTACGCGCCCTTCGGCTACAAGCTGCCGAGCGGTGAGCTGACCGGCTTCGAGATCGAGCTGGGCAATGCCATCTGCGAGCAGCTCGCCACTCGCTGCGAGTGGGTCGAGCAGGACTTCGACGGCATCATCCCTGGCCTGATGGCACGCAAGTACGACGTCATCATGTCCGCGCTGACCATCAACCCGGAGCGTGAACGTCAGGTGCTGTTCTCCGCGCCCTACTTCACGCCGCCGTCCGGCTGGTTCGTCAAGGCGGACAGCCCGCTGGCCGGCGCGGACAGCCTCGATGCCGAGGCTCTCAAGGGCGAGGTGATCGGTGTCCAGCGCGGCAACCTGCAGGATCACTACGTCACCGACCTCTACGCCAGCGTGGCCGAGGTGCGTCGCTATACCAAGCTGGATGATCTGGTGCTGGACATGGACAGCGGTCGCGTCGATGTCGCCTTCCTTGATCTGCCGGTCGGTCAGGACACCCTGGTCGAGGCCAATGATGGCAATTTCGTCAATACCGGCAGCGCCATCAGCGAACCGAAGAAGTACTTCGGTGACGGCTTCGGCATCGCCATGAAGCAGCGCGATCGTGATCTCAAGAAATCCATCGACGAGGCACTGGACACGCTGAAGGCCGACGGCACGCTCGAGCGTCTCAACGCCAAGTACTTCGCCAGCGCCGCGACCGCCAACAGCCAGTAAACCGCTGAGCGGTTTGCACGGCGCTTCACGGGAGGATTCCCATGATCGACCTACAAGGCTACGGGCCAAGTCTGCTGGAGGGTGCCTGGGTCACGGTGCAGCTGGCCGTGCTGGCCCAGCTGCTGGCCATCGCCCTCGGGCTGATGACAGCGACCGCCAAGATGTCGCGTTCCACGCCACTGCGCTGGATCGCGACGCTCTACACCACCATCATCCGTGGCGTACCGGACATCGTGTTGATGCTGCTGCTGTTCTTCGGTGGTCAGATCGGCATCAACATGGTCACCGACTGGCTGTATGACCGCTATGACATCGATGTCTTCGTCAACGTCGACGAATTCACCGCGGGCGTCATCACCATCGGCTTCATCTTCGGCGCCTACATGGGTGAGACCTTCCGCGGTGCCTTCATGGCAGTGGATGCCGGCCAGATCGAGGCCGGACGCGCCTATGGCATGAGCAACTGGAAGGTCTTCAAGCGCATTCGCTTCCCGCTGATGATGCGTCACGCCCTGCCGGGGCTGGGCAACAACTGGATGGTACTGCTCAAGACCACCGCCCTGGTGTCGGTGATCGGGCTGGTCGACATGGTGCGTGTCGCCAGCGAGGCCGCCAAGGCGACCCATGAGCCCTTCACCTTCCTGTTGCCGGTCGCGGCGGGCTATCTGCTGATCGCCACCGTGTCCGAATGGGGGCTTTCGCGCCTCAAGAAGCGCTACAACACCGGATTCGGGGAGGCCAGCGCATGGAACAACTGAACGATGCGGGCCCGACAGGCATCATCGCCCAGCTTGGCCAGATGCTCGATGATGTGCTGAGCGACAACTACATCTTCACCGCCACCACTCTCTGGCACTACTGGGAGGGGCTGGTCACCACGGTGCAGCTGGTGTTCCTGTCGCTGATCATCGGGCTGGTGCTGGCCGTGCCATTGGCGATCCTGCGCGGCTCGCGCCGCCGCTGGATCAAGATGCCGGTCTACCTGTACACCTATGTCTTCCGTGGTACCCCTCTGCTGATCCAGCTTTACCTGATCTACTACGGGGTGGTGTTCTTCGATGGCTTCGACATCTCGTTGGGGATCACCAGCGTGCATGTCCCCAGCATTCAGGACACCTGGCTGTGGGAGTACTTCCGTGACCCCTTCGTCCCGGCGCTGCTGGCCTTCGTGCTCAATACCGCGGCCTATACCACCGAGATCTTCCATGGTGCCATCCAGTCCACGCCCAAGGGCGAGATGGAAGCTGCACGCGCCTATGGCATGTCGCGGGGCAAGATGATGCGTCGCATCATTCTGCCCAGTGCCTTCCGACGTGCACTGCCGGCCTACGGCAATGAAGTCATCTTCATGCTGCATGCCAGCGCCATCTGCAGCGTGGTGACGCTACTGGATCTCACCGGGGCGGCGCGTGACATCTATGCACGCTTCTATGCCCCCTTCGAGGCCTTCCTGTTCGTCGCCGCCATCTATCTGTGTCTGACCTTCACCATCATTGCCATCTTCAGGCAGCTGGAGAAACGTCTGCTGGCACACTTGAAACCATTGAATTGAACTGAAAGAAGCGCCTCTTGCCGGGCGCTTCTTTCGTTTTTCACTCCTGATCCAGCAATGCATCTCGTTTAACGAACGTTTGAATCCGACCATTTTCCCCCTTCACCACAGCGCAGGACTGGGCTAGTGTGGAGAACAATGGCTGACGACAGTCCTGTCTTCATCGGCGCAGACGCCTGATACCTTTTCAGGTAGCGTCTGGTGTCGCTGACACGTCAGCTCGACCAACAACAACGAGGAACGGGAACGACATGAAGAAGCTTCTGGGAATTTCCCTGCTGGGTGCAGCACTGATGGCCGGTGGCGCACAGGCCGCCGAGACACTGCGCATCGGCGTCGATGTGCCTTATGAGCCGATGGAATACAAGACACCGGACGGCGAGCTGACCGGCTTCGACATCGAGCTGGGCAATGCCATCTGCGCGAAGATCAACCGCGACTGCGAGTGGGTCATCCAGGCATGGGACGGCATCATCCCCGGCCTGATGGCACGCAAGTACGACGCCATCATGTCCTCGATGACCATCAACGAAGAACGCCGTGAGAAGGTGCTGTTCTCCGACACCTACATCACGCCGCCGTCTGCCTGGTTCGCGCCGTCCGACAGCGCGTTGAGCGCCACCTCCACCGAGGCCCTGGCGGGCAAGGCCATCGGCGTGCAGCGCGGCACCCTGCAGGACAACTACGTCACGGATCTCTACGCCAAGAATGCCGAGGTCAAGCGCTACACCACCGCCGATGACCTGGTGCTGGACATGGATGCGGGTCGCCTCGACATCGCCTTCCTCGACTTCCCGGTCGGCAAGTCCACCCTCATCGATGGCGGCAACGGCAACTACAAGGCCGTGGGGGAAGTGGTCACCGAGCCCAAGAAATACTTCGGCGACGGCTTCGGTATCGCCATGCGCAAGCGTGACAAGGACCTGGCCGAGCAGATCAACGGCGCACTGGCGGAACTGAAGGCCGATGGTACCTACGACACCATCCACACCAAGTACTTCGGCGAGAAGAAGTAAGATCGCCTCCCATGTCATGACGAGCGCGAGCTGACAGGCGCAAGTGACACGCAAGACAACACGTCCCGCTGGCATCTGCCGCGGGACTTTTGCGTTGAGACAGGGTCATTCCCGACCCAGCCCCTTCATCAGCGCCGCCGGGGAATGAGAGCAAGCCCCCGCCACGCCTGAGCCAGAAGCCAAGTCATCGCGTCCCCTTGCACAATTGGTGCAAATTGAGAACCAAAGCAGTGTGGCTGAGAGGGCTTATCCCGTCTGCCCGGCCTCTCTAGGATGCCCAGCATCCCACTCCTGCAACGGTAGCTCCCCCATGTCGAGACATCCTTCACGTCCGGCGCGCCTTTCTCGTATCGCCTCTTCCCTGCTGTTGACCCTTGGCGGTCTCCTTGCGCTCAGCGCCTGCAGTGAAGGCGATGACGAGGCTGCCGCTGGCGCCCAGCCGACACCTCCCACGATGGAAGTCGTCGCGGCCAAGGCTCAGCCGGTCGCGGCCTGGCACACTTACACCACCCGCCTGGAATCTCCGCAGAGCGTACAGCTGCGCCCGCGCGTGAGCGGTGAAATCGAAGAGGTCCTGTTCACCGAAGGCCGTCAGGTGAGCGCCGGCACCCCGCTGGTCCGCCTCGATCAGCGCCCCTTCAAGGCGGAGGTTGATCGTCTGGAAGCCGAGGTGGCTCGCGTC
This sequence comes from Cobetia sp. 3AK, assembly GCF_029846335.1. NCBI lineage: Bacteria > Pseudomonadati > Pseudomonadota > Gammaproteobacteria > Oceanospirillales > Halomonadaceae > Cobetia > Cobetia sp. 3AK. The sequence continues at coordinate 34,590 of NZ_JARWKR010000002.1, read as the reverse complement.
AAGGCAGAACTGGCCAACGCCCGCAGTGAATCCGGACGCGCAGCCAGCCTGGTCAAGCGCAACCTGATCTCCCGCGAGGAAGCCGATTCACGCAGCACCAGCGTCTCCGGTCTCAACGCCCAGCTCAAGGCCGCCATCGCCCAGCTCGAGCGCGCCCGTCTGGATCTCGACTACGCCACGGTGCGTGCCCCGATCGATGGCCGACTGTCCAATGCCCGCATCACGCGCGGCAATACCGTTCAAGCCGGTCAGAGCGTGTTGACCACCCTGGTGGAAACTCGCCAGCTGGACGCCTATATCGACATCAGCGAGCTGACCTGGAATCAGGACTTTGCCGACGTCTCCGCCGAGGATCATCTGCCGGTGGAACTGCAGCTGGCAGGCCAGCAGGACTTCCCGTTCCAGGGCGAGCTCGACTTCATCGACAACAGCGTCGACATCGACACCGGCACCCTGCGCATTGGCGCCACCTTCGCCGCAGAGGACCCTGCCCTGCGGCCAGGCGCCTTCGCGCGCCTGCGCATCGCCTCCCCCGAGATTCGCGACGCCGTGCTGATCCCGGAGCGTGCCATCGGCACCGATCTGGATCGTCAGTTCGTGCTGGTGATCGGCGAAGATGACACCCTCGCCTACCGTGGCATCACCACTGGCCCGCGCTTTGGCCCGCTGCGTGCCGTCACCGATGGCCTGGCCGCCGGTGATCGCGTGCTGGCCGCCGGCCCCGCCAAGGCAGGCCCGGGCATGCCGATCACGCCCAAGCTGGTTGAGATGTCCGACAATGGTGCCCTCAAGGCCCTCGCCGAGCGTGTCGCTCGCCTGACGCAACACCAGAAGGATCAGCCGTCGCACGACAATGATCAGGATGCCGCGGCGCTGGCCGAGGCCGACCGCCAGGCAGCAGGAGGCCGTACGTGAACGTCTCCAGCTTCTTCATCAAGCGCCCGGTCTTCGCCGCGGTGCTGTCGATCCTGATCGTCATCTCGGGGCTGCTGTCACTGTTCCAGCTGCCCATCTCCGAGTATCCAGAAGTCGTGCCACCTACCGTGGTGGTGCGCGCCAACTACCCGGGTGCCAACCCGGAAGTCATCGGTTCGACCGTCGCCACGCCGCTGGAGCAGGAAATCACCGGCGTCGAAGGCATGCTGTACATGGACTCCCAGGCGACCTCCGACGGTAACCTGACCCTGACGGCAACCTTCGCGCTGGGCACGGATCTGGACAAGGCCCAGGTGCAGGTGCAGAACCGCGTGGCACGCGCCACGCCACGCCTGCCGCAGGAGGTGCAGCAGCTCGGCATCACCACCGAGAAGGCCTCGCCCAACCTGACGATGGTGGTCCACCTGACCTCCCCGGATGGCCGCTATGACCAGCTGTGGCTATCCAACTACGCGCGCCTGAATCTCAAGGACAACCTCGCCCGTCTCGACGGCGTCGGTGACGTGCGCCTGTTCGGTGCTGGCGAGTATTCCATGCGCGTATGGCTGGACCCGGACGCCGTGGCGGCGCGTGGACTGTCTGCCGGTGACGTGATCAGTGCGCTGCGCGCCCAGAACCAGCAGGTCGCCGCCGGGTCCGTCGGTGCCCAGCCCGCCCCGGATGACAACCAGTTCCAGCGCCTGCTCAATGTGCGCGGACGTCTCGAGAGCACGCAGGAATTCGAGAACATCGTCATCCGTGTCGATGAGGATGGCCGCCTGACGCGTCTGAAGGATGTCGCACGTGTCGAACTGGGTGCCGACAGCTACTCGCTGCGCGCGCAACTCGACGGCAAGGATGCGGTGGCGATGCCGATCTTCCAGCGCCCCGGTTCGAATGCCATCGCGCTGTCGGATGCGGTCCGCGAGCGCATGAGCGAGATGTCCGATGCCTTCCCCGATGGCGTCAGCTACGACATCGTCTACGACCCCACCGTCTTCGTGCGCGGCTCCATCGAGGCGGTCATCGATACCCTGTTCGAGGCCATCCTGCTGGTCGTGATCGTGGTGATCCTGTTCCTGCAGACCTGGCGCGCCTCGATCATCCCGCTGATCGCGGTTCCGGTCTCGCTGATCGGTACCTTCGCGGTCATGCAGCTGATGGGTGTCTCGATCAATACGCTGTCGCTGTTCGGACTGGTACTGGCCATCGGTATCGTGGTCGATGACGCCATCGTGGTGGTGGAGAATGTCGAGCGCAACATCGAGCTGGGCCACTCTCCCATCGAGGCGACCCAGATCGCCATGCGCGAGGTGACCGGCCCGATCATCGCCATCGCGCTGGTGCTGACGGCGGTCTTCGTGCCCACCGCCTTCATCAGCGGCCTGAGCGGCCAGTTCTACAAGCAGTTCGCGCTGACCATCACCATCTCGACGCTGATCTCGGCCTTCAACTCACTGACCCTGTCGCCGGCGCTCTCGGCCCTGCTGCTCAAGCCGCACGGTGCCAAGCCGGACTGGCTGACACGCCTCATCGATGGCCTGTTCGGACGCTGGCTGTTCGCGCCGTTCAACCGGGCCTTCAATGCCATGTCCAACGGCTACACCGGCCTGATCAAGAAGCTGCTGCGCTTCGGTGTCATCGTCGGCGTGATCTATCTGGCACTGCTCGGCGCCACCGGCAAGCTGTTCGACAGCGTGCCCGGCGGCTTCATCCCGGGACAGGACAAGCAGTATCTGGTCGCGATGGCTCAGCTGCCGGACGCGGCAAGCCTTGATCGCACCACCGAGGTCATCAACGAGATGCAGAAGCTGGCACTCGAGACACCGGGGGTCGCCCATACCGTGGCCTTCCCGGGGCTGTCGGTGAACGGCTTCGTCAATGCCTCCAATTCCGGCATCCTGTTCACGCCGCTGGATGACTTCGAGGATCGCCAGTCGCCCCAGCTCTCCGGCCAGGCGATCGCCGCCGAGCTCAACCGCAAGTTTGCCGGCATCGACGAGGCCTTCGTCGCCGTCTTCCCGCCGCCGCCGATTCTGGGTCTGGGGACCACGGGCGGCTTCAAGTTGCAGCTGCAGGACCGCGGTAACCAGGGCTTCGATCAGCTGTTCGCCGCCGTGCAGACCATCACCGCCAAGGGCAATGCCGACCCGCGCCTGAGCAGCGTCTATTCCAGCTTCCGCATCCAGGTGCCGCAGTACGACATCGATGTGGACCGCGAACAGGCGATGATCATGGGCGTCCCGGTGGAACGCGCCTTCGAGACCCTGCAGATCTACATGGGCTCGCTGTACGTCAATGACTTCAACCGCTTCGGGCGTACCTATCAGGTACGCGCCCAGGCCGAGCAGTCGGCGCGTCTCGACCCGGATGACATCCGCAATCTCAAGGTGCGCAGCGACAACGGGCGCATGATTCCGCTGGGCAGCTTCGTCAAGGTGACGCCGACCACCGGGCCGGACCGCGTGATGCACTACAACACCTATGTCAGCGCCGACATCAACGGCTCGCCGGCACCGGGTGTCTCCAGTGATCAGGCCAAGGCCGCCATCGAGGAAGTGCTGGCAGCCAATCTGCCCCAGGGCATCGGCTACGAGTGGACGGAGGTGACCTACCAGCAGGTGCTGGCCGGCAACACCATGATCTATATCTTCCCGCTGGTGGTGCTGCTGGTGTTCCTGGTGCTGGCTGCCCAGTACGAGAGCTGGTCGCTGCCGCTGGCGATCATCCTGATCGTGCCGATGACGCTGCTGTCGGCGCTAGCTGGCGTGTGGCTGACGGGAGGCGACAACAACATCTTCACGCGGATCGGGTTGATCGTGCTGGTGGCGCTGGCCTGCAAGAACGCCATCCTGCTGGTCGAGTTCGCCCGTGAGCAGCAGCATGAAGGTCAGAGTCGCCTGGATGCCGTGCTGACAGCCTGTCGCCTGCGGCTGCGGCCCATCCTGATGACCTCGGTGGCCTTCACCGCCGGCGTGGTGCCGCTGGTACTGGCCACCGGTGCCGGCAGCGAGATGCGCCAGGCGATGGGCGTGGCGGTGTTCTCCGGCATGATCGGCGTCACCGTGTTCGGCCTGTTGCTGACGCCACTGTTCTATGTCGGCATCCGCAGGATGGTCGAGAAGCGTACCTAGAGAAGCCGGGGCTTCACGGACCACACCGCCAGTGCGGCGACGCGAGATGAATCGCCGCACTGGCTTGCCTCGTCGCACTGGCTTGCCTCGTCGCATCATCTCGGCACACCGCCGAACCTACATTGTTCAATACTCGGGAGCGGGTAGCATGTACGCCGATACCTTCAATGATCTGGCCCTTGAGGCTGAACTCGAGAACTTCGCGCATCGCTGGTTCTCTCTGCTCAACCGCTTGGCGCCGTCCCTCGAGCTGGCCGAGCTGCTGGGAGACGATGCCGTGATCCAGCTGCTGGATGAGACGCTCACTGGCAGCGAATTCCTGACCAATTGGGAACAGCGCCGGGATGATCTGCTGATCAACAGCCATGCACTGGGCTGGGTACGTGCCCGACGCGAGAGTCTCGACACGGCCACCCTGCGCATGGGCGGCGAGCACCGCGCCGCGCATCACGACGGCAGCGTGCTGCACACGCATTTCGATGCCGAGTGGGTGCTGGATCTGAGCTGGGGTGAGCCACGCATCCAGCGCATCAAGCTGCTGGACGTGCGCACGCTGTAGAATGCGGATGAGCAGACACAAGGACGCCCCGTCACCTTCAGGTGACGGGGCGTCCTTGTGTCTGGCGCGATGGCTTGCCACCCAACGCTTGCTCAGGCATTTGGGGGTGGGAGACTTCGCCGCCTTTCCGCCAGCATCGCCGGTGTATCGATATCGTCGAGAATGCCGGCATCGCTGACGACCACCTCACGCAAGGCATCACGATGTCGAAGGATCACTTCCCGCGCACCCTCACCGCCCTCAAGCGCTGCCAGCTCACGCCATAGCGTCCGCCCGAACAGCACCGGATGCCCGGGGCTGCCCTTCTCGCCTGTCAGCACCGGCCGCACCACATGCTCCGCACTCGCCTCACGGTGCAAGGCGTGAAAGGTCTGCGGCGCGATCTGCGCCATGTCCGCCAGCCATACCGCCGCCACCTGCACATGCGCCAGGGTGGCGTCCTCACTCAGCTGACGGAAGGCATCGCCGAGACTGGCGCCGAGGCCGTTGCCCGCCTGCGGCGCACGCCAGATTCGCCGGGCATGCTCACGCGCGAAGTCATCTCCCAGCAGTGCGGCGGGATCATCGTCCTCACGCAGCAGCAGACGCCAGTCCACCTCACAGGGCATGACCTGCGAAAGCGTCGCCATCAGGAGTGTCTGGCCATCCGCCAGACAAGCCTGACGCTTGTCACTGCCAAAGCGGCGACTCTGACCGGCCGCCATCACCAGAATGATCGTCTCACTCATGTCGGGTCTCACAGACTTTCCCGAGCGCGCCCACGCCGGATACGCACGATATCGGCCATCACCGCCAGCGCGATCTCGGCCGGTGTCTTGCTGCCCAGATTGAGTCCGATCGGCATCACGATACGCTCGATCTCCTCGGCGCTGAGCCCGCCGCTGCGTGCCAGCCGCTCGGCGCGCGCCTGAGAGGTACGCTGCGAGCCCATCACGCCAATGTAGAAGGCGGGCTGGCGTACCGCCTCGATCATCGCGAGATCATCAATGCGTGGATCATGGGTCAGCGCCACCACGGCAGTGGCCGCATGACAGCCCCCCGCCGCGATGAAGCGCGAGGGCAGCTCACGACGCAGGGTGACACCGGTGTGCGGCGTCTTGCGGGCATCCCAGTCCGCCAGCACTTCCTCACGCGGCTCGCAGATGATCACCTCGAAGCCGAGGCTGACGGCGAAGGCCGCGCAGGCTTCCGCCACCGGCGAGAGTCCCGCCAAGAGCAGACGCGCCACCGGCCCGACCCTGAGCTGATAGCCGCTCGTCTGGTCATCGTGGCCCTTGAGTGGCTCGACCCGCTCCCCCAGCCCGCTGTCCTGCTGAAGCGTACGCGCGCCATCCCCCGCCAGCATGACCTGACGCAGACGCGGCGTCTGACCCTCGAGTGCCTCGCGCAGTGCCTTGAGATGCGCGATGTCCGCCTCGCTGGCCGTGAAGCGCTCGACCAGCACGTCCAGCAAGCCACCGCACGGCAAGGCGATCCCCGCGCCCTGATGGCCGCCCTCGCCATAGCGGATCACCTGGGCGCTCGCGGTGAATTCGCCTCCCGCCAGGCGCGCCAGGAAGTCCTCCTCGACACAGCCACCGGACAACGAGCCACGATGCTGGCCATCGGCACGCGCCACCAGCCAGGCGCCCGGCTCACGCGGTGAGGAGCCGAAGGTGGACAGCACCGTACACAGCCAGATCGGGCTGTCAGGCCGCATGCCATCTGACGGCGCCAGCCAGTCGATCGCCTGACAGATCACTTCAAGATCAAGATGTTGCATCAAAAATCTCTCATATCGGAAGCCGGCTCCCAGCCAGAAGACACGAAACCCGCCACCCGGGCATGCCGGAGTGGCGGGTATCAGACGCATTCACCGGTGAGGATCAGGCCTCGCTGAGCGCGGCCTTGAGCGCCGCCGGGCGCATCGGCAGATCACGCAGGCGAACGCCTACGGCGTGATGGATGGCATTGGCCACCGCCGGTGCGACCACCGTGGTACCCGGCTCGCCAAGGCCGACCGGCATCTCGGTACTGTCAACGAACTCGAGATCCATCTGCGGCACCTGATGCATGCGCAGCGGCTGGTAGGCGCCCAGATTCTGCGCCACCGGGCCACCCTCGCGGTATTCGGTGCCCTCGTGCAGCGCCATCGAGACGCCCCACAAGAGCGAGCCCTCCAGCTGCGCCATGGCGCCATCCGGGTGTGCGAGGGTACCGGCATCGACGACACTGGTCAGCTTCTCGATCTTGACCTCGCCAGTGGCGCGATCGACCTTGACCCGTGCCACGCAGGCCACCCAGGTCGGCATGCTGCGTTCCTGACCGAAGCTCAGCGCCACGCCCATGCCGGTATCTTCCGGCAGGCTGTCACGCTCGCTCCAACCGGACTTCTCCATCACGCGCGTGAGCACGTTGCGCAGACGTTCCGCCCCGCCCGTGCTGACCGGCGCCTTGCCGGCATTGCGGCCTTCGGCGTCCAGCAGCGAGAGGCGGAATTCAGCCGGATCCTGCTCGGCTGCCTGCGCCAGCTCATCGATGTGCTGCTCGACCGCCCATAGCGTCCAGCCCGGTGCGACGGAGCGCAGATACCCCGGCACGAAGGCCTCATGAGCGACCTTGTTCTGCTGCGCCCAGACACGCTGGGTGCCGACGTTGTACCAGTGGTCCGCGCCACTGATGGAGAAGGAATCCAGCTTGCCACCGCCTTCCACGGCTTCGGCGAGGAAGCTCGGCATCAGCGCGGCAGTCGGCCAGCCTGCCGCGGCGGCGTGCTCGGAGGCCACGACACGGCCCTCGGCATCCAGACCGGAACGCACACGCTGCACCGAGGGCGAGCGCACGCAATCGAAACGGCTATCGTCCGGGCGCGTGAAGATCATCTTGACCGGACGCCCCACGGCCTTGGCCGCCAGTGCCGCCGGCACGGCGTAGTCACCGTGGAGACGACGCCCGAAGCCACCGCCCAGATACAGCTGGTGGTGAGTGATCTTGCCATCCTCGACGTCCAGCGCCTTGGCGACGAGGGGAATCAGCAATGACTGCTGCTGGTTGCCACAGTGGACATGCCACTGCCCTTCCTCCTCATAGGCCAGTGCATTGGCCGGCTCCAGAGTGAAGTGCAGCACGCTTGAGGTGGTGAAGGTGGACTCCACCGTGGTCGCCGCACCTTCGATCAGCGCGGAAGGGTCACCCTGATCCACCATCAGCGAGCCATTGTCACGACTCGGGGCGCTGACCAGTCGCTGGCCTTCTGCCTGGATCGCCGCCTCATCGACGTGATAGCTGTCGCCCTTGCTCCATTCCACCTTGAGCAGGTCGGTGGCACGCATGGCCGCCGAGAAGTTGTCGGCGATGACCGCCAACCACCCCTGACACATGCCGGACGGATCCTTGAGCTCGATGGTCTGGCGATAGCCGATGACCTTGCTGGCCTCGCTGTCATCCACGGCCGTGACCTTGCAGCCGAAGCGACTCGGCGGCAGCACCGGGCGCGCATGCAGCGTCTTGCCGACACGGGCTTCCACCTCGGCAGGCAGGGTGTAATCGATGCCGTAGACCGCCTGACCATTGGTCTTGGCCGGCACGTCCAGCGCATTGCCCTTGGTGCCGAGCACGCGGCGCTCGGAGGCCGGCTTGAGCTCGATGGCCGCCAGCTCATCTTCCGTGAAGCTGCGCTCAAGGCCCGCGGCGACGATCTCGCCATAGCCCAGTGACTGATCGCCACTGATGACACGGCCCTTGCGCGCCTTGCAGCTCTCGACGGACACGCCCATCTGTCTGGCGCCCGCTTCGATCAACGCGATACGCCCGGCAGCCCCTGCCTGCGACAGCGGCTGGTAGCTGTGATTCACCGACCAGCTGCCGCCGGTGATCATGTAGCCCCACTTGGGATCGCTGTCGACGTAGACGATCTCGACGGAGGCCAGATCGGCCTCGAGCTCCTCGATGACCAGACGCGCCAGGCTGGTGGCGACGTGCTGTCCCATCTCGGCCTTGGTGATATGGATGGTGATGGTGCCGTCAGTGCCGATGGCATACCACATGGTCGGCTCGAAGGCGCCGGCGGACAGCGTCTCGCTGGCAGAGCGGCCGTCATCGGCGCCGCTGGCCAGGGCCGCGCCGGAGACCCCGAACGCCAGCATCGCGGAACCCGCGACACTGCCGATCAAAAAACCACGCCGCGTGATGCCGTGCTGGCTCGAGGGGTGACGAGTGGCTGCCTGAGCGCGCTGATGCCGGCCCAGCGTATCTTCAAACCTTGCCATGAGATGTCTCCTCGGCAGCAGAATGGCTCACGGCATCTGCCGTGGCACGCGGATCGAATGTGCCGACACCGGCAGTCGCGGCGGTGGCCTCGGTCTGCTGGCCCATCACCTGCGCCATGTCGCGCTCACTGGCGATCGCGGCGGCACGCTTCACCGCACGATGGATACGCACGTACGCCATGCAACGACACAGGTTGCCCGCCATGGCGGCAGTGACCTGCTCATCGGTGGGGTTGGGCGTGTGCTTGAGGAAGTCGGCGGCCTGCATGATCTGGCCGGACTGGCAGTAACCGCACTGCGGCACCTGCTCCTCGACCCAGGCTTGCTGCAGCGGGTGGTCATCGTTCTCGGCCAGCCCCTCGATGGTGACGATGTCGCCACCCTCGGCGGCCAGTACCGGCAGGACACAGGTGCGCGCCGCGGTGCCGTTCAGGTGCACGGTGCAGGCGCCGCACTGGGCGATTCCGCAACCGAACTTGGTGCCGGTCAGGCCCAGGTGTTCACGCAGCACCCAAAGCAACGGGGTTTGCGGATCGACCTCGAGACTGACGGCCTTGCCGTTCAGAGTGAAGTTGGCCAAGGGGCTTCTCCTCAGGAGCATGAAGCAGGGGGACAGGGTTCGGACAACGCGTGCAGGGTATCGCGGCCAGCCATGGCGTCATCTGACTGACGTGGCGTGGGTTCGGCGTCAGGGACCGACCCCAGGCTTTGAGGCCTGGCACGATTCGAATCGGTGAATTCTACAGGTCACGATTCGGCACCACGGTGCCAAAAAGGAAACAGTGTGATGTCACTGGGCGCATCATGGCCATGCAGATGCTGTCTCGCATGCCACACAGTATAGCGTTTCACGCCTTGTCATCGGCAGATGTTTGCATGACATCGGTCCGCCTCGGGGCTGGGCCGGTAGCGGTCGAGAATGATGGCGGCGCACCGGAGCGAGGACTCCCGCGAAGCCATGTGACTGCCTGGTATGGACGAGAGTGTCGCAGACGCGTCTGACAGTGGCGTATCCGGCATCTGTACTTTTATGAGAATAAAGTGAAATGTAGCGAGAGTCCTCATGGAGGATGTTCCGCCCATGGCCAGCACCGGGTGCAGGGACCGCAAGAACTGCAAGAACTGCAAGAACAACGACAATAACGATTCCCGGCATGAGGATCTGACATGCAACTCAACTGGAAGGCGGCGATCGCGCTGGCAGCGCTGATACTCGCCATCAATACCGGCGCGCGCCAGGCGATGGGCTTCATGCTGCCACCGATGGCCAGCGAGCTTGCCTGGGGCATGGGCAGCCTGTCATTTGCCCTCGCCATCCAGAATCTGGTCTTCGGGCTGGCCGCGCCCATCGCCAGCAAGCTGTCGGATCGCTTCGGCACGCTCAGCGTCTTCCTGGTCGGCAGCCTGTGCTATGCGGTCGGCATGGGCGTCACCGCCCTCTGGCCGACTCCGACGGTGTGGATGCTGGGCGCCGGCGTGCTGGCCGGTATCGGCATCGGGGCGACCACCTTCCCACTGGTGCTGGCTGCCGTCACACGCGTGGTTCCCCTCCAGCATCGTGGCATCGGCCTGGGCATCGCCTCGGCCGGCGGCTCCTTCGGGCAGCTAGTCTACTCGGTCGCGACCCCGATGCTGGTGCTGATCGACTGGAAGATCGCCATGCTGGCGCTCGGCGCCAGCTGTCTACTGCTGATTCCCATGGCCCTGCCCTTGCTGCGTCGCCCGCCGGCCGGCAGTGAAACACAGGCAGAGGATGTCCCGAGCCAGGGCCCGCTGCTGCAGGACCGGCGCTTTCTGGCGCTGGCCGGCGGCTTCTTCGTCTGCGGCGTGCACGTCGCCTTCATCGCCACCCACCTGCCCAATTTCGTGGTCGCCTGCGGTCTGCCCCTGAACGTGGCCGGCAACACGCTGGCGATCATCGGCGCGCTCAATATCGCCGGCACCATCCTGTTCGGTGCCTGGGGCGGCCGCCGTCACCCGCCGCAGCTGTTGATGCTGATCTATCTGTGCCGCGCCGCACTGGTGATGGCGATGGTGGTCATCCCGCCCAGCAGCATGCTGCTCTACGCCTTCGGCGCGATCATGGGCGTGCTGTGGCTGTCGACGGTGCCACTGACCAGCCAGGCCGTCGCGCTTTACTTCGGCCAGAAGCGTCAGGCCTTCGTGTTCGGCATGGTGCTGGCCGCGCATCAGGTCGGTGCCTTCCTGGGGGCCTGGGGCGGTGGTGTGGTCTATCAGCTGACCGGCAGCTACGACCTGCTGTGGATCGCCAGCGGCATCTTCGGCCTGCTGGCCGCGCTCGTGCACTGGCCGGTGCGCCGCGAGCCCAAGCGCATGGTGCAGCCACAACTGGCCTGAGTCGCGCCACAGCATCTGATTCTCAAATGTCAGACCACACCTCCACAACGACACAGCCCCCATCGGCGAACCCGATGGGGGCTGTGTCGTATGGGGCTGTGTCGTATGGGCTCGGGCCAGGCGATCAACGCTGGAAGGCGTAGACATTGCCGACCTTCAACAGCCGCGTCAGCTCATCCAGCGCCGCCAGTGTCTCTTCGGCCAGCTGCGGGTCGGCGAGATCCGCCGGCGTCAGGCTGTCACGATAGTGACGCTTGACCCAGTCACCCAGCTCGCCGTGCAGCTGATCCGTCATCATCACGCGCCCGGAGAGCGCGGCGCGCTCGGCGTCACTCAGTACCACACGCAGACGCAGGCAGGCCGGGCCGCCGCCATTGCGCATGCTCTGCTTGACGTCCTTGACCAGCACTTCCCCGATCGGGTTCGGGCCGGCCAGAATCGCATTCTGCAGCGCATTCCATACCGCCTCGTTCTCCTGACACTCCCCCGGCACCACCAGCGTCATGCTGCCATCGTCATTGGAGAGCAGCTGCGAGTTGAAGAGGTAGGAGGAGACGGCATCCTCGAGGCTGACGGCTTCCAGTGGCACGCGGATCGGGATCAGCGGTGTGGACAGTTTCGCGCGAATCTCGTTGAGCACCGCCTCCTCATCGCGGAAGGCCAGCTCGTGATAGAACAGCACCGGGCCATTGCCCACCGCGATGACATCGTTGTGGAAGACACCGGCATCGATGGCCTCCGGATGCTGCTGGGCGAACACCACCTGATCCTCGCTCAGGCCATGCTGACGCGCGACGGCCTGACTGGCTTCCAGTGTCTGACGCGCCGGATAGCGACGCGGTTCGACGCCGTCACCGCCGAAGGCCTGACGGCCATAGACGTAGAGATGCACGCCCGCCCCGCCGTGGCCATCGCACAGCCGCGTGTGGTTGGCCGCACCTTCATCGGAGAAGGCCGGCGTCGCGGGCAGCGCAGGATGATGCGCGAAATGGGCATCGTCGGCGAAGATGGCGCCCAGGATGCGCCCGGTGGTCGCGGGCTCCAGGTAGCGGTGGAAGCTGGATTGCAGGTTGGCCGGCGTGAAGTGCACGCGGCCATCACCGCTGTCGCGCGAGGGCGTGACGGTGGCGGCGTTCGCCGTCCACATGCTGGAGGCGGAACACACCGCGCGCAAGAGTTGCGGTGCCTGCTCGCTGGCCGCCTTCAACACCTGGGCATTGCTGCCGGTGAAGCCGAGATCACGCAGTGCGCCAAGGTCCGGGCGCTGCTGCGGCAGCAGAACCCCCTGTGCATACCCCAGATCCGCCAGCGACTTCATCTTGTCGAGGCCCTGCAACGCAGCTTCGCGCGGGTTGGAGGCCAGGCCGCCGTGGCGCATCGAGGCCACGTTGCCATGTGCCAGACCGGCGTAGTTGTGGGTCGGGCCTACCAGGCCATCGAAATTGATCTCGTGATACGGGGTGTCGGACATGAAGGTCTCCTGCCACGACGCCTTGGCACCTCAGGGAGCAGGCACGGCGAGCGTCGTGGTCAACAATGGGTAAGCGGCAGCGGTGCCCGAACGGACGGCCTTACAGACGGATACCGGCCGGCAGGGTCGCGGGCAGCGCCAGCACCTCGGCTTCCATCGAGGCGACCGGATAGCTGACATAGTCGGCCGCGTAATAGGCACTGGGACGGTGGTTGCCGCTGTCACCGATGCCACCGAAGGGCGCGTCGCCGGAGGCGCCGGTGGTCTGGCGGTTCCAGTTGACGATGCCGGCGCGAATGCGCAGCAGGAAGTCGTCCCAGTCAGCACGCTCACCGCCGATCAGCCCGGCCGAGAGGCCGTAGCGGGTGTCATTGGCCAGCGCGATGGCCTCGTCCCAGTCGGTGTAGCGATGGATCTTGAGCAGCGGGCCGAAGAATTCCTCGTCCTCGAGCGCAAGGCCAGTGACATCGATCAGCGCCGGGCTGAGCAGACTGGTGCCCTCTTCAAGCTGCTGCATGCGCACGAGGACATTGCCGCCCAGCGCTTCGAGATCATCCTGCGCCTTGAGCAGGCCCTCGGCCGCCGCGACACTGGCCAGGCCGCCATAGAAGGGCGCGTCCTGCTCGAACTGCCCCGCCACGCGCAACTCGCGCAGCGCCGTGGCCAGCGCCTCGATCAGACGATCACCGACCTCGCCCTGCGGCACCATCAGGCGGCGCGCACAGGTGCAGCGCTGACCGCCCGAGGCGAAGGCCGACTGGATGATCGCCAGCACCGCGGCGGCTTCATCCTGCACATCGCGCACCACCAGGGGGTTGTTGCCACCCAGCTCCAGCGCCAGCAGCTTGCCGACTTGACCGGCGAACTGACGGTGGAGCAGCTTGCCGACCTTGGCGCTGCCGGTGAACAGCAGGCCATCGATACCCTCGGACTGGGACAGGGCCTGACCGACGTCCGCCGCGCCCTGCACCAGATTGATCACGCCGGCCGGCAGGCCCGCGGCCTCCCAGCATTGCAGGGTGAGATCGGCGGTGGCCGGCGTCAGCTCGGAGGGCTTGAACACGCAGGCATTGCCCGCCAGCAGCGCCGGTACCATGTGGCCGTTGGGCAGGTGCCCCGGGAAGTTGTAGGGGCCAAAGACGGCCATCACGCCATGCGGGCGGTGGCGCAGGACCGCCTGGGTGCCTGCGACATCCTTGGCGCGCTCGCCGGTACGCTCGTGATAGGCCTTCACCGAGATCGCGATCTTGCCGATCATCGCGCCGACCTCGGTACGCGCTTCCCACAGCGGCTTGCCGGTTTCACTGGCGATGCAGATCGCCAGCGCTTCACGATGCTGCTCCAGCTGATCGCGGAAACGCTCCACCACCGCCAGACGTGCCTCGAAACCCAGGCGCGCCCAGGTCGGGAATGCCTGACGCGCTGCCGCGACGGCCTGCTCGACCTGCTCGGCAGTGGCCGAGGCGCCCTGCCACAGGCGTGCCTGGGAGACGGGGTCGGTCTTGGTGAAGGATTCGGCCTCCCCCGCTTGCCACGCGCCGTCGATGAAGAGCTGTTGACGCACGTTGAGTGTGGCGGGAGTCGGAGTCGTAGTGGTCATGGCATGCCTCATCGAAAGGGCGCGCCGCGTAAGCGACGCTGAACAAGGAGATAACGGGGCAGTTGGCGATCTGCCCCGCTGATGGCAAAAGGACGCAAGGCGACATGGGCCTGCGAGATGGCGCAAAGAAGCGGATGCCCGGGGCGAATGCTTCAGCTGGCCAGCACGCGTAGCGTGTCACCGCCGGTGACGCCAAGGCGTTCGGCCTCATCACGGTGCAGGCGCACATGGCAGGCACCCGCGTCGTCCCGCGTGACAGCATGGCTGATCCAGCTGGCGCGGAAGTCCGCCATGCCGGTGGTGGCGGCCATCACGGCGGGACGCTCACAGGCCGGGGCATCAGACGCGATCACCTCGACACATGCCAGCTGGCTGTCACGGACGCCGCGCACGTCATCGATATAGGCCTCGACCGTCGGGCCGCCATCGAAGATGTCGACATAGCCTTCCCAGCGCAGCCCTTCCTTCTTGAGCATCGCCACCGCCGGGCGGGTGTGCTCATGCACCTGACCGATGGCGGCACGCGCCTGCTCGGAGAGAAACGGCGTGTAGATCGGGAACTTGGGCATCAGCTCGCCGATGAAGCTCTTCTGGCCCATGCCGGTGAGGCGGTCGGCCTCATTGAAGTCCATCGGAAAGAAGTGGCTGCCCAGACACTCCCAGAACGGGCTGCGCCCCTCGGGCGTGAAGACACCGCGCATCTCGGCCAGCACCTTGTCGGGGAAGGCCTCACGGAACTGGGCCATGAACAGCCAGCGCACCTTGGAGAGCAGCGCACCGTTGCGGTCCTTGCGCCAGCCCTCACGCAGGAACAGCGAGCAGACCTCGGCATCGCCGGTGTGATCGGAGCACAGCGTCAGCGTATCCAGGGTGCGATGCAGATCGAGCTGCACCGAGGAATGCGCCAGCGACCCGAGGCGATAGTGATAGAACGGCGCATCGGTGCCCACACAGGCCTCGATGGCGCAGCAGCCCGCGATGCTGCCGTCGCGCTCATCCTCGAGCACGAAGAAGTACAGGCGATCATCGCCGGGTTCCCGGCCTTCGAAGGCGGCCAGGGTGCGCTCGATCTTGGCGCTGAGAAATTCATGATTGTCCGGCAGTGAGGTGAAGCCGACGCCAGTTTCCCGCGCCAGCACCTTGAGGCCTTCGATATCGTGACGAGCGATAGGACGAATACGCATTACAGCTCTCCCTCATCGACCGCCGGCAAGGGCATCGGCACGGCAAGCACCGCACGCCCTTCTTCCACCCCCAGTACCTCGGCCTGCTGCGGCGTCAGCATCAGCTGGCCGGTCGGCGTCAGTGCATAGCGCGCCAGCACGCAGCGGAAATCGCCGAGCCGCTGGTTGGCGACCATCGCCGGCACCGCGTCCGGCAGGCTTTCCTGCGGACGGATACGCACCGGGTGCCAGCCGCACTGCTTGAAGGTGTGCAGACGTTCGCACTCCGCCAGCAGCAAGGGGCCCGCATCGAAGATGTCGACGTGGCGCGAGCGCGAGAAACCTTCGGCGAGCATCTCCTGCATGGCGTACTCGTGGCGCGGATTCTCGCGCCCGATGGCAGCGCGCGCCTGGGGCGTGAGAAGCGGCAGATAAAGCGGGAACGGTGGCATCACCTCGGCGATGAAGCTCTTGGAGCGCACCCCCGCCATCTGGTTGATGTCATTGAAATCACGATCAAAGAAGTGCTGGCCGACGCTGTCCCAGAACGGGCTGACCTGACGCTCGTCGCGCGTTTCCAGATAGCCCGGGAAGGCCACCGCCAGTTCATTGGCGAAGCGTTCCGGGTACTGGGCGATGAACATCAGGCGTGCACGACGCAGCAGGCTGTCCGCATCCGTCTCGCGGTAGCGGGCATCCAGCGACAGCGCGCACAGCAGCGTGGCATCCGACACCTCATGCGACAGCGACAGCGTCTGCACTTCATGGCGCACGTTGAGCTGCTGCGAGGCGTGGATCAGCGTTTCCTGACGATAGGTGTAGTAGGCCTCCCGCGCGCCAGCCTCGGCGCGCAGCGAGGCGGTACCGACCACTTCCCCGCTGTCGAGATCCTCCAGCACGAAGCAGTAGATCTCGTCACCGGGAAAATCGATCTCGGCACGCAGGCTGCGCTGGGAGCGCGTGATGCGCTCCTCGAGGCGGTCACGATGTGCCGGCAGATTGGTCAGGCGTGGCGTGGCCGAGGCCGCGAGCCGCTCGAGAGCGAGCAGATCGCGGCTTTCGGCAGGCCGCACCACCAGCATCGGGGCACTGCTCATGGCGCTGCTCATGCAGATGCAGAGGCGGCGACGAAGCTCGCCACGGCACGGTCGAGCTTGTCGAGACCGCTCTGGAGCTCGGTTTCACTGATCACCAGCGACGGCGCCAGACGCAGCACGTCAGGTCCGGCGACCAGCACCATCAGACCTTCTTCCATCGCCAGATTGAGAATGTCCTTGGCACGCCCCGCATAGTCCGGCGCCATCTGGGCACCGATCAACAGGCCCATGCCACGCACTTCCTTGAAGACACCGTGACGCTTGGCGATGCCTTCCAGGCCATTGCGCAGCAGTTGGTGGCGATGCGCGACGCCCTCGAGCACTTCCGGCGTGTCGATGGTCTCGAGCGCCGCCAGACCCACCGCACATGCCAGCGGGTTGCCGCCGTAGGTGGAACCGTGAGTGCCGATGGCCATGGCCGGCGCGATGCGGTCCGTGGTCAGCATGGCGCCCAGCGGGAAGCCGCCACCGATGCCCTTGGCGGTGGTCAGGATGTCCGGCACCACGCCGAAGTGCTGGTAGGCGTAGAGGTGGCCGGTCCGCCCGGCACCGCTCTGGACTTCATCGAAGATCAAGAGCGCATCGTGCTGGTCGCACAGCTCACGCAGCCCCTCGAGGAAGGCCTGCTCCCCCGGAATGATGCCGCCCTCGCCCTGCAGCGGCTCGACGATGATCGCGCAGGTGTCATCGCCCATCAGCTCGCGTACGGAGTCGAGGTTGTTGAATTCGGCGTGCTGGATCCCGCCCGGAATCGGCCCGAAGCCCTGGGAATACTTGGGCTGACCACCGACGCTGACGGTGAAGAAGGTGCGGCCATGGAAGGACTGACGGAAGGAGATGATCTTGTCCTTCTTCTCGCCATGGGTGTCGTGGGCGAAACGACGTGCCAGCTTGAGCGCGGCTTCGTTGGCCTCACCACCGGAGGAGCAGAAGTAGACCTTGTCGGCGAAGGTGCGCTCGGTCAGCGCCTTGGCCAGCGCCAGGGCCGGCTCGTTGGTGTAGACGTTGGACAGGTGCCAGACCTTGTCGGCCTGATCCTTGAGCGCCTTGACCAGTGCCGGGTGGCAGTGACCCAGCGAGGTGACGGCGATGCCGCCGGCGAAGTCGATGTACTCACGACCTTCCTGATCCCACAGACGGCTGCCCTCGCCGCGTACCGGAATGGCAGCCTGGGGTGCGTAGTTGGGCACCATGGCATGGTCGAAATCGGCACGGGTCAGCTGGGTCATCGTCTCTTCCTCATCGCGGGGGCGTTGCGTGGCAGGCCGATGATCGGCGAGCCACGGGTCATGACTCCCGAGTATAGGGAGGCGAGATGACAAAGACTTTCAGCGAAAGGACGACGACTTATGTCAGGAGGCGACTTTTGTCACCGGTGCGACATTTCAGGCCTGCAGCATGAGACGTTCGTCGCGGGGGCTGCGCCCGAAATGGTTGCGGAACGCCGTGGAGAAGTGAGCGGCGCTGGAAAAGCCGGTGGCCAGCGCGATCTCGCCGATGGGCTGATCACTCTCGCGCAAGAGCTGACGTGAGCGTGCCAGACGCAGATCCAGATAGTAGCGGCTGGGCACCGCCTGCAGATGCTTCTTGAACAGCCGCTCCAACTGACGCCGCGAGATCCCGAGGTGCTCGCCGATCTCGTGGGTGGACAGCGGCTCCTCGATATTGGCTTCCATCAGGGTCACGGCCTCCACCAGCGGCTGGGGCGCATGGGCGAAACGGTTCTTGAGCGGCACGTGCTGTGGCTCGTCCGCCAGCCGGATACGCTCGCAGACGAAATGCTCGGAGACCTTCTCGGCCAGCGCACGACCATGCTGCTGGGCGATCAACGTCATCATCATGTCCATCGCCGCGGTACCCCCACCGCAGGTGACACGATCACGGTCCAGCTCATACAGCTGATGGGAGACGTTGACCTGCGGGAAGTCGCGACGGAACGACTCGGCACGCTGCCAGTGGATCGTCGCACGATAGCCATCAAGCAGCCCGGCGCGAGCCAGCTCACGGGTGCCGGTGGAGATACCGCCCAGCATCACGCCACGCTCGGACAGACGCTTGAGCCAGGCCAGCAGCGCGGGATTCGAGGCCACCTCCTGCAGGCCCGCCTCGCCCGCCGGCTGAGCACCGCACACGAACAGGGCGTCCAGATGGCGCGAATCACTGGCGACCAGGCTGTCCGGTGACAGGTTCAAGCCCGCAGCGGACGCCACACCGCGCCCGTCCAGCGCAAAGGTGACGGCCCGATAGAGTGTCTGCCCCGCGAGCTGATTGGCCACCTGCAGGGGCTCCAGCGCACAGGCCTGGGACAATAACGAGAAGCCGGGCAACAGCACGAAGCCGATCTGGCGTTGCTGGGCCTGGGGGGAAACCAGTGAATCCACGGGCATGGGTGTGAGTCGAGGTCCATCGCGTGAGGGTGGGGAAAACCTGCCGCCACATTGTGCCATGCCTCTGGCACTTGTGCCTGGCCCGGACTGGCATGACGCTCAAGATGAGGCCGCCACATACGACGACGCCACCCCGAAGGGTGGCGTCGTCATCGCTCAGCGGGCAGCGGTCAGCTGGCAGCGCTCGCTACCCTGACCTCTGCGCTTGCTGAAGCGCTCTTACATCTGCACGACATCGAATTCGACGTCGGTGGCGACGTCGGCATCGTAATCGACATCATCACGCGTGAAGCCGAACAGCTTGAGGAATTCCTGCTTGTAGCTGGCGTAGTCGGTGATATCGAACAGGTTGTCGCTGGTGACCTGCGGCCACAGTTCCTGACAGGCCTGCTGGACGTCGTCCTTGAGCTCCCAGTCGTCGAGACGCAGACGGCCGGACTCGTCGGTGATGATCTCGCCTTCACCATAGAAGCGCTCGGCGTAGAAGCGGTTGAGCTGCTCTATGGTGCCTTCGTGCAGGCCCTTCTCCTTCATGATCTTGTAGACCATGGAGATGTAGAGCGGCATGACCGGAATCGCGGCGCTGGCCTGGGTGACCACGGACTTGAGCACGGCCACGTGGGCACGACCACCCTTGGCGGACAGCTTCTCGTGGATGCTGCCGGCGGCGCGGTCCAGATCTTCCTTGGCGCGACCCAGCGCACCGTGCCAGTAGATCGGCCAGGTGATCTCGGTACCGATGTAGCTGAAGGCCACGGAGCGGGCGCCATCCGCCAGCACGCCGGCGTCGTCCAGCGCCTGCATCCACAGCTCCCAATCCTGACCACCCATCACGGTGACGGTATCTTCGATTTCCTGCTCGGTGGCCGGCTCGACCTCCGCTTCGATGATGGTGTCCTTGTTGGTGTCGATGGCGGTCGCCCGGTAGGTCTCGCCGATCGGCTTGAGCACGGAGCGTTTCACTTCACCGCTGTCCGGCAGCTTGCGCACCGGAGAGGCCAGCGAGTAGACCACGAGATCGACTTCGCCCATGTTGGCCTTGATCAGCTCGATGGCCTTAGCGCGCGTCTCGTGCGAGAAGGCGTCGCCATTGATGGCCTGGCTGTAGAGCCCTTCCTGCTTGGCGAACTTGTCGAAAGCGGCAGAGTTGTACCAGCCTGCGGTACCGGCCTTCTTCTCGGTGCCCGGCTTCTCGAAGAAGACACCCAGGGTGTCCGCGCCGTAACCGAAGGCTGCCGTGATACGCGCCGCGAGGCCATAGCCGCTGGAAGCACCGATCACCAGCACCTTCTTCGGGCCACCGTCGCGCTTGTCACCGACCGTCTTGCGGGTGATGGCGATCTGCTCGGCAACATTCTGCTCGCAGCCCTTGGGATGAGTCGTGGTGCAGATGAAGCCGCGAACCTTGGGTTTGATGATCACGTAAGAACCTCGTTTGCTGTTGGCCCGGCGTGTACCCGCCGATGCTGATGCCCGATTCCAGTATGCAACGACCACGGCGCACGCTGCGCGACCGGTACCTTGCTCTGAAAACGTCTGGTGAGTCTGGCTGTCGAATCAGGACATGCAGGCGTGTGTGCCTGCTGCTGGCCGCTATTCTAGCGGCTGTCGGCGACGCTGTCCGCCCCGGCGGGCCAACCCGCGCTGATGTCACGTCACTGGAGCCCTCCTTGGCGACTGCCGTATCATGTGACGCATTCAGCGCACCGCCATCACACCGCTGTCCTGCTTCGCGCCATCCGTTGATGGTGTGTCTGTCTGACAGCCTTCGCTCGGGATCTCTCCATGAACGACCAGAACGCTCACCTCGCCCCCGATGTGGCCGCCCTGCTCGAACGCCGCCAGGAGGTCTGGCTGGCGCTGGCGCCTCTCTGGGAGGAGCGTGACCCCCGCGAGGCGGAGTATCAGCACATGGCCGAAGTGGTCGAGGCACACGGCCTGAGCTTCCGGGAACTCGAAACGCTGTATCGACTCGAAATGGCCCCGGTGCTGGTGCGTGAGCAGGTCAGCATGGCCCCGAGCTACAAGGAGCGCGACGAGAACCGTCTGCTGTCGCGCCTGCTGCAGCATACGCATCAGCTCACTCGCGGGAAGCGCCTCTTCTGGCTGCTGTTCTCCGGCCTGGCGACCATGCCCAGCCGTCACCGTTACGGCAACCTGCTCGAAGTGCTCCATCTGCGCGGCAACACGCCGGAATGAAGCGATCCGACACCGCATGAAGCAGAACGCCCCGTGGCGGTCCGGCCACGGGGCGTTCTGCTCGATACCTGTCGCGATTTGACGCTGAACTGCCCCTCGCCTCAGGGGCGCTTGCGCAGGGGAGCTTTCAGGACGCCGTCCTTGTAGCGTCGTTGCCAGTCCGTAAGACTCGACAGCCCTCGGCTGTCGCTGATGCGCTCTCCCCCCTCCAGCCGCTTGCTCATCCACAACGCGTTGCCATTGAAGCTGTAGATCGGCAGGAGATCGGTGCGCTCACTGGCCGGCAGGATGGAGCTGTTGAGGTTGTCCAGCACATCAGGCATCGACATGCCCGCGCCCTGATAGGTGACGACCATGTGGAACTGGTTGAGCCTCAATGCCTTGACATAGTGCAGCCGCAAGGAACTCTCCGGCACGCCCAGCTGACGCAATGTCAGATACTTGGCCATGGCGAAATCATCGCAGTCCCCTGCGCCGGCCCCCAGGAACTCAAGCGGGGTCGCCCAGTAATCCTCCTTCCCCCAGACGCGCATGTCATCGGTGAAATGCATCCGGTTGAAGAAATCATTGACCTCACTGAGCTGACGCCTGGCCGGCTGCCCGTCGAGATCCACGAGCAGCTGCTCCCATTGCTGGACTCTCGCCCACCCCGGTTGACCATAGACCTCGATGAAACGTTGTGCCTGCGTATCGCGGGCCAGTACGGAACCGACCGTGAACAGCATCAATACCCAGGCGATCAGCCAGCTGAAGCAGCGCCTCTGCCACATGGCGACCAGCCCCTGGCTGTCTATCAGGGCTTCCTCGCCATGACATCGACGGCCGGTGCCACATAGCCCTGATAGCCGTCGGCGCCAAGGGACATCACGCGCGCCTGGTCCTGTTCGGATTCGACCCGTGTCACGATCACCAGAGACTCGACCTGATGCGCCGTCATGCACAGGCTTTGCAACAGCTCGGTGTCCACATCGTCACGCTTGAAGAACGCCTGATCGATCTTGACGTAGTCCGGACGCAGCGCCTCCAGATAACTGAGCTCCTTCAGCTCACGTGCAAAGCGGTCAATGCCTCCACGCGCGCCCAGCCGGCGTGCACGCCGGAACAGCAGCTTGACGCGCTCCAGGTGGCGAAGCGTGATGCTTTCCGACACTTCTATATCCAGACGCTTGCAGAGACGCGGATGGACTCCCAACCAGCTGATGAGTCCCGAGAAGCTCGCCTCATCATCCAGCGTCTCCTCGGTGAGGTTGAGCGCCAGACGTGGAGCCTCGATGCCATCGACATGGGCAGCCAGCCACTCCAGCGCATGCAGGTCGAAGCGTGCTCCCAGACGGAAATGGCGCACGACCGGCAGGAAATCGCCGGCTCGGTGCAGCTGGTCCCCTTCACGCAGACGCGCGAACAGCTCCCGGTGCAGCTCACTGCCATCATTGAACAGCACGGGCTGCGCCACGAAATCGAGCCCATCAGGGCGCTCCAGCGACTGCTCGATGACGTCTCGCCATTCGCCGCGTGGACGCGCCTGATCCCCTTCCTCGGCAAGCGCGACGCTGCTGCCATGCTCGATGGCCTGCAGCAAGGTCGTGTCCGCCACCGTGAACAACTGGGTGCGGGTCATGCCCGGCTCTCGCCTTGCCGCCCCGATGACACAACCGATCGGGCGGCTGTTCGCCATGGGATTGGCATCCAGCAGTCGATCGATATCTTCGGTGATGCCCTTCAAGAAGGCCTGCAGCGCGGACTCATCGGCTTCTGGCAACAGCAAGCCGAAGTCATGATTGGCCAATCGCCCTGCCACGATGGGCTCCCCGGCCAGCTCACGCTGCTCAAGCCGCTGGGCGATGGCGCGCAGCAGTGCATCGCGTCCCTTGTAGCCCTGCTCCTGATAGACGACTTCAAGCTGCGCGACCCGCAACAGTGCGAAGCTGCCTCCCAGAGGCTCACTCAGCCATTCATCCACTGCACGATTGAGGTAACCACGGTTGCCAAGCCCCGAGACAGCGTCCTGTTCTGCCTGGCGCTGCAGGCGCGCCAACTGCGCCGCCTGAGCCTCGAACTGGGTATGCAGACGCTGCCCGAGTCGATTGACCGCCGACGTGATCCCACGCAGCTCCTTGACACTGGTTTCCTCCAGAGGCGCGTCGAAACGCTGTGTCTCCATCTCGTTGAGACGTGCGGAGAGGCGGTCCAGAGGGCGCAGCAGGCGACGCATGACCAGCGAGGCCACCAGCAGGGTCAACAAGCCCCCCAACAGCAACCAGAGTCCGAGCCGTTTGGCGAGCTTCCAGAGGTCATCGTGACCCTGGGCCGGCTCTCCCGTCAGCGAGATCGTCCCCAGAGAGGCCCACCCACCCGGCAATTCACGGCTAACCGTTTCTACCGGCATGGGAATCATCTGCTGAAACCACTCGGGTGCCTGGCTTTCTCGTGTAATGTCAAACGCGATGGGGGCCGGGAGCGCGACGCTTTCCAGCTGGATATCCCGGACATATCCACCATCCAGGGTGGCGCGAATCAGGGTTTCCGCGCTGGCAACATCGCCAAGCTCGACATGCGGCACCAGTGCAAGACTCAGGCTCTGGGCGAGATTCGAGAGCTCGACACGCTGTCGTTCGGCCAGTGAATCACGGGTATTGTTGACCTGAATGAAGAAGATACCGAAGGAAAACACCAACAGCACCAACAACATCAAGGTAAACAGGCGGCGCGAAAGACTCATCTGATTTCCTCATCAGCCGTCAGTATGACCACGGCACCACTTCCTGGTGGTGCCGTGAGCGACTCAACCCTGTCGGGTCGGTACGGCAACGTTCATTGAATCCAGCAATGCACCTGTCGCGGACAACAAGCGATAGTTGGCCGTTTCCAGGTCA
The DNA here is from genome assembly GCF_029846335.1 of Cobetia sp. 3AK. Classification (NCBI taxonomy): domain Bacteria; kingdom Pseudomonadati; phylum Pseudomonadota; class Gammaproteobacteria; order Oceanospirillales; family Halomonadaceae; genus Cobetia; species Cobetia sp. 3AK. Next base: position 10,587 of record NZ_JARWKR010000002.1, on the reverse strand, counting down.
AAACGTGCACGAATCAGATTCTGCTGCGAAGTGAACAGCTCACTTTCGCTGTCCAGCAGATCCAGCAGCGTCCTGCGGCCGATATCGAACTGCTTGCGATAACTTTCGCGCGTATCCGTCGCGGCACGCACATAGCTTTCCAGATAATCAATCTGACGCTTGAGGTTCTCGCGTGCATTCCAGGCCAGTCGGATCTCGTCACGCACATCGCGCATCACGCGATCATTGTCATGCTCGACGGTTTCCAGTGCTGCCTGGCGTCCGCGAATCTCGGCCTGATCCCGCCCACCGCGATACAGGTTGTAGCGCATGACCAGTTCGACGCTCCAGTCATCGGAGCTGCTCTCGTCCTGATCATAATCGTCCGTCAGCGTGCGATTGCCTTCGATGCTGAATTCCGGGTAGTTGTCACCCTTCTCAGCGTTCACCTCATGACGAGCCGCATCAATGGACACCCGTGCCGCTGCCAGCAGGGGGTTGCGCTGATTGGCCTGGACATAGGCACTCTCCACATCGGCACTGATCAGATCGGTATCGAGGCTGGGGAGGTTCAGATCCGTGGGCAGCTCACCGACCAGACGCAGATACGCCGAGCGGGAATCCTCGAGGTTGTTCCGGGCGGACAGCACGCTGGCCTCGGCATTGGCCAGGCGGCCATCCACCTGACGCACGTCACTGCGTGCGCCGAGACCGGACTCTGCACGACGCCCGATATCACTGGAAATACGACGGTGCGCATCGAGATTAGCCTGCGCATATTTGAGAATCAGCTCATCACGCATGACATCCAGATAGGCCCCGGCCGTATCCAACGCGACATCATTGGCTTCGGCGGCCGTCTGCAGGCGCTGATAGTCGGCTTCGGTCTCTGCCTGACGGATGCGCTCGATCGTGGTGTCACCGTCCCAGAGCAGCTGGCGAATGGTGAGATCCAACCGACGATAATCGTGCCAGTCATCCTCGTCATTGACCCCATCATCCTCGGAGTCGAACTTGCCATAGCCCAGTCGTCCGGTCAGATCGACCGTCGGGCGATAGGCCCCACGCTGGACTTCCGCTTCTTCCAGACGCTGGATATGACGGGTCACCTGCAAGCGGGTACGCGGATTTTCCATCACTGCCTTGGAAACGGCTTCTTCCAATGACTGCGCAGAGGCGGAGAAACTGGAACTCATCCCCGCCATCACGCTCAATGCCAAGAGTGTCTTTTTCATTATGGGTTGCCCTTGAATACTTCATGTCCATGATCAACGTTCACGCAAGGCACCTTGCCTGGCGCGCAGAATCGGCTTCATCAGGTACTGCAGGATGGTCTGCTCACCGGTGATGACATCCACGCTGGCCTGCATGCCCGGGATGATCGTGAGCGGGTCTGAGTCACTTCCAAGGTGGTTCTGCTCCGTGAGCACCTTGATTTCATAAAAGCTGTTGCCTTCTTCATCCTGAACGGTGTCGGCACTGATCTGCTCCACCTCGCCTTCGAGCCCTCCATAGATGGTGAAGTCGTAGGCGGACAGCTTGACCACGGCAGGCTGGCCAATACGCAGGAAGCCGATGTCCTTGGGTGCCACCCGGGCCTGGACCAGCAGCTGATCTTCGATGGGAACGATTTCCATCAGATCTTCGCCAGGCTCGATGACCCCGCCTATGGTATTGATATTCAAGGTCTTGATGGCCCCCTGAACGGGAGACGTCACCAAAGTACGGTCAAGACGGTCCTGAAGACTGGTACGCCCCTCACGCAATCGCCCGAGATCCGCCTGAGTCTTGGCCAGCTCATCTGCTGCACGCGAGCGAAATTCCTGGGCAACACCGACACGATTCGAGATGGCCTCATCCAGCTCCGACTGCTTGCCAGGCACTGCCAGTCGCGCCGACTCCAGATCCCCCCGCAGATCATTCACCTCACGCTGGATCTTGAGCAGATCGACTTGCGATACCACGCCTTCACGTACCAGCGGTGCTGTCATGTTGAGCTCACGACGTGACAGCTGGTAGCTGCGCTCCAGGCTATTGATGCGTGACTTCAGCTCTCTCAGCTCCTGCTCCTTCTGCAGAATCTGCTCACGAGAGCCATTCAAGCCACTGTTCAACTGGTTGAGGTGGGTGCGATAGGCGGTCATCGCACGCGCGACAAGTGCAGGACTGCGAGTCTTGAACTCCTCATCGAATGGCAGGGGGACGCGGGTCATGACGACCTGGTCCTTCCAGTCATCGGCAGAGGCGTCCACCGCGATGGAATCCAGCTCGGTGTCGTACAGGATGATGGTGGCCTGCAGGCCATCCAGGGTCGAGACACGCTCGCGCAGGTCGGAACCGGCGCTGGTGTCATCAATGCGCAGCAAGGGCTCTCCGGGCGACACGATCTGCCCTTCCTTGATGTAGATCTCGCGCACGATCCCCCCTTCCAGATTCTGCACGACCTGGAGGTGGGTGGAGGGCACCACCTTGCCGGAACCTCGCGTCACGACCTCCAGGCTCGCCTGGCTGGCCCAGATGACGAACACCACGATGAAGGCCAGCACCATCCAGATCAGGATGCGTGACTTCCAGGGGGTCGCCAGCAGAACGGCTGAGCTGACGTCATCCAGGTGGTGAAGATCGCGCTGTTCAATCGGTGCCTTAGCCACGTTGAGCCTCCTGCTTGCGCCCGGACACACGCCCTTCATTCAAGGCATTCAATACCTTGTCCTTGGGACCGTCAGCGACGATACGCCCACCTTCCATCACGATGACGCGGTCTACCACTTCCAGCATGCTGCTCTTGTGCGTCACCAGCACCATGGTCTGGGTACGCGGCAATGACTTGAGCATACGCCTCAGACGCAGCTCGGCACGATTGTCCATGTGCGAACCGGGCTCATCGAGCAACAGCAGCGGCGGTCGCATCAGAAGCGCCCGAGCCATCAAGACCGTCTGACGTTGGCCACTGGACAGCATCCGTCCCCCTTCCCCGACCTGGCGATCAAGTCCCTCCGGGTGATGGCGAGTGAACTCGGTCACGCCGGCAGCATCGGCCGCAAGTTCAATCTGGGTGTCACTGGCATGCGGCTGCCCCAGGGTAATGTTGTCGCGGATAGAGCCGAAGAACAGCGCACTGTCCTGACCGGCATGCCCGATATGACGCCGGACATCGGCGGGATGGATCTGGTTGAGGTCAAGACCATCGACTCGCACGCTGCCGGCGGTAGCGCGATAGAGTCCGCAGATCAGGCGCTGCAGGGTGCTCTTGCCGGCACCGATACGGCCGATGATGGCCACTCGCTCGCCTGGCTCGATGGTCAACGAGATATCGGTCACCGCCGGCGGCGTGTTGGGCGCATAGGCGAAGCCGACACGATCGAACTCGATCCGCATCTGCAGTGTCTCGCGATGCACGTACCGACGATCTTCTGCCTCTTCAGGCAACGCCATGATCTGCTCAAGCGCACTCATGGCACTGCGCGTCTGCCCGATACGGGTAATCAGCAGCGCCAGTTGCCCCAAGGGCTGAAGCGCACGCCCGGAAAGCATGACCGCGGCAATCAACCCACCCACCGAGAGTCGTGCATCCGCGATCAGATAGACCCCGAACACGACCAGTGCCACCGTGGTGGCCTGCGTCAATGACATGCTCAGCGAGCTGACGGATGTCGTCAGATTGCGGCTCTTCACCCCCCAATGAGCGATCTGACCCACCGCACGCTCATAGCGGCGCTGGGTCTCTCCCTGAGCATTGGCCAGCTTGAGGCTCTCGAGCCCCGAGACCGCTTCCACGAGACGCGCATTGCGCTCGGTCGCCAGCCGCGAGCCCTTCTCGATGCTGTTGCGCAGCGGTCTCTGTATCGCCAGGCTGTAGATCAGCAGGATGACGAGAGCTATCAGGGGCACAAGTACCAGGGGCCCGGCGACGATCCAGATGATGGCGAGAAACAGCAGCGCAAACGGCAGGTCGACGAGCGTGGTCAACGTCGCTGACGTGAAGAACTCGCGAATGGAATCGAATTCCTGGAGATGCTTCACATAGCCGCCCACGGAGCCGGGGCGCGACTCCATGCGCAGATTCATGGTCTTGGCAAACAGCTTGGAAGTCAGCAGCACCTCGGACTTCTTGCCGGCGGTATCCATGAAATAGGCACGCGTCTGCCGCATCACGAAATCGAATACCATGATGATCGCCATGCCCGTCGCCATGACCCACAAGGTGTTGAACGCCAGATTGGGCACCACCTTGTCATAGGCATTCATCACGAACAGTGGCGATGCCACGGCAAACAGATTGATCAGGACAGAGGCCAGAATCACGTCACGATAGATAGGCGTCGAGAGCTTCAGCGTCGACCAGAACCAGTGGCCATCGCTCTGTTCCAGCGTTTCCGGGGCGCGCTCATCGAAACGGTGTTCCTGCTTCAGGTAGACCACTCGTCCATCATGGCGTGCCGTCAGCGTTTCCAGTTCGATCCATGCATCGCCTTCCGCTTCCGGTTGATGGATTCGCGCCTTTTCTGTCTTGGCATCCACTTCCAGCAGCACGACAGCGCGCCCTTCATTCAACATCAGAATGCAGGGCATCAACAGATCGCTGATCGCGGTGATCTGTTGATTGACCAGTTTGGCGCTCAGATTGGCACGCGCGGCTGCACGGCTGACAAGCGCCAGAGGCAAACGCCCGTCCTCCATCGGCAGCCCGTCCGTTAGCACGGCGGCTGACCGGGGATTGCCGTGGTAACGCGCCATGAACACCAGCGCATTCAGCAGAGGGTCGCCCTCTCTTTCGCCGACCGGCTCTGGTCTCAATGGCGTGGGTTGATCGCTCAACCTGTCCTCCTTAGTGGGGCACTTCGCAGACATTCATTCGGTGAAGTCTAATGCAATAAAAGGGAGATGGCCTAAGCCATCTCCCTTATCTTTTGCATCAACCGTCAACGTTGGTCTTGAGGCTATTGCTATCCAGCAGCGACTGGATGATCTGGGCATCGGAATCACCGCCCGATGTCAGATCCACATCCTGCAGAGTGATCTCCTGGGTGACATTGCTGCCAGCAGAGCCGTCCACACTGATCTCGATGGTGGTACCGCCGTCCCCATCTGACTCGAAGTGCAGGAAGCTCGAGAGCGCATCGGCGTCCCCATTGGACTGAAGGAGATCCGACAGATCGATGACGTCGCCATCCGCCACACTGAAGTCGGTGATGGTATCCGTCGCCATGCCGCCTTCGCTGTTGACGTCATCACCACTCATCCACTGGAAGGTGTCTACACCACCGCCACCGGTGAGGATGTCGTTGCCGGAGCCACCCACCAGAAGATCATCGCCCTCGCCACCGGACAGGATATCGTTGCCGGTACCACCTCTCAGCGTATCGTTGCCGCTACCGCCTTCCAGACGATCGCTGCCCACACCGCCACTCAAGATGTCATCGCCGCCCTGGCCGATCAGATAATCGGCATAGAAAGGCCCGTCACCATCACCTGTCAAAGTATCGTTACCGGAAGTCCCGATCACGACAGCCAACTTGTCGACATCAATGCTGACGCTGGAAGTGTTGGTATCCCCGTCGTTGTCGACCGTGACGTAATCGAAGCTGTCCGTGGAACGCTCACTGACATTGTCCGGCGGCGTATAGGAGAAATCACCGGTCCCCAGATTGAACAGCATGCTGCCGCCCAGATCCGTCGAGATGGTCAACTCCAGGCTGTCTGCATCGTAGCTGCTGTTGTCAGTGCCAGTGGCAGAAACAGCATTGGTATCCGGATCATAGCTGTAGGTCGTGCCATCCACAGTGACCGACTGCAGATAACCGCCATCTGCTCCCAACAGACTGCCATCCACGGAACTGCCTGATACCAGCTGACCACTGACGGGTGATTGGACCGTGGCAGCGAGCGTATCATCGAGATCCTCGAAGCTGGTCACGACTGTACTATCGATATCTTCATCCGCTGAACCATCGTAGGCAATCGGATCAAGATTGGCTTCTGTGACATTGCTACCCAAGCCGATGGAATAAGACTTGACACCATTTTCCACCAAAAAGTCAGTCCAGATACCCTCTTCTGTGTTGCTGATGCCAGTATCAGAGGAGTCCTGAACTGGGACCACCACCCGCTGACCATTGATAGTCGTGGTGTATTGAACGGTATCGAAGTCCAAAGAGTTGTCCAGCGCATTGGAATCACCATCAGCACCATATGGCGTACCATCCGAGAAGAAATAAGAGATGCTTTGCGCATCTTCCAATGCCCCGTCCAAAGCATAATTGTCCATCGCTTCTGCAAGCGCGGCATCGTAGTTGGTAACCCCTCCCGCTATCAGGCCATCCAGAACATCTTCGACCTCGGCGACTGTCAGCCAAGCACCGTAGGAGTCTGCCGTCGTGGAGAAGGTCACCAGATTGATACGTACATCCCCGAAATCGTCATAGGACTCAATCAACGTTTTGATCGCGCTGATAGCACTGTCCAGTCGAGATTCACCATCAATGCCATCTCTCGTCACCATGGAGCCAGAGACATCCAGCACGATAGTGAGATTCGTGTCCACCAGCGTCGAGGAGAAGCTCTGTGCTTCCTGCTGCTCGGGGGCATCATCCTCGATGCCGATGGTCAGCGTGCCGGTGGAGCTTGCGCCTTCGCTATCCGTTGCGAGCACACCGAAGTCCAGAGACAGGACATCTTCCCCATCACCCGAGTGATCAACCGCCTGACTCAGAGTGAAGGTATAGGCGCCGCTGTCATCGATGGTCACCGTCGCGACTTCATTGCCCTCGGCATCGGTTGCCACCATTGACTGGGTGCCGCTGCCGGACCAGGTCACCGCACTGCCACCGGAGGTGATGGCCGTGGCGGGCGCTGTCAGCACCAGCGAGACACTGTCACTGTCGACATCCGTGACCGAAACCGTACCGGTGACGATGGTGGCATCGGTAGTATCCGTGAAGCCATCAGCCGCATCACTGTCGGCGATACCGCCTTCGAGCCCTTCTTCGCTGACGCGGCCTTCAGTCGCAGTCACCATCGGAGCGTCATTCGTCCCCTGAATGGTAATGGTGACATCCTGGGTAGCTGTCGCTCCCGCCGTATCCGTGACAGTGACGGTGTAGGTCAGGACCAGTGACTCGCCTGCAGACAGGTAATCGAAGCTTTCCCCGGCAGCACTGCTGTCGAAGGTCCAGTTGAGCGTCCCTTCAGTGTTCTCGTCATCGATGATGGCGCCGGTGTCCACCCCCAGCAGCGCAAGCAGATCATCGTTGTCCAGCGCGCCAGTATCACCATTGCTGGAGACACTGGTCACGCTTGGCGTCACGCTATTGCTGAGATCCACATCCGTCACCGACAGCGTACCGCTGGTGCTCAGGGCGGAGTCCGTTTCCGTCAGACTGGCGGAGGCGCTATCACCACTGTTGACGCTGATCGCCGGGCCGTCGTTGCGACCATTGATGGTGATCGTCAGAGTGGTGCTGGAGGTATCACCGTCAGCATCCTTGATCACGTAGGTATAGACATCCGTGACCGACTCACCCGCCGCGAGGAACTGCAGATCTTCGCGTGCTGACTGGTAGCTGTAGGAGCCATCCGCTTCAAGCGTCAGCTCGCCATGAGCACCAGTGATCACCGCCGCCGCGCCATCGCTCACCGCGACGGTTTCTGATCCGGAAGTGACGGCGGTGACGGTGACCGCATCGGCCCCCAGGGTGTCCGCCGTCGCAGATGAGCCGTCCACCACATTGCCGGTAACGGCAGCACTACGATTCTCGTTCATGCTGCGGGTATCAGCATTAGCTATCGGCGCGGTGTCCAGAACGGTGACATCCAGACTGGATGTGGTGCTCTGACCGGCAAGATCCGTCACCACGACAGCGAAGTCGTCAACGACACTGTCATCGCCACCGGAATGATCAGCCGCAGTGCCATCTTCCACATAGCTGTAGGAGACCACCCCGGTGTCGGCATCATAGCCAGTGACGGTCAGCGTCCCTTCGCCATCTGGATTGGAGATCACTACCGGTGAGGTGTTGGCATCCGTGATATCCACACCAGCGATCGTCACTGCCGCAATACCTGCCGCAGCTTTCACGGTAAAGGTATCGGTGACCGTACTTCCTGTCGCTTCGGTGACGGACTGATCTTCCAGTGAATTGATGACCGGCAGTGCATCATCAGTACCGGTGATCACGATATCCACTGTCGTGGTGGAACCATCGCTGAGCGTGACGGTGTACTGCTCGACAATCTCGTCTTCAGACGTCAGCCCCTGAACAGCAGCTGTGTCGTTGTCGAGCGTATAGGTCCAGCTACCGTCAGCATTGACAGTGAAGCTGCCGTAGTCACTGCTGTCATCGGTCGCGGCCACGAATGTCGGCGCAACACTATCGACATCGGTCGCGGTCAGCGTACCCGACGCTTGTGTCACACCATCTTCGACAACAGCGCCATCATCTGTACTGATGACAACCGGGTCATCGACCGCCGTGACATCCTGGAAGCTGAGAATGGCTTCATCAATTTCGGTGCCATCCGTGATCACATAGGTGGTATCAGGCACCGGACCGTTGTAGTTCTCACCGGGCGTGAAGGTGAAGGTACCGTCAGTATTGATCAGCAGTGTGCCGACTTCGCCAAGATCCGCCGTCTCGCCCGGGTCGTAGGTATCGCCGTCAACAGTGAAGCTGACGACGCTCAACTCATCACCATCGGCATCAACATCGTTGCTCAGGACGTTGCCGCTGACCGGAGTATCTTCCTCGACCAGAATCGGGCCATCGTCATAGGCCACCGGCTTGTCGTTCAAGCCCTGGACATTGATGGTGATGACAGCGGTATCCGAATCCCCATCCGCATCAAGAATGGTGTACTCGAACTCCTCCTTGACCAGATCACCCGCTCCCAATGCCTGGGCACGTACATCGTCCAAGTCATAACTGAAGCTGCCATCGGTATTGAGGGTCAGGCTGCCATAGCTGCCATCGACGGTAACACTACCCCCGTTGTCTGCCAGCAAGATGCCGTCCAGTTTCGTGATGGTCACGGCATCGGCACCAAGCTCATCCTGCCCGCCACCTACGACGCTGGAGATCACATTGGTGCTGATCACCGGCTCACCATCAGGGGAAGTATCGTCCTCACGAATGGTGTAGGTGTCATCATTGGCAACCGGCGCGGTATCCAGAACCGTGACGTCGAGGCTGTCGGTAGCTGTTGCGCCGGTAACATCCGTCACCACCACGGTGAAGCTATCGACAACGCTGTCATCGCCGCCAGAGTGATCAGCGGCAGTACCATCTTCCACATAGCGGTAAGAGACGGTGCCCGTGTCGGCATCGTAGCCAGTGACGGTCAACGTACCTTCATCACCATCCGAGCCAGGAATCGCGACCGGATTGGCTGCAGTCGCGCCGGTGATATCGGTGCCGTTGATGGTGACGGTAGCGATGCCAGTATCAGCCTGGACATTGAAGGTATCGGTGACGGTCGCACCCTCACCCTCGATGACTGACTGATCTTCCAACGAGTCGATGGTCGGCTCACCATCATCAGCACCGGTAATAATGATATCGACGGTAGTGCTGGTGCCATCCGACAGGCTCACGATGTATTGCTCGGTGACGGTCTGTCCTTCAATCAGGCCTTGTACGTCTGCACTGTCGTTATCAAGCGTGTAGGTCCAGCTGCCGTCGGCGGCGACCTCGAAGCTGCCGTAGACACTGCTGTCATCGGTGGCGGCGACGAAGGTCGGAGCGATGCCGTCCACGTCGGTAGCCGTCAGCGCACCAGTGGCACTCAGTACGTCGTCCTCACTCACGGCACCAGTGTCTGCGGTAAGTACCGGCAGATCGTCAGACCCCGTGATGTTGATGGTCAGCGTGGTGGTAGACGTATCACCATCACTGTCCTCCAGGACATAAGTGAAGACATCTTCCGCCTGCACACCATCAGCCAGCGACTGCGTCTTGGTGGTATCCAATACGTAGGTATAGCTGCCGTCACTATTGAGTGTCAGCGTGCCATAGTCGCCGGTGACGGTCGCACTGCCGCCGTCGGCAATCCCTTTATCGTCCAGTTTGCAGACCATGAACGGCGTATCGGCGCCCAGCGTATCGGCGGTGTCATTGATACCGTCAATCACGTTGCCTGTCAGTTCATCCGTCGCATCTTCCTCGATGGTGCGTTCATCAGGGTTGGCAACCGGCGCGGTATCCAGAATCTTGACGTCAAGGCTGTCGCTCGTGCTCTGTCCTGCCAAGTCAGTGACGACCACGGCGAAGTTGTCGAACACGCTATTGTCACCAGCCGTGTGATCCGCAGCCGTGCCATCCTCCACATAGGTGTAGGACACAGTGCCGGAATCGTAGCCCGTGATAGTCAGCGTCCCTTCGTCATCAGTCGCGCCCGGAATCACGATGGGGCTATCCACTGACGCCGAAGTGATATCCGTGCCATTGATGGTGACGCTGGCGATGCCGGCATCCGCCTCGACATGGAAGGTGTCAGTGACAGTGGCACCCGTGGCCTCGGTCACTTCCTTGTCTGCCAACGTGATGATGGGGACTGCGTCGGTCGAGCCGTCGACGGTGATGGTCAGCGTGGTGCTGGAGGCATCGCCATCGG
>NZ_JARWKR010000029.1:0-485 GCF_029846335.1 Cobetia sp. 3AK | reverse complement strand
ACCGCTGGTAACGCCATGCGTCCCCGGCAGCGGATGCGTACTTTACGCATTCACCTCTGCAAGTGCAAGCGCTTTCTTCAAAAAGCATCCAGCCATGCAGTGTTCGGCGCTTTCGGCCGTCACGATTCAGGACGACATCATGGTAAAGAAGCGGGCCTGATCGATCGCTCTGATGATTCCCGAGAGTCACACCTGAAAGAAAGGGGTGTGGATAACCTGGCATGAGCCGCTCAATGAGAGTTTCCCACACCCTATTACCGACCTGAAACGAGACAATATCTTCACCCATGCGGTGTGAGCATCACTAGGACCGTGCGCCCTCCCCACTCGAAGCGTATGAAGACTTGTACATTCACCTGGCACGTCGAAGATCACCAAGATTCTGGTATCACATTCCAGTGCGCCATTTTTCTGTGCACCACCTCTCCAAGCACCACTTTTTCCTACGCACAAAGAGAACCGCCCCTGCAGCTGGGCTGCAGGGG
>NZ_JARWKR010000028.1:0-546 GCF_029846335.1 Cobetia sp. 3AK | reverse complement strand
TCGGTCGAGCCGTCGACGGTGATGGTCAGCGTGGTGCTGGAGGCATCGCCATCGGCGTCGGTGATCGTGTAGCTGAAGACGTCGGTCAGTGACGCCCCATCATCCAGGCCCTGGACCTCGGCATTGCTGTTGTCCAGCACATAGCTGTAGCTGCCATCACTGTTGAGGGTCAGCGTGCCGTAGCTGCCGGTGACGACCGTCGCATCATCCGCGGTGACGGCAGACGCACTCCCGCCGTCCGGCGTGACGCTGGTCACGCTGGTGGCATCGGCGCCCAGGGTATCGGCGGTGTCGTTGGTGCCGTCGATGACGTTGCCGTCGAGTGCCGTGGTGGTGTCTTCGTCGATGTTGCGGGCGTCGGCCTTGGCCTCCGGCGCGGTATCGAGGATCGCGATGTCCAGGCTGTCGCTGGTGCTCTGCCCGGTGATGTCGGTGACCACGACGCTGAAGCTGTCGGTGATGTCGCCGCCGGTGTGATCTTCGCTCGCGCCATCCTCGACGTAGCTGTAGGTCACGGTGCCCGTGTCGGCGTCGTAGCCGGTCACG
>NZ_JARWKR010000027.1:0-561 GCF_029846335.1 Cobetia sp. 3AK | reverse complement strand
GATCAGCGACGATAGCGGTACCGCCGACGACTTCATCACCAATGACGATGATGGCCTGACGATCACCGCCACCCTGGATGCCGCACTGGCCGAGGGCGAGACCCTGCAGTACAGCAATGATGGCGGCACCACCTGGACCGATATCAGCGGCAGTGTCGACAGTGCCGACGGCATCACCGTCAGCCATGTCGACGCCGACCTCACCGCCTCTGCCACCGTGCAGCTCAAGGTGCAGGACGCCGCCGGCAATGACGGCCCGGTTGCCTCGCAGGCCATCGTGATTGACGTGACCGCGCCGACCACGGCCGTCAGCATTGACGGGATCAGCGACGATAGCGGTGCCGCCGACGACTTCATCACCAATGACGATGATGGCCTGACGATCACCGCCACCCTGGATGCCGCACTGGCCGAGGGCGAGACCCTGCAGTACAGCAATGATGGCGGCACCACCTGGACCGACATCAGCGGCAGTGTCGACAGTGACGACGGCATCACCGTCAGCCATGTCGACGCCGACCTCACCGCCTCTGCCACCGTGCAGCTCAAGGTGCAGGACGC
>NZ_JARWKR010000026.1:0-743 GCF_029846335.1 Cobetia sp. 3AK | reverse complement strand
GTCACAGGCGAGCTGGCTTCTGGCGACAGCACCGATGACACGACTCCGACCCTGACAGGTACTGCCGAAGCCGGTAGCTCAGTCGCCATCTACGACGGCGAGACCCTGCTCGACACCGTCACCGCGGATGCCGACGGCAACTGGAGCGTAACGCTCAGCGACCCGCTGGCTGAAGGCGATCACAGCCTCACCGCGGTGGCGACCGATGCCGCCGGCAATGAGAGTGACCCGTCAGAGGTCATTGAACTGACCGTCGATACCACCGCCCCCGAAGCTCCGGTACTCGAAGAGACCGACGGCACGACGCTCACCGGTACCGGTGAGCCAGGCTCCACCATTACCGTCACCAATGGAGACGGCGATGTGCTTGGTGAAACGACCGTCGATGCCAACGGAGACTTCAGCCTCGAGCTGACGCCAGAACAGGAGGACGGCACCGAGCTGACAGCAACTGCCACCGATGATGCCGGCAATGAAAGCGACGCTTCTGCCATTGTCACGGTGCCGACCGCCGGTGACATCACGGCTCCTGCCGCGCCTGTCATTACTTCTGTTGACGACAATGTGGGCAGCGTCACAGGCGAGCTGGCTTCTGGCGACAGCACCGATGACACGACTCCGACCCTGACAGGTACTGCCGAAGCCGGTAGCTCAGTCGCCATCTACGACGGCGAGACCCTGCTCGACACCGTCACCGCGGATGCCGACGGCAACTGGAGCGTAACGCTCAGCGACCCGCTGGC
>NZ_JARWKR010000025.1:0-1013 GCF_029846335.1 Cobetia sp. 3AK | reverse complement strand
CATCCAGCGTGCGGAATTCCTTCCACTCGGTGCAGATCACCAGCGCATCCGCGCCCTTGACCGCCTGGATGCGATCCGCCACCAGCACCAGGTCATCGCGCTCACCGTAGATACGACGGCATTCCTTCATCGCTTCCGGGTCATAGGCCTGCACCTTGGCACCCGCCGCCCACAGCGCTTCCATCAGCGTGCGGCTCGGCGCGTCACGCATGTCATCGGTGTTCGGCTTGAAGGCTAGCCCCCAGACGGCGATGGTCTTGCCGGCGAGATCGCCATCGAAGGCACGTGACAGCTTCTCGAACAGCGTGACCTTCTGCCGCTTGTTGACGGATTCCACCGCGGTGAGCAGCTCGGCCTCATAGCCGATCTGGCTGGCGGTACGCGCCAGCGCCTGGACATCCTTCGGGAAGCAGGAGCCACCGTAGCCACAGCCCGGGTAGATGAAGTGGTAACCGATGCGCGGGTCACTGCCGATCCCGCGGCGCACTTCCTCGATATCCGCGCCCAGGCGCTCGGCCAGGTTGGAGATCTCGTTCATGAAGCTGATCTTGGTGGCCAGCATCGCGTTGGCGGCGTACTTGGTCAGCTCGGCGGCGCGCACATCCATGAACATCAGCTTTTCATGGTTGCGGTTGTAGGGGGCGTAGCATTCGCGCATGCGCTCGCGCACCGCCTCGGAATCGGTGCCGACCACGATGCGGGCACCGCGCGTGAAGTCCTCCAGCGCCGCGCCCTCCTTGAGGAATTCCGGGTTGGAGCAGACATCGAACGCAACGCTCACGCCGCGGTGCTTGAGCACCTCTGCCACGCGGGCATGCACGCGATCCGCGGTGCCCACCGGCACGGTGGACTTGTCGATGATGACCTTGTAGTCATCCATGTGCTCACCGATGGTGCCCGCCACGGCCAGCACGTACTTGAGATCGGCACTGCCGTCTTCATCCGGCGGCGTGCCCACGGCGATGAACTGCAGCACGCCGTGCGCGACGGCCTCGCGGGCGTCGGTGGTGAAG
>NZ_JARWKR010000024.1:0-1308 GCF_029846335.1 Cobetia sp. 3AK | reverse complement strand
CGATGGTGGCGATGGCTTCCTGAATGCCGACGAGATCGGCAACGTGACGCTGACCGGCTCCATCGAAGACGGCCTGAGCAGCAACAACGTTCAGCTGGTGATCACCGACGGCGAAGGTGGCTCCGTCACCGTCGATCCCGCCGACATCACTGTCGATGGCACCGCCCTGACTGTCGCTGGCCAAGATCTCTCCGACCTGGCCGAGGGCGAACTCATCGCGACGTTGACCGTCACTGACGACGCCGGTAACGAGGCAGAGTTCACGGATGCCGCGACCAAGGACACCGTCACCGACACCCCGACGCTGAACGACACCGATGGCACCACCCTCACCGGGACTGGCGAGCCCGGCGCGACCATCAGCATCACCGATGGCAATGGTGACGAGGTGGCGACAACCGAAGTGGGTGATGACGGAAACTTCGAAATCACCCTCGATCCGATGCCGGAAGACGGCACCGAACTGACTGCCACCGCGACCGACCCAGCCGGCAACACCAGTGAGCCGTCCAACCCCGTCACCGTCGACAGCAACACCGACACCACCCCGCCGGCGGAAGGCGACAACAGCATCGCCTTCGGCGATGGTGGCGATGGCTTCCTGAATGCCGACGAGATCGGCAACGTGACGCTGACCGGCTCCATCGAAGACGGCCTGAGCAGCAACAACGTTCAGCTGGTGATCACCGACGGCGAAGGTGGCTCCGTCACCGTCGATCCCGCCGATATCACTGTCGATGGCACCACCCTGACTGTCGCTGGCCAGAATCTCTCCGACCTGGCCGAGGGCGAACTCACCGCGACACTGACCGTCACTGATGAGGCCGGTAATGCGGCCGAGTTCACGGATGCCGCGACCAAGGACACCGTCACCGACACCCCGACACTGAACGACACCGACGGCACCACCCTCTCCGGCACCGGTGAGCCCGGCGCGACCATCGACATCACCGATGGCAATGGTGAGGAAGTTGCCACGACTGAAGTGGGCAACGATGGCACCTTCTCGGTCGAGCTCGATCCGATGCCGGAAGACGGCACCGAACTGACTGCCACCGCGACCGACCCAGCCGGCAACACCAGTGAGCCGTCCAACCCCGTCACGGTTGATAGTAATACCGACACCACCCCGCCGGCGGAAGGCGACAACAGCATCGCCTTCACCGATGGTGGCGATGGCTTCCTGAATGCCGACGAGATCGGCAACGTGACGCTGACCGGCTCCATCGAAGACGGCCTGAGCAGCAACAACGTTCAGCTGGTGATCACCGACGGCGAAGGTGGCTCCGTCACCGTCGATCCCGCCGA
>NZ_JARWKR010000023.1:0-1389 GCF_029846335.1 Cobetia sp. 3AK | reverse complement strand
ACGGTCAGGAAGTCATCGATGCCACGCTTCCAGGAAAAGCCTCTAAGCTTCAGATCACATGCGACCGTACCCCAAACCGACACAGGTGGTCAGGTAGAGAATACCAAGGCGCTTGAGAGAACTCGGGTGAAGGAACTAGGCAAAATGGCACCGTAACTTCGGGAGAAGGTGCACCGGTTCGAGTGAAGGACTTGCTCCGTAAGCTCTTACCGGTCGAAGATACCAGGTGGCTGCAACTGTTTATTAAAAACACAGCACTCTGCAAACGCGCAAGCGGACGTATAGGGTGTGACGCCTGCCCGGTGCCGGAAGGTTAATTGATGGGGTTAGGATTCGTCCGAAGCTCTTGATCGAAGCCCCGGTAAACGGCGGCCGTAACTATAACGGTCCTAAGGTAGCGAAATTCCTTGTCGGGTAAGTTCCGACCTGCACGAATGGCGTAATGATGGCCACGCTGTCTCCACCCGAGACTCAGTGAAATTGAAATCGCAGTGAAGATGCTGTGTACCCGCGGCTAGACGGAAAGACCCCGTGAACCTTTACTATAGCTTTACACTGGATGCTGATGTTGTCTGTGTAGGATAGCTGGGAGGCTTTGAAACCACGTCGCCAGATGCGGTGGAGCCAACCTTGAAATACCAGCCTGACATCATTGGCGTTCTAACTCAGGTCCGTTATCCGGATCGAGGACAGTGTATGGTGGGTAGTTTGACTGGGGCGGTCTCCTCCTAAAGAGTAACGGAGGAGCACGAAGGTACCCTCAGCACGGTTGGAAATCGTGCATTGAGTGCAAGAGCATAAGGGTGCTTGACTGCGAGACAGACACGTCGAGCAGGTACGAAAGTAGGTTCTAGTGATCCGGTGGTTCTGTATGGAAGGGCCATCGCTCAACGGATAAAAGGTACTCCGGGGATAACAGGCTGATACCGCCCAAGAGTTCACATCGACGGCGGTGTTTGGCACCTCGATGTCGGCTCATCACATCCTGGGGCTGAAGTCGGTCCCAAGGGTATGGCTGTTCGCCATTTAAAGTGGTACGCGAGCTGGGTTTAGAACGTCGTGAGACAGTTCGGTCCCTATCTGCCGTGGGCGTCGGAAGTTTGAGAAGAGCTGCTCCTAGTACGAGAGGACCGGAGTGGACGAACCTCTGGTGTTCGGGTTGTCATGCCAATGGCATTGCCCGGTAGCTACGTTCGGACGGGATAACCGCTGAAAGCATCTAAGCGGGAAGCCCCCTTCAAGATGAGACTTCCCTGAGGCCTTGCGCCTCCTGAAGGGCCCTTGAAGACTACAAGGTTGATAGGCTGGGTGTGGAAGCACAGCAATGTGTTGAGCTAACCAGTACTAATTGCCCGTGAGGCTTGACCATATAACACCCAAGGGGTTTGC
>NZ_JARWKR010000022.1:0-1715 GCF_029846335.1 Cobetia sp. 3AK | reverse complement strand
GCACCGTCACGCTGCTCATCACCGACAGTGACGGCAACGAGCAGACCGTCACCGCGACCGTCGAGAACGGCACCTATACGGTTGACGCCGAGACCCCGCTGAGCGAAGGCGAGTACAGCGTCGAAGCCACTGTCACCGACCCGGCCGGCAACACCGCGACCAGCAATGACGTGGGCGAGATCGATCTGTCCGCCCCGGCACTGACCGTCGATGCCCCGGCGCTGACCTCCGACACCACGCCGACCATCGTCGGTACCACCGATGCCGAAGACGGCAGCACCGTCACGCTGCTCATCACCGACAGTGACGGCAACGAGCAGACCGTCACCGCGACCGTCGAGAACGGCACCTATACGGTTGACGCCGAGACCCCGCTGAGCGAAGGCGAGTACAGCGTCGAAGCCACTGTCACCGACCCGGCCGGCAACACCGCGACCAGCAATGACGTGGGCACACTGGTTGGCAGTGATTCTGGCGCGGTAACAGAGGATGGCGTTACCGAAGCTTCTGGCACGCTTGTCGATGTTGAAAGCACCGATGTGGTCGCTGGCTCCCAAAGCGATGATTACGGCACTTTCAGCGTCAATGAGTCAGGTGAGTGGACCTACACGCTCGATAACGAAGCCGCTGCCGTCCAGGGGCTGGATGCAGGCGATACTGTCAGCCAGTCATTTGTGGTCGAGCTGAGCGATGGGACGACCACCACGGTCGACATCGTTATCACTGGTGTGGATGACTCAGCACCGACCATCACCGACATCAGCGCGACGAGCGACAACAGCGACAACAGCGTCACCGAAGCCACCGGCGACACCGTCACCGGCAGCTTCACGGTCGCGGCACAAGCGGGCATCGATACCGTCACCATCGGTGGCATCGACATCACTGACGCCAGCACCACGCCGGTCGAGATCACCACCGACGAAGGCACCCTGAGCGTGACCGGCTATGACGCCGGCACGGGCACCGTGACCTACCGCTACGTCGAGGATGGCGAGACCGAGAATCACGCCGGCGGCGACATCACCGACAGCTTCGCGGTCGTGGTCACCGACATCACCGGGCAGAGCAGCACGGACAGCCTGGACATCGCGATCCTCGACACCGCGCCGGAGGCCAAGGCTGACACGCGCAACATCGGTGAAGACACCACCACGGCACTCGACGGCAACGTCATCGACGGCGCCAACGACACCGCCGACACCCTGGGGGCTGACGCCACCACGGTCACTGCCGTCGATGGCAACGCCGTCACGGCCGATGCCGCGGCAGTTGTCACCGGCGACTACGGCACGCTGACGCTCGAAGCCGATGGCAGCTACAGCTATGTGCTCGACACCACCAATCCGGCCGTGCAGTCGCTGGATGATGGCGAGAGCCTGGCGGACGAATTCAGCTACACGATCACCGACGCCGATGGCGATACCTCCAGTACCACGCTGACCATCACCGTCGACGGCTCCACCGATGGTGTGCCGACCATCACTGACATCAGTGCCACGGCCGACAACAGCGTCACCGAAGCCACCGGCGACACCGTCACCGGCAGCTTCACGGTCGCGGCACAAGCGGGCATCGATACCGTCACCATCGGTGGCATCGACATCACTGACGCCAGCACCACGCCGGTCGAGATCACCACCGACGAAGGCACCCTGTCCGTGACCGGCTACGACGCCGACACGGGCACCGTGACCTACAGCTACGTCGAGGAT
>NZ_JARWKR010000021.1:0-1803 GCF_029846335.1 Cobetia sp. 3AK | reverse complement strand
ACTGCTCGCGGCAAGTGCTCACAACGAATTACCTGATCTTATTGCTGGCTTAGCCGGCAGTGGCAAGCGTGCTCAACAGAGCGCGCTTCTCACTGTTCTCTGAACAGCCGCTCTTTAACAATGTGAATCATGCTGACGATGGAATGTGCGCCAAGCACATCTCCATCAAACGATATGTCGGAGAGGTCCGACAGATTCGTAATCCTTGACAGACCCCTTGGGGTTATATGGTCAAGCGATTAAGCGCATACGGTGGATGCCTTGGCAGCCAGAGGCGATGAAGGACGTGATAGCCTGCGATAAGCGTTGGCGAGGTGGCAAATACCCTGCGACCCAACGATTTCCGAATGGGGAAACCCACTCACCATCAGGTGAGTATCTATAGGCCAATACATAACCTATAGAGGCAAACCCGGGGAACTGAAACATCTAAGTACCCGGAGGAAAAGAAATCAACCGAGATTCCCCAAGTAGCGGCGAGCGAACGGGGACCAGCCCTTAAGCGATACAACTGACAGACGAACAAGCTGGGAAGCTTGACGATACAGGGTGATAGTCCCGTAGTCGAAGTCTGAGTATCGTGAAATCGAGTAGGTCGGGGCACGAGAAACCTTGACTGAACATGGGGGGACCATCCTCCAAGGCTAAATACTCCTGGCTGACCGATAGTGAACCAGTACCGTGAGGGAAAGGCGAAAAGAACCCCGGCGAGGGGAGTGAAATAGATCCTGAAACCGTATGCGTACAAGCAGTGGGAGCACCTTCGTGGTGTGACCGCGTACCTTTTGTATAATGGGTCAGCGACTTATATTCTGTGGCGAGCTTAACCGTATAGGGGAGGCGTAGCGAAAGCGAGTCTTAACTGGGCGACCAGTCGCAGGGTATAGACCCGAAACCGGGCGATCTATCCATGGCCAGGGTGAAGATTGAGTAACATCAATTGGAGGCCCGAACCCAAGTATGTTGAAAAATGCTGGGATGAGCTGTGGATCGGAGTGAAAGGCTAATCAAGCCCGGAGATAGCTGGTTCTCCTCGAAAGCTATTTAGGTAGCGCCTCACGTATCACCGCTGGGGGTAGAGCACTGTTTCGGCTAGGGGGTCATCCCGACTTACCAACCCGAGGCAAACTCCGAATACCAGTGAGTGCAGCGTGGGAGACACACAGCGGGTGCTAACGTCCGTTGTGAAAAGGGAAACAACCCAGACCGTCAGCTAAGGTCCCAAAATCCTGATTAAGTGGGAAACGATGTGGGAAGGCTCAGACAGCTAGGAGGTTGGCTTAGAAGCAGCCATCCTTTAAAGAAAGCGTAATAGCTCACTAGTCGAGTCGGCCTGCGCGGAAGATATAACGGGGCTAAATCAGGTACCGAAGCTACGGGTTCATCCTCTGGATGAGCGGTAGAGGAGCGTCGTGTAAGCCAATGAAGGTGGATTGAGAAGTCTGCTGGAGGTATCACGAGTGCGAATGCTGACATGAGTAACGATAAGGGGAGTGAAAAACTCCCCCGCCGGAAGACCAAGGTTTTCTGTTCTACGTTAATCGGAGCAGAGTGAGTCGGCCCCTAAGGCGAGGCGGAAACGCGTAGTCGATGGGAAACGGGTTAATATTCCCGTACCGGATGTGGTTGCGATGGGGGGACGAAGAAGGCTAGGTGAGCCAGGCGTTGGTTGTCCTGGTGAAAGCATGTAGGCCGAGGAATCAGGCAAATCCGGTTCCTCTGAGGTCGAGATGCGAGACGAACTGACTACGGTCAGGAAGTCATCGATGCCACGCTTCCAGGAAAAGCCTCTAAGCTTCAGAT